>NZ_JBXASK010000004.1:0-551303 GCF_058809215.1 Caulobacter sp. GW821-FHT10F06 | reverse complement strand
GGCTCAAGGTCGCGGCGGGCGGCTGCTGCTAACAGCCGCCCGCATCACCACTTTAAACTCAGATCCAAGACACAAGGGGTTGAAAGCCCTATCCGGACTAGCCCGCGCGACCCCTCATCCGTCGACGTCGTCGACACCTTCTCCCACAAGGGGAGAAGGATATCCCAGGTCGATGATCACGTCCGCCAAGGCGTCGATCTGCGGCTTCAGCTGATCGCGATACTGCTTCCACCGTCCGATCGAGCGGTCGTTCAGCGGCTCGCTGACCTGGGCGTAGCTAGGCGTGGGCGCGTAGCGGCGGTTCTCGTGGAAGCGCAGGCAGGCCGGTGCGAACGACAGGTCCAGATGCGCCAGCAGTCGCCGGGTCTGGCCCTCCTGGTCGGCGACCAGATCCTCATAGCGCACGTTTAGCGCCGTCTCGCCCAGCGTCGCCGCATAGGTCTTGGTCAGGGCGTGGACGGCGCGCATGTGGGTTGCGATGTCCTCGATCCGGTAGCCACAGAACTCGCCGTGGGTCAGGTTGTGCGACAGCATCGACACCGCCGTGTCCAGCGGATGGCGGACCATGCGGATCAGCTTGGTCTCTGGGAACGCCGCGCGGATTATCGGCGTCCAGACCTCGCTGAGCGGCATCTTGTCCGTGAACAGCGGCTGGCCGCCGTCCAGCAGGCCGAAGGCCTGGGCGCGATCCAGATAGAGGTCGCGCAGCGTCTCGGCGACACCGGGCGTCCAGAGCGCCTCCAGCCCGCCCAGCGCGCCTTCCAGGTGCGAGACCATCTCGGTGACGAACGGCAGCTCGCCGCCGGCCGCGACGGCTGAGTGGCTGGACAGCACCTGCTCGACCATCGTCGTGCCCGAGCGCGGGAAGCCGAACACGAAGATCGGTTGCGGGCCCTCGCGGACCAGCGCGCCGGGCAGCCGGCCCCGGGCCTGGACCAGCCGCGCCAGGGTCTCGAACTCGCGGACCACGGCCGCGCCGTCATAGGCAAGCCCATCGCGGGCGGCCAGGCGCGCCTTGCCCTCGACGAAGTCGGCGAAGGCCTCGGCGGGGCGGCCCAGCTTCTCCTTCAATCGGCCGGCTTCCAGTAGGGCGTCGCCGCCCGCGCGGCCGTGAGCGGCCTCGATCACCGCCAGGGCTTCGGCGTGACGCTTCTCGCGGCCCAGCAGCACGACGCGCCGCAGGGTGACGTCAAGGCCGGTCGCCTGGGCGCGGTCCAGCAGAGCGCGGGCGGCGGCAAGATCGCCGGCCAGCTCCTTAAGCCGCGACCAGTGGGCCAGGGTCTGGCCATCGCGGGGCGCCAGGGCGTCGGCGCGGGCCAGCAGCGGCTCGGCGGCCTCCAGCTTGCCCTGCTCGATCAGGTTGGCGGCCAGCGCGGTCTGGGTGGGCGGATGGTCGCCGACCAGGGCCAGGGCGCGCCGAAAGGCCGCCTCGCCGCCGGGCAGGTCGCGGCGTTCGGTCAGCAGGGTGCCCAGCATGGCGTGGGCCTGGGGATTGCGGTCATTGAGCGCCAGGGCGGCGCGGACGGCGATCTCGGCGTCGGCCTTGCGGCCCAGGCCCGCCAGCAGGATCGCCAGGTCGTCGCGCGGCCAGTCCAGGCGCGGGGCCAGCGCGATAATCGTTTCCAGCACCGCGATCGCCTCGACCGTCTGGCCGCGCTGCTGATGGATCAGGGCGAGGATTTCCAGCGCGTCGACATCGTGAGCCGCCTCGCCCAGCCGACGTCGCGCGGCGGCCAGGGCGGGCTCGACCTGACCCCGGTTCAGCAGGTCGCGCGCCTGGGCGATCAGGGGGTGCGGCGGCCGTTCCGTGCTCATGGGCAGGACGATTTAAGAGGGGTAGTGGCGGAGAGGGTGGGATTCGAACCCACGGTGCCCTTCCAGGCACGCCGCATTTCGAGTGCGGTACATTCGACCACTCTGCCACCTCTCCATGGGTGCCTTTTCGGGAGCGTTTTGGAGCCGCCCGAGGTCGAGGGCGCGATACCTAGCGGCGTCGTCGCGGTAACGCAAGTCCCTATTGCGGGCTTTCTGTCGCGGTCAGGCCTTGGGGTGCAAAACCATCTGGGTGCAGCGGAAAAGCGCGATGGTCTTGCCGGTCGCCTCGGCCGTCACCACGGCGTCCCAGACCTGGGTCAGGCGGCCGCCGTGGACCAGCCTGGCCTCGCACAGAACGCCGCCCTCGCGGGTCGTGCCCAGGAAGTTGGACTTCAGCTCGATGGTCGTGAAGCTGGTCGCGCCCTCGGGCAGGGAGACCACGCAGCCATAGCCGCAGGCGCTGTCGGCCAGGGCGATGACGCTGGCGGCGTGCAGGAAGCCGTTGGGAGCCATGTGATGCGGGCCGACCGTGAAGCGGCCCTTCACATAGCCCGAGCGGGCTTCCAGCCATTCCAGGCCCAGCAGGTCGGGCAGGTTGCCGGCCTGACGCTCGGTCAGGGTCGCGCTGAAATCTTCAGCCATGCGGCGTTCTCCATATTCTTCGCGTGCGAAGAATATGCCCGTCGAAGCGCCGTCGGCGCAAGTGCGTTTTTAAAGAGAACGAATATCGGTCGGCGGGAAGCGGCGGCCGTCCTCGCCCTCGGGCGGCAGCTTGCCCGAGCGGATCGCCACGCGCAGGGCCTCGGCGGCGTAAGGCAGGGGCGGCAGGGCGGCGTCGGCGGCCTGGCGGGCGGCGACGAAGGCGTCCAGGTCGACGCCGTCGCGCAGCTGGACGTTATTGGCGCGCTGTTGGGCCACGGTGGTGGCTTCCGAGCCCTCGGCGGCCTCCCAGCCGGCCAGAAGGCGGGTGTCGCCCGGCAGGGACAGGAACTTGCGGGCGTCGGCATAGAGGGCCGCGGCGTCGGCGCCGAACAGGTCGGCGCGCCCGGCGCCCAGCTCGGGAGCCAGCAGCACATCGCCGGTGAAGACCACGTCGCCGATCTGGTAAGCCACGGCGCCCGGCAGGCGGCCATTGACCGCGTGGGCGGTGATCTCGATCCCGCCCATCGGCAGGACCTCGCCGTCCTGGGCCAGCTTGTCGAAGTCCCAGCCGTCGAGGTCGACGCCGTGCTCGCCCATGGCCGGAGCCAGGCGCTTGAGGCTGTCTATCGCCCCGGCGCCGATGCAGACCGACGCGCCGGTCTCGTATTTCAGGTGGCCGGCCGCCGACAGGTGGGCCTGGTGCAGGCCGGTCTCAAGGATCCAGGTCGGACCCATGTCGCGGGCGCGGATTTCGGCGATGATCGCATCGACGAAGCTGGTGTCGGTGGCCTGGGTCTCCGGATCGAAATCCAGGACCGGATCGACGATCGCGCACAGGAGCGTGGCCGGATCTACGACGAGATAGGTCACCGTCCCCGTGGCGGGGTGATGGTGAGCAATGATTTCCGGCTGCATGCGAACGCCTGATGTCCCGATTGAGTCATCCTGGCCCGCAAGCCGTTAAACATCAGCGAACGCCGGCGGGGCTGAGCCGATTATTGTTCAGCCGGGCGGCGCGGACGCGGCTTCAGCGGGTTTCGCCGAGCAGGCAGGGGTTCTGGTCGCCGCGCATCTGTGTGGCCCACAGCGGCTCGACATAATGGCCGTCGGCGCGGAAGGCCGGGGCGCAGCCCTCGGGCGGACGGTCGCGGTCCGTGCCCACGGCCAGGGAGACGGCCACCGACTGGCTCTTGCCGCCGCGACCCCAGCGGCCGCCCCGGTTCAGGCCCACGCCGTCATAGCCGCCGCCGTAACCGTAGCCGTCGTAGGGCAGGTAGACGCCGTTCTTGCCGTGGTCGGTCTGGGAATAGGCGATGCCCAGGGTGGAGCTTTCGCCGATCGGGATCAGGGTCGAGACATAGGCGCTGCGATAGCCGCCAGTGCCGACGGTGACACCGGCCGAGCCATGGATCTTGCGCGGTTCGGGCTCGCCGTCGTCGGCGCGCACGACGCCGCTGGCGGTGTCGACCTGGCGGATGGCGGGCGAGGTCGCCAGGAAGGCGGCGATCTGCTCGTCGGTGGTCAGCACCTTGGCCGGCGGGGCCTTGGCGGCGGCCTCGGCCTGGGCGGCCTGCAGCTTCTCGGCCTCGGCGGCGGTCTTGGCGTCGACGCGGTGGGCGGCCGTGGGAACGGCTTCGTCCGTGCTCGTCACCGTCTGGGCGAGCGCCGGAGCAGTGAGGGCAAGGGCGGCCAGGATGCCGAGGATCGGTCGCGTCGAGGTCATCTTGGCTTTCCGGGAACGCTGCACTCTAGACACTTAGGCCGTCACGTCAGCCGAATTAGGGCGCTTTTGTTACCGGACCGCAAGGCCGGACGAACTCACAGCGCCTTCAGCCCCGCTTCCAGCGCCGCCATGTCGGCGGGCAGGGGGGTCTCGAACCGCAGGGTCTCTCCGGTGATCGGGTGGACGAAGCCCAGCACGGCGGCGTGCAGCGCCTGGCGGGAGAAGCCGACCTCGTCCATCACCGCGCGCACGGCGGCGGTCGGGGCTGACGCGCCATAGACGGGATCGCCCAGGCAAGGCGTGCTCTTGCTGGCCATGTGGACGCGGATCTGGTGGGTGCGGCCTGTCTCCAGCCGGCAGGCCACCCGCGCCGCCACGGGCTTGTCGCTGGGCCCGAAGGTCTCCTCGACGCGGTAGTGGGTGATGGCCTCACGGCCGCCGCTCTTGAGGATCGCCATCTTCTTGCGGTCGTGCGGCGAGCGGCCCAGCTGGGTCTGGATCGTTCCGCTGGCCGGATGGGGCGCGCCGCGCGTGAGCGCGATGTAGAGCCGGTCGATGTCATGGGTCGAGAACAGGGCCGACAGGCCCTGGTGGGCGGCGTCGGTCTTGGCCGCGACCATCACGCCGGACGTCTCCTTGTCCAGCCGGTGGACGATGCCCGGCCGGGCCACGCCGCCGACGCCCGACAGGCTGCCCTTGCAGTGGTGCAGCAGGGCGTGGACCAGGGTGCCGGTATAGTTGCCGGGCGCCGGGTGGGCGGCCATGCCGGCCGGCTTGTCGACCACGATCAGGTAGGCGTCCTCGTAGAGGACGGTCAGCGGGATGTCCTCGGGCGTCGGCTCGGCGGCGATCGGGGCGGGCACGGTCACGCGGTAGAGGCCGGCCTGGGCCTTGGCCGAGCCGTCCTTGACCAGGCGGGGTTCGCCGGTCTCGGGCGCGAAGGTCAGGCGGCCCTCGGCGATCAGGGCCTGCAGCCGGGCGCGGGAGAGACCGTCGAGCGCGTGGCCCAGCACCTTGTCCAGGCGCTGGCCGGCCTGGGCGTCTTCGAGGCGCGCTTCGATGAAGGTTTCGCCTTCCGGGACGAGGTCCAGCTCTTCCTCGACCTCATCGTCCCTGAGCGCCACCGTTTCACAGCTCCGTCACAACACCGTCGCGCACCCGCCATGGAGCGCCCCTACGGCCGAAACTTGATTTCAAGCCTGCATTCGAAAGGGGATAGTCGATGCGCGCCTTCCGCACCACCTCGCTGATGACCGCCGCCAGCCTTCTGGCTCTGGCCGTGGCCCAGCCCGTTCTGGCCGAGGAAACCTCCGCCAACGACCCGACCGCGCTGGACGCCGTCGTCATCACCGCCCAGAAGCGCGCCCAGGACCGCGTCGAGGTGCCGATCGCCGTCACCGCCTATTCGGGCAAGTTCCTCGAGAAGATCGGCGTCCAGGAGTTCGACCAGCTGTCGGCCTTCACGCCCGGCTTCGTGGTGCAGAACCAGTCCAACAACAATTCCGGCTTCGTGATGCGCGGCATCACCTCGGACAGCGGCTCGGCCACCGACGAGACCCGGGTGTCGATCTATCAGGACGGCGTGCCGATCTCGCGCTCGCGCGGCTCGTATGTCGAGCTGTTCGACATGGAGCGCATCGAGGTGGCCAAGGGACCGCAATCGACGCTGTTTGGCCGCGGCGCGCTGATCGGCGCGGTGAACCTGGTGCAGAACAAGGCCGATCCGACCCGCTCGGACTGGAGCCTGGCCGGTGAGACGGGCAGCAAGGGCTACGTCATGGGCGAGGCCGTCGCCAACCTGGCGTTCAACAACGGCAGCGCCCTGCGCTTCGCGGTTCGGTCCAAGCAGCGCGATGGCTATGTGGACGACGCGGCCGGCGGCGACGCCTACAACTCGCTGGGCACCACGGCGGTGCGCATCGCCTATCACCTGGAGCCGACCGAGAAGCTGAAGGTCGACCTGATCGGCAACTGGCAGGAAGACGACACCACCGGCACGGCCTTCAAGTCGCGCACCTTCAACCCGACCGACCCGATCACCGGCGCCGCCCTGGGCGACCGCCTGTCCAATTCCAGCGCCACGCTCAGCCCCGGCGCGGGCTTCGAAGGCGGCAAGCCCCTGGGCCTGGACCGCAACGTCTACGGCCTGACGGCCCTGGCCGAGTACCAGCTGACCGACGCGCTCAGCCTGTCGTCGATCACCGCCACCCGCGCCTTCCACTCGACCGAGGTGTTCGATCCGGACGGCTCGTCGCTGCCGATCATCACCTTCGCCGAGGACGCCAAGGGCCGCCAGCAGAGCCAGGAGCTGCGCCTGAACTACGACAACGGCGGCCGCTTCACCGGCTTCGTCGGCGCCAACTACTTCCACGAGACCGGCTCGTGGCGCATCCCCGGCCAGTTCGACGAGCGCCTGGTGCTGGCCCTGCTGGCCGGCAACAGCGCCCTGGGCATCAGCCGTCCCAATCCCCAGCCCCTGGCCGTGCTGACCAACCCGACCTATCTGGCCACCATCCTGCAGCTGGGCTTCGGCATTCCCGCCTCGCTGGCGCCCGGGATCGTCTCGAACCTGAAGTCGGTGCACCGCGAGGAATTCGCCAACTATGCCGACAACACCGCCTACGACGTCTATGCCGACGGCACGCTGAAGGTCACCGACAAGCTCGAGCTGACCGGCGGCCTGCGCTACACCAGCGAGGACCGCGAAGCCGCGTTCCGCTCGACCAACCAGAACGGCCGCTCGATCCTGGGCATCCTGCTGGCGGCCCCGACGGCGACCAATCTGTTCCTGGCCGCCCAGCCCAACGCCGTGAACAACGCCGTGCTGCCGAATGTCGGCCTGATCACCCAGCCGACCACCAACAACGGCGACCTGTCGTCCAAGGCCATCGACGACAGCGGCGTCACCTGGCGCCTGGTGGCGCGCTACGCCGCCTCGGACACGCTGAGCTATTACGCCTCGTACGCCCGTGGCCGTCGTCCCGACACCATCTCGACCGCCGGGGCGGCGACGCCCAACGGCCCGGCCCGCTTCAGCGTCATCGACGCCGAGACGGTCGACTCCTACGAGGCCGGCGTGAAGACGCGGGTGATGGAAGGCCGCCTGTTCCTGGCCGCCTCGGTGTTCCAGTACAATTACGACAACTTCGCCACGACCTTCCGCCAGGGCGCGCAGACCGTCACCCTGAACGCCGGCGAGGCCAAGGCCTACGGCTTCGAGGGCGAGGCCAACCTGCGGGCCACCGACGATCTGACCCTGTTCACGACCTACGCCTACAACCACGCCCGCCTTGAAAGCGGCCTGCGCAAGGGCAACCAGTTCCGCCTGTCGCCGGACCACGCCTTCTCAGTCGGCGCGGCGTTCAGCAAGCCGTGGCTGTCGGGCAAGCTCTTCGCCACCCCGACCTGGACCTACCGCTCCAAGGTGTTCTTCGACGACAACAACGACCGCGCCGACCTGCAGTCGGGCGGCACCTTCCCCGACACCGCCGTCGACGAGTTCCAGAAGGGCTATGGCCTGCTGAACCTGCGGATGGGCTACGGCGCGCTGGACGATCGCTGGAAGCTGGAGGTGTTCGCCGAGAACCTGCTCGACAAGCAGTACCTGAAGGACGCCGGCAACACCGGCGACAGCTTCGGCATCCCGACCTTCATCGCCGGCAAGCCGCGCTTCGTGGGGGTTGGGTTCTCGATCAAGCGGTAAAAAACCTTGTCATCCCGGAAGCCTCGCAAAGGCTGTCCGGGACCCAGGGGCCAATGCACTGCGGCGGCCCCTGGGTCCCGGCTCTCCGCTTCGCTGCGGCCGGGATGACAAGCTATTTTGCGACCTATTTCGTCGCCTCTTCCTCGCGCCCCGCGATCGAGCCGTCCTTGAACAGGTACTCGCGCAGCTGCTCGTCGGTCTCCGGATCGTCGCGGCGCAGCCATTCCAGAACCATCGCCGCGTGCTCCAGCTCCTCGCGGGCGTTGTGCAGCAGGATCTTCTTCAGCTCGGCGTCGTCGCAGTCGTCCGCACGCTGACGATACCAGTCCACCGCCTCGAACTCCTCGATCAGCGAGGTGATGGCGTAGTGGCGGTTCAGCGTCTTGCGGCTCAGTTTTTCGCGGGGAACATGAAGGTCTTCGCTCGACATGCGTTCATCATCCTGTTGGCTTGGATGACCTAACGCGCGAACCGGCCAAGCGGCGCCGTGACTATCGCCGCTCCAGCGCCAGGCGCAGGCCGAAGGCGATGAAGACGCCGCCGCTGACCCGGTCCAGCCAGCGGACCACCACGGCCTCGCGCAGCAGGCCCGCCAGCGGGGCGGTGGCGGCGATCAGCAGTCCGGCCCACAGCAGGCCCATCACCACGTGCACGCCGGTCAGCAGCACGCCGAAGGCGGCCGGGTTGACGCCCGTCGGCACGAACTGCGGCAGGAACGAGATATAGAACACCCCGACCTTGGGATTGAGCAGGTTGGTCAGCAGGCCGCGCCGCAGCGAGGCCATGGCGCCGCCGCCGGTCGGGGTCACCGCGCCGGGCTCGAAACTGTCGCGCGGCTTGAGGATCATCTTCAGCCCCATCCACACCAGATAGGCCGCGCCCGCCCATTTCAGGGCGGTGTAGGCGATCGTCGAGGCGGTCAGCAGCGCGCCGGCCCCGACCGAGGCGGCCACGCCCCAGATCATGCAGCCCAAGCCGATGCCCAAGGCGGCGGCGAAGGCCCGCCGCGGGCCCTCGGTGGCGGCGGTGCGCAGCACCAGCGCCGTGTCCAGCCCTGGCGTGATGGTCAGCAGGCCGGCGGCGACGCCGAAGGCCAGCAGGGCTTGGACCGGGGTCATGTCAGGCCTTGTCCTCGCGCTCGACCAGACGGCCGTCTTCCCACACGCGATAGAAGCAGGATCGGAAGCCGACGTGACAGGCCCCGCCGTCGCCCTGCGGGCGCACCTTGATCAGGACGGCGTCCTGGTCGCAGTCGACGCGCAGCTCCTCGACGACCTGCAGCTGGCCGCTGGTCTCGCCCTTCTTCCAAAGTTCGCTTCGTGAGCGGCTGAAATAGTGGGCGATCCCGGTGTCGACGGTCAGCTTCAGGGCCTCGTCGTTCATCCAGGCCAGCATCAGGATCTCGCCGGTGTCGGCGTGTTGCGCCACCGCGACCACCAGCCCGTCGGCGTTGAAGCTCGGCGCCAGCTGATCGCCCCGTTCCAGGGCGTGCTTGTCGTGGGCGTGGGGAAACAGGGACGTGCTCATGGCGCCACATATGGCGCCGACGGCCCCCTCTGGGCTAGCCTCGCCTCAGGGAAGAATCGATGAACCTCAAGGATCGCATCAAGGCCGGGGTGGCGGCGCTGGATGTCCGGGCTCGGCCGTGGGCGGCGCGGTCGCCCTGGCATGGCCGCGCCTACGAGTTCCTGCTGTTCGGCCTCAAGCAGGCCTGGGCCAGCCTGTTCGGCGCGCTGATGCTGGCCCTGCTGGTCGCCACCTACCTGTTCTGGCCCAAGGACGCCCCGTTGGCGCGCTACGATTTCCTGGTCCTGGCCTCGCTGGCCATCCAGGCGACCCTGCTGGCCCTGAAGCTGGAGCGCTGGGACGAGGCGGCGGTGATCTTCATCTTCCACTTGGTCGGCACGCTGATGGAGGTGTTCAAGACCTCGCACGGCTCGTGGATCTATCCCGAGCCCAGCAGCCTGCGGATCGGCGGCGTGCCGCTGTTCACCGGCTTCATGTACGCCTGCGTCGGCAGCTACATCGCCCGGGCCTGGCGCCTGTTCGACATCACCTTCATCCGCTACCCGCCGTTCTGGAGCGCCTGGATCCTGGCGGGCCTGGCCTATCTGAACTTCTTCACCCACCACTTCGGCCCCGACATCCGCATCGGCCTGTTCGCCCTGTCGGCGGTGCTGTTCGGGCGCAGCTGGTTCGTGTTCACGCCCGACCTCAAGCCGCGCCGCATGCCGATGATCGTCGGCCTGTTGCTGGTGTCGCTGTTCATCTGGTTCGCCGAGAACCTCGGCACCTTCGCCGGCGCGTGGATCTATCCCAGCCAGAAGGACGGCTGGTCGATGGTGTCGATCGAGAAGATCGGGGCCTGGTACCTGCTGATGCTGATCAGCTTCGTGCTGGTGAGCCTGGTCCACCGCCCGGAGGACGCTTGCGTGGCGAAGATCCGCGAGGGGATCCGGGCGGCGGCTTAGCGGTGTGTCCTTCGAGGCTCGGTTGCGCCTCGCACCTCAGGATGAGGACCGTTTTCTGAATTCCTCATCCTGAGGTGCTCGCCCCTAGGCGAGCCTCGAAGGACGCACGGCCTGAACTACTTCCGCGTCACCAGATCCATGAACCGCTGCTGCAGGATCTTGTCGGTCTTGAACACGCCGCGGAACTGCGTCGTGATCGTCGAGACGTCGTGGTGGTGGACGCCGCGGGTGCTCATGCACTGGTGCTCGGCGTCGATCAGCACGGCGACGCCGGCGGCCGACAGGTGGTCCTCGATGGCGTCGGCCACCTGCATGGTCATGGTCTCCTGGGTCTGGAGACGCTTGGCGAAGATCTCGACCAGGCGGGCCAGCTTTGACAGGCCGACGACCTTGCCGGTCGGCATGTAGGCCACCCAGGCCTTGCCCAGGAACGGCGCCATGTGGTGCTCGCAGTGGCTCTGCACGTCGATGCCGCGCAGCATGACCATGTCGTCATAGCCCTGCACGTCCTCGAAGGTGCGCGAGAGCTCCTTGGCCGGATCGCCGTGATAGCCGGCGAACCACTCGCCATAGGCGTCGACCACGCGCTGGGGCGTGTCGAGCAGGCCTTCGCGGTCGGGATTGTCGCCCGCCCAGGCCAGAAGGGTTCGGACCGCAGCCATGGCCTCGTCGCGGGTGGGGCGCTGGGCGGGTTCAAGATCAAGACCGGCGTCAGAGCCGATCAGGGTTCGCTCGCGGGACAGGGCGTCCATTTTCGGAGGTCTTTCCACGGGCTGAGTTGCGCCAGGACGCCTGTCGTCCTGGAATGACGCGTGCCACCCGTTTCACAGCTACGGCACAGCTCGTCGAAAAGATGAGGTGTGGTCCGTGTGTCCACTAGCTATATGGGACCCATTCAACCCCTCGCAACACCTCTCGTTACGTCAGGCAGATCAGTTTTTCTCATGACCTTGAAGCTCCACGACACCCTGACGCGCGAAAAGCGCGCCTTCGTTCCCGCCGATCCGAGCCGGGTGACGATGTATGTCTGCGGGCCCACGGTCTATAATCACGCCCACATCGGCAACTTCCGCCCGGTTGTCGTGTTCGACGTCCTGTTCCGCATGCTGCGCCACATCTATGGCGAGGACGCGGTGGTCTATGCCCGCAACGTCACCGACGTGGACGACAAGATCAACAAGAAGGCCTTCGACGAGGGCGTCGAGATCAAGGTCATCACCGACCGCTACCTGGCCGCCTATCACGCCGACGCCGACGGCCTGCTGGCCCTGCGTCCGACCCTGGAGCCCAAGGCCACCGAGCACATCGGCGCCATCGTCGAGATGATCGGCAAACTCGTGGAGAACGGCAAGGCCTACGCCGCCGAGGGCCACGTGCTGTTCGACACCCAGTCCTTCCCGGACTATGGCGAGCTGTCGGGCCGCGACCTGGACGAGATGATCGCCGGGGCCCGCGTCGAGGTCGCGCCCTACAAGCGCCACCCCGCCGACTTCGTGCTGTGGAAGCCGTCCAAGGAAAACGAGCCCGAGTGGGACAGCCCCTGGGGCGCGGGCCGTCCGGGCTGGCATATCGAATGCTCGGCCATGATCGACAAGGCGCTGGGCAAGACCATCGACATCCACGCCGGCGGCATCGACCTGACCTTCCCGCACCATGAGAACGAAGTGGCCCAGAGCCGCTGCGCCCACGACCTGCCGGTCCTGGCCAACTACTGGCTGCACAACGGCTTCCTGGATATGTCCGGCGAGAAGATGTCCAAGAGCCTGGGCAACGTCATCCTGCCCCACGAGCTCTTGAAGACCACGCCGGGCGAGGTGATCCGCTGGGCGCTGCTGTCGGCGCACTACCGCCAACCGCTGGACTGGACGCCGGAGCTGCTGGAGCAGTCCAAGAAGGCGCTGGACCGCCTGTACGGCGCCCTGCGCCGCGCCAAGGACACGCCCATGGACCAGGCCATGGAGGCTCCGGCCGAGGTGATCGCCGCGCTCGAGGACGACCTCAACACGCCGCAGGCGATCTCGTGCTTCTTCGAGGTCTCCAGCGCCATCGAGCGGGCCGTCACCGCCGGCGACACCGTCGCCATCGCCGCCAACAAGGCCAGGCTGATCGAGGCCGGCGCCCTGCTGGGCTTCCTGCAGGCCGACCCGGACAGCTGGTTCGAGGGCGACGCCTCCGACGACCTGAAGGCCCAGGTGGAAGACCTGCTCAAGCGCCGGGTCGAGGCCCGCGCCGCCAAGGACTGGACCGCCGCAGACGCCATTCGCGCCGAACTCGACGGCCTGGGCGTGGTGGTCATGGACGGTCCGGCCGGGGCGACGTGGCGCATGAAGGACTGATCTCGGCCTCTTTAGAAGTCCCCCACCGTTGTCATCCCGGAAAGCGCGCAGCGCTTGTCCGGGACCCAGGTGAACCGCAAGGCCTTTGCCCAGACCCCTGGGTCCCGGACAGCCTCTGTGAGGCTTCCGGGATGACACCTGGATTATTGCGTCACTGTTTGTAGCCAACCGGACCCCGCCCATGCAGTTGAACGAACAGATCGTCCTGGTCTCCGGCGCCGGTCGGGGGCTGGGCGCCGCCATCGCCCGGGCCTTCGCCGACCAGGGCGCGTCGGTGGTGATCAACTATCGCCGCAGCGAGGCCGCCGCCCTGGCGCTCGCGGAAGAACTGGGCGACCGCGCCGTGGCCCTGCAGGCCGACGTCAGCGACCGCGAAGAGATCCGCCGCTTGGTCAACGAGGCCGCCGAGCACTTCGGGAGCCACGTCACCACGGTGGTCAACAACGCTCTGGGCGATTTCAGCTTCAACGGCGACGGCCGCCATACCCTGCAGACCATCCCCTGGGAGGATTTCCAGGGCCAGCTGGACGTGTCCGTGCGCGGGGCGCTGAACCTGATTCAGGCCACGGCTCCGGCGATGGAGAACGCCGGCTTCGGGCGGGTGATCAATATCGGCACCAACCTCTTCCAGAACCCGGTGGTGCCCTATCACGACTACACGGCCGCCAAGGCCGCGCTGCTGTCGCTGACCCGCACGGCGGCGGCCGATCTCGGCCCCGGCGGAATCACCGTCAACATGCTGTCGGGCGGCCTGCTGCGCACCACCGACGCCAGCTCGGCGACGCCGGAAGCGATCTTCGACCTGATCGCCCAGAGCACGCCCTTGCGCCGGGTGACGACGCCGGCCGAGTTCGCCGACGCGGTGCTGTTCTTCGCCTCGCCCTGGAGCCGGGCGGTGACGGGCCAGAACCTGGTGGTGGATGGCGGGCTGGTGCGGGACTAGCTGAAGATGCCCCCCCCCTCTGGGGGAGCTGTCGCGGAGCGACTGAGGGGGCAGCGCCGGCATATGCAATGCCTGGCGCGATCTGGGCTAGCGCCGCGCTGCCCCTCCGGCCCTCGGGCCACTCCCGCAGAGGAGGAGGATCTAGTTACCCCCGCAATCTTGCGAGCATAGCGCCCCCTCCGCCCCAACAACTTCAACGCCCTAACCGCCGCACCCAGCGTCACGATCCAAAATCGACGCCGCCCCCGCCAAACCCGCAGCATACTTCTGCTCGCCCCGTCGCAGGGGAGGGCGCGAAGCTGGCGACCGAAACGCGCGACGGGGGCGGTTGTACGGGTTCAGAGGGCAGGGGACGTAAACCTGTCCATCGGGGGAAGGCCAAACCCCCGCCCGTCCGAAGGTTCGCTCCGGGTCCTTCCGGAATCGGCGTGGCTTGCAGCCCCAGGGCTGGGTCCGTCGCGAGGAGGACAAATCCGGGTGGGGCAAAGGGTTGAACAAGACCCGCGCGCCCCGGCCAGAGGGATAACGACCGCGCGGAGCGCTCCGGCCACGGCCGAAACGGTACTCCCCTAAAACTCATCCGGGCCTGGCCCGGACGCTCCGCCGCCTCCCCAACACTCGCCGCGCAAACCGGCGAGGACGCGAACCCGTGTGTTCCTTTCTCTGTCATCCCGGGCGTAGCGCGGCGAAGACCCGGGATGACCGTCTCGCCGTCTCCCACGGGGTTTATGTCTGCCGCGCCCTGATGCTAAAAGCCCGCCATGCAACGAGCCGTAGAACATCGCACGGGCGTCCAGGCCCCCGCCGAGCTGGTCTGGGAGCTGATCTCCGACTTCTCGACCTGGGGCGACTGGAATCCGATCCATCGCAAGGCCGAGGGCCAGATGAAGATCGGCACGGCCCTGACGATCGAGCAGGCCCTGGAGGGCGAACCTGCCCGGGTGATCTCGCCGGTTGTCCAGGACTGGGTGCCCTACGAGCAGTTGCACTGGCGCAGCAGCCGCATGGGCGGCTTCGTCACGGCGATCCGCTATATCGAGATCGAGAGCATGGGCCCGTCCAACGCGACCTTCTCGAACGGCGAGCTGTTCATGGGCCCCTTGGTGCGCTGGGTCAGCAAGGCCGAGCGCCGCAAGCTGCGCGCCGCCTACACCCAGATCGGCGAGGCCCTGCGCGATCACGCCGAACGCCTCTGGTCCGAACGCCAGAAGATCCCCACCTAAGTCCGATGATCGACGAGCTCTACAGCGCCAAGATCCTGACCCTGGTCGCGAACATCCCGCGCACCGGGCGTCTGGCCGCGCCCGACGCCTCGTCGGAGAAGAGCTCCAAGCTCTGCGGCAGCCGGATCGTCGTCGATGTCCGCGTGACCGATGGTCGCGTCAGCGACTTCGCGCAGGACGTTTCGGCCTGCGCCCTGGGCCAGGCCTCGGCCGCGATCCTGGGCGCGAACATCGTCGGCGCCGATCTTTCCGAGATCGCGTTTGCGCGAGATTCCCTACGCGCTATGCTTAAGACGAACGGTTCGCCTCCTGCGGGCCGGTTTTCGGAGCTCGCCGTGCTGGAGCCGGTCAAGGACTATCCCGCCCGTCACGCCTCGACGCTTTTGGCGTTCGAAGCGGCGGTCGAGGCTGTCTCCCGCGCCACAGCGCAGGCGGAAACTCGAACTAGCAGCGCCGGCGCCGCTTGATTGCGGCTTTTCGCGGGTGCGATAAGCACGCTGCAACAATCGCTGCGCTGGCATGACCTTCTACGAACGCACCGTCGACCTTGGCCTCAGGGCCTACAAGTTGACGCTCTCGCCCCTCATCGGGCGTCAGTGCCGTTTTATGCCGAGTTGTTCGGAGTATGCGGCGCAGGCGCTCAAGGACTACGGACCCGCAAAAGGGTCTTGGCTGGCGTTGCGACGGATTTGCCGATGCAATCCGTTAGGAGGATCGGGGTACGACCCGCCTCCGCCGCGCGTCACGCCACGAAAGTGGATATGTGAAGAATGATCGACCTGGTTTTCCCTGACGGTTCGTCCCGTCAATATCCCGACGGCTCGAGCGGGCGCGATGTCGCCGCCGCGATCTCGAAGTCGTTGGAAAAGAAGGCGCTGCTGATCAAGCTGGACGGCGTCCTGCTGGACCTTGACCGTCCGCTGACGGCCGACCTGCTGACCGGCGAGCGCAAGATCGAGATCGTCACGCGCGAGTCGCCCGACGCCCTCGAGGTGATCCGTCACGACACCGCCCACGTTCTGGCCGAGGCCGTGCAGGAACTGTTCCCCGGCACCCAGGTCACGATCGGTCCGAACGTCGAGGACGGCTTCTATTACGACTTCGCCCGCGACGAGCCGTTCAGCCTCGACGATCTGCCCAAGATCGAAGAGCGCATGCGCCAGATCGTCGACCGCGACGAGAAGATCCGCCGTGAGGAAGTCGACCGCGACGCCGCCATCGCCGACTTCGAAGCCATGGGCGAAAGCTACAAGGCCCAGATCATCCGCGACCTGCCGGCCAGCGACACGATCACGGTCTATCATCAGGGCGAGAAGTGGAAGGACCTGTGCCGCGGGCCTCACCTTCCGTCCACCAAGGCGGTGGGCAAGGCCTTCAAGCTGACCAAGCTGGCCGGCGCCTACTGGCGCGGCGACCAGAACAACGCCCAGCTCCAGCGCATCTATGGCACGTCGTGGGCCTCCGAAGCCGACCTGGAAGCGCATCTGAAGCGCATCGAGGAAGCCGAGAAGCGCGATCACCGCAAGCTGGGCCGGACCATGGACCTCTTCCACATCCAGGAAGAGGGCAAGGGCATGATCTTCTGGCACCCGAAGGGCTGGACGCTCTATCGGGCGCTGGAGGACTACATGCGCCGTCGCCTCGACGCGGCCGGCTATCAAGAGGTCAAGACGCCCCAGATCCTCGACAAGAGCCTGTGGGAGAAGTCGGGCCACGCCGAGAAGTTCGGCCACGCCATGTTCATGTGCGAAAGCGCCGAGGGCGAGGTTCTGGCCGTCAAGCCGATGAACTGCCCGGGCCACATCCAGATCTTCAATGTCGGCCAGAAGAGCTATCGCGAACTGCCGCTGCGCATGGCCGAGTTCGGCGCCTGCCACCGCTACGAGCCCTCGGGCGCTATGCACGGCATCATGCGGGTGCGGGCCTTCACGCAGGACGACGCCCACATCTTCTGCCGCGAAGAGCAGGTCACGGAGGAAAGCGCCCGGTTCATCGAACTGTTGCGCAGCGTCTATAACGACCTGGGCATGAACCTTCACGATGTGAAGTTCTCGACGCGTCCGGAGCTGCGCGCGGGCAGCGACGAGGTCTGGGACAAGGCCGAACACGCCCTGGCCACGGCCGCCGAAGCGGCGGGCGAGCGTCTGGTTGATCAGCCAGGTGAAGGCGCCTTCTATGGCCCGAAACTGGAGTTCTCGCTGAAGGACGCGATTGGTCGTGTCTGGCAGTGCGGGACGCTGCAACTTGACTTTGTTTTGCCGGAACGACTGGACGCGGAGTACGTTTCGGAGGACGGTTCCAAAAAGCGCCCTGTAATGTTGCACAGGGCGATCTTGGGGTCCTTCGAGCGGTTCATCGGCATTCTGTTGGAAAACTTCGCCGGACATCTGCCGCTTTGGCTGGCGCCGACGCAGGTGGTCGTGGCTACTATCACGTCCGACGCCGATGATTATGCTCGTCAGGTCGTCGAGAGATTGACGTCTTTGGGGATGCGCGCGGAGGTCGATCTGCGTAATGAGAAGATTAACTACAAGATTCGCGAGCACAGTCTCGCAAAGGTGCCGGTGATCGCGGTGGTGGGGCGTAAAGAAGCGGAGACCGGGCAGGTGGCCTTGCGTCGTCTGGGCGGAGAGGGGCAGAACATCCTGTCGCTCGACGAAGCCGTACGCGTGCTCACCGCCGAAGCGACGCCGCCCGATCTTGCCCGAGCGCGAGGCCTGACCATGCCGACCCCAGAAGCGGCGCTTGCCTGATGAACAGCATTCTCCCGTCCTTTACGACCCTTGCCGTCGGCGCTCGTCCGGCGAAGCCGAACATATCGGTGGTGATGGTCGTGTACCGGACGGGGAACGCGCTGTCCGACAGCATCCGGCACGTGCTGGACGAGCCGCTGGTCGACGAGTTCGTCATCGTCGACAACGGCTCGTCGGCCCGTGACGCCGACATGCTGCGCGCCCTGAGCCTGACCGAACCGCGCGTCGTGCTCCAGCAGGGCCACGGCAATGTCGGCTTTGCGCGGGGCGCCAACATGGGCGCCACGACGGCCAAGGGCGAATACGTCATCTTCATCAACCCGGACGCCAACCTGCAGCCCGGCTGCATCGCGGCGCTGGTCACGGCCTTCCGCGGCCAGCCGACCCCGACCGTGGTCGGGGCGCGGGTGATGAACACCGATGGCACCGAGCAGCGCGGCGGTCGTCGCGGCGAGGTGACGCCGATCACGACCCTGCTCAGCTTCGGGCATCTGACCCGGCGCTATTCCAAACTGTCGGGCTTCGAGATCCATCGGGAAACCGAACCCCTTCCGCGTTCGCCGGTTCCCATGCCGACGATCTCGGGCGCCTGCTTCGCCCTGCGCCGCAGCGACTTCGAGGCCCTGGACGGTTTCGACGAAGGCTATTTCCTACACGTCGAGGACATCGACCTGTGCTGGCGCGCCCGGCAGGCCGGCGGCGAGGTGATCTTCCAGCCCAAGGCCCAGGTGGTCCATCTGGGCCACACCAGCCTGGAACATCCGGTGAAGGTCGAGTTCCACAAGGGCGTGGGCCTCTCCCGCTACTTCATCAAGCGCGCCGACACCCTCCAGCGCTACGCCCTGGCCGTGTTCCTGGCCCCGGCCATCATGCTGATGTCGGTGTGCCGTCCGCTGCTGTGGAAGCTCACCGGCCGCCCGATCTAATCAGCCACCGCTGAACGTCCCCTCCGTCACATCGGCGCGATCGTCTCGTACATCAGCCCGTTCGGACCCGTGATCGAGGTCGGGGCCTTCAGCGCTTTGCCGGGCAACATGGCCCGATAGCGCTGATAGATCGCCGTGGCGCTGCGGCCGGGCTTGGCCGACAAACACAGGTCGTATTCGCCCTCGCGGCCCCAGGGCTTGCGCTCCACCCGGGCCAGGTCGCGATCGGCCCTGGTCGCCGCGTCGACCCTGTCGGCCAAGGTCCGGTCAATCCCCATGCCGTAGCTACCGAACTTCACGGTGACATCGCAGACCGCGCCGGCCTGGGCGGCGGGCGTGGTCGCGCAGGCCCCCAGCAGGGTGAGGGCGGCGCCGGCGGCGAGAGCGGCTAGGCGGGTCATGCGGGGAAACCTCCGGCGCGGGACAGGGACGAGGCGGGCGCCTTGCCCAGGCGCTCGCTGATCGCACGCCCGATCCTGATCAACGCCTCAAGATCGTATCCGGTCTCGAACCCGGCCCGCTCCAGCATGTAGACCAGATCCTCGGTGCCGATATTGCCGGTGGCGTTCGGCGCGAACGGACAGCCGCCCAGGCCGCCGACCGAGGCGTCCAGCACATCGACTCCGGCCTCGACGCTGGCGAAGGCGTTGGCCAGGCCGGTGTTGCGGGTGTCATGGAAGTGCATCCGCAGCCGGGCGTCCGGCGCGGCGGCGCGCACGGCCTCGATCCGCTTGCGGACGGTCCAGGGATCGGCGACCCCGATGGTGTCGGCGATGGCGATCTCGGGCACGTTTAGGGCGGCCGCTTCGCGGACGATGGCCACGACCTGATCTTCCGACACCTCGCCATCGAACGGACAGCCGAAGGCCACCGAGATGGTCGCGGTGATCGGTGGCCCGCCCTCGACCGCCTGGCGCTCGACGATGCCGGCCAAGGCGTCGATCTGCTGGCTGACGGTCGAGCCCTGGTTGCGCGTGCCGAAGCCGTCGGTGGCGCAGACGACGACATTGGCCTCGTCGCATTGGGCCGCCACGCACCGTTCCCAGCCGCGCATGTTCAGCACCAGCCCGATGCGCGAATGGGTCAGGTCGGACGGCAGGGCCGCCATGATCTCCTCCGCTCCCGCCATCTGCGGCACGCGGTTGGGATTGACGAACGACACCACCTCGGTGCGCCGCGCGCCCGCGGCCTCCAGCTGGCGGATCAGGTCCAGCTTCTCGTCGACCGACAGCGAGAGCTTCTCGTTCTGCAGACCGTCGCGCGGCCCGACCTCGACGATCTGGATGAAGCGGCTCATGGGCGATCCTCCGGTTCGGGCTCCGGCGTCTCCTGCGGCTCGCCGCGATAGATCGTCAGGCGCTCATTGTCGCCGTCGGAATAGTTCTGACCCTGGACCACGGCGACGGGGCGCGGCGTCAGGCCCTCGGCCGCCAGGGCCTTGAGGAACACCGCCTGCTCGCGGCCCTCGACCACGGCCGGCCGGCCTTGAACGATCGCCTGGGCGGCGTTCTCGCCATTGGTCAGCTCGGTGGCGGTGCCCAGCAGGAAGACCAGGCTCGGCTCGGAATAGCCGGTCACCGCCACGGGGCCCGGCGCCCCCGAGCGCGGCGACAGCTTGGCGCGATCCAGGGCGTCGGCGATGTCCTTGGAGAGGAAGAGCGGCTCCAGGTGCGGCAGCAGTCCGCCCACCAGGCTGGCGTGGGCGGCGACGCCCAGGGCGCCGGAGATCACCAGGGCGCGGGCCGATTGCCGGCGCAGCAGCAGGATCGCGCCCGTCGCGCCGGCCGCCAGCAGCAGGATCACGGTCAGAGCCGTCCAGATCAGATCGGCGCCCTGGCCGAACATCTTCATGCCGTACACCGCCACGGCGGCCAGCAGCAGCGAAACGAAGACGGTCAGGCCCGCGCCCAGGCGGCGGACAAGATTTCCCAGCGGCTCGCGCACGGCCGTCGCCATCAGCATGGCCATACCGCCCATGCCGGGCAGGGTGTAATGGGCCAGCTTGGTCGGCAGCAGCTCGAACATCAGCCAGGTCGGGACCAGCCAGCAGACGGCGAAGCGCACGCCCGGCTCGGCCCGGCCCTTCCAGGCTATTACCAGGCCGGCCGGCAGCAACAGGGTGGCCGGATAGGTCAGAAGCGGGGTTATCAAGGCGTGATAGCCGAACGGACCGGCATGCCCCTCCTGACCGCCGGCCATCTTGGGCGCCAGGTCGCCGGCGATCGCCGTGCCCCAGAACGCGCCGTCAGTGGCCACGGTGATCATCATCGCCCACGGCAGCACGATGGCCGCGAACAGGATCAGGCCCCAGCCCCATCCCAGGTCCTTCAGCCACGCGCCCTTGCGGTCCCAGGCCCACAGGGCCAGCGCGGCCATCAGCACCGTCAACAGGCCGACGGGACCCTTGATCAGGGCGGCCACGGCCAGTCCGGCCCAGAAGGCCAGCTTGGTCCAGTTGTTGGGCTTCCCGCCGGCCAGATGGTCGGCGTACATCCGCGCCAGGGCGCCCATGGCCAGGGTGGTCGAGCCGCACAGCGCCGCGTCGGTCTTGGCGATGAAGGCCTCGGTCGACAGCAGGAAGGTGGCCCCCAGGATCGAACCGGCCAGCAGGCCGGTGCGCGGGTCCAGCAACGCCGCCGCGCCCCAGGCGCAGGCCGCTGCCGCCAGCATCGCGCCCAGCAGCGACGGGATGCGATAGGCCCAGATGCCCCGGTTCTCGGCGGCCGAGAACGCCGAGACGCTGGCCGCCTGCAGCCAGTGGATGCCGACCGGCTTCTTGAAGCGCGGCTGGTCCTGGAACTTGATGACCACCAGGTCGTCGGTCTCCAGCATCTGGGCGGTGGCCTGGGCGAAGCGCGACTCGTCGCGGTCCAGGGGCGGCATGGCGAACAGGCCGGGCAGGCCGGCGATCAGGGCCACCAACGCGGCGAACAACGGGCCGCGCCAGCCACGGCTCCAGTCATCCAGGCGAGATTCAAGCGTCATGGCGCATGGAATAGCACGATCCTTTCGTGTGGCGATTTTTCCGGTATGAGAGGGCGATGACCGCCGCCGCCTCCGCCACGCCTGACTATTCGATCGTCGTGCCCGTCTTCGACGAGGGCGGCGCAGCGCCGGCCCTGGTCCGCGAGATCGCGACCGCCTTCGCCGGCGAGAACCACGAGATCATCTTCGTCGACGACGCCAGCCGCGACGACACCAAGGCTCTGCTGGTGGCGCTGAAGGCCGAGATTCCGCAGCTGCGCGTCCTGGGCCACCGCAAGAACTCGGGCCAGAGCCGCGCCGTACGCAGCGGCGTTCTCGCCGCCCGGGCGCCGATCATCATCACCCTGGACGGCGACGGCCAGAACGATCCGGCCGACGCGCCCCGTCTCGCCAAGGCCCTGGCCGCCGGTCCCGCCACCCTGGCCCTGGTCGGCGGCGAGCGGGTCAAGCGCCAGGACAGCAGCGCCAAGCGCTTCGCTTCCAGGTTCGGCAACGGCGTCCGCAAGCGCCTGCTGCACGACACCGCCAACGACACCGGCTGCGGCCTGAAGGCCTTCCGCCGCGAGGCCTTCCTGCGCCTGCCGTACTTCGATCACATCCACCGCTACATCCCGGCCCTGATGCTGCGCGAGGGCTATGAGGTGGCGTTCCAGCCGGTCAACCACCGGCATCGCGAGAGCGGGGTGTCGAAATACACCAACTTCGGCCGGCTGAAGGCTTCGGTGTCCGACCTGCTGGGCGTGATGTGGCTGCAGACCCGGGCCCGCAATCCTCAGGGCGTCGACGAGGCGTAACTCGCGACAGGCGAGGCGGCTTCACCGAAACCAAAATAACCGCTACGGCTTAACCATGGCATGAGGTCTTCAGCTCACGCCAAAGGGGGACGTCCTATGTTCGCTGCGGTTCCGCTGCTGGCCTTGCCGGTGCTGGTCTATAATCTGATCGCTCTGACCCTGACCGGGGCCTTCAAGTCGACCGAGGCGCACGCACGCCTGACCGAGACCCTGTTCACCATCCACATGACCTCGCGGGTCGACTGGGCGGTCAGCCTCAGCGACCTGCTGCTGGCCGCCTCGCTGGTGGTGCTGTTCGTCGAACTCCTGAAGTCGACCACCAGCCGCAAGATCGCGATCATCAACCACTCGCTGTCGATGGTGCTGTTCATCGGCTGCCTGGTCGAGTTCCTGCTGGCTCCCGCCTTCGCCACGTCGACCTTCTTCCTGCTGACCACCATGGTCCTGCTGGACGTCCTGGCCGGCTTCATCGTCACCATCGTCGCCGCCCGCCGCGACGTAGATTTCGGCGATCACTAGGTTCGAATGACCTCACCCTTCCTCCATCGAGAGGAAGAGGGGCGCGCAGCCTATTCCCTGTCTCCCCAGCACCTCAGCGGTCCATGCCGCCTGAAGCGGCGAAGCCGTGTTCGTCGGCGCGTTGGCCAAGGCGGAAATCGACAAGACCCCCCGGATTGGTGTTGATCTGCTGACTGCCTCGTAAAGCTTCAGGATCGGAACCTCCCATGGCCGACAAGACCGACATCTGGCTCGCCGCCGGGGTGCGCACGCCCTTCGCCAAGGTCGACGGATCGCTGGCCGCCTATGACGCGATCGGCCTGTCGGTTCCCGTGGTCCAGGCCATGCTGGCCAAGGCGCGGCCGGACTTCGCGATCTGGGGCACGGTGATCCCCAACTTGACCTTCAGCAACCTGGCCCGTGAAGTGCTGCTGGACGCCGGCGGCGACGCGACCATCCCCGCCTTCTCGACGGTGATGGCCTGCTCGACCAGCATGGCCGGGGTGATCGAGGCGGCCGGCATGATCGACGGACGCGGCCGGGATCTGGCCCTGGTCGGCGGCGTCGAAAGCATGAGCCGGGTGCAGGTGGGCGCCAGCATCGCCTTCTCCGATTGGCTGAAGGGCTTCCAGAGCGCCAAGACGGTCGGCCAGAAGCTGGCGCATCTGGGCAAGCTGAAGCCGTCCGACCTGAAGCTGTGGATCCCCAAGGTGGCCAACCGCACCACGGGCCTGTCGATGGGCGAGCACACGGAGATCACGGCCAAGGAATGGGGCCTGGCCCGCGCCGACCAGGACCAGATCGCCTTCGAGAGCCACCAGAACGCGGTCAAGGCCTGGGAGGCCGGCTTCTTCGACGACCTGGTCATCCCGCTGGGCGTGGTCAAGCGCGACACGATCCCGCGCAAGGACTCCACGTTGGAGAAGCTGGCCAAGCTGGGTCCGGCCTTCGACAAGACCAGCGGCAAGGGCACGCTGACGGCTGGCAATTCCTCACCCCTGACCGATGGGGCGGCGGCGATCTGGGTGGCGTCCCAGGCGGGGCTGGCGCGTCTGCCCGAGGGCACGCCGCGTGTGAAGGTCGTCGACTATGAGGTCACCGCCATCGACCTGCGCCACGAAGGGCTGCTGATGGCTCCGGCCTACGGCGTGCCGCGCCTGCTGGCCCGTAACGGCCTGACCTATGGCGACATCGGGCTTTGGGAGATCCATGAGGCCTTCGCGGCCCAGGTGCTGTCGCATATCGCGGCCTGGACCACGCCGGCCTTCGTCGAGGACAAGGCGGGCGTCACGGCGGACCTGGGCGCTTTCCCGCGCGAGCGGATGAATCCCACCGGCGGCAGCCTGGCGGTCGGCCACCCGTTCGGCGCGACGGGCGCGCGCATCCTCAGTCAGGCGGTCAAGGAACTGGCGGCCCGGCCCAAGGGCGAGAAGGCCATCGTCAGCATCTGCGCCGACGGTGGCCAAGGCACGATGATGCTGCTGGAGAACAGCTAGCCTTAGGTCAGGGCCGTGAAGATCAGGGTCACCACTGCGATGTCGAGGAAGCGGATGGCGGCGGTCAGCATGGGAGCACTCGTCGGCGATGAATTCACCAACGATTAAGCAAGACTGGCGCCAAGCCGGCCGGGACGGCGGCGCGGCCTGATGGCGCTGTTCTTCGACCAGTCATGGTACGATGCGCGGCTGGCCGAACGCGGCCTCAGTCGGGCGGTCCTGGCCGCCGTGGCCCACATGACCGAGGCCGAGCTGGCCCTGGCCTTCAAGGACCAGCGTGAGCTGTCCTGGCAGGAACTGACGGCTTTCGCTGAACTTTTGGGCGTGTCGCCGGCCGAGGCGGGTTTGCGGGCCGGGGTGCGGGCGCCGCCCGATCCGACCGACGCGCAGGGCCGACGGATTGCGGCGCTGGAGGCCAGGGTGGCCGAGCTGGAGGCGCGGCTGGCGCGCCTGGAAGGCTAGATCTCGGTCTTCTTCAGCAGGCCCGCCTTGGGACGACGGTCGGCCTCGCCGGAATATTCCGTCCCGAGATAGGTCGAACGCGCCGAGTCGAGCACTTCCTGCCCACCGCGCAGGCCGCGCTTCTGACCAGGCTGACCCATCAGGTGAGCGGCGAAGGCGGCGAAGCCTTCCTTGCGGGGCGGTGGCGCGGGTTGCTCCTCGCGCACATAGACGACCTCTTCCTCCTCGTCTTCGCGACGATGGGAGTCCCGAGGCGCCGGAAGCGCCCGACGCGCCGGGCCGGCGCGTCGCAAGGGGTCGATGGGGCCGTTCATGGTGAAGAGCCTAGGGCCCCGACCGTTAAGAACGACTGTGCCGGCGTGGTTAAGGCTTGGTGGCCAGCTTCTCGATCTGCTGCTGCATGGCTTCCAGCTGGCGCTTCAGATCGGCCAGGGAGTCCTCGCTGGGCGGGGCGGGCGCGGCCGGAGCCGGTTCCGGCGCATTGGGGGCGGCGGCTCCGCCGTCTTCGGGACGAGCATAGGCGAAGGGGGAGAACATCTTCATGGCCCGGTCGAACAGGGCCATGTTCTGGCGGACCTGCTCCTCGTAGACCCCAACGCCCAGCGGCGGGATCTTGCCGGGGGTCATGCCCGCGAACTGGGTGCGCATGCGCTCCTGCTGCTTGGTGAAGCTCTCCAGCGACATCTCCAGATAGCTGGGCAGGAAGGCCTGCATGGAGTTGCCGTAGAAGCCGATCAGCTGGCGCAGGAACTGGATCGGCAAAAGGTTCTGGCCGCCGCCCCGGTTCTCTTCCTCGAAGATGATCTGGGTCAGGACCGAGCGGGTGATGTCGTCGTTGGACTTGGCGTCATAGACCACGAAGTCGACGCCCTCCTTCACCATGTCCGACAGGTGCTCGAGGGTGACGTACGAACTGGACGCGGTGTTGTAGAGGCGACGGTTGGCGTATTTCTTGATGATCACGCGTTGGCCGGTCGGCTTTTCACCGCTGGCGGCCGTTTCGCCTTTTTCAGGGTTCTCGGACATTTCGTTCCCTAGGACAGCGGTGTCGCCCGCTTTTCGCAACGCACTATCGCGAATGCTAAGGCATGACGCCAGTGGTCAGAACACTTCCAGCGCTCGATAGGTGGTGAAAATGGCGTCGTGACGAACAGGGTGCGAAAATGCATGTTGCTTTCGCACTGCAAAAACACGGGCGCCACGACCCTTAGAGCGTCCTGCCAGACCGTCACGGGAGCTTCCACCATGAGCGACATCGTCATTGTTTCCGCCGCCCGCACGCCGGTCGGTTCGTTCAACGGGGCCCTGTCCAGCCTGCCCGCCTCCGAGCTGGGCAAGGTCGCCATCCAGGCCGCCATCGAGCGCGCCGGCATCACCGCCGCCGACGTCGACGAAGTGATCCTGGGCCAGGTGCTGCAAGCCGCCGCCGGCCAGGGCCCCGCCCGCCAGGCCTCGGTCAACGCCGGCATCCCGGTCGAGAGCCCGGCCTGGAGCCTGAACCAGCTGTGCGGCTCGGGCCTGCGCGCCGTGGCCCTGGCGGCCCAGCAGATCCAGACCGGCGACGCCAATATCGTGGTGGCCGGCGGCCAGGAGAGCATGAGCCAGGCGCCCCACGCCCAGAACCTGCGCGGCGGCCAGAAGATGGGCGACCTGCAGTTCGTCGACACCATGATCAAGGACGGCCTGTGGGACGCCTTCCACGGCTATCACATGGGCCAGACCGCCGAGAACATCGCCAGCCGCTGGCAGATCACCCGCGGCGACCAGGACGTCTTCGCCGTCGCCAGCCAGAACAAGGCCGAAGCGGCCCAGAAGGCCGGCAAGTTCGACGACGAGATTGCGCCGGTCACCGTCAAGGGCCGCAAGGGCGACACCGTGGTCGACAAGGACGAGTTCATCCGCCACGGCGTGACCCTGGAGGCCATTTCGGGCCTGCGTCCGGCCTTCACCAAGGACGGCTCGGTCACCGCCGCCAACGCCTCGGGCCTCAATGACGGCGCCGCCGCCCTGGTCCTGATGAGCGCCGACGAGGCGGCCAAGCGCGGGCTGAAGCCTCTGGCCCGGATCGCCTCGTGGGCCAATGCCGGCGTCGAGCCGGAGATCATGGGCACGGGTCCGATCCCGGCCAGCAAGAAGGCCCTGGAAAAGGCCGGCTGGACCGTCGCCGACCTCGACCTCGTCGAGAGCAACGAAGCCTTCGCCGCCCAGTCGCTGTGCGTCGTCCGCGAACTGGGCCTCGACACCTCGAAGGTCAATGTCAACGGCGGCGCCATCGCCATCGGCCACCCGATCGGCGCGTCCGGCGCGCGCATCCTCACCACCCTGCTGCACGAGATGAAGCGCTCGGGCGCCAAGAAGGGCCTGGCGACGTTGTGCATCGGCGGCGGCATGGGCGTGGCCATGTGCGTCGAGGCTGTCTGACGAAATAAAACGCGTTGACGCAGCGTCAGGGCGCTTGCCCTGGCGCGGCGATCACGCGAACCATAAGAAAAATCGGGAGAGACACATGACGAGAGTTGCATTCGTGACCGGCGGCACGCGGGGGATTGGTCGCGCGATCTGCGAGCGCCTCGTCGCCGACGGCATGAAGGTCGCCGCCGGCTATTCCGGCAATGAAGAGGCCGCCGCGGCCTGCGCCAAGTCCCTGGGCGTGATGGTCGTGAAGGGCAATGTCGGTTCGTTCGACGACTGCGCCGCCGCGGTCAAGAAGGTCGAGGCCGAGCTTGGCCCCGTCGACGTGCTGATCAACAACGCTGGCATCACGCGCGACGGCATGCTGCACAAGATGACCTACGAGCAGTGGTCGGAAGTCATCCGGGTCAACATGGACAGCGCCTTCAACATGACCCGCCCGGTCATCGAGGGCATGCGGGATCGCGGCTGGGGCCGGATCATCAACATCAGCTCGATCAACGGCCAGAAGGGCCAGATGGGCCAGACCAATTACTCGGCCGCCAAGGCCGGGCTGATCGGCTTCACCAAGGCCCTGGCCCTGGAAAACGCCAAGAAGGGGGTCACGGTCAATGTGATCTGCCCTGGCTATATCGACACCGAGATGGTCGCGGCCGTGCCGGAAAACGTGCTGGCCCAGATCATCGGCGGCATTCCCGTCGGCCGCCTGGGCAAGGGCGAGGAGATCGCCGACATGGTCTCGTTCCTGGCAGGCGAGCGCGCGGGCTTCGTGACCGGCGCCACCCTGTCCCTGAACGGCGGACAGTACATGGCCGCCTAGCGGTCTCGACGGACGATCCAACCCAGAGACGGCCCGGTCGCCTGGCGAGCGGGCCGTCATTGTTACGGTTGACGATCCGATGGTTTCATCGTGAAACCTTGGCCATGAGGCGACGGCTGCGCGTTCGACGAGTTCATGGGACCGGCCGTCCAAGATTCGCCCTAGTCGGCGGGCAAGACGGTCGCATGAAGAGTTCGATGGCGGAGAAGGGCGACTGGAGGGCGAATTGCGTCCTCGCGATGATCGCCATCCTCGCGATCGCTTCGCCGGCCAGCGCCCAGCAGGCCGCCCAGTCCCTGCGCGACGCGCTGCTCGGTCACCACGGTCTTTCCGCCTCGCGTCGCCCGGCTCCGCCGCCGGTGGCCCGTTACGTCTCCGAGACCGGCAGCGCCTTCGTTCTGGACCGCGCCTCGTCGATGCCGCTGCTGAAATTCGACAACAGCCCGGAGATCTGGGTGCTGTCGCCGCAACCGGCCTCGCGCGGCGACGTCATCTATCGCAACGAGATGGGCGAGCCGGTGCTGCGCGCCACCAAGCTGGGCGGGATGATCCTCTTCACCGAGGAAAGCCCCAACGGCGCCGCCGCCGCGCTCAGCGGTAAGGCCCAGTCCCTGCAGCCGCCGGCCGTGCTGTCGATCAACGTGCTGTTCCAGCGCCTGTACCAGGCCTCCACCCGGGTGACCCGCGCGGCTCAGAGGCAGATTCCGTTCGAGACCGTCCAGGACGCCCGTCCCGAAACCTCTGTGCTGATCGCCGACAGCGCCACCATCGCCGCCGAGGCTCTGGAGCGCATGGTCCGCAAGGGCGATCGCTCGGACATCAACAAGGTGATGCGCGTGCTGCTGGCCGAGGGCGACAAGCCCGGCGCCGCCTTCAAGAACGGCGCGCTGATCGTCACCTACGCGCCCGGACAGGGCGTGGCGGGACGTCCGTCATCCAAGCGGATCATCAAGGTCGTCAACCGCTAACCCTAACGACCGAAACAGCGCTTTTCCCTGGGCCGCAGCGGTCTATTGTGGCGCTTCATGAGCACCGACGAACCCGTCGACCCATCGTCTCCCGAACGCGGCCGCCTGAAGATGGCGGACGTCGCGCGCATGGCGGGCGTGTCGATATCGACCGTCTCGCGGGCCTTGGCGGGCAACACCCTGATTCCCAAGGCTCTGCGCGAGGAGATCGTGGAACTGGCCAGGGCCAGCGGCTATGTCGTCAACCAGTCGGCCCGCAGCCTGAGGCTGCGCCGCACCAACACCATCGGCGTCGTGATTCCCCTCGGCCACGAGGCCGGGCAGCTGATCTCCGATCCGTTCTTTCTGGAAATGGTCGGTCGCCTGGCCGACGAGCTCACCCTGCGCGACTACGCCGTGCTGCTGACCAAGGTAGCCTCGCCGCAGCCGGGATGGCTGGATCGCCTGATCCAATCCCAGCGGGCGGACGGCCTGCTGATCATCGGCCAGAGCAACCAGCATCAAGCCTTGAACCTGGCGGCCCAGACCTACCGGCCGATGGTGGTCTGGGGCGGACACCTGCCCGACCAACGCTATTGCAGCGTCGGCGGCGACAACATCGGCGGCGCGAAGGCGGCGGTCGAGCACCTGGTCCGGTCCGGCCGCCAGCGCATCGTCTTTCTGGGAGCCTCCGACGCGCCCGAGGCGGCGCTTCGTCGCGAAGGCTATCTGACAGCGCTGGCGAGCGCCGGCCTGCCGATCGATCCGGCTCTGATCGTGCCCGCGCCGTTCTCGGTCGACAACGCCTATGAGGCGGCCTGCGTCATGATCCGCTCCGGCGTGATCTTCGACGCGATCTTCGCGGTGTCGGACGTCATCGCCCTGGCCGCCATCCGCGCGCTGACGGACGCCGGCCGTCGCGTGCCCGAGGATGTCGCGGTGGTCGGCTACGACGACATCGCCCTGGCCCGGCAGGGCACGCCGCCCCTGACCACCGTCCGTCAGGACCTGGAGGCGGGCGCCCGGAAGATGGCCGATCTGCTGTTCCGTCGCATCGGCGGCGAGGACACGCCGTCCACGACCATGCCAGCCGAACTGATCGTCCGGTCGACCACCTGAGTTCAGTAGTCGCTCGCCTCGCGCTGGGACAGGCGGTGGCGGCTAGGGTCGAAGATGAGGTTGGCGATCGCCATCGCCGCCAGCAGCGCCGCCATGACCGCCGCCAGCAGGAAGCCGGGCCGCGAGCCGCCGAAGGCGTCGCCCAGCGCGCCCATGGCCAGGGGCGAGGCGACGGCGCTGGCGCAGGTCAGGAACAGGATCACCCCGGCCGCCGCCCCGTGCCGGGCCTTGGGAAAGCCGCTGATCGCCTTGGAGTTCAGGGTCGGATAGATCACCGACATGAAGAGGCCCGACAGCGGCAGCAGCACGGTCGCCGCCTCCAGGCCGCCCACCAGGGCGCCGCAGAAGCAGGCCAGGACCGCGCAGGCGCTGATCGCCAGGATCCGCGTCCAGGTCAGGCGGGTCAGCAGCCAGGCTCCGGCGAAGCGTCCGATGGCGCGCAGGGCGAAGAAGGCCGACAGGGCGTAGGCGGCCGTCCCTCCGGCGGTCGCGCCGCGCGCCGTCAGCAGGGTGGGCAGCCAGACATAGACCGCCGTCTCGACCCCGACATACAGCATCACCGCCAGGCCGAAGGTCAGGGCGTGGGGATCGCGCGCCACCGCCCAGGTGTCGCCCAGGGTCACGGCCTCCGGCCGGGAGGCGGCGCGGACGGGGAATCGGGCCAGCAGGGTGACGGCGATCAGGCCCAGGCAGAGCAGGCCGACGATGACGTACAGCCAGCGCCAGGAGGCGCCAGCCTCAAGCAGGCCGCCGACGATCAGCGGCCCCAGGATCGCGCCGACCGCGAAGAAGCCTTCGACGGCGTTCATCGCGGCGGTGTGTTCGCGCGTCGATCGCGACAGGTCGCCGATCAGCGCCATGGCTCCGGTCTTGAAGATCGCGATGGCCGCGCCCGACGCGAAGAGCAGGACCAGCATCACGCCGAAGGTCCGGGTCGCGGCGATGACCATCGAGGCGGCGGCGAACAGCGCCAGGCCCAGGACGATGGTCGGCGCGCGTCCCAGTCGGTCGGCCAGGAAGCCGAGGCCGACGCCCGCCAGCCCCGCGCCGGCCATGGTCGCGTAGTGGAAGGCGCTGGCCGAGGCCAGTGAAAGGCCGAAGGTGCGGATCAGGCTGGGAATGATCACGCCGACCGCATCGGTGGTCATCGCGAACATCAGGAACATCAGGCCGGTCAGCCAGCGCAGTCGCCGGATGTCGCGCGGACGCACGCCCTGATCCTGTTCCATGCTTCCGCCCCGCTCTGCCTCGTCAGGCTGCCATGTCGAGACGCGGCGCGCGAGCGGCCGTCAGTTGGCCTCGATGCCCAGGACCTTCAGCTCCTTCATGAACCGCAGCAGGCTGGTGTGCGAGCGGCGCAGGGCGTTCAGCATCTCGGGGCGGGCATGGACCTCGCCGGGCACGATGAAGCCTTCGCGGCCGATCTTCTTGGCGACGCCGCGCTCCAGCATCTCGACGACGCGGCGACGCACGGTCTCGTAGGGCAGGCCCAGCGAATCGGCGACCTGGCGAATGGTGATCGGCCGGCGCTCGTCGTCGGGCGGGATGTCGTCGATCTCGGAATAGACCCGGCCGCGCAGGTGCGAGACATTGCCGGCCCAGAGCGTGGTGAACACCAGCGAATAGACGATATCGACGCCATGGGCCTCGTTGGAGATCTCGACCCAACGCAAAATGTAGTCCGTGGCGCTGCGCACCGCTGCGCGCGCGTCATGGTAGTCGTCAGACATAAAAAGCACCCACCCCTGGTTCGCCGAACCTAGTACCGCGAACCGGCATGAAAAGGATTGCATAGCGGGTGCGGTAAATCGCCTCGGGGTACCCGAAACGAGTCCGGTCAGGGCGTGGGACGCCAGTCCGGCGGGGCCAGCTCGAAGCCTTCGAAGCGGAAACCGGGGGCGACGGTGCAGCCGACCAGGGTCCAGGCCCCCAGGCTGACAGCGGTTTGCCACCAGAAGGTCGGCACAACGATCTGGGGACGGCAACCGGCGCGAAGATCCGGACCCAGAACATGGGCCGTCACGCCCTTGCCGTCGGGCGGCGACAGGCTGATCGAGATCGGGGCGCCGGCGTGATAGTGCCAGATCTCGACCGCGTCGACCCGATGCCAGGCCGACATCTGCTCGGCCTCCAGCAGATAGTAGATCGCCGTCGAGGCTGGGCGGCCGTCCTCGCCGGGGGCGTCCTCGAAGGTGCGGCGATACCAACCGCCTTCGGGATGGGGCTGCATGTCCAGCATGCGGATGATTTCCTTGGCGCCCAGGTCGCCGGAGATGCCCAACGCGACGCTCATCCCTGGAAGCCGTCCTTGGCGGCGCGGATTTCGGCGAAGGCCATGGCGGGCTCCAGGCCGGGGCGCAGCAGCGGGGCGCGCAGGAAGGGGTTGGTGGCCTTCTCGGCGCCGATCGAGGTGGGCACCGTCGGCTCGCCGCGCTCGCGGGCGGCGAACACCTGCTCGGCGCGGGCCTTCAGGGCCGGATCATCGTCGACCGACAGGGCGAAGCGGGCGTTCGAGGCGGTGTATTCGTGGGCGCAATAGACCGTGGTGGCGTCGGGCAGGGCGGTCAGCTTGGAGAGCGAGCCCCACATCTGTTCGGCTGTGCCCTCGAACAATCGGCCGCAGCCCAGGGCGAACAGGGTGTCGCCGACGAAGGCGATCGAGTCGGCCGCGTCGTGATAGGCGATGTGGCCCAGCGTGTGACCGCCGGTGTCGATGACCGTGAACAGGGTCTCGCCCAGCGCGACGCTGTCGCCCTCGACCACCTCGCGATCCAGCGGCGCGATTCGGGTGACCTCCTTGGGGCCGATGATCGTGGCGCCGGTGGCGGCCTGGATCGCGGCGTTGCCGCCGGCGTGGTCGGGATGCCAGTGGGTGTTGAGGATCAGGTCCAGTTTCCAGCCCAGCTTGTCGAGCTCCGCCAGGATCGCGTCGGCGTCGGGCGTGTCGATTGTCGCCGTCTTCCCGGTGGCCTCGTCGCGCACGAGAAAGCCATAGTTATCGGACAGGCAGGGAAATTGGTGGACGGTCAGCGACATGAGCGGCCTTGCGGTTGCGGGAGGCGGTGACGCCGACGGCGCCAACGCCTACATAGATGTACTCGCCTGCCTGGAGACTCAATGCGTCGCGACGTGCTGGACCTTAGAGCCTTCTACGCCACCCCGCTGGGCCGCGCCGCGCGGCTGATGCTGGCGCGCAAGGTCGATGAGGCCTGGGGCGACACTCGGGGCCTCGACGTCCTGGGCGTGGGCTATGCGACGCCGTTCCTTGATTCGGCCCGCAAGGCCGCCCGCCGCGTGGTGGCCGCCATGCCCGCGACGCAGGGCGTCGAGGTCTGGCCGCTGGGCGAGCGAAACCAGGCTTGCCTGGTCGAAGAGACCGCCCTGCCGCTGCCCAACGCCATGTTCGACCGCGTCCTGGCGGTCCATGCGCTGGAAGAGGCCGACGATCCGGCCGCCGTCCTGGCCGAGATCGGCCGGGTGATGGCGCCGACCGGCCGCCTGATCGTGGCCGTCGCCTCGCGGGACGGCGTCTGGGCCGGGGCCGAGAGCACGCCTTTCGGCCATGGCCGACCCTTCAGCCGCAGCCAGCTGGAGCGCCTGATCCGCGACGCCGAGCTGGAGCCCGCCGGCTGGACGCGGGCCCTCTATGCGCCGCCGCTGCCGATGGCGGCGGGCTGGGCCGAGGGTTTCGAGCAGGTCGGCGCGCGCCTGTGGCCGCGCTTCGCCGGACTGATCCTGATGGAGGCGGTCAAGCAGACCTTCGCCGTCAAGCCGCGCGGCCATCGCGCCCGGGTCCGGGTGTTCGCGCCGGGCGTCCTGGCCCCCAGCCCGGCCGGGCCCGCGCCCGCGCGCAAGGCGCCTGTTCAAAAGGCGCCGGCGCGCGTTGAAGACGGATGACACTTGGAGGCGCCGCATTCGGGGCCTAGCTTGGGTTTTGTAACAACTGTCAGCCGCGGGAGCCGCGCCATGAAAATGATCGTCGCCATCATCAAGCCGAGCCGACTGGATTCGGTGCTCGAGGCGGTCACGGAGGCGGGCGCGTCGGGCCTGACGGTGACGGAAGTGCGCGGCTACGGCCGGCAGAAAGGCAAGACCGAGGTCTATCGCGGCGCCGAATACGAGGTGAAGCTGCTGCCGAAGGTGAAGCTGGAGATCGCCGTGCCGACCGACGTGGTCGAGCCCGTGGTCGAGGCCCTGCAGCGCACCGCCAACACGGGCAAGATCGGCGACGGCAAGGTGTTCGTCATGGATCTGGAGCAGGCCCTGCGCATCCGCACCGGCGAACGCGACGCCGCCGCCATCGCCGGCTAGGCGCTCACTTCGAATTTTTAGGCGAACTCGGTCGGAAGACTCGGCGCAAGCGGAGCCATAATCTGGGTCCGTGCGTTGTCGAGTCTCACCGCCCTAGGAGCGTCATGGACGAGCGTTCTTCCGTCTTTCGACCCGGCTACAGTTGCTGGCGAGTCGAGCCCGCCGACCGGCTGGCCCTGTTCATAGACAACGACGAAACCTTCGACGCGCTGAAGCCGCTGCTGCTGGCGGCCAAGCGCTCGATCTGGATCCTGGCCTGGGTGTTCGACCCGCTGACGCGCCTGGATCCTGATCGCGTCAAGAAGAGCCGCGACCCCCAGCACGCCGACCGCATCGGCCTGATCCTGCGTCGGCAGGCGTCGCTGAACCCGGCGCTGGACGTGCGGATCCTGACCTGGGACATGCCGTTCCCGATCGCCGCTTCGCAGCTGTTCGGACCCCAGCGCGGCGCGGCCTTCTTCGCCGGCTCGCGGGTCAAGTACCAACTCGACAACACACTGCCGGACTCGGCCTGCCATCACCAGAAGGTGGTCGTCATCGACGGCGCGGCGGCCCTGCTCAGCGGCGGCGACATCGGGGTGGATCGCTGGGACACCTGCGAGCACCTCGACAACGATCCCCGCCGCCGCCTGCCGACCGGTCGCCACTATCCGGCCCGCCACGAGGTGGCCATGCTGGTCGACGGTCGCGCGGCCCAGGCCCTGGGCGACATGTTCATCGACCGTTGGCGCAACGCCACCGGCGAGGCCCTGACGCAGCCGGAACGGCCCGAGGAAACGCCCTGGCCCGAAGGCCTGCTGCCCGACCTGCGCCGCGTCGATGTCGCCATCGCCCGCACCCAGGCCGCCTGGAAGCATCTGCCCGAGATCACCGAAAGCATGGGCCTGCACCTGGCCGGCATCCGTGCGGCCAAGCGGCTGATCTATCTGGAGAACCAGTACCTGACCTCGCCGATCATCGTCGAAGCCCTGGCCGAGCGCCTGGCCGAGCCGGATGGTCCCGAGGTGGTCACGGTCGGTCCTGCGCGCAGTCCCAGCTATTTCGACCAGATCACCATGGACAGCGCCCGCACCTCGGCGATCAACCGGCTGCGATCGATCGACGTCCACAAGCGGTTCTCGGCCTTCAGCGCCCACACGCCCAAGGGCGGGCCGATCATCGTCCACTCCAAGGTGGCGATCATGGACGACTGGATGCTGCGAGTCGGCTCGGCCAACCTCAACAACCGCTCGATCGGTCTCGACACCGAATGCGACCTGGCCATCGAGGCGAAGGACGATCTCGACAAGGAGGTGATCCGAGCCTTCCTGGGCCGGCTGATCGGCCACTTCATCAATCGTGACGCGATCGATGTGCTGGAGGCCATGCAGACGGAAGGCGGCTTGGCGGCGGCGATCCATGCCTTGGACGTCAAGGGCGGCCCGCCGCGCCGGCTGCAGCCCGTGCCGGTGCGCAAGCTGACCGGCGTCCAGCAGTTCATCGCCGACTGGAACCTGGGCGACGCCATCTCGCCCGACGACGCCTGGCGACCCTGGGGCCGCCGCGAGCGCCTCAAACGGGATCTGGTTCGCCTGACAGCGCCGCCGCCGGCGTTGCCGGACCACCTGCAGCCGTGATCTCCAGGTCGACCACCAGCGGCAGGTGGTCGGAGGCCACCCGAGCCCGTGAATCGTAGGGCGATCGCACGCTCACCGTTTCCAGGCCCTTGGTCAGGAAGACGTGGTCGATGCGCATGAACGGGAAGTTGGACGGAAAGGTCGCCGTGGCGGGCTTGTTCCACGTCGCGCCCGGCGTCTGGGCGTCGCGGAGGGCGGTGCGCAGCATCCGGTAGGTCGACGAGTAGGGCGTGGCGTTGAAATCGCCCAGCAGCACGCCCGGCGCGGTCCAGGCTTCCGAGGCCATCCAGCGCTCGCCGATCAGGGCGGCGGCCTGGCGCTTCTGTTCCTGCGGCACCAGGCCCAGGTGGGTGTTGATGATCTGCACCGGAGTGTCGCCGACCATCACCTCGATCCACAGCGCCCCGCGCGGCTCGAGGCCGGGAATGCGCTTGTAGAGCGGCAGGCCGGCGGCCTTGATCCGGCGCTCGGGCAGGGCGGTCAGGATGGCGTCGCCGTACAGTTCCTCTTCGACCGCCATGGCCGGGTGGAAGTGCGACTTCATCTTCAGGAGTTCGGCGAGGCGGTGCGCCTGATCCACCTGCTTGGTGCGCCGGCGCAGGACGTCCAGCTCCTGAAGCGCCACCACGTCCGGATTTTCGGCCGCGATGACCTCCGCCACGCGTTCGACATCGAGAGCGCGGTCGGTGCCCACACAGCGGTGGACGTTGTAGGTCATCAGCCGGAGTTTCATCCGTCGAAGAGATCGCCTGAAGCCGGCGGAGGTTCCCTGGCGGGGGCGCCATTTCGGCTGAGCATGAACAGGCAGGTCTCCGCCCGCCAGTTTTCCAGCGGGCTGGACGGATCGATCGGACGGGCCGGTCCCTGGCCCGCGAAGGCCGCGCAGGCGTCGACCCGGACATTGAGGTCGTCGGTGAGAGCCAGGAAGTCGACCAGGGTGCACAGGTGGATGTTCGGTGTCGACCACCAGGGCATGGGCAGGGCCTTGGTCTCGGGCATCCGGCCGCGGCTCAGCAGCGACCAGCGCACCCGCCAGTGGCCGAAATTGGGGAACGAGACGATGGCCCGGTCGGCGATGCGCAGCAGCTCGTCCAGCACGTGGCGTGGCTGGCGGGTGGCCTGCAGGGTCTGGGACAGGATCGCGTAGTCGAAGGTCTTGTCCGGGAAGTGGTCCAGGTCCTGGTCGGCGTCGCCCTGCACCACCGACAGGCCCCGCGCCATGCAGGCCGCCACGCCGCTGGCGCTGATCTCCAGGCCCCGGCCGTCGATCTGCTTCTCCCGGGCCAGCAGGTCGAGCAGCGCGCCCTCCTCGCAGCCGACGTCCAGCACGCGCGACCCGGGCCGCACCAGCCGCAGGATCTCGCGGAAATCTTCGCGCGCCACGTTCAAGCCAGCCCCCGCTCGCGTTCGACCGATCCCAGGAAGCCCGCCAGGGCCGCGTCCATCACCGGCTCGTCCAGCAGGAAGGCGTCGTGGCCCTTGTCGCTCTCGATCTCGGCGAAGGCCACGCGGCAGCCGGCCGCCGTAAGCGCGCGGACGATGTGGCGGTTCTCGGCGGTGGGATAGAGCCAGTCGGTGGTGAAGCTCAGCACGCAGAACCGCATGTGCCGGGCCCGGGTGAAGGCGCTGGCCAGCACGCCGCCGTGGCTGGCGGCGATGTCGAAATAGTCCATGGCTCGCGTGATGTAGAGATAGCTGTTGGCGTCGAAGCGATCGACGAAGCTGGCCCCCTGGTGGCGCAGATAACTCTCGACCTGGAAATCGGCGTCGAAGCCCCACGACAGGCCGTCGCGCTGCAGCTCGCGGCCGAACTTCCGCTGCAGGGCCGGCTCGGACAGATAGGTGATGTGGGCGGCCATCCGCGCCACGGCCAGGCCCTTTTCGGGCCGCGTCCCATGGTCGGCATAGGCCCCGCCGCGCCAGTCGGGATCGGCCATGATCGCCTGGCGCCCCACCTCGTGGAAGGCGATGTTCTGGGCCGAGTGTCGCGAGGCCGAGGCGATGATCACCGCGCTGGCCAGCCGCTCGGGATAGTCCACGGCCCACTGCTGGACCTGCATCCCGCCCATCGAGCCGCCGACCACGGCGAACAGGGTCTCGACGCCCAGCGCCGTGACCAGCATCGCCTGGGCCCGGACCATGTCGGCGATGGTGATGACCGGGAATGACAGGGCCCAGGGCTTGCCGGTGGCCGGATTGATCGAGGCCGGGCCCGACGAGCCCATGCAGCCGCCGATGACGTTCGAGCAGATGATGAAATGCCGCTCGGGATCCAGCGGCTTGCCGGGGCCTACCAGTCGCGGCCACCAACCCGGCTTGCCCGTGGTCGGGTGCGAGGAGGCGACATATTGGTCCATCGTCAGGGCGTGGCAGATCAGGACCGCGTTTGAGCGGTCGGCGTTGAGCCTGCCATAGGTCTGGTAGGCGACCTCGAGCCCCGCGATGACGCCGCCCGAATCGAGGCGCAGGGGTTCTGTCGCCGGAAACCGCCAGGTTCCGCCATCGTTGAGCGCGGACGAGGCCAAATCGAGATCAGCCATGTGCGCCTTGGACCGCTTGGCGAAGAAGGTGTCAACCGCCCGCTTCCGGCCAGGCCGCCTGGAGGCTATGGAGGTCGCATGGACCGTCTGATCCTCATGCGCCACGGCCAGGCCGAACGGCAGGCCGCCACGGGCGGCGACTTCGAGCGTGGCCTCACCGAACGAGGGCGCGACGACGCCGCCTTGATGGGGCGTCTGCTGGCCTCGCACGGCGCGACGCCGGACCTGGTGCTGGCCTCCAGCGCCCGCCGGACCCGCGAGACGACGGCGGCCGTGCTGGACGCCTTTCCCACCGCCAACGCCGAGTTCCGCCGCGAGCTCTATCACGCCGAGCCCGAAGAGGTGGTCACGGCGCTGGAGGATGAGGGCGAGCCGTTCGGAACCGTCATGATCGTCGGCCATAACCCCGGCCTCCACGAGCTGGCCCTGCGGCTGGCCATCCAGGGCGGGGCCGAGCCGGTGAGCTTCAACAAGATCCGGGGCCGGTTTCCCACAGCCACCACGGTGGTCTTCGCGTTCGGTTCTGGCGGTCCGCCCGTGCTGGAGCATCTGTTCTATGTGTCCGAGCACGGCGGAGTCGGCGGCGAATGACCCTGATCTACAAGATCATGACCCGCGCCGAGTGGGCCGCGGCGGAGACGGCCGGCCGCTTCGAGGGCTCGGCCGTCGATCTGGCCGACGGCTTCATCCACCTGTCCGGCGCCGACCAGGCCCAGGAGACCGCCGCCAAGTGGTTCGCCGGCCAGGCCGACCTGGTGCTGCTGGGCGTCGAGGCCGAGGGTCTGGGCGATTCCCTGAAATGGGAGGCCTCGCGCGGCGGGGCGCTGTTCCCGCATCTCTATCGGCCCCTGCTGGCGTCCGAGGTCGTGACCCGCAAGGATCTTGAGCTCCACGCCGACGGCGTGCCCCAGTTGGGCGTTCTTACCGCATGAGCCTTCACGACCTCGCCGCCCGCGCGCTGCACGCCTTCGATCCGGAAGACGCCCATGGCCTGGCGATCAAGGGCCTGAAGGCCGGACTGGGGCCACGCGAAGGCGGCGTGCCCGACCCGCGCCTGTCGATCACCCTGGCCGGCATGCACCTGAGCAGCTGCGTCGGTCTGGCCGCCGGCTTCGACAAGAACGCCGAGGTTCCGGACGCGATGCTGGCCGCCGGCTTCGGCTTCGTGGAGGCCGGAACCGTCACGCCGCTGCCCCAGGCCGGCAATCCGCGTCCGCGTCTGTTTCGCCTGACGCAGGACAAGGCGGTGATCAACCGCATGGGCTTCAACAACGAGGGCCTGGAGGCCTTTGCCGATCGCCTGTCCAAGCGCGCCGGCCGTCACGGTTTCGTCGGGGCCAATATCGGCGCCAACAAGGACGCGACCGACCGGATTGAAGACTATGTCACCGGCCTGACCCGCCTGTGGGGCCTATCGGACTATTTCACCGCCAACATCTCCTCGCCCAACACGCCGGGGCTGCGCGCCCTGCAGACAAAGGCGGCGCTGGAGGAACTCCTGGGCCGCATGGCCGAAACCCGCGCCACGCTGCGGGCCAGCTCGACCAGCGACTATCCGATCTTCCTGAAGGTCGCGCCCGATCTGGAGGACGGCGAGGTCGAGGCCATCGTCGAGACCGTCGTGGCCAACGGCCTGGACGGGATCATCGTCAGCAACACCACCATCGCCCGGCCTGAGACCCTGACCTCGGCCGCCAAGGGCGAGGCCGGCGGCCTGTCGGGCGCGCCGCTGCTGGAGCCGTCGACGGCGGTGCTCAAGCGCTTCCATGCGGCGGCGGCCGGCCGGACGGCCCTGATCGGGGCGGGCGGCATCGCCGACGGCGCCGGGGCCTACGCCAAGATCCGGGCCGGCGCGCGGGCCGTGCAGCTCTATTCAGCGCTGGTCTATGGCGGTCCGGGCCTGGTGGTCCGCATCAAGCGCGAGCTCTCGGCGCGCCTGCGGGCCGACGGCTTCGCCTGTGTCGAGGACGCGGTCGGCGCATGACCCGCGACCGAGCCCTGACGCTGTTGCGACGCTTCGGGCCCCTGGCGGTGCTCGTCGCGCTGTTCGTCTGGGCGCTGGCCAGCGGGGTGGCGGGACATCTGTCGCTTGAGGAGCTCCGGACCCGGGGCGAGGGGCTGCAGGCCTTCGCCCGCGAGAAGCCCCTGCTCAGCGCGCTGATCTATATCGGCGTCTATGTGGCGACGGTCTCGGTCTCTCTGCCCGGAGCGCTGATCCTGTCGCTCTCGGGCGGCTTCCTGTTCGGTCCGATCGGCGGCGGGGCGGCGGCGGTCACCGGCGCCACGGGCGGCTCGACCGTCGTCTTCCTGGTCTGCCGGACAGCCTTCGCGGACTTTCTGCGGCGCTGGGACAATCCGCTGCTGTTGCGGATCGAACGCGGCTTCGAGGCCAACGCCTTCTCCTACCTGCTGACCCTGCGCCTGATCCCGGCCTTTCCGTTGCTGCTGGTCAATGTCGCCTCGGGCCTGATGTCCATCCCGGTGCGGACGTTCCTAGCGGCCTCGTTCCTGGGCATGATCCCAAGCTCGTTCGTCTATGCCGGCATCGGCGCAGGCCTGGGCCACGTCTTCGCCCAGGGCGGTCCTGTGTCGCTGGAAACCCTTTTGTCGCCACGGATCTATGTGCCCATCATCGGCATGGGCGTTCTGGCGTTTCTGCCGCCGCTGTGGCGCCATTGGCGGCGGGCGCGCGTTGCTCCCGACGTCGACGTGAAGTAACCCAGTTCCATGACCGAGACGGTCTCGCCGCCGGAGAACCTGACCCCGCCGGGCAAGCGCCGCTTCCCGTGGCCGCGCGGGCTGTCGGCGCGCCTGCTGCTGTTCACGGCCTTCGTCGTCACCCTGGCCGGTCTGATGATCCTGCCGCCGACCCTGGCCTATTACGAGGAGCAGTGGCTGCTGGACCGCGTGCGGGCCGGCGAACTGGCCTCGACCATCGCCGAGTCCGATCCCGAGCTGCGAGTCAGCGACGCGGTCGCCGGCCAGCTGTTCGACCAGGCCGGGGCGGTGACGGTGGCCGTGCAGGTGGACGGCGCCCGGCGCCTGGTGCTGCCGCCCAAGAACCCGATGGCCACGCCCTATCTCGTCGACCTGCGCCGGCAGAACCCCGGCTCATGGCTGGCCGCCCCGTTCTTCACCCTGACCAGCCCGCCCGCCAGCATGGTCCGGGTGATGGCCGAGCCGCGCTATCGCAAGGCCGAGTTCGTCGAGGTGGTGCTTCCCGACGCTCCGCTGAAGGCCCAGCTGATCGCCTATTTCTGGCGCCTGGCCGCGATCACGGTCTTTGTCGCCGGCCTAGCGGGCCTGCTGGTCTACCTGTTCCTGAACATCTTCCTGGTAAGGCCCATGCAGCGCATCACCCGCGCCATGGAGCAGTTCCGCGCCGATCCGGCCGATCCCGAGGCCCGCATCGTCGTCTCGACCCGTCGTGACGAGATCGGCCGCGCCGAACTTGAGCTGGATCGCATGCAGACCGACCTGCTGACAGCGCTGGCGTCGAAGGCCCGCCTGGCGGCCCTGGGCGAGGCGGTGGCCAAGATCAATCACGACCTGCGCAACATGCTGACCAGCGCCCAGATGGCCTCGGACCGTCTGGCCGCCCTGGGCGATCCCAAGGTGGCCCAGGCCCTGCCGCGCCTGGAACGGGCCCTGGACCGCGCCATCACCCTGGCCAGCGACGTCATGGCCTATGGCAAGTCCAAGGAGCCGGCTCCGGTGGTGCGGCCCACGCCGCTGCGCGCCGCCCTCGACAGCGCCGCCGAGGACTCCGGCCTCGCGCCGGGCGGTGTCGCCCTGGAGACGGTCATCGATCCGCGCGAGCAGGTGCTGGCCGACCCCGATCAGCTGCACCGCATCCTGACCAATCTGCTGCGCAACGCCCGCGAGGCCATCGAGGGCGCGCCGGACCGGGGCGGCAAGGGCCGGGTGTTCATCGAGCTGCATCGCGGCGACGGCCTCTCGATCCTGCGTCTGTCGGACGACGGTCCCGGCGTGCCGCAGCGCGCCCAGGCCAACCTCTTCCAGCCCTTCGTCGGGTCGGTGCGGCGCGGGGGCACGGGTCTTGGCCTGGCGATCGCCCGCGAGCTGGCCCAGGGCCATGGCGGCGACCTGGTGCTGGTCGAGACCGGCTCGGGGGGTTCGGTGTTCGACCTGTCGCTGGCGGGCGTTCCCGAACCCGTGGCCGAGCCAGCCCTGGCGCCCTCCGCGCCGGATGAGACCTGACGGCCTTCACGCGCTCGTCGCCGGGCCCAATCCCAGGGAGGAGGGATGATGCTGAAGCCGCTCTCGCTCCTGCTGCCGGCGCTGATCCCGTCCTGGAATTTCTTCGACGTGATCGCACCCTCGCCACGCATCGAATACGCCCTGCTGGCCTCGCCGGGCGACATCGCCGCCGACTGGCGCGAGTTCAGGCCGCGACCCGAGCGGATTTCGCCGGCGACGATGCTGCTGCGCCTGGTCTGGAATCCGCGTTGGAACGAGACCCTGTTCCTGGTCAGCTGCGCCGAGCGCCTGACCACCCAGCCCACCGACCACAGCGAGGACGAGATCTTCCAGCGCATCGCCGCCGATCTGGCGCGTGGGCCGGATAGCCCCGCGTCCGACGCCCTGCTGTGCTTCCGGCTGGTCTTCCTCAGCCGTGAGGCGGAGACCGTCGAGCGCGAGGTGCTCTACCAGCCCGCGCCGCGCCGGTTCGCGGACATCGCTGTCCGATGAGCCTCGAGAGCGCCGCCCGCCTGACCGAAACGCTGCTGGCCCTGGCTCTGATTCAGCAAAGCGCGGAGCACCTGCGCGGCTTCCGGCGCGAGCGCGTGCTGTTCGTGGCGCGCGCCGGCCTGTGCGTGCTGGCCATGCTCGGCGTCGCCTCGCCCTGGCCGCTGGTCGGGCTGGCCGGCCTGTCGCTGCTGATCCTCCAGCGCTTCGAGGGGCCCTATAACGGCGGCAGCGACCGCATGGGGCTACTGGCCCTGTGGTGCCTGGCGCTTTATCGCCTGACGCCGATCGCCCAGGGGAAGGAGCTCTTCTTCGGCTATCTCGGCGCCCAGCTGGTGCTGTCCTACGTCATCTCCGGCTGGGTGAAGGTTGCGAACCCCGACTGGCGTTCGGGGCGGGCCCTGCGCGACGTCTTCCAGTTCTCGGCCTATCCCGTCAGCGAGAGGCTGCGGCGTCTGGCCGACCGCCCGCGCCTGCTGCGCGCGATGTCCTGGGCGGTGATCCTGTTCGAGCTCGGCTTCCCGCTGACCCTGCTGTCGCGCGAGACCCTGATCGCGGGGCTGGTGATCGCGGCGACCTTCCACCTGGCCAACGCCTGCCTGTTCGGCCTCAACCGCTTCTTCTGGACGTGGCTGTCGGTCTATCCCGCGATCCTGTGGCTGCAGGCTCGGCTGTTCTAGGGGGCGCCAGAGGGCCTAAAGGCCCTTGGCCACGCCTTCCCGACGCGGATCGGCGCCGCCCTCCAACACCCCGCCCGGGCGCACGATGACGCCGTGCAGGCCCGAGCCCTCGTACTGGCCGGTCTTGATCATCACGCCGCGCGCGTTCAGCGCCGCCACCATGTCGGGGCCGAACATCTCGGCGTCGCCCGAGAAGTTGTCGCCGCGCGAGACGATGTTGGGCAGGGCGATGGCGTCCTGCATCGACAGGTTCCAGTAGAACAGGCCGACCATGGCCTTGAGATTATAGGACAGGATGGCGTTGCCGCCCGGCGAGCCGACGGCGGCCAGGAACTTGCCCTTGTCGTCCAGCACGATCAGCGGGGCCATCGACGAGCGCGGGCGCTTGCCGCCGGCCACGGCGTTGGCGGCCGGGGCGCCGTCCTTCTCGGTCGGCGAGAACGAGAAGTCGGTCAGCTGGTTGTTGAGGAAGAAGCCGCCGACCATCCGGCCCGAGCCGAAGATGCTCTCGACCGTGGTGGTCATCGACACCACGTTGCCGGCCGGGTCCTTGATCACGAAGTGGGTGGTGCCGCCCGGTTCCTTGGTGGCGTCGACGCCGACATTGGGCGCGCCCTTGGGATAGCCGAACTTCGGGGCCGGGCCGGCGACGTCGTGGATCAGCTTGGCGCGCTCGGCGACATAGGCCGGGTCCAGCAGACCGTCGACCGGCACCTTCACAAACGAGGGGTCGCCGACATAGCGGTCGCGGTCGGCGTACATCACCCGCTCGGCCTCGGCCAGCAGGGTCCAGGCGACCGGGTCCTTGGGGCCGCGCGCGCCGATGTCGGTGTGCTCCAGCATCATCAGCGCCTGGATCACCGCCAAGCCGCTCGACGACGGGTTGGGCGTGCAGACGGTGTAGACCTTCCACGGCCTGCACAGGGCGTCGGCCGAACGCGGGCGATAGGCCTTCAGATCCTGCAGCGTCATGGCGCTCTGCAGCGTCGCACCCTCGTGCAGCTTGTCGACGATGGCCTGGGCGATGGGGCCTTCATAGAGGGCGCTGGGACCCTCGGCGGCCAGGCGCTTGAGGGTGGCGGCGTAGGCCGGATTCTTCAGCACGTCGCCGGCCTGGTACAGCTGGCCGTCGGGTTTGGTGAAATAGGCCTTCACGTCCGGCGCGCTGTTTTCCGGCACGCGTGGGCTGTTGATCATGCCGGCCAGGCGCGGGCTGACGACGAAGCCGTCGGTCGCCAGCGTTTCGGCGTCCTTGAACAGGGTGCTCCACTTGGCCGCCCCATGCTCCTTCTGGGCCTGGGCCAGCATGGCCACCGCGCCAGGCACACCGGTCGAACGGCCCGAAAGCAGGGCGGTGACGAAGGGCAGGGGCTTGCCGTCGGTTCCCAGGAACAGGTCCGGCGTCGCGGCGGCCGGAGCCTTCTCGCGGCCGTCATAGGCCGTCACCTTACCGGTCTTGGCGTCGTAGTAGGTCATGAACGACCCGCCGCCGAGGCCCGAGCTCTGCGGCTCGACCAGGCTCAGCGTCGCCTGGATGGCCACCGCCGCGTCGACCGCGCTGCCGCCATCGCGCAGCACCCGCAGGCCCGCCTCCACCGCCAGCGGATTGGCCGCCGCCACGAAGCCCCTCGGCGTGGTCGCCGCCGGCGCGACGGCGCTGGCCATCGGCTTGGGCGCGGTCAGGGTCTGGGCGCAGGCCGACATGGCCAGCGCGGACATCAGGGCGATCAGGGGCAGGCGACGCATGCGGACCAATTCCATGGAGGCGACGACCCGGGGGGCGCCGATGGCAGGGGTGAACATGGACAACAAACCAGCGGTGCTGTCACGTACGGACGACGCGCCAGCACGCCGAAACCGCCAGCCCGTCTGGGTCCGCGCGACGGGCGCCCGCTCGCGGAGCGCCGGTCGTCGAAAACTTTTCGAAATAACCGCCGAACCGGGCTTGCGTCCCCGGAATGAACGGGCTATCTCCCCCGCCTCGCCGAAAGGCAGTGCGCGCCCGTAGCTCAGCTGGATAGAGCATCAGACTACGAATCTGAGGGTCGGACGTTCGAATCGTTCCGGGCGCGCCATTTTCTCTGACAATCCAAGATACTCAGAATCGCTGGCGCCCAACGGCTGCCGACGTCGTGCGCCTGGTCTCGGGCGATGGTTGAAGCCGAAGTTTTGGGCGCCGTTGCGCGGGGCTTGGGCGGTTGTTCGCCGATTGTCGGGCGACGATGATATGTCGCTCCCGCCGACAACCGGATGAAACTAGGCCAGCCTGATGCGCGTCCTCGTCATCGATCCCGATCCCACGCGCGCCGCCCTGGTGGCCGAGGGGCTGCAAGGCGTGCAGCCGCTGGAGGTGCGTCGCGCGGCCGTGTTCGACGAGCGCGAGGCCGCCGCCTTTGCGCCCGACGTCGTGGTGATCGCCGCCGACAGTCCCGATCGCGATACGCTGGAGAGCCTGCGTGAAGCCGGCCAGCACAATCCTCGTCCCGTGGTGATGTTCGTCGACCGCTCGGAGCCGGGGCTGGCCGAGCAGGCCGTGCGGGCCGGCGTGGCGGCCTATGTGGTCGACGGCCTGGCGCCGGGGCGCGTGCGGTCGATCCTCGACGTGGCCATGAGCCGCTTCGCCCTGACCCAGCAGCTGCGCGGCGACCTCGCCAAGGCCAAGGCCGACCTGGAGTCGCGCAAGACGGTCGAGCGCGCCAAGGGCCTGCTGATGAAGGAGCGAGGCCTGGACGAGGACGGCGCCTACCGCCTGCTGCGCAAGCTGGCCATGGACCGGGGCAAGCCGATCGGCCAGGTGGCGGCCGACCTGCTGGCCTTCGCCGGCGTGCTGAAGGGCGACGCGTCGTGAGTGGGCTGGCCGACCTGACGCTGGGGTTCATCCCCCTGACCGACTGCGCGCCCGTGGTGGTGGCCAAGGCGCAGGGCTTCTTCGCCGAGGAGGGGCTGGGGGTCGCGCTGAGCCGCGAGGCCTCGTGGGCGACGATCCGCGACAAGGTCGGCGTCGGGGCCCTGGACGGGGCTCACATGCTGGCGCCGATGGCCCTGGCCGCCGAGTCGATGCTGGCGCCGCTGGCCCTGAACCAGAACGGCAGCGCCGTCACCGTCTCGACCAAGCTGGCGGCGACGCTGCGCGAGATCGATCCCGAGGCGATGGCCGCGCCGCTGGTCACCGCAAAGGCCTTGGCCCAGCTGGTGGCGCGCCTCCGCGACCAGCACGCGCCGATCCTGACCTTCGCGGTGGTCTTCCCGCACTCGATGCACAACTACCTGCTGCGCTACTGGCTGGCGCAGGCGGGGGTCGACCCGGACAAGGACGTGCGCCTGGTGGTGACGCCGCCGCCGCGCATGGTCGAGCACCTGCGGTCGGGCGAGATCGACGGCTTCTGCGTCGGCGCGCCCTGGAACGCCGTCGCGATGGCCCAGGGTCTGGGCGAGGTGCTGATCAAGGCCTCGCAGTTCTGGCCGGGTGCGCCGGACAAGGTGTTTGGCGTCACCTCGGCCTGGGCCGGAGACCATCCCGGCGAGTTGAGGGCGGTCCTGCGCGCGCTGATCCGCGCCTCGGCCTGGGCCGACGCGCCGGGCAATCACGCCGAGCTGGTTTCGCTGCTGTCGCGTCCCGAGCATGTCGGCGCAGATCCGGACTCGCTGTCGCGGGCGCTTCAGTCCGAGATCGTCTTCCATCGCGATGCGGCCGGCCTGCCGCGACGCGAGCATGCCCTGTGGTTCCTGTCGCAGATGGCGCGCTGGGGGCAGGTGGGGCGCGATCTCGACCTCGAGGCGGTCGCCGATCGCGTCTATCGGCCCGATCTCTTTCGCGAGGCGGCGCTCTCGTTGGGACCGATCCTGGAGCCGGCCATGGTGTTCGCCGACGTCGTCACCTCGCCGCCGGCCCTGTTCGACGGCCTGTCGTTCGACCCCGGCGACGCCCGATCCTATGCCGCCGGCTTCACGATCGGCCGGGCCTCGACCTAGGCTCCAGCCGCCGAAATCCCGTTCAAGCGCGGCGATGTGCTCATGCTTCGGGCAGGGCGGTCGCCTGTTTGCCGTGCAATCGCGCGATGTGGGCCTGGATCATCCCGCGTCGCGGCATGGCGGATGACAGCGCCCGGCTTCTGATCCCTCACTAACGTCAGGCCTTCGGACAACGGCGTTCGTGGCTGCAAGAGACGACCGCTCGGATGCGGCCACCCGTCGGGCGCTGGCGCCCCTCTCGCAGACACGCATTCCGAGGGCTGATCCCATGAATCTCCGTGACTTCGCCAAGGCCGGCCATGCGCCGACCTTGTTCGCCGCGTTCCTTTATTTCGACCTCAGCTTCATGGTCTGGGTGATCCTGGGCCCGTTGGGCGTGGCCATCGCCAAGGACTTCCACCTCGACCCGGCTCAGAAGGGCCTGATGGTCGCCGTGCCGGTGCTGGCCGGCGCCTTCCTGCGGCTGGTCAATGGCGTGCTGGTCGACCGGATCGGTCCCAAACGCACCGGGATGATCAGCCAATTGATCGTGCTGACCGGTCTGGCCCTGGCCTGGGCCGTCGGGCTGCATTCCTACCATGAGGTGCTGGCCCTGGGGCTGATCCTGGGCGTGGCCGGCGCCTCGTTCGCCGTCGCTCTGCCGCTGGCCTCACGGTGGTACCCGCAAGAGCATCAGGGGCTGGCCCTGGGCATCGCCGGAGCCGGCAACTCCGGCACCGCGCTGGCGGCGCTGTTCGCGCCGATCCTGGCCAAGACCTTTGGCTGGCAGAACGTCATCGGCCTGGCCGCCCTGCCGCTGGCCGTCGCCTTCGTCGTCTACATGCTGCTGGCCAAGGACGCCCCCGACCAGCCCGCGCCCAAGAAGCTGGCCGAGTATCTCGACGTCCTGAAGATCCCCGACGCCTGGTGGCTGATGCTGCTCTACGCCGTCACCTTCGGCGGCTTCGTGGGCCTGGCCTCCTCGCTGACCATCTACTTCAACTCCGAATATGGCCTCGATCCCGTCAAGGCCGGCTTCTTCACCGCCGCCTGCGTGTTCGCCGGGTCGTTCATCCGGCCCGTGGGCGGGGCGTTGGCGGACCGTCACGGCGGTGTGCGCACCTTGACGGTGGTCTACGCCCTGGCGGCCCTGGGCATGGCGACCGCCAGCTTCCAGATGCCGTCCGCCTGGATGGCCCTGGCGGTGCTGATGTTCTCGATGCTGGCGCTGGGCGCGGGCAACGGCGCGGTCTTCCAGCTGGCGCCGCAGCGGTTCCGCAAGGAGATCGGCGTCATGACCGGCCTGATCGGCATGACCGGCGGCATCGGCGGTTTCTACCTGGCCTCGACCCTGGGCATGGCCAAGAAGGCGACCGGTTCCTATCAGTTCGGCTTCCTGGGTTTCGCGGCCCTGGCCCTGTTCGCCCTGTTCGCGCTGCTGGGCTTGAAGAACCGCTGGCGCGCCGTCTGGCCGACCCTGCACGCCGACGCCCGCCCCGTGCGCGTCTGAAGTCCTCTCGTGAAGAGCAAAGACATGACCAAGGAAAAGCTGGTCGTCATCGGCAACGGCATGGCCGGTTGCCGGGCGGTCGAGGAAGTCCTCAAGCGCGATCCTGACCGCTACGAGATCGCGATCTTCGGGACCGAGCCGCGGGTGAACTACAACCGCATCATGCTCTCGCCGGTCCTGGCCGGGGAGAAGACCTTCGAGGACATCGTCATCAATGACGAGGCCTGGTACCGCGACAATGGCATCGCCCTGCACGCGGGCCGCGCGGTCGTGGGTGTCGACCTCGAAGGCCGATCGGTTCTCGCTGAAGGCGGCCTGGCGCTGCCCTATGACAAGCTGATCCTGGCGACGGGCTCGGATCCCTTCCGCCTGCCATTGCCGGGCTCGGACCTCAAGGGCGTGGTCACATTTCGCGACCTGGACGATGTCGAGGCCATGGTCGCGGCCTCGGGCAAGCCGGGCGCGCGCGCCGTCGTCATTGGCGGCGGCCTGCTGGGCCTGGAGGCCGCCTATGGCCTGGCCCGACGCGGCATGGGGGCCACGGTCGTCCACTTGATGGACGTGCTGATGGAGCGCCAGCTGGACGAAAGCGCCGGCTTCCTGCTGCGCGAGGCGCTCCTGGAGCGCGGCGTCGAGACCGTGCTGGGCGCGCACTCCGAGGAGATCGTCGGCCAGGACGGCCGGGTCGCCGGCCTGAAGCTGAAGGACGGCCGGGTGCTGCCTTGCGACCTGCTGGTCATGGCGGTCGGCATCCGCCCCAACGCGACGCTGGCGCGCGAAGCGGGCCTGGCGGTCAATCGCGGCGTGGTCGTCGACGACGGCATGCGCTGCTCCGATCCGGCCGTGTTCGCGGTCGGCGAGTGCGCCGAGCATCGCGGCCAGTGCTACGGCCTGGTCGCGCCCATCTGGGACATGTGCCGTTCGCTGGCCGAAAGCCTGACGGACGGCGAGGGAGCCTATGAAGGCTCGGTGCTGTCGACGCGTCTGAAGGTCTCGGGCGTCGACGTGTTCTCGGCCGGCAAGTTCGCCGGCGGCGAGGGCTGCGAGGACATCGTGTTCCGCGACGCCGGGCGCGGCGTCTATAAGCGGGTGGTGATCGAGGACGGCAAGGTCGCGGGCGCTGTGCTGTTCGGCGATGCGGTCGATGGCGGCTGGTACTTCGACCTGATGCGGGCCGGGACCACGGTCACCGACATCCGGGAGACCCTGATCTTCGGCCAAGCGATCACCGAGGGGCTGTCCGGCCTGGACCCTAATGCGGCCGTTGCGGCCATGCCCGATACGCAGGAAATCTGCGGCTGCAACGGCGTCTGCAAGGGGGCGATCACCTCGGCCATCACGACCCAGGGCCTCTCCAGCCTGGACGACGTGCGGGCGGTGACCAAGGCCTCGGCCAGTTGCGGCTCGTGCACGCCCCTGGTCGAGCAGGTGCTGAAACTGACCCTGGGCGACGCCTTCAAGGCCCAGACCGGCCCCAAGCCGATGTGCAAATGTACGCATCGTCCGCACTCGGACGTTCGTCAGGCCATCGTCGCGCTGGAGCTGAAATCCATGCCGGCGGTGATGCAGGCGATGGAGTGGACCACCCCCGACGGCTGTTCGTCGTGCCGTCCGGCCCTGAACTACTACCTGCTCTGCGCCTGGCCCAGCGAGTACCGGGACGACAAGCAGTCGCGCTACATCAACGAGCGGGTCCACGCCAACATCCAGAAGGACGGGACCTATTCGGTGGTGCCGCGCATGTGGGGCGGCATGACCACGCCCGACGAGCTGCGGGCCATTGCCGACGTCGCCGACAAGTTCGCCATTCCGGCGGTCAAGGTCACCGGCGGCCAGCGGATCGATCTGCTGGGCGTCAAGAAGGATGACCTGCCGGCCGTCTGGGCCGACTTGAACGCCGCCGGCATGGTCAGCGGCCACGCCTACGCCAAGGGCCTGCGCACGGTGAAGACCTGCGTCGGCAGCGACTGGTGCCGGTTCGGCACCCAGGATTCCACAGGTCTGGGCATCCGCCTGGAGAAGTTTCTGTGGGGCTCATGGGCTCCGGCCAAGGTCAAGCTGGCGGTGTCGGGCTGTCCCCGCAACTGCGCCGAGGCCACCTGCAAGGACTTCGGCGTGGTCTGCGTCGACAGCGGCTACGAGATCCATATCGGCGGCGCGGCGGGCCTGCACATCCAGGGCACCAAGGTGCTGACCCACGTGGCCTCCGAGGACGAGGCGGTCTGGGTGATCGCGGCAGCCATGCAGCTGTACCGCGAAGAGGGCTGGTACCTGGAGCGGGTCTACAAGTGGATGGCCCGCGTCGGCCTGGAGAGCATCCAGGCCAAGGTCACCGATCCCGACCAGCGCAAGGCCCTCTACGACCGCTTCGTGTTCTCGCAGCGCTTTGCCCGGATCGACCCGTGGGCCGAGCGCGTGGCTGGCCGCCACAACGAGGAATTCACGCCCATGAGCCGCCGGATGGAGTTCGCCCCCGCATGAACGCGCCCGTCAAAACCCCTGTCTGGATCGACGTCGGCGCGGTCACCGACATCCCCCGGCGCGGTGCGCGGCGGGTGACAAGCCCGCGCGGCGACATCGCCATCTTCCGCACCGGCGACGGCGAGGTCTTCGCCCTGATGGACGCCTGTCCGCACAAGGGCGGTCCGCTGAGCCAGGGCATCGTCCACGGCCGCGCGGTGGCTTGCCCGCTGCACAACTGGGCGATCGACCTGGCGTCGGGCGAGCCGATGGGCGCCGACAAGGGAAAGGGCTGCACGCCTGTCGTGCCACTCGAGGTCCGCGATGGCCGCCTGCTGCTCAGCCTGGCCGCAGCGTCCATCGATGGCTGACGGCGTCGCCCCGATCCCGGTCAAGACCACCTGCCCCTATTGCGGGGTGGGCTGCGGCGTGGCCGGTGTCGTGGGCGAAACCCGGACGATGTCGGTGGCGGGCGACCAAGCCCATCCGGCCAATCTGGGCCGGCTGTGCTCGAAGGGCGCGGCGCTGGGCGCGACGGTCGGGTTGCAGGGCCGGCTGCTGGAGCCGACCATCGGCGGCAAGCCGGCCAGCTGGTCCGACGCCACGGCCTTGGTGGCCAAGCGCTTCAAGGACACGATCGCCAAGCATGGCCCCGACAGCGTCGCCTTCTATGTCTCCGGCCAGCTGCTGACCGAGGACTACTATGCCGCCAACAAGCTGATGAAGGGCTTCATCGGCTCGGGAAACATCGACACCAACAGCCGGCTCTGCATGGCCTCGGCGGTGGCGGCTCACAAGCAGGCGTTCGGCGCCGATCTGGTGCCGGGCTGTTATGAAGACCTCGACTTGGCGGACCTCGTGGTGTTCAGCGGCCACAACGCCGCCTGGACCCATCCGGTGTTGTTCCGGCGCATGGAGGCGGCCAAGGCGCGCGGTCAGAAGCATGTCGTCATCGACCCGCGCCGCACCGACACCGCCGAGGGCGCCGACCTGCACCTGGCCATCGCCCCGCAGAGCGACGTGCGGCTGTGGAACGGCCTTCTGGCCCACCTGATCCGCGTCGAGGCGATCGATCGCGACTATATCGCCGAGCATGTGAACGGGTTCGACGCCGTCGAAGGGGCCTTGGCCGAGCTCGATCAATCGCCCGCCGCCGTGGCCGCCGACTGCGGCGCGGCCCTGGCCGATCTGCTGGCCTTCTACGATCTGTTCGCCGCCAACCCCAGGACCGTCAGCCTGTTCTCGATGGGCGCCAACCAGTCGACCCAGGGCGTCGCCAAGGGGCTGTCGATCCTCAACGCGCACTTGGCCACGGGCCGGATCGGCAAGCCGGGCGCCTGTCCGTTCTCGATCACCGGCCAGCCCAACGCCATGGGCGGACGCGAGACCGGCGGCATGGCCAACACCCTGGCCGGCCACATGGATTTCGACCCCGCCGACCGCGACCGCGTCGCCCGCTTCTGGGGCGCGCCCGACACCGCCCGCAAGCCGGGCCTGAAGGCCGTCGACATGTTCGAGGCCGTCCATGACGGACGGATCAAGGCGATCTGGGTGATGGCCACCAACCCGGCGGTCTCGATGCCCGACGCCGCCCGGGTGCGCGAAGCCCTGGCCAAGTGTCCCTTCGTGGTGGTCTCCGATTGCATCGCCGAGACCGACACCGCCGCCTTCGCCGACGTTAAGCTGCCCGCCCTGGCCTGGGGGGAGAAGGACGGCACGGTCACCAATTCCGAGCGCCGCATCTCGCGCCAGCGGGCGCTGTTTCCCGCGCCGGGCCAGGCGCGCGCCGATTGGCGGATCATCGCCGACGTGGCTCAGGCCATGGGTTTCGACGGCTTCGGCTGGGCCAACCAGGCCAGCCTGTTCCGCGAATGGGCGCGGCTGACCGCGTACGAGAACGAGGGCCGGCTGCTGAACCTGTCGGGCCTGACCGCCATCGGCCCGGACGGCTACGCGGCTTTGAAGCCAGTGCAATGGCCGGTGAAGACGGACGGGCAGGGTACGCCGCGCCTGTTCGTCGACGGACGCTTCCAGACCCCGGACGGCCGGGCCCGCATGGTCCCGACCCGGCCGCGCGGTCCCGCCGACGCGGTCAGCGACGCCTATCCAATGGCGCTCAACACCGGCCGCATCCGTGACCAGTGGCACACCATGACCCGCACCGGCTTGGCGGCGGACCTGTGTCGACACGCGCCCGAGCCCTTCGTCGAGATGCATCCGGCCGACGCCGAGGCCGCCGGGATCAAGGACGGCGCCTTGACCCGAGTCCTGACCGCGCGCGGCGAGGCCGTGGCCGTGGCCAGGATCACCGACCGCCAGCGTCCGGGCGGCCTCTTCATGCCCATGCACTGGACCGACGCCTTCGCGCCGTCGGGCCGCTCGAACGCCCTGATCGCGCCGAACGTCGATCCGACCTCGGGCCAGCCGGAGTTCAAGCACACCCCCGCCCGTATCCGCGCCTATCGCGAGACCTGGAAGGGCTTCTTCCTGTCGCGGGAGATTCTGGGTGTCCCGGCCGGTCAGGACCTGATCTGGCGCCGCATCCCGCAGGACGCCTGCCAGCAACACGAGTTCGCCGGGCGCGGCGACGCGGCCCAGCGCGAGGCGGTGCGCAAGGCGCTCTCCAAGGGGCTGACCGGCGAGTTGGTCGCCTATGACGACGCCGCCACCGGCGCGCGCCGCGAGGCCTGGGTGCGCGATGGCCGCCTGGCCGCAGTGCTGTTCATGACCACAACGGGTCGCCTGCCGCCGCGCGACTGGCTGGTCGAGCTGTTCGCCGAGTCGGTCCTGAACGCCGAGGCCCGCTCGGCCCTGCTGTTTGGCCGCCCGCCGGGCGCTTCGGTCGACAAGGGGCCGCTGGTCTGCGCCTGCCTGAAGGTCGGCGCCAAGGCTGTGCAGGCCGCCATCGTCGACGGCGCCGTCACGCCGGACGCGGTCGGCGCGGTCACCGGCGCGGGAACCAACTGCGGGTCCTGTCGCCCTGAGATCGCGCGGATGATCGCCGCCGCCGCCCCTATCCCTTCCGCCAAGGAGCCCGCCCATGTCTGATCCCAAGTCCGGCCGTGTCCTGCTGGTCGGGGCGGGTCCCGGTCCCGTCGACCTGATGACCGTGCGCGCGCTGCGGGCGGTCGAGAGCGCCCAGGCCCTGCTCTACGACGCCCTGATCTCGGACGACGCCATCGCCCTGGCGCCGGCCGGCTGCGTGCGGATCCAGACCGGCAAGCGGGCGGGCAAGCCCAGCATGCACCAGGACGAGATCAACCGACTGATGCTGCTGCTGGCCCGCAAGGGCCTGCGCGTGGTGCGCCTGAAAGGCGGCGATCCGTCGATCTTCGGCCGGGTGGGCGAGGAGGCGGAATTCCTGCGCGGCCACGGGGTGTCGGTCGAGGTCGTGCCCGGCGTCACCGCCGCCTGCGCCGCCGCCGCCCAGTTCAACTTCCCCCTGACCCATCGCGGCGAGGCGCGCCGGGTGGTGTTCACGACCGCGCGGCTGGAAGCGGGCGAGCTGTCGGGCGACTGGAGCGCCGCCGCTGATCCGGAGGCGACCCTGGCGGTTTACATGGGCGGCGAGGTCGCTGGAGCGCTCAGCGCACGGATGATCGCGGCCGGCCGTTCGCCGGACACCCCCGCCGTCGCCATCGAGCAGGCCGGCGGAGACGAGGCCCGCCTCTATCGCGCGACGTTGGCCACCCTGGCCGATCGACTGATGGGCGCCCGCGGCGGACCGGTCTTGATCGTCGTCGGCGAGGTCGCGTCCCAGGCCTGGGACGCCCGGACCGTCATCTCCGATCTCGCGCGCGCCGCTGGCTAGAGGAGCCCGCCATGACCCAGGACCAGACCATCTTCGCCTTCGAACTGGATTTCGCCGGTAGCCTGCGCTGCATCCCGATGATCGTGCGCCTCAAGCTCGACCTGGCTGGAATCAAGCTGACCCTGCGCCAATGGAGCCGGTTCGAACGGCCGGAGCGCCAGCAACTGGTCGAGCGGCCGTGCGGCGACGAAGCCGAGGTGAGGGACTATCGACGATACGTCCTGGAGATCATCGCGCTGCGGGCGGACGAGCCGCCCGCGGACCTGGCCGTCGATCCCCATCCGATCTGGGACCAGACCGACAGCGTGCCGGAGCGGCTGGTGCGCCTGGTCCAAGAGCTGGACCTGGCGGCGCCGACTCTGGAGCAGTGGCGCGCCATCACGCCCTTGCAGCGGTTCACCCTCTTCAAGCTGACGCGGCCGGGCCACGACAACGACAATTTCGAGCCGGCTTTGCACGAGTTCGGTCTGCTGCGGCGCTAGCGGGCGGTGCAAGCCCGTGACGGCGGCGTCGCGCGCCAGTCAAATTTGCCTGGGTTTAGCTCCCGCGTCGTCGTGGACGGAACAGGCTTGGCCGTGCGCCGTTGACCTTGCCCGTCCCCCGTCCGTTTCGGACTGTCTGCGGGGTGGACGGCGGAGGCACGGTGGGATCGCGCGGCGCGTTGCAGATCGGCGAGGTGGGCGGCGGGATCCGGCGCCTGGCGGGTCGCTTCGACCTGACGACCGCGCTCGAATGGGCCTCGCGCCTGGGCTATGCCGCGCGCGGCCTCGTCTATCTGGGCCTGGGCGGGATCGTCATGCTGGCGGCGGCCGACGTCACGCCTCGGGCGCACGGCGCAAGGGCCATGCTGGCCGCCTGGGCGGAATGGCCGCTGGGTCTGGTCCTGATCACCGCCGTGGCGCTCGGGCTTCTGGGCTTCGCGGGCTGGCGCGTGCTGCAGGCGGTGTTCGACGCCGATCGCCACGGACGTTCGCCCAAGGCCTGGGCCGTGCGCCTCGGGCAGGGGATCAGCGGCCTGATCTATGGCGGCCTGGCGCTGTCGGCGCTGGAGCTTCTTGATCAATTCGAGGACGTCGGCGAGGCCGACGAGGAACAGACCGCCCACGGCGCGGCGGCCGCCGTTCTGGCGCTGCCGCACGGCGACCTGCTGCTGCTTCTGGCCGGCGTGGTGATGCTAGGCGTCGGCGCCGGCAATATCGTTCAAGGCGTCGCGCAGGATTTTTCCAAACGGCTGAAGTGCAGCGACAAGGTCTGTCGGTGGGTCGTGCCGCTGGCCAAGGTCGGTTACGGGGCGCGGGGCCTTGCGACCTTGCCGGCGGGACTGTTTCTGATCGAGGCGGGCCTGGACGCCCAGAGCAGCGATGCGCGCAGTTGGGGCGGCGCCTTGCAGGCGGTCGAACAGCAGCCCTTCGGCTCTTGGGTGCTGGGCCTTGTGGCCGTGGGCCTCGTGGCGTTCGGCCTGTTCGGCTTCGTCGAGGCCGCCTTTCGACGTATCAGACCCCCTTCGGAGATCGGCTGATGGGCAAGACCGCAAGCCCCACGCGCGCGGCGGCGGCCCGCGCGGCCAAGGCCGCCAGGGCGCCTCGCCACGGCGCGCGGGCCCAGGTGCTGACCCGCACCCGAAACCTGAAGATGGCGCGCTCGGCTCACGCCTATGTGCGGGGCAGCACCGTGAAATTCTACGAATGGCTGGAGGCGCGCCAGAGCGCCCTGCCGGCCGGGCCGCCAGTGTGGATCTGCGGCGACTGCCACATCGGCAATCTCGGCCCCCTGGCCAACGCCAAGGGCCGGGTCGACATCCAGATCCGCGACCTGGACCAGACAGTGATCGGCAATCCGGCTCACGACCTGATCCGCCTTGGTCTGTCCCTGGCCTCGGCCGCGCGGGGCTCCGACCTGCCCGGCGTGATCACCGCCCAGATGCTGGAGGCGATGATCGAGGGCTACGAAGACGCCTTGGCCCAGGACTTCGAGACCGAGACCCCGCATCCGCCGATGATCGGCTCCGTACTGGGCGAGGCCGAGCGACGCACGTGGAAGCACCTGGCTTCGGATCGTCTGAGCGGCGCCACGCCCGTGATCCCGATCGGCAAGCGGTTCTGGCCGGTCACCCGCACCGAACGCGCCGAGATCGAGCAGATCTGCCTCAGCGACCCCGTTCGCGATCTGGTGACCAGCCTGAAGTCGCGGAGCAAGAAGGATCAGATCCGGCTGCTCGACGCGGCCTATTGGGTCAAGGGCTGCAGCTCGCTGGGGCGGCTGCGCTACGCGGTGCTGCTGGAGGTCGACGGCGGCGACGGCAAGCCGGACATCTGCTTCCTCGACATCAAGGAGGCCGTGAAGGCCGCGGCGCCGCGCGATCCGGACGCGGTCATGCCGCGCGACAACGCCGAGCGCATCGTCGCCGGGGCCTTGGCCCTGTCGCCCAATCTTGGCCAGCGCATGGCGGCCGGGCGTCTGCTGGGCAAGTCGGTGGTGCTGCGCGAGCTGATGCCGCAGGACATGAAGATCGAGATCGTCGGCCTGTCGCCGGCTGAGGCGATGGACGCCGCCAAGTCCCTGGCTCGCGTCGTCGGTGACGCCCACGGCCGGCAGATGGACGAGGCGACCCGGCGCGGCTGGGCGGCCGAGCTGGCGCGGAACCGCTCCGGAACCCTGGACGCCCCGTCCTGGCTCTGGTCGAGCGTCGTCGAGCTGATCGCCGCCCACGAAGCGGCCTATCTGGAGCATTGCCGGCGCTACGCCTTGGCGCTGGATCAGGCTTAGGCTTCCAGGGTCCGCAAGCGCTTGTGGATGTCGGTTGCGGCGATGGCCGCCTCGGCCGTGGCGACCGCGATCTGGTTGAGGCCGCGCACAACGTCGCCGGCGGCGTAGAGGCCGCTGATCGAGGTCTCCTGATGACCGTTGACCAGCAGATTTCCCTCGGCGTCGTGCGCCGCGCCCCATTGCACGGCCAGACGGCTCTGCATCTCGCAGCCCAGCGCCAGATAGACGCAATCGAAAGCGCGAGGCTCGCGCCCTGGCGACGACACGACCACCGAACCTGGGCCGACGGACAGGCCCGACAGATCGACGGACAGCACCTCAATGCCGCGCGCGGCCAGCGCCGCCGGGTCGCTCAGGTCGGAGGGTTGGCCCAGGTGCAGCAGGGTCACCTGAGAAGAATAGGTGGTCAGGAACATCGCTTCGCGTGCGCCCAGGTCACCGTTGCCGAGCACGGCGATCCGCTGGTCGATGGCCTCATAGGCGTCGCAGATCGGGCAGATGCGCACGCGGGCCGCGCGGATGGCCGCGTCGATATCGTCCAGCGGCGGCAGCCGATCGACCACCCCCGTGGCCAGAAGCACGAATGTCCCGCGAACCGTTCCGGCATCCTCCAGCGTCAGTTCGAAACCATCGCCCGCGCGGACCAGGGTCCGAGCGCGGGCGGCGAGGCGTTCGTCGCCATAGAGGCTCGCCTGCTCGCCCATGCGCGACAGCAGGGCGTCTCCGCCGACGCCGTGCGGGAAGCCGGGGGTGTTGTGGCTTTCGGGGATCCAACTGGCCCGCGACGGTCCGCCGTCGAGCACCAGCACCTTGCGGCGAAACCGGCCCAGATAGGTCGCCGCCGTCAGCCCGGCCGGACCGGCGCCGACGATGATCGCATCATACGACGCCATGCGCGCGGCCGTGGCCGCTACTCCGCCGCATAGACCAGCGGATGCGCATGGGCCCACAGATGGGCGCGATAGGTGTCGAAGCACTGCTCGCCGCAGATCAGGCGCATCATGGCGCCCTCAGCGATGAACTTGGCGCAGGACGGATCATCGCTGACCAGGGGATGCAGCGCCTCGGCGTTCCAAGCCCTGGAGTGCTCGACGTCCAGCACCGCGTGCAGGGCGAAATACTTTCGAGCCTCGGGCGAAACGCCCAGCCGCTTGAGGCCGGCGTCGACACAGGCCACGCGGGTCGGAGCGGTCAGCTCGACGACGCCCAGGGCGCCGATCGACTGGTAGACATAGCGACGGGTGGTGGCGAAGGCGGTCATGGTGTTGGCCAGGCACAGCGACTGCCACAGGGTGGCGTCGATCTCGGGCGTCAGGCCCAGCTGCGCCGTGGTGCGGGTCAGCATCGGACCGTGCATGCCGCTGGCCTTGCCGCGGCCCATCTCGTCCCAGTAGTTGCGGGCCAGCTCCAGCTTGGCGCGATCCAGGACCTTGACCTGGGTCATGGCCACCAGGTCGTCGAACCCGGCCTCGCCGGCGGCTTCCTGGGTCAGGAACCACTTGATGTCCTCGAGGCTCGCCGCGCCTTCCAGCCAGTCGAACAACGGATCCCACTGGCCGGGGCCATGGTTCTTCAACGCCTCGAACCAGGCGATGAAGGCGTCGGCGTCCGTTGGAACATCGGCGACGAGCGGTGCGACATGGGCTCGGAAGGACTCGATGAACGCGCCCTCGATCCGCCGCATGCGCGCGTCGTCGTCGAGGTCGGCCTGCCAGTCGTCGGACGGCGTCGCCACCGCCAGCCGGCGATGGTTCCAGTGGGCCAGGCCGCGATGCAGGCCTTCGGCGTCGGGAAACTGCGGGCTGAAGGATCCCAGACGGGACAGACGTTCACCACCAAACACGATCGAACTCCGTAGCTGCATTGGGAAGCCGGACGCTTGCTCGCGACCTCTTCCGTCCGGCCCGGCGCATTCGCCAGCGGGAGGCAAACGAACCTCGGCGTCGGACGTTCCTAAGTCGGACGCCAGACGAAGGCTTCAGTTTCAAAGGCTTGGCTTTGGACGAGCGACAGGCTCAGGCGTCTTCATCGCCTTCGGTCTGCACCGTTGCGGCGCCGCCCAGAGCCTCGTAGCGGCGCTCGGCGAGCCATTGCAAACGCTTGGCCTGGGTCTGGAGGACCCGGCGCAGGCCGCCCTGCACCTTGCGCTCGGAGATCACCTGCGCCAGGCGCGAGATGATCAGGGCGCGACGGGCGAGGCGGAAGTCGGGGTGAGAGCGCAACTCGAAGACGCGATCGGAGACGATGCGGGCGCGATGCGAGGGCGGGGCGACCACCGCCAGCCGGCCGGGCGGCGGATCCTTCTCGTTGAGGATGGCCCCAAACTGCGAGTTCTCGATCGCCTGCTGGGTGATCAGCCGCTCCAGCGCGTCCAGGTGCTGGCGCGCGTCGACATCTTTGCCGCCGACGGCTTGGAACTGCGGCAGCGGCCACACCTCGATCTCGTAGACCTCGAACGGGTCCAGCACCGACATCGCCACCGCGTCGGTGCGCTGGTTGGTCAGGTGGCGGCGGATGCGGGTGCGCAGCATCTCGTTGGTCTGGCCGACATAGATTGGCTCGCCGTCATAATCGAAGAAGGCGTAGACGCCCCATTTGTAGTTCCCGACCCGCAGGCCGGCGCCTGAAGGATCGTCGAACGGCGCATCGAGAAAGGCCGCGAGGTTGTTGCGCAGATCTTCGGTCTCGAACGGCGGCACGTTCGTGCCGTCCGGCCGCGCCAGATGGGGGAAGAGGTCGGCCATCGCCCGCTCAAGCGACCTTTCGGTCGCTGACCAGGGCCGCGGTCAGGGGCTCGAAGACATGCCGGGCCAGATGGCGCACCACGGGCACGGCCACGCCGTCTCCGGTCAGGTGGTAGGCGTCGTTATAGCGGCGCGGCAGCACGTAGCGGTCGTCCAGCCCCATCAGGCGGGCGGTCTCGCGGGCCGAGATCAGGCGAGAGCGGACACGATAGCCCTCGACCACCAGGATGACCTGGCGGCTGGAGCCGCCGGCGGGCGTGCGCAGGCAGCCGGCGACGTCGTCAAAGCGGACCTCGGCGCGCTGCACCTTTCGGCCGGCCTCGTCGACGCGCGTGCGGCGATAGACGCCGCCGACCATGCGACGCTCGGCGCGCTTGGCGGCTTCCACCTTGGCCAGGTTCACCGGCGACATCATGTCGAGCAGCTTCTTGGTCTCGGCCTGGGTGTGCCAGGCCACGCTGTCGGGCTCTTCTTCGATGAGGTCGGCGAAGGTGTTGGCGCGGCGTTCGGGCGTGGGGACGTTCCACCACAGCAAGGGCGCGCGGACGGTCGCGGGCAAGGCTTCCACCGCCCGGGTCAGGGCCCGGGTGTGGAACGGCGCGACGGGCTCGGGCGACAGCAGTTCGGGCGCGATCTCGACATCGGCGCGGACGCCGATCACGAAGAGCCGCGGACGCGACTGCGGCACGAAGAGGTCGGCGTTGATGACCAGCGCGCCATAGCGATAGCCGGCCTCGGCGAAGGTCCGGCAGATGGCTTCGAAATCCTTGCCGCCATGTGAGGTGAGCGCTCCGCACACGTTCTCGACCGCCACCAGGGCCGGCGCGCGGCCGTCGCGGGCCAGGCCGTGGATCAGGTCCCAGAAGGGATAGAACGTGCCGGAACGCTCACCGCTGAGCCCGGCGCCGACCCCGGCCAGCGACAGGTCCTGGCAGGGGAACGAGCCCCAGACGAGGTCGGGGTGGCCGGGCAGGGCGTCGGCGCTCAGCTGGCGCACGTCGCCGATGGCCAGCTCGCCGCCAGCCCCCCAGTTGGCCTGGTAGATCAGGCCCTTCTTGGCGTCGAAGTCGTTGGCGAACAGGCAGGTCCAGGCCGCGCCCAGGCCGGCGCGAGCCATCCCGCCGCCGGCGAAGAACTCGTAATAGCTACCCATGACGGCGATCCTCGCTGGGCGCAGCGTCTGCGGCTTCGCGCGCCAGCTTTTCCGCCACCGCCTCGGTCAGCCAGGTGTTGCGCGAGACGTGGCCCGGCCGCGCCGCACGCGAGCGGTCGATCGCGGCGAACGTCTCGGGTGACAGGCGCAGATTGATGCGGTCGATGGTGGTCGGTGAATCAGCCATGGCGCCACGCTGGCGCCCTTGCGGCGCCATGTCCAGTTCTCATTATGTTCTTGCGGCAGATGCTTTCCTCGGGAGGAGCGCCCGATCTTTACGCCGCCCTTATGCGCGGGGCGGGCTTCCGCATGGAGCCTTTACGGCCGTCCGTGGTGTCTCCCTCCGATCAACAACGGAGGTCGAGCGATGGCTGACCTGATCTTTCTGGCGTTTGGGGCGGGGGCGTTCCTGGCCTTCGTCGCCTTCACCGCCGCGCTGAGGCGCGTGTGATGACCCTGCTCGTGAGCGTGCTTTGGGGAGCCGGGGCGATCGTCGTCGCGGCCTACATGATCGTGGCCCTCGTGCGGCCCGACCGGTTCTGACGGATCCATTCCATGAATTGGCAAGGTTGGGCGGAAATCGCCCTGACGCTGGGCCTGGCGATCGCGATCGCCTGGCCGCTCGGCGTCTATATGTCCCGCGTCTGGAACGGCGAACGCACCTGGCTCGACCCGGTGCTGCGTCCGGTCGAGCGCCTGTTCTATTCGGCCTGCGGGGTCGATCCCACCAAGAGCCAGAAGTGGTTCTCGTACGCCGGCGCGCTGCTGGCCTTCAACGCCGTGGGCTTCTTCGTCGTCTATGGCGTGCTGCGCCTGCAGGGCGTGCTGCCGCTGAACCCGCAGGGTTTCGCCGGCGTCTCGCCGCACCTGGCGTTCAACACCGCGGCCAGCTTCGTCTCCAACACCAACTGGCAGAGCTATGGCGGCGAGACGACGATGTCGACGCTGAGCCAGATGATCGTGCTGACGGTGCAGAACTTCGTCTCGGCCGCCACCGGCGCGACGATCGCGGCCGCCCTGGCTCGCGCGTTCATCGCCAAGCGCGGCGAGGGCGTCGGCAACTTCTGGGCGGATCTCACGCGCACCACCCTCTACGTGCTGCTGCCGCTGTGCATCGTGATGTCGATCGTGCTGGTCGCCCTGGGCGTGCCCCAGACTCTGGCGGCGGGCGTCACGGCCCACACGTTGGAAGGCGGCGAGCAGAAGATCTCGCTGTTCGCCACGGCCAGCCAGTTGGCCATCAAGCAGCTGGGCATCAACGGCGGCGGCATCTTCAACGTCAATTCCGCCCACCCGTTCGAGAACCCGACCCCGCTCACCAACCTGATCACGGCGGTGTCCATCAACCTGCTGGGCTGGGCGGCGTTCTTCGCTTTCGGCCGCAGCGCTATGGCCCGCAAGGACATCCGCGCCCTGGTGGTCGCCGCCGCGATCCTGCTGACCGCCGGCGCGGCCGCGATCTATGTGACCGAAACCCAGCCCGCGCCGGCCCTGCTGGCGGCCCATGTCGACAGTTCGATCAACATGGAAGGCAAGGAAGTGCGCTTCGGCGCGCCGGCCACGTCCGTCTGGGCCGCCATGACCACGGGCGCCTCCAGCGGCTCGGTCAACGGCATGCATTCCAGCCTGATGCCGCTGGGCGGCGGGGTGGCAATGTTCCTGATGCAACTGGGCGAGATCCTGCCTGGCGGCATCGGCTCGGGCATCGCCATCATGGTGGTGATGGCCCTGCTGGCGGTGTTCGTCGCCGGCCTGATGGTCGGCCGCACGCCGGAATATCTCGGCAAGAAGATCGAGGCGCGCGAGATCCAGCTGGCCATGCTGGCGGTGCTGGTGATCCCGCTGTCGATGCTGGGCTTCTCGGCCGTCGCCGCCGTCCTGCCCGAGGCCTTGAAGGGCCTGATGCACGCCGGGCCGCACGGTCTGTCGGAGATCCTCTACGCCTACGTCTCTGGCACGGCCAACAACGGCTCGGCGTTCGGCGGTCTGACGGCCAACGCGCCGTGGTGGAACACCACCCTGGGCATCGCCATGCTGATGGGCCGTTTCGCCCCCATCGTCGCGGTTCTGGCCATCGCCGGCGCCCTGGCGGCCAAGCCCAAGCTGGCTCCCTCGGCCGGGACCCTGCCCACGGACGGCGGCCTGTTCATCGGCCTACTGATCGGGGTGATCCTGATCCTGGGCGGCCTGCAATTCTTCCCTGCTCTCGCGCTGGGTCCGATCGTCGAGCACTTCCAGATGCTCGCCACGATCGCCCAGACGCACTGATCGCAAAGGCGATTGTCATGACTTCCATCGATTTCGACGCCGGGGAGGGCCGCAAGGCTCCGCCCCTGGCGGGCGGTCTTTCCGGCTCGATGCTGGCCCGCGCCGGCCGCGACGCCTTCATCAAGCTCGACCCGCGCAAGCTCACCAACAACCCGGTGATCTTCGCCACCTGGATCGTCGCCCTGCTGTCGACCCTGTCGGCGGCGGCGGCCATCGCGGCCCACCAGCCCTCGGGCTTCGCGGTGCAGATCGCCGGCTGGCTGTGGGCCACGGTGCTGTTCGCCAACCTCGCCGAGAGCGTCGCCGAAGGACGCGGCAAGGCGGCGGCCGACAGCCTGCGGGCCACCCGCGTGACCACCAAGGCCAAGCTGATCATCGACGAGAAGACCGGCACCATCCTGCCCACGCCGGCCCACAAGCTGGGCGTCGGCGAGATCATCCTGGTCGAGGCCGGCGACGTGGTGCCCACCGATGGCGAGATCATCGAGGGCATGGCCAGCGTCAACGAAGCGGCCATCACCGGCGAAAGCGCGCCGGTGATCCGCGAGAGCGGCGGCGACCGCTCGGCCGTCACCGGCGGCACCACGGTGGTCTCCGACTGGATCAAGGTGCGGGTCACGGCCGAGGCGGGCAACACCTTCCTCGACCGGATGATCGCCATGGTCGAGGGCGCGGACCGTCGCAAGACGCCCAACGAGATCGCCCTGGCCGTGCTGCTGGCCGGCCTGACCCTGATCTTCCTGATCGCGGTGGTCACCCTGCTGGGCCTGGGCAAGTTCTCGGGCGTGGCCCTGGATCCGCTGGTGCTGGGCGCACTGTTCATCACCCTGATCCCCACGACCATCGGCGGGCTGCTCTCGGCCGTCGGCATCGCCGGCATGGACCGTCTGCTGAAGGTCAATGTGCTGGCCACGTCTGGTCGCGCTGTCGAAGCCGCTGGCGACGTCGACACCCTGTTGCTGGACAAGACCGGCACCATCACCTTCGGCAACCGCATGGCCACCGAGGTGATCGCCGCCCCCGGCGTGCGCCCCGACGCCGCCCTGCGCGCCGCCGTCAGCGCCTCACTGGCCGACGAGACGCCGGAAGGCCGCTCGATCGTCGAACTGGGCCGCAACCAGGGCGTGGTGATCGAGATCCCGGCCGGCGCGACGTCGATCGCTTTCACCGCCTCGACCCGTCAGTCGGGTCTGGACGCGGGTTCGATGTCCTGGCGCAAGGGCGCGGTCGATGCGGTGTACAAGTCGCTCGCCCTGGATCGGAAGATGGTCCCGCCCGAAGTCGTGGCCGCCGTCGATCGCATCGCCCGCTCGGGCGGCACGCCGCTGGCGGTCAGCGAGAACGGCGTGCTCGTGGGCGTCATCCACCTGAAGGATGTCGTGAAGCCCAACGTCAAGGAACGCTTCGCCGATCTGCGCCGCATGGGCCTGCGCACGGTGATGATCACCGGCGACAACCCGGTGACCGCCGCCGCCATCGCCTCCGAAGCCGGCGTCGACGACTTCCTCGCCGAGGCCACGCCCGAGGACAAGCTGCGTCTGATCCGCGACGAGCAGGCCAAGGGCCGACTGGTGGCCATGTGCGGCGACGGCGCCAATGACGCGCCGGCTCTGGCTCAGGCCGACGTCGGCGTGGCCATGCAGACCGGCGCCCAGGCGGCCCGCGAGGCCGGCAACATGGTCGACCTCGACAGCGATCCGACCAAGGTCATCGAGATCGTCCAGGTGGGCAAGCAGATGCTGATCACCCGCGGCGCCCTGACGACCTTCTCGATCGCCAACGACGTGGCCAAATATTTCGCCATCATCCCGGCGATGTTCGTGGTCTCGCTGCCGGCGCTGGGCGCGATGAACATCATGAAGCTGCACAGCCCGCAGAGCGCGATCCTGTCGGCGGTGATCTTCAACGCCTTGGTGATCGTGGCCCTGATCCCGCTGGCGCTGAAAGGCGTGAAGTATCGCGCCGTCGGGGCCGGCAAGCTCTTGTCCCGCAACTTGCTGGTCTACGGCCTCGGCGGCCTGGTCGCCCCGTTCGCCTTCATCAAGCTGATCGACATGATCGTATCCTCGCTCGGCTTGGCTTAAGCTGCAGCTCTCGGAGATTCTGATTTCCATGCTCTCCCATCTTCGCCCCGCCCTCGTCTCGATGGCCCTGTTCACCCTGCTGCTGGGACTAGCCTATCCGCTGGCCATCACCGGCGTCGCCCAGGCGGCCTTCCCGGCCCAGGCCAATGGCAGCCTGGTGCGCGACGCCAAGGGTGCGGTGATCGGCTCGGCCCTGATCGGCCAGACCTTCGCCAAGCCGGAATATCTGCACCCGCGTCCGTCGGCGGCCGGCAGCGGCTATGACGCCTCGGCCTCGAGCGGCTCCAACATGGGGCCGACCAATCCGGCCCTGGCCGAGCGGGTCAAGGCCGACGCCGACGCCTTGCGGGCCGAGGCGGCCGGCCGGATGATCCCCGCCGACGCGGTGACGACCTCGGGCTCCGGGCTCGACCCGGATATCTCGCCGGCCTATGCCAGCTTACAGGCTGAGCGGATCGCCAAGACGCGAGGTCTACCGGTCGCCACGGTTCAAGCGACCATCGACGCCAAGACCCAGGGCCGCCTGCTGGGCTTCATCGGCCAGCCGCGCGTGAACGTGTTGGCGGTCAACCGGGCGCTCGACGCTCTACCAAAGGGCTGATGGCTTGGCGGCTGACACACCCAAACGCCCCGACCCGGAGGCGCTCCTGGCGGCTGCCAACCGGGCCGGCCGGGGGCGCCTGAAGGTGTTTCTGGGCATGGCGCCCGGGGTCGGCAAGACCTACGAGATGCTGCGCGCCGCCCGCCGTCGCAAGGCCGAGGGCCAGGACGTGCTGATCGGCGTCGTCGAGACCCACGGCCGCCGCGAGACCGAGAGCCTGCTGCGCGGCATGGACGTCCTGGCCCGCAAGCCGATCGACCATCGCGGCGGCGTGCTGATGGAGTTCGACATCGACGCGGCGCTGGCCCATCGGCCCAAGCTGCTTCTTGTCGACGAATACGCCCACTCCAATGCGCCGGGCTCGCGCCACCCCAAGCGCTGGCAGGATGTCGAGGAGATCCTGGCGGCCGGCATCGATGTCTGGACCACGCTGAACGTCCAGCACTTGGAGAGCCTGGCCGACGTGGTGCTGCGCATCACCGGCGTGCGCCAGCGCGAGACGGTGCCCGACAGCGCCCTGTCGCGGGCCGACGATATCGAACTGGTCGACATCACTCCCGACGAGCTTCGCGAGCGGATGGCGGCGGGCAAGGTCTATGTGCCTGAGACCGCGCGCCTGGCCTCGGAGAACTTCTTCAAGGTCGAGAACCTCACCGCCCTGCGCGAACTGGCCCTGCGCCGCGCGGCCCAGACGGTGGACGACCAGCTGGTCGCCACCATGCGCGAGAAGGGCGTCGAGGGGCCCTGGGCGGCGGGCGAGCGGATACTGGTTCTGGTCGGCGGCGACGCCATCGCCAGTTCGCTGGTCCGGGCCGGACGGCGGCTTTCCGACATGATGATGGACGCACCCTGGACGGTGGCCCACATCGAGCGGCCCGACCGTCCCAGCGCCGGCCCGTCGGCGGCTGGCCACCTGCACAGCGCCCTGAAACTGGCCGAGCAGCTGGGCGGTTCGACGATCACCCTGACGGGCGGCGACATCGTCGCCACGGTGATGGCTCACGCCCGGCGCAACAACATCACCCAGATCGTCATCGGCAAGTCGGTGGAGAGCGCCTGGCGTGCGCGACTGGGCAAGTCCCTGGCGGCGGCCCTGCTGCGCGAGGCGCGGGGCGAGGCGATCCATGTGGTCACCGAGGCTTCGCGCGCGCCGGTCAAGCCGGCGAAGCCGCCGCGCGCGCCGGGCGGCTGGCGCGGCTATCTGGTCAGCGCCGGCTTCGTGGCCGTGGCGACGGCCCTGGCCTGGGTGCTGGATACGACCTTCGAACCGGTCGACGTGGGGATGATCTTCCTGGCGGCGGTGCTGGCGGCCGGGGTGATCCATGGCCGGCGACCGGCCCTGGCGGCGGCGACGGCGGCTTTCATCATCTACAACTACCTGTTCCTGACGCCGCGCTACAGCCTGGAGATCGGCGCGCCGACCGATGTGCTGACCCTGATCGTGTTCTGGGCCGTGGCCCTGGCGACCGGCGGTCTGGCGGGCCGTGTGCGCGACCAGGCCCACAACGCCCAGCGCCGCGCGGCGGCGGTCTCGGCCCTGCTGGCCGCCAGCCGCACCCTGTCGGGCGCCGCCAATCGCGACGCCGCCGCCCTGGCCCTGGCCGAGCAGTCCGCCGCCGCCGCCGGGGCCCGCGCCATCGTGCTGCTGCCGTCGAAGGGCGAGCTGGAAGTGGTGGCCGCCGCGCCCACGGCCCTGACCGCGCTGGACGCCGGACCCATGGCCGCCGCCCGCTGGGCCTGGGAGAAGGGCGAGGCGGCCGGCTTTGGCACCGGCACCCTGCCGCACACCACCTGGACCTTCTGGCCGTTGGACGGCGTGCGATCGCGCTCGGGCGTGGCGGGCATCGAGGCGGGCGCCATGACCCCAGGCTCCGACGGCGAGCGTCTGGTCCTGGCCCTGCTGGAACAGGGCGCGGTGGCGCTGGAGCGCGCGGACCTGGCCGCCGAGGCGGTCGAGGCCGAAAGCCTCCGCCAGGCCGACCGTTTCCGCTCGGCCCTGCTCAACTCGATCAGCCACGACCTGCGCACGCCGCTGTCGACGGTGCTGGGCGCCTCCAGCACCCTGATCGACTACGGCAAGACCCTAAAGCCCGAGGTGCGTGACGACCTGATCGTCTCGATCCGAGAGGAGGCTGAGCGGCTGAACCGCTATGTCGGCAACCTGCTGGACATGACCCGTTTGGAGGGCGGGGCCCTGCGTCTGCGCACCGACTGGACCGACGCCCGCGACGTGCTCAACGCCGCCGCCGAGCGGGTCGAACGACGTCTCGCGGGCAGGGTCGTCGCGCGGGACTACCCGGGCGAGCTCAGCCTGATCCAGGTCGACGCCAGCCTGCTGGAGCAGGCCATCGTCAACATCCTGGAAAACGCCATCGCCTATAGCGCCGCCGACACGCGCATCGAACTGGCGGCCTACGAGGACCGATCGAACGTGGTGCTCAGCATCGAGGACGAGGGCAGGGGCATTCCCACCGCCGAGCTGGCCCAGGTGTTCGAGAGGTTCCGCCGGCTGGAAGAGAGCAGCGATCGCGTCCAGGGCTCGGGCCTGGGCCTGGCGATCTCCAAGGGCTTCATCGACGCGATGGGTGGGCGCATCGCCGCCGCCAGCCCGATCCATGACGGGCGCGGCACTCGCATCCTGATCAGCCTGCCCAAGGCCGTCGCCACGCCGCATCATCTGCTATGAAGGGCCGATGAGCGCGCTTCGACCCCGCATCCTGGTCATCGACGACGAACCGCAGATCCATCGGTTCCTGGGCCCGGCACTGGACGCCGCCGGCTATGAGCCCCTGCGCGCCGACAGCGGGCAGGAAGGCCTGCGCGGGATCGCCCTGTGGTCGCCCGACGCCGTGGTGCTGGACCTGGGCCTGCCCGACATGGACGGCCGCGAGGTGCTGACCAAGGCCCGAGCCTTCTACGCCGGCCCGATCCTGATCCTGTCGGCCCGCGACCGCGAGAGCGAGAAGATCGAGGCCCTGGATCGCGGCGCCAACGACTATGTCGAAAAGCCCTTCGGCGTCGGCGAACTGCTGGCGCGGCTAAGGGTCGCCCTGCGTCAGCGGGCCGATGTGCGCGGACCGCAAGGCCCTATCCGGTCCGGCGAGGTGGAGCTCGACCTTGAGATGAGGCGCGTCTCGCGGGCGGGTGAGATCGTCAAGGTGTCGCCCCGCGAGTACGAGGTGCTGTCGCGCCTGGCGCTGGGACGCGGCAAGGTCCTTACGCACAAGGACTTGCTGGTGTCGGTGTGGGGTCCTGCCCATGCTGACGACACCCAGTACCTGCGCGTCTTCGTCGGCCAGCTGCGCCAGAAGCTGGAAACCGACCCTTCGGCTCCGAAAATTCTGCTCACCGAACCCGGTGTTGGTTACCGTTTCATCGCCGACGAGGCATAGATCCGGTCCTCGAAAGTCTTTGACAGCGCTCGTCAAAGCCACGCCCTGTAAGGGCTTGCGTATATAATCCGTACACGGAAATCATTGCTTTAGCTTGTGAAAAGCGGGGTCGGCGCCTTGCGCGCTGGTCGTGACATATTGTCGCTCCCCCACAGGTTGTCCGATTTACCCTAATTTAATCACGCCCCCACAAAGTCATAAGTAGAAATCATACTCAGATAACGCCGATATTTATTTGTTGCGGGGGCCGATGTTATTGGCTGATCTTGAGCGCGCGCCGATCTCGTTTGCCGGTGATGTGACAATCTTGAATATCGGGCAAGCTCACGACGAGCTTGGGGCCGCCTTGTCTGAAGATGGACCCGTTGTCGTGGACATCGATGGTCTGACCGAGACCGATCTGACCTTTGTCCAACTCATCGAGGCCGCTCGCCGCAAGGCTGCTGAAGCTGGTCGAGACTTTACGCTACGTCAGCCTGCCTCGGGCGCGGTGCTTGAGGTGCTGCAGCGCGGCGGCTTCCTCGACGACGAAACCTCCGACCGCGCCAAGTTCTGGCTACAAGGAACCGCCCAATGACCTCGATCCTGACCGTGGACGACTCCGCGAGCATCCGGCAGGCGATCAAGATCGCCCTGAGCGGCGAGGGCTACGCCGTCACCGAGGCGGTGAACGGCCAGGACGGCTTGGACAAGGGCAGCGCCGGCGGCTTTGACCTGATCGTCACCGACCTGAACATGCCGGTCATGGACGGCCTGGCGATGATCCGCGAGCTGCGCCAGCGCCCGGCCGGCGCGGGCGTGCCGATCCTGTTCCTGACCACCGAGTCCGACGCCGAGATCAAGGCGCAGGCGAAAGCCGCCGGCGCGACCGGCTGGCTGACCAAGCCCTTCGATCCCGAACAGCTGGTGCGGGTCGTCAAGAAGGTGCTGGCCAAGTGAGCGGTCAGGATCCCGTCGAGATCTTCCGCCAGGAAGCCCAGGAGCTGTTCGAGGACATCGAGCAGGGCCTGCTGGACCTGGCGCACCGTCCCGGCGATCGCGACCTCGTCGACGCGGTGTTTCGCGGCCTCCACACCCTGAAGGGCTCTGGGGCCATGTTCGGCTTCGACGCCCTGGCCGCCTTCACCCACCACTGCGAAACCGCCTTCGACCGCGTCCGCAAGGGCGAGGTCGCCGCAACGTCCGAACTGGTCGGCGCCGTCCTGGCCTGCCAGGACCACATGCGCGCCCTGGCCGAGGGCCGTCCCGCTCCGGAAGCCACCGGCGAGGCGCTGCTGGCCGAGCTGCATCGCGTCGTCGAGGGCGCCGGTCAGCCGGCCGAGGTCGCCGCGCCCGCCGCCCCGGCCCTCAGCACCTGGCGCGTCAAGTTCAGCCTGCCGGCTGACGCCCTGCTCAACGGCACCCGCCCCCTGCCGCTCCTGGACGAGTTGCGCGAGCTGGGCGAGTGCCAGGTCGTGGCCGTCACCGACGCGGTCCCCGCCTTTGACGACCTTGTCCCCACCGAATGCCACCTGGCCTGGGACGTGACCCTGGTCACCAAGCACGGCCGCGACGCGATCGAGGATGTCTTCATCTTCGTGATCGACGACATGACCCTGGACATCCAGGACCTGACCGCCGCGCCCGCCGCCGTCGCCGAGACCACGGCCGTGGCGGACGTGGTCGCCGCGCCCGTCGCCAGCGCCAATGACGAGGCCCCCGCCGCCGCCAGCGAAGGTCGCAAGGCCAGCGGCGACACCGTCCGCGTCCCGGCCGAGCGCCTGGACGAGATGATGGACCGCGTCGGCGAGCTGGTCATCGCCCAGTCGCGCCTGAAACAACTGGCCGCCTCCAGCAGCGACATCGCCCTGCGCGCCGTCGCCGAAGAGATCGAGCGCCTGGCCTCGGAAATGCGCGACACCATGATGGTCGTGCGCATGGTGCCGATCGCTCAGCTGTTCGGCCGCTTCCGCCGCCTGATTCACGACCTGGCCCGCGACACCGGCAAGACCATCGAGCTGTCGACTGAAGGCGAGACCACCGAGCTGGACAAGACGGTGATCGAGCGCCTGGCCGATCCGCTGATCCACCTGATCCGTAATTCCGCCGACCACGGCCTGGAGACGCCCGAGCAGCGCCTGGCCGCCGGCAAGCCCGAGACCGGCCACATCGTGCTGGCCGCCCGTCAGTCCGGCGCCGAGGTGGTCATCACCATCACCGACGACGGCCGTGGCGTCGATCGCGCCCGCGTCCGCGCCAAGGCCGAGGAGAACGGCCTGATCCAACCCGGCCAGGTGCTGAGCGACAACGAACTGCTGCAGCAGATCTTCGCGCCCGGCTTCTCGACGGCGGCGGCGATCACCAATCTGTCGGGCCGCGGCGTCGGCATGGACGTGGTCAAGCGCACCATCGAGGGCCTGCGCGGCTCGATCGACCTGACCAGCACGCCGGGCCAGGGCTCGGTCGTCTCGCTGCGCATCCCGCTGACCCTGGCGATCATCGACGGCCTGCTCGTGCGGGTCGGGACCAGCCGCTACGTCATCCCGCTGGCCTCGGTCGAGGAGTGCGTGGAGTTGTCGGTCGAGCAGGACCTGCGCTCGACGGGCCGCAGCCTGATCACCCTGCGCGACCAGCTGGTGCCGTTCATTCGCCTGCGCCAGATGTTCGCCACCGGCCTGCAGCCGGACGCCCACCAGAAGATCGTCGTGGTCTCCACCGGCCAGGAACGCGTGGGCCTGGTCGTCGACCAAATCCTTGGCGACCACCAGACCGTCATCAAGGCGCTGTCGGGCTTCCACGCCGAGGTCGGCGCCTTCTCGGGGGCCACCATCCTGGGCGACGGCGGCGTCGCCCTGATCCTGGACATCGGCCACCTGGTGGCCGCCGGCCAACGTCCCGACGCGCCCCTGCGCGCGGCCAGCTGAGGAAGGGCCCGGACATGACCCCCGAAACCGGATTGATCGAGGCCCTGACCTTCGACCTGCGCGGCGAGACCTTCGCCCTCGAGGCCGGTCTGGTGCGCGAGGTCCTGGACCTGCTGCCCGAGACCGACGTGCCCGGCGCGCCGCCCTTCGTCGGCGCCGTCATCAACTTCCGTGGCCGGGTCATCCCGCTGGTCGACCTGCGCCTGGCCTTCGACATGGACGCCGCCGCGCCCACCATCGACAGCCGCATCGTCGTCATCGAGTACGACCTGGACGGCGAGCCCACCCTGATCGGCCTGCGCGCCGACAAGGTGCACGAGGTCACCGCCATCGACCGGGCCGTCACCGAGGAGGCCCCGCGTGTGGGCCTGCGTTGGCGCTCGGACTTCATTCGCCTGCTGGCCCGTCGGAACGGCGACCTGATCGTCATTCCAGACCTCGACCAGATCTTCGCGGCGCGCGGTCAATCGACCGCCACCGTCACGCCTATCAACGCTCTTCAATCCTGAGCCGGGACCGGACCTAAACCATGCGCTTCACGATCAAACTCAAGCTCGGCATCGCGTTCGGCCTGCTCATCGCCATGCTGATGGGCGCGACGATCTTCGCCGTGGTCAGCCTCGGCTCGCTGAACAACAACCTCAAGGCCGTGTTGGCGGGTCCGGTGACCCAGCTGGCCGACGCCCAGCGCCTGAAGACGTCCTTCGTCGAGATGGTGCGCTCGCAGAAGAACCTGATCCTGGCGACCAAGCCGGACAAGATGAAGAGCTACGAAGCCGACATTCTGAAGTTCCGCAAGCAGTTCGAAGGCCAGCTGGCCGAGTCGACCGCCGCCGCGCCGGTCGCCGACAAGGCCAAGTGGGCCGAGCTGCAGAGCGCCTGGGACCAGTACTCGCCGATCGAGGCCGATGTCCGCAAGCTGGCCATGGACAACAAGAACGAAGAGGCCACCAAGGTTTCGCAGGCTCCGTCCTCCAGCCAGATCACGGCCCTGCTGCGCAAGACCACCGGCGAGCTGGTCGATCTCCAGGAAGATCACCTGAAGGCCGCCGAGCTTTCGGCTCAGAAGGCCTTTGAAGGCACCCGCAACGTGCTGATCGGCGCGGCCATCGTCGCCCTGATCCTGGCCGGCGCCGCCGCCTGGTGGATCTCCACCACCATCAGCCGCGGCCTGCGCAAGGTCGCCGACGTCGCCGACGCCGTCGCCCTGGGCGACCTGGCCTTCACCGCCAAGGTCAGCACCAACGACGAGATCAAGGACCTGATCGACACCGTCGGCCGCATGACCGCCAACCTGCGCGCCACCGCCGGCATCGCCGACCAGATCGCCGACGGCGACCTGACCGTCGAAGCCAAGCCGCTGTCGGACAAGGACACCCTGGGCCTGGCCCTGGAGCGCATGGTCGAGCGCCTGCGCGGCGTGGTTTCCGACGCCGTCTCGGCCTCCGAGAGCGTCTCGGCCGGCAGCCAACAGCTTTCGTCGGCTTCGGAGCAGGTGTCGCAAGGCGCCACCGAGCAGGCCTCGTCGGCCGAAGAGGCTTCGGCCTCGATGGAAGAGATGGCCTCGAACATCAAGCAGAACGCCGACAACGCCGCTCAGACCGAGAAGATCGCCCGCCAGTCGGCGCAGGACGCCGAGGTTTCGGGCGAAGCGGTCAACCGCGCCGTCGACGCCATGCGCACCATCGCCGAGAAGATCGCCATCGTGCAGGAGATCGCTCGTCAGACCGACCTGCTGGCCCTGAATGCGGCGGTGGAAGCCGCCCGGGCCGGCGAGCATGGCCGCGGCTTCGCCGTCGTCGCCTCGGAAGTGCGCAAGCTGGCCGAGCGCTCGCAGACCGCCGCCACCGAAATCGGCGAAGTGTCCTCGGCCACCGTCAAGGCCGCCCAGTCGGCCGGCGAGATGCTGACGACCCTGGTGCCCAACATCCGCAAGACCGCCGAACTGGTCGCCGAGATCTCCGCCGCCTGCCGCGAACAGGACATCGGCGCCTCTCAGATCAACGAAGCGATCCAGCAACTGGACAAGGTCACCCAACAGAACGCCTCGGCTTCCGAGCAGATGTCGGCGACCTCCGAGGAGCTGGCCGCCCAGGCCGAGGAGCTGCAGACCTCGATCGCCTACTTCCGCCTGTCGAACCAGCCGGTCCGCAAGCCGGCCCCAGTGGTCCGCCTGGCGCCCGCCCGCGCCGCCAAGGCCGCTGCCGCGCCGCCCAAGCCCGCGACGCGCAAGGCTCCCGCCCGCGGCGCCGTGCGCGCCCAGCAGGCCCGCGCCCAGGGCTTCGCCCTGGACCTGAGCCAAGGCGGCCCGGATCACGACGACAGCGACTTCACCGAATACTGACGATCCCGATCATCAGCTGAAGGACCACGACCATGCGCTTCACGATCAAATTGCAACTTGGTCTGGCCTTCGGCTTGATCATCGCCCTTCTGCTGGCCGCGACCCTGTTCGGGATCAACAGCCTATCGTCGACCAATCGCGCCATGAACGCGATGGTCGACGGCCCGGCGGTTCGCCTGCAGGCCGCCCAGCAGCTCAACATCCACCTGCTCAATGTAGTGCGGGCGGAAAAGAACATGGTCCTGGTCGACACCCCCGAAGAGGTGAAGACCTTGGAGGCCTCGATCACCAAGGAAAAGCAGGCCTTTGAAACCCTGCTGGCCAAGGCCGAAGGTCTCGCGACCGCCGAGGGCAAGCCCCGGTGGCAGGCTCTGGGCTCGGCCTGGGACCGCCTGATCGAGACCCATAGCCGCATTTACGACCTGACCCTGACCAATCACGACGTCGAGGCCACCGCCCTGTCGATGGGCGAAGGCCGCAAGGCGGTGACCGAGGCCGGCGCCCAGGTGCAGGAACTGGTCGAGCTGTCGCAAGCACAGCTGAACGCCGCCACCGACAAGGCCGACGCAGACTTCGCCAACGTCCGCAACAGCCTGATCGCCCTGACGGCGATCTCTCTGCTGATCGCGACCGGAGCCGCCATCTACATCTCGATGGCCGTCAGCAAGGGCCTCAACCGCGCTTCGGACGCCGTAAAGGCGGTGGCCGACGGCGACCTGACCCGGACTGTCGACATCACCACCAAGGATGAGATCGGCGACCTGCTGGGCCATGTGAACATCATGATCGAGCGCCTGCGCGGCGTGGTCTCCGACGCGATCTCGGCGTCTGAGAATGTCTCGGCTGGCAGCCAGGAACTCTCGGCCGCCTCCGAGCAGGTCTCGCAAGGCGCCACCGAACAGGCCTCGTCGGCCGAAGAGGCTTCGGCCTCGATGGAAGAGATGGCCTCGAACATCAAGCAGAACGCCGACAACGCCGCCCAGACCGAGAAGATCGCCCGCCAGTCGGCCAAGGACGCCGAAGTCAGCGGCGAAGCGGTCAACCGCGCCGTGGAAGCCATGCGCACGATCGCCGAGAAGATCACCATCGTTCAGGAGATCGCCCGCCAGACCGACCTGCTGGCCCTGAACGCGGCCGTCGAGGCCGCTCGCGCCGGCGAGCATGGTCGCGGCTTCGCCGTCGTCGCCTCGGAAGTGCGCAAGCTGGCCGAGCGTTCGCAGACCGCCGCCACCGAAATCGGCGCCGTGTCGTCCGACACCGTGCGCGCGGCCCAGTCGGCCGGCGAGATGCTAACCACCCTGGTCCCCAACATCCGCAAGACCGCCGAACTGGTCGCCGAGATCAGCGCCGCCTGCCGCGAGCAGGACATCGGCGCCAGCCAGATCAACGAAGCGATCCAGCAGCTGGACAAGGTCACCCAACAGAACGCCTCGGCGTCCGAGCAGATGTCGGCGACCTCCGAGGAACTGGCCGCCCAGGCCGAGGAGCTGCAGACCTCGATCGCCTACTTCCGCACCAGCGCCAACGGTGCTCCGGTCCGTCGCCCGGTCACCCGCGCGGCCGCCAAGCGCGCCGCCGCCCCAACCCTGCGCAAGCCCGCCGCCTCGGCGCCGCGCCAGACCGTGGCCGCCCAGCAGGCCCGCGCCACCGGCTTCGCCCTCGACCTCACCAGCGGCGGCCCCGACGCCGACGACGCCGATTTCCGGGAATACGCCTGATGGCCTCGACTGAAAGCCAGTTCGTCACCCTGGGCCTTGGCCATGAAGTGTTCGCGGTCTCGGTGGCCTATGTGCGCGAGATCCTCGACTACCAGGCGCCGTTCGCCATCCCGGAAGGGCCCGACTACCTGCTGGGCCTGACCGACGTGCGCGGTCGCGGCACCCCGACCATCGACCTGCGCCTGAAGCTGGGCCTGCCGCGCATCGCGCCGACGGCGACCACGCGGGTGCTGGTGCTGGACGTGCCGCTGGCCGATCGCGTTCTGTCGCTGGGCCTGGTCGCCGATCGCGTCATCGAGGTCGTGTCGGTCGCCAACGAGCAGATCGAAACCGCGCCGGACATCGGCGTGCCGTGGCGCTCGGAATACATCAAGGGCGTCGTCCGTCGCGCCACCCCGGACGGCAAGGGCGGCTTCGTTGTGATCTTCGATCTCGAGCGCCTGCTGACCAGCCAGGAAGCCGCCGTCCTGAGCCAGGCGGCCTAAGAAAAACGGGGCGGTCCAGAAAGGACCGCTCACAGTCTTCGCGGCGCGACGCGCCGCAACCGGAGAAGCCCGTGTCGACATCCGCCGCCCTCCAGGCGCCCCAGGCCGAACAGCAGCTGAGCGCCAGGAACTTTCAGCGCCTGGCCAACTTCATCCAGGACTACAGCGGCATCAAGATGCCGGCCAACAAGCGCACCATGCTGGAAGGCCGCCTGCGCCGCCGCATGCGCGCCACCCGCATCGACGACGTCAACGCCTACTGCCACTACCTCTTCGAGGAGGACGGCATGGCGTCGGAGGTCATCCACCTGATCGATGCGGTGACCACCAACAAGACCGAGTTCTTCCGCGAACCGGCCCATTTCGATTTCCTAGTCGCCAAGGGCCTTCCCGCCCTGGCGGCCAAGGGCAAGCGCGAGATCAAGATCTGGAGCTCGGCCTGCTCGACCGGCGCCGAGCCCTACACCATCGCCATGATCATGGACGAGTTCTGCGCCAAGCAGCGCGGGACCGACTATTCGATCCTGTGCACCGACATCTGCACCGAGGTGCTGGACCAGGCGATCGCCGGGCGGTTCTCCGAGCAGATGATCGAGCCGGTCTCGATGGCGCGCCGCCAGCAATATGTGATGCGCGCCCGCGACCCGTCGCGCAACGAGGTGAGGATCAAGCCGAACCTGCGCAGCAAGCTCAGCTTCGCGCGCCTGAACCTGATGGACGACGCCTATCCGGTCGAGATGGGCCTGGACATCATCTTCTGCCGCAACATCCTGATCTATTTCGACAAGCCGACCCAGGCCAAGGTGCTGAGCCGGCTGTGCAACCATCTCGCGCCCGGCGGGTATCTGTTCCTGGGTCACTCGGAGTCGATCGTCGGGATTGACCTGCCCGTCGTCCAGATCGCCAACACGGTCTTCCAGAAGCGGTAGAAACCCATGCCCGTGGCCAACAAGATCCGTGTTCTGATCATTGATGACTCGGCCACGGTGCGTCAGACTCTCGCAGCGGTGCTGGAGTCCGACCCGCAGATCGAGGTGATCGGCGTCGCGTCCGATCCGTTCGTGGCCGCCAAGCGCATCGCCGAGGAAATCCCCGACGTCATCACCCTGGACGTCGAGATGCCGCGCATGGACGGCATCACCTTCCTGCGCAAGCTGATGGCCCAGAAGCCGATCCCGGTGGTGATGTGCTCGTCCCTGACCGAGGTCGGATCCGAGACCCTGCTGCAGGCGCTGGAGGCCGGGGCGGTCGACATTATCCTGAAGCCCAAGATGGGCGTGGCCGACCACCTGCTGGAATCCAAGATCCGCATCTGCGACGCGGTGAAGGCCGCCGCCGGCGCCAAGGTGGCGGGGGCCAGGCGTCCGCCGCCGCAGCTGGCCCGCTCGATGCACGAGCCGGAAAAGAAGCTTACCGCCGACGCCATGCTGCCGCCGCCCACCGGAACCCGGGCCATGGCGCGCACCACCGAGACCATCGTCTGCGTCGGCGCTTCGACGGGCGGCACCGAGGCCTTGCGCGTGCTGCTCGAGGCCCTGCCGCCGGACTCGCCGGGCATGGTCATCGTCCAGCACATGCCCGAGAAGTTCACCGCCTCGTTCGCCAAGCGGCTCGACAGCCTGTGCGCGGTCGAGGTCAAGGAAGCCGAGGACGGCGACACCGTCCGGCGCGGCCGGGTGCTGATCGCGCCGGGCAACAAGCACACTTTGCTCGAGCGTTCCGGCGCCCGCTACTACGTGTCGGTCAAGGACGGGCCGCTGGTCTCGCGCCATCGGCCGTCGGTGGACGTGTTGTTCCGCTCGGGCGCGCGCTCGGCCGGCTCCAACGCCGTCAGCGTGATCATGACCGGCATGGGCGACGACGGCGCGCGCGGCATGGCCGAGATGAAGCAGGCCGGCGCCTTCACCCTGGCCCAGGACGAGGCGACCTCGGTCGTGTTCGGCATGCCCAAGGAAGCCATCGCGCTGGGCTGCGTGGATCGGATCGTCCCACTGCAGAACCTGACGATGGAAGTGCTGCGGGCGGCCAACCGGTAGGTTCGTCGCCAAGGCTGTCTGTTATCCGGCCGCAGCGTAGCGGAGAGCCGGGACCGCCGAAAACTCAGCGCGCGCCGCTGTCCCGGATAGCCTCTGCGAGGCTTCCGGGATGACGCCTAATTTTAGAACAGCACGTCGTCAGGATCTTCCGCCGGCGCCGCAGCGGCGACCGGTGCCGGGACGTCGTCGCCCAGTTGTTCGGTCATGGCGCGGTGGACGTCGCGTTCTTGGGCCATGGTGTACTGCTTGGCCAGCTTGGCCATGATCGGACGCAGGGCCGGCGCGATGTCGTCGGTCGCGATCTCGTACTCGCCCGACAGGTCCATCAGGTCGGCGGCGGCCTGGTCGAGGACCGAGCCGATCTGCTTGTGGAAGTCGAAGCGGTCGGCGGCGCGGCGCAGCATGTCGACCACGTCGGCGCCCTGGCGAGCCACGGCGGCCAGATCGCTTTCGACCCCGTCACCGGCTTTCGAAATCCGGGCGACCGCGCCGCCCAGCACCGTGGCCGCGGCGGCGGCCTTGCCTTCGTCGGCCTCGTTGGTCTCGCGACGGCCCAGGGCCTCAGCGGCCGAAGAGAGGCCGTCCAGCGAGGTCAGGGTGTGGGCGGCCGATTTCTCGAGGTGGATCGCGTGCTGGCGCAGTTCCACTGCGATGACGCCCAGCGGCTTGCCGGTCTCGCCGATACGGCTGCACTTCAGCGTGGTGTTCAGCGCCATCATCTGCACGTCGGCGCGGATGTTCTGGATGCCGGCGATGCGGTCGGTCAGTTCGCGAGCGGCCAGGGCGGCCGAGCGGCTGACATCCTCTGCGGCCTGTTCGCCGGCGGTCATGTTGCCGACGAGGCCAAGCGCCTGGGTGACGTTGCCTTCCAGGCCCCGCAGGAAATTGGTCTCGGCGCCGTCCGCCTGGCCGAAGGCCAGATCGCGCAGACGGAGGATCTCCGAAGCGTCGGCGGCCATGCCGATGACGTTCAGCCCGATGCGCGAGACATCGCGGTGGAAGTCCTCAGCCGTCGCCGCCAGCTGAACCGACAGCAGCCGATGCATGAAGGCGCAGGCGCGTTCGTATTGGTCGTCCGACAGGCCCTGGCCCTGGAGATCGTCGAGATAGCCGAGGCCCGCCTGGACGTGTTCGATCCGCTGGCGGGTGATGTCGCCGATCTGCAGGGCCGCGAGGCCGCCGCCGACCTTCTTCTGGACGTCGCGCGCCAGGGCCGCGACGCTGATGGCGACGCTGGAGATCTTGGCGTGATGGCCGGCGATGGCCGAGGCGCTGGCGGTCAGGGCGTCGGGCACGGCGGGCAGCAGGGCCACACAGTTGCGGGCCAGGTCATGCTCGTGCGCCAGGGCGCCGCGAAGGGTGCTGTCCAGGCTCATCAGGTCGGCGTTGAACGCGTCCAGCTGAGCGCGGCCCATCTCGATGCAGTCGTAGATCTCCTGGGCGAAGATCGCGAATTCGGGACCGGCCGCGACGATGCCGCCGGAGGTGATCTTGATGTTGATCGCGAAGACCCGGAGATAGGCCAGGTGCTGGCGCATCTCCTCGATGCACGCACCCAGGCCATCGCCGACCTTGACGAGGTCGCCGACGCGGGTGCGGCGAGCGTCCAGACTGTCGGGCAGGGACTTCAGGGTTTCAGCCGCCTTGGCCAGGTCGGCCGTGGTGTTGGTCACCGTCTCGGCGTCGAGATTCTCGCGCATCCGGTCCAGCGAGGCGATCAGGGTTCCGACGCCTTCGACGGCCCGCGACAAAACGTCGCCGGCCTCAAGAAAGCGGCCTTCGACGGCCAGGCGCGCCGCTTCGAGGCGCGCGCCGATCTCCGACCCCTGGGACGGCGAGAGCGTCGTGGCCGAAACGGCCAAGGATGATGCCAAACCCATGAAATCGCCGAATGTTTTTCAGATGATCCAGTATCGGACGGATGTGCGAAGTTCGGGTAAAGATCGCGACGATCAGGCTTCGATCGCGACGTTTTCCGGCTCGGCCTGGGCGGCCTCGAAGGCCTTGCCGATGGCGGCGAACAGCATGGCGCTGGTGATCGGCTTTTCCAGGTGCAGATCCGCCCCGGCCTCGCGGCTGGCGGCGACATGCTCGGGCCGCGCATTGGCGGTCAGCATGATGATCGGAACGCGGTCGGCGCCGTCGCGCGCTTCCAGGGCGCGGATCTGGCGCACGGCGGCCAGACCATCCATGACCGGCATCTGCATGTCCATCAGGACGAGGTCGGGGCCGGCCACTTTGTAGACGTCGACGGCTTCGCGGCCATTTTCGGCCGTGAAGATCTCGGCCAAATCGGCCAGCATCAGCTCGACGATCTTGCGGTTGGTGGGATGATCGTCGGCCACCAGCACACGGGGCACGCCGGCGGTCGGCGGCGCGGGTTCTTCCGAGGCGGGCGCGTCAGGCGTCTGGTGATGCGAGGCCAGGGGCAGGGTGAACCAGAAGGTCGATCCCTTGCCCGGAACGCTGTCGCACGACAGGCTTCCGCCCATCAGTTCGACCAGATCGCGCGAGATCGACAGGCCCAGGCCCGTGCCGCCGAACCGGCGGGTGAATGACACGTCGGCCTGCTGGAAGCGGTCGAAGATGCGGGCCTTGGTGGCGGCGTCGAAGCCGATGCCGGTGTCGGTGACCGAGAACCGCGCGGAGCCGTCGGGCGACAGCGTGACGTCCAGCGTAACATGGCCCTGGTCGGTGAACTTTACGGCGTTGCTGAGCAGGTTGGTCAGCACCTGGCGCAGCCGTGCGCCGTCGCCGATGACGGTCACGTCGGCCGCCGGCGCGATGTGGGTCTCGACGACCACGCCCTTTTCCTCGGCGCGCAGGGCGCAGAGGGCGGCGACCGAACGGGTCATGTCGCCCAGCGGGAACGGACCGTTCTCGACCACGACCTGGCCGGCCTCGATGCGCACCAAATCAAGGATGTCCGACAGCAGACGTTCCAGGCTGCGGCCGGAGTTCTGGATGATGTCGACCAGTTCGCGCGCCCGCAGCGTCAGCTCGCCCTTGGCCAGCAGGTCAGCGCCCGCGACGATGCCGTTCAGCGGCGTGCGGATCTCGTGGCTCATATTGGCCAGGAAGGCGGTCTTGGCCTGGCTGGCCTGTTCGGCCTGCTCCAAGGCCACGCGCAGCGAGGCGGCGGCGGATTTTCGAGCGGTGACGTCCTCACCCAGGGTGATCAGGTGGCGCGCGCCAACGTCGTCATAGGTGGCCAGGGTCTTGGTCAGGAAATAACGCGGGGCGTCGTCGTCGCCGATCCCGATCTTCTCCTCGGAAACATGCATCTCGCCGGTGCGCAGCACGCGGGCCTCGCTCTGGACCAGGCGGCTGGCCATCGTGGCGTCCATGACCTCGCCGACGGTCTTGCCGATCGCCTCCTCGGCGATCAGGCCAAGGGCGTCTTCCGCCGCGCGGTTGATGAGGACGTAGCGGCCGTCCTCGACGTTCTTGACCGTCAGCGGCGAGGGCAGCAGCTGGATGACGGTCTTCAGGAAGCCCTGGGTCTCGACCTCCTGGGTGACGTCGCGGGCGGTGGCCAGCAGCCGGATCACCGCACCCTCGCGGTCGCGGATCGGCGAAATGGTGGTGTCGCAATAGGCCCGGCTGTGCTGGGCCACGCCCAGGAAAGCGCGGAAGCGGGCCAGCTGACCCGTCAGCGCCAATGTAAACGAGCGGTCGAGCGAGAAGCGGCTTTCCTCGGGCCAGATGCCGCGCCAGTTCGTCAGGTCGACGGACTCGGCGGGGAACATGGCCTGGGCGCGCTGGTTCACGTGCTCGATGGAGCCGTCCAACCGCAGGATCCACGCGCAGTCTTGGCTGGCGTCCAGGATATCGAGCGCGCCGTAGCCGCCCTGATCGCCGGAGGTTTTGCCGTTCACTGCTCGGGAGCCCTTTCTGGACAACGCTGCTGCGATGTCTTCGATGAGCGGACCCGCCGCGACATAAGCTCACGCTTGATTGAAAAGACTCTTAAGTGGCCGGTGCGTCGTGACGGGCGAGTCAAATTCCCGTAAAATGGGACTGTATGTCGAAATGTGAAACGCCGTTGCGAGGTCGCCTTGGCGCTGTTAGGACTTCCGCGACGGTGGGCCCGCTGGAGAGCGCCCGCATATCCCTGGATCGTCCGGAAACACGGACGGCCAGGACGGGAGAACGCCGATGACCCGCATGTCCCGCCGCAACCTGATGCAAGGCGCGGTCGGCCTGGGCGCCGCCGTGGCCGCCTCGCCGGCGACGTCCAAGCCGCAAGCCGTGTCGGGCGTCGATCTGCAATGGCTGGGCGGCGCGCCTCGCCGAGTGGACGGCGCGACCGTCTGGGGCGCGCCCTGGCCGCGCGGCGCGCTGAAGCCTTCGGCCGCCCTCAAGGCGTCGGCGGGCGGCGTCGACGTTCCCTTGCAGACCTGGCCCCTGGCCTACTGGCCGGACGGCTCGCTGAAGTGGACGGGCCATGCCGTCGCCGGGCCGCTGACCGCCGAGACACTGCGCGTGGAGCCGGGTAAGCCGGGCAAGCCTTCGACGCCGGTAAGCGTGAACTCGACGGCCGACGAGATCGCCATCACCACTGGCGAGCTGGTCGTGCGCGTCGCGCGCAAGGGTTCGACGTTGATCCCGTCGGTGACGCGCGGCGGCCGAGAGGCCCTGCGCAACGGCCGCCTCGTCTGCCTGCGGCAGGACCGTTCCCAGGCCGACGTCCAGCGCACCGATCGCTTCGAAAGCCAGATCGCCTCGGCGACCGTCGAGCAGTCCGGGCCCGTGCGGGCGGTGGTGCGGCTGGATGGCGTGCATCGCGGCCCGGCGGGGCGCGAGTGGCTGCCGTTCAGCGTGCGGATCGCGGTCGCGGCCGGCGGCGGCGTCACCCTGGCCCACACCTTCACCTTCGACGGCGACGCCAGGACCGACTTCATCTCCGGCCTGGGCGTGCGGTTCGACGCGCCACTGACGGACGAGCTGCACAACCGCCATGTCCGCTTCTCAGGGGCCGAAGACGGTCTGTGGGGCGAGGCGGTGCGTAACCTGCCGGGCTGGCAGCCTGCGAAATTCGCCCTGGCCAAGCGCTTCGCCGACCAGCTGGACGGCAAGCCGGTTCCCAGCCTGGCCGAGATGGACGCCAAGACCCGCGCCCAGTTGCTCACCGTGCCGGCCTGGAACGACTTCTCGCTGTTCCAGGGCGACGCCGACCATTTCGACGTCCGCAAGCGCACCGGCGAGGGCAGTTCGTGGCTGCTGGCGGGGCAGGGCGGACGGTCCAGCGGCCTGGGCTATCTGGGCGGCCCGTCCGGCGGCGTCGCCTTCGGTCTGCGCGATTTCTGGCAGCGCCACCCGACCGAGCTGGAGATCAACGGCGCGACCACCGATCTGGCCACGGTGACCCTGTGGCTATGGTCGCCGCGCGCCCAGCCGATGGACCTGCGCCATTACAGCGACAAGGCCCATGGCCTGGAGATCCAGTACGAGGACGTCGAGGAGGGCCACAGCACGCCGCTGGGCGTCGCCCGCACCAGCGAGATCTCGCTGTGGTTCACGCCCTCGACCCCGGCCCGCGCGGTGCTGGCCCAGATGGCCGAGGCGACCCGCGCCCCGCCGCTGCTGGTCTGCGCGCCCCAGCGCTACAAGGCCTGCAATCTCTTCGGGGCGTGGAGCCTCCCCGACCGCACCGACCCGTCGAAGGCCAGGCTGGAAGACGCCCACGACAAGCTGTTGGCCCTCTATCTGAAGGAGGTCGAGCAGCGCCGCTGGTACGGCTTTTGGGACCACGGCGACGTCATGCACACCTATGACGACGACCGTCACGCCTGGCGCTACGATGTCGGCGGCTACGCCTGGGCCAATAGTGAGCTGGTGCCCGACCTGTGGTTCTGGAGCGCCTATCTGCGCTCGGGCCGCGCCGACCTGTTCCGCCTGGCCGAGGCCATGACCCGCCACACCAGCGAGGTCGACACCTATCACCTGGGCCCATTCAAGGGTCTGGGCTCGCGGCACAATGTCAGCCACTGGGGCGATGGAGCCAAGGAGGCGCGGATCAGTCAGGCCCTGCTGCGCCGCCACTACTACTATCTGACCGCCGACGCCCGGACCGGCGACATCATGGCCTCGATGGTCGACGCCGATCACGCCCTGGTCGCCGTCGACCCGCTGCGCAAGATCCTCAAGAAGCCCGACCAGCCTACCCACGCCCGCAGCGGTCCCGACTGGTTCGCCTTCGCCAGCAACTGGATGACCCAGTGGGAGCGCACCGGCGACACGCGCTGGCGCGACAAGATCGTCAAGGGCCTGGACGCGATCTCGGCCTCGCCGCAAGGCATGTTCTCGGGGCCAGGCTTCGGCTACGACCCGGCGACGGCGACCCTCACCGACATCGGCGGCGCGTTCAATTCCAGCTATCACCTGGTGACGATCATGGGCGGGGCCGAGTTCGTGTTCGAGCTGGCGACGCTGATCGACCATCCGGCCTGGACCAAGGCCTGGGTCCGCTTCTGCGCCTTTTACAACGCGCCCCAGGCCGCGCGCATGGCCGCCCTGGGACCGACCGCCAAGGACCGGGTGTTCGGCTATCCCGTCTGGCACGCGCGCCTGACCGCCTATGCCGCGAAGATGACCGGCGATCCGGGCCTGGCCCGGCGCGCCTGGAGCGAGTTCCTGGTCGAGAAGGACGGATCGAGCAGCCTGTCCCTGGCCACCGTCCAGGTCGGCGGACCGGCGGTTCTTGCCCCGATCGAGGAGCTGCCGGGCGTTTCGACCAACCATTCCTCGCAATGGTCGCTGAACATGATCGAAGTGCTCGACCTGGCTGGCGAAGCCATCCCCCACCCGCTGCCGGCGGCCTGGACCTAGCCATGCTGTCGCGCCGTCAGACCCTGGCTCTGGCGACGGCGAGCGCTCTTGTCGGCGTGGATCGAGCCGTGGCGGACTCCGTCGAGCCGTGGAAGATCGGAAAACGTCTCTATTCGGACGATTTTCGGCGAGGACTCGATCGTTGGCTGGTCGAGGCCGAAAAACCCGCCCGAGTCGAGGCCGCCAACGGCGTGCTGGAGCTGGATACGCCCGAGGGGCTTTCGGTCTGGTTCCGGCGCGAGCTGATCGGGCCGGTGATGATCCGCTACCAGGCCCAGGCGGTGTCGGCCGGCGGGCCCAACGACCGGGTCAGCGATCTGAACGCCTTCTGGATGGCCACGGACCCGCGCAGTCCAACCGACCTGATCGCTCGGCCGCGCAGCGGAGCCTTCGCCGACTACGATCAACTGCAGACCTACTATGTGGGCCAAGGCGGCAACGCCAACACCACCACCCGTTTTCGGCGCTATGTCGGCCGCGACGGCGATCGACCGCTGCTGCCGGAGAACGACCGAAAGGGGCCCGAGGATCTGCTGGTCCCCAACGCCTGGCAGACGGTGCGGCTGATCGCGTTCGGTGGGCTGATCCAGTACTGGCGCGACGACCGCAAGGTGTTCGAATACCGCGACGCCGCGCCCTACGACCGGGGGTGGTTCGCCCTGCGCACCACCCGCGGTCACCTGCGCATCCGCGACTTCGGCGTCTTCGCCCTGAAGCCGCGCTAGCTACTCGCCGCGCTGCAGGACGCTGGGCGTGCCGACATAGAGCAGCACCGCCTCGTGGTCGGTGCGGTTCTCCACCGTGTGCGGCGCGCGGGCGTCGAAGTGCATGCTGTCGCCGGCCTTCAGCACCGTATGGATGTCGCCGGCCTGGGCGTGCAGTTCGCCCTCCAGCACATAGCGAAAGTGCTCGCCGTTGCGGGTGTCGACCGGGAAGGCGTGGCCCGGCGGGATGCGCATCAGCACGATGTCCAGCTTGCGGTCGGGCAGGCTGGAGGCGAGGTCGAAATAGGCCACCGGCGAGTCGACCACGATGGCCTGGGGCGCGTCGGCGCGGCGCACCACGTCCTTGGCCTGCGGGATCTCCATGAAATAGGCGACCTCGACGTTCAGGGCCTTGGCCAGTCGCAACATCGACATCAGCGACGGCGTGGTCAGGTCGCGCTCGGCCTGGGACAGGAACGGCTTGGACAGGCCAGAGCGATCGGCCAGCTCCTGCAGCGTCAGGTGCAGGGCCTTGCGACGCGACTTGATGCGCTGGCCGATCGGCGGGCGGCGCTTCTTCTGGGGCTCGGTTTCGACGCTGAGAATCATGCCTCCATGTTCCAGCCTTCGCCCGCCCGCGCCAGTTGATTCCCGGTCATGATCGGAGCCCGGCTTCCGGCTCTCCAGCTCAAGGCAAAATTGGCCAAGCCACTTTGCGCGACGGCTTGTTGTTGGACAGGCCACTTGTTACGCTTCCGCTCTATCGACGACGGTCAGGCGGCCGAAGAACAAGTCGAAGGAGGAAACGATGGCGGACGACGCGCGCACGCAAGCTCAACGCGGCACGGTCACCCGACGCGGCGCGGTCGGCGCCGCCGGCATGGCCCTTGCGGGCGCCGCCGCGGCGGCCGGCCAGGCCGAGGCCCGTGTCGCCAGGCCCGCGCCGCGGCCTGGGGCTCCCAGCCTGCTCTATCCCCACGAAAGCGCCACCCGCTCGACCAAGAGTCTGTCCGCCACCTGGCGCTTCAAGACCGATCCCAAGGACGTGGGCGAGGCCGAGGCCTGGCAGAGGGGCCTGACGGACTTCCGCCTGATCCCGGTGCCCAGCAGCTGGAACGACATCTTCGACGACGTGCGCAACTATGTCGGCTCGGCCTGGTACGAGACCGACTTCCGCGTCGACAAGGCCTGGGCCGGCCAGCGCATCCATCTGCGCTTCGGCTCGGTGAACTACACCGCCAAGGTCTGGTTGAACGGCAAGGCCGTCGGCGGCCATGTCGGCGGCCACCTGCCGTTCGCCCTGGACGTCACCGACGCGGTGAACCTGGACGGCGACAACGTCCTGACCGTGCTGGTCGAGAATAAGATCCGCTTGGACCGGGTGCCCGCCGCCCCGGACACGTCGAAGGTCCGCCTGCACACCGCCCACTTCCCGCAGACGGCCTACGACTTCTTCCCCTATGCCGGCATCCACCGGCCGGTGCTGCTGTTCACCACACCCGACGTCCACCTGCACGACGTGACGGTGAAGACCACGCTGGACGGCAAGATCTCGATCGACCTGGAAGCCAGCGCGCCCTGGTCCGGCAAGGCCACGGTGACGATCTCCGACGACAAGCGCTCGGAAAAGGCGACGGTCTCCCTGTCCGCCGGCAAGGGCTCGACGGTGGTGACTCTGAAGTCGCCGCGCCTTTGGGGCCCGAATGACCCGCACCTCTACACCCTGAAAATCCGCCTCGAGAACGGCGCGGAATCCGACGAATACATCTTGAAGATCGGTATACGGACGATCGAGGCCAAGGGTGACAATCTGCTGCTGAACGGTAAGCCGATCTTCCTGCGCGGTTTCGGCAAGCACGAGGACTTCCCGGTTCATGGCCGGGGCCTGGACGTGCCCTCGATCATCCGCGATTTCGAGCTTTTGAAGTGGATCGGCGGAAACAGCTTCCGCACCTCGCACTATCCCTACAGCGAGGAGGCGATGATGCTGGCTGACGAGTACGGCCTGCTGGTCATCGACGAGACCCCGGCCGTCAGCCTGGTGTTCATGGACCCGCCCGAGATCCAGCAAGCCCGTTTCAACCAGTTGAAGCAGGACATCGTCGACCTCGTTCGCCGCGACAAGAACCATCCCTGCGTGATCATGTGGTCGCTGGCCAACGAGCCGCTGGTGAAGCCCTTCCACACGGTCGATCCGGAGCCGCCGGGCGGCAACGAGACGGGCCTGAAGTTCTTCACGCCGCTGTTCGACCTGACCCGCCAGCTGGACGGCACGCGGCCGGTGACCATCGTCAGCGTCCAGGGCGGCTCGTCCGACTGGCAGGCCTTGGGCGACGTGGTCTGCGTCAATTCCTACCAGGGCTGGTACGCCCTGTCGGGCCAGCTGGACCTGGCCGAGGAGGCGCTGAAGAAGGACATCGCCAAGTTGCGCGCGCGCCATCCCGGTAAGCCGATCATGTTCACCGAGTTCGGCGCCGACGCCGTGGCCGGCATGCACTCGCATCCGCCCGAGATGTGGACCGAGGAATACCAGGCCGACATGATCGAGATGTACATCCGGGTGCTGGAGACCTTCCCGTTCATCTTCGGCGCGCACCCCTGGGCCTTCGCCGATTTTCGCACCTCGCAAAGCATCATGCGGGTGGGGGCGCTGAACCATAAGGGCTTCTTCACCCGCGACCGCCGGCCCAAGCTGGCGGCGCATCGCGCCAAGGCGCTGTGGAGCAAGCCCGCGCCGCTGTAGCGGCGGGCCTTGCCACGGTCGGAAAAGCTGTGAAGGTGCGCGCGTCGTCACCCGCAAGGACTCCAGCATGCGCCGCGCCGCCCCCGTCCTGATCGCCGCCTTCGCCGTCGCCGCGGTGGCTTCCGCCGCCTCGGCCGCCCAGAAGATTTCGCCCGCCGTGGCGGCCGCCGTCGCCGACGCTTCGCGACCCGACGCCGACAAGGCGCGCGACGTCAATCGCAAGCCCGCCGATGTCGTGGCCTTCGCCGGTATAAAGCCGGGCGACAAGGTGGCCGACCTGCTGCCGGGCGGCGGCTACTACACCCGCATCTTCGCCAAGACCGTCGGCGAGAAGGGCAAGGTCTACGCCGTCACCACCCTGGGCGCCGCCGCGCGTCCGGGCGGTCTGGACGCCATCAACGCCGTGGCGGCGGCCAATCCCAACGTCACGGTGATCTCGGTCGACATGACCAAGCTGGCCGTGCCCGAGCCGCTGGACGTGGTCTGGACCTCGGAGAACTATCACGACCTGCACAATGGTCCGACCGCCGACATCGCCGCCTTCAACAAGGCGGTGTTCGCGGCGCTGAAGCCGGGCGGCGTGTTCTTCGTCGAGGACCACAACGCCAAGGTCGGCTCGCCCGCCGATGTCACCTCGACCTTGCATCGCATCGAGGTGGCCACCGCCAAGCGCGAGATCCTCGCCGCCGGCTTCAAGCTGGAAGCCGAGTCCGACCTCCTGAAGAACCCTGCCGACGCCGGCGACCTTCCCGTCCGTGAGGGCTCGGTGGCCGGCCACACCGACAAGTTCGTCCTGAAGTTCCGCAAGCCCAAATAGGGGCTCGGTCACCCCACCGGCGGATAGCCGCCGACCTCGGCTTCGTCGTCGATGACGCGGCCGGTTCCTTCGCGGGCCTCGCGGATCAGGCGCAGGTCGGTGGCGTCGCGGTCCCAGGGGCGGGCGCCGGCGTTGGCCAGCACGCTGGCCTCGACCTTGTTCCAGGGCAGAACCTTGAGGCCCTTGGGCCACAGTGGGGCCTTGTCCAGGGCGACGACCTTAGGAAGGGGCGTGGTGGGCAGGATGCGCAGGGCCTCCATCGGTCGGCCGTCGGCATAGGTGTGGTGGTTGTCCCGGGCATAGAGATCGAGGTCGCCCTCGCCCTCGACGATGAGGAACGGCAGGCGTGGCTCGGTCGAGGCGCCGCCGCGCACGACATTGCCCACCAGGGCCAGCTGTCCGACCTGCCAGGGATGGCCGACCCATTCGCCGGCGTTGAGGGCGTAGTGCATCGCCCGCGTGCCGGGGTCGTAGACGAAGTTGTTCACCGACACGGCCTGGACGCCGCCCTTGAACAGCTGATTGCGCTCCAGATTGTGGGCGTAGAAGTTGCCGACGATCAGCACCTCGGTGGCGTTGTCGTGGATCAGGCTGCCCTTGGAGTGCTCGCCCTTGACGTGGCTGGCGTGGGACAGGCCTTCGGCGACGAAGTTGTTGCTGAAGGTCACTCGGCGCGAGGTCTTGCTTCGCCAAGCTTCCACGCCGGGCCCGCCGTCGAAGCGCGGTCCCGAGGCCGACAGGTTCTCGTCGGTCGCCCAGCTGATCGAGCAGTGGTCGACGGTCAGGTCGGCCGCGCCGGAGCTGGAGATGCCGTCCACTTCCCAGCCGCTGCGGGCGGGCGCGCCGTCGCGACCGGCTCGCACGCGCAGGTGCCGCAGGATCACGTCATGGGTGCTGATCGACAGACCACCGCGAATGAAGGTGATCCCCGGCGAGGGGGCAGTCTCGCCCAGGACGGTCAGGAAGGGCTCCTTGATCGCGATGTTGTGGCGCTTGAGATCGATCACGCCGCCGACGTCGAAGACGATGGTGCGCGGACCGGGCGTGGCCACGGCGTCGCGGAACGAGCCTGGTCCGTCGCCGGCCAGGCTGGTGACGCGTAGCACCTTTCCGCCGCTGCCGCCGTTGGCCGACGCCCAGCCCTGCGGCTTGAACACGTCCGGCGCGGCCAGCGCCAGGTTCGGCGCCGCCGTCGCTACGGCCAGTCCGGCCAACAGCTGGCGACGGGCGATCGCCGCGCGGCGCGCGAAAAGGTCATCCCGCATGCGAAGTCCTCCTAGAGCTTGTATTTGAGCCCCGCCCGGATCTCGCGGCCAGTGCGGTGCTGGTAATTGGGAATCTCGGTGCGATCGGTGAATTGCCGCTGCGCCGCGTTGGTCAGGTTCGAGCCCTGCAGGGTCAGGATCAGACGGCTGGACACCGTCCACCGCGCCGAGGCTTCCATCGTCGTCAGGGCGCTGACGCCGTCGGCGTCGCCGCCGGTCGGGGCGGGGATCGCGGTCAGGTAGCGGCTTCGATGATTGACGGCCAGGCGGGCGTCCAGGCGGCTGCCTTGATAGGCGAGCGCCATGCTCATCGTCGCGCGCGGCCCGCCCAAAGCGTCCTCCGCGGGCCAGATCTCGCCGTCCGGGTCGAGATAATCGATCCGGGTGCGGGTATAGGCGCCGCTGGCCTGCAGCCGCCACGACGCCAGGCGGGTTCCGGGCGCTCCCAACGGGGTGACCAGGCTGACCTCCAGGCCGTTGAGCGCGCCCGGCCCGGCGTTGACGGGCTTGATGAACTGCCAGATCGGCAGGGCCGGGTCGCAGCCGATCGCGCCGCCGCAGGCCAGGACCGCGACGCTGTCGGGCAAGCCGTAGGAGTTGGTCGAGAACAGCGCGGGCCGAGTGACGGTGGACTGCGTCGAGGACGCGATCGACTTGTGATAGGCGGCCACGGACAGCGCCGCGCCCGGGGCGAAGTCCCACTCGATCGCAGCGTCCAGCGTGGTGGCGCGGGTGGGGCGCAGGTCGGGATTGCCAGCCGAGATCACCTTCCAGCTGGTGGTCGACAGCGTGACGCCGGGACGCAGGCTGCGCAGGTCGGGCCGGGCCATCACCCGCGCCGCGCCCAGGCGGACGGTCACGGTCTCGGCGGGTTCCCAGACGAGGTTCAGCGAGGGCAGGAGGTCCTGATAGGTGCGCTTGGCCGTCAAGACGGCCAGCCCGCCGCCGGCGGTGACCTCCAGGCCGGTGGAGCTCTGCTCGGTCTGCACCAGCCGCGCGCCGACATCGCCCCAGACCCGGCGGCCCGACGTTCGGGGCAAGGCCAACTGCGCGTAGACGGCCAGGTCGCGCTCGCCCACCGCGTAGTTCAAGGCCGCGACAGGGCCCACGCTGAGGCGGAAGGCTTCGCATCCCCCGCCGCCGCACTGTCGCTGGAAGGCGGCGATCGCCGTCCGCACGTCCGGGGCCAGCCAGGTGCCAGGCGGATCGAGGACGCCGAACGAGACCCCGCCACCGACCAGCCTGGCATAGGTCGACAGATCAATCGCGCTCAGCGCTGGGGGGATCACGGTGTTGAGGCTGGCGATGCCGCCGTCCGAGCGCGAGAGCGCCGAGCCCTGAGTGTGGTAGTCCTTGTAGAGCAGGCCGGCCTGCCACTCGAGCTGGTCGATCGGGCCTTTGAGGTCGAGGCTGGCGGTCTTGAAGCTGTTGTCGACCCAGTTGGGGTCGACCCGAAACTCGGCCAGCGACCAGGCCGGAGCCCTGTCGAGCGCGGCGCTTCCGAAGTCGATCACCGGCTGGGCGGCGTGGCGGAAGTCGTAGCGGAAGCCCTGCACGTCGTATTGGTCCAGATGCAGCGTGTCCTGCACGGGATTGCTGAAGTCCGAGCGGCTGAAGCCCAGCAGGGCCTTGGCCCGGACGCCTCGGCCGAGGTCCTGTTCGGCCGACAGGGTGGCTTGCCGGAAGATGGTGCTGAGCTCGTCGTGACGGGCCTCGGACTTGACGTCGACATTGTCGAAGGTTCCGGCGATCAGCACCGGCAGGCCGGGGCGCGGCGTCTGAATCACCGCCTCCGCGACGTTCACCGCATTGATCCCGCAGGCGGGCGAGGCCGGAGCCGCGCAAGGACCCGCCGTGCGGAAGGTGAAGCTTTCCAGCAGGAACTCGTCGCGGGTCGAGCGCAGCGTGGAATAGATCAGGTCCAGCGACACGCGCGTGCGGTCGGACGGCCGCCACTCGGCGGCGGCGGTCAGGCCCAGCCGGGTCTGGTCGATGTCGATCAGCTCCAGGCGCGGGATGCGGGCATGCAGGGCCGCGTTGACCGCCGCCAGGCCGACGGGGCTGGTGGCGGAGCCGAAGCCAGGCGCGAGGGCGTCGCCCGACTGCCACTGGCCGGCGTTGGTGCCGGTGTCGAGCATCGAGCGTCGCGAATAGCTGGCCGAGACCAGCAGGCCGGCGCGATCGTCGGCGCTACGCCTGGACAACACGACAGCCGCGCGCGGGACGAAACGATGGGACCGGCTGTTATAGCCCTGCTCGACCTGGATCATGGCGCTGCGCCGGGGCAGGTCGAAGGGGGAGCGGGTGCGCAGGTCGACCGTCGCGCCCAGCGAGCCTTCGTCGATGTCGGCCGAGGCGGTCTTCTGCAGCCGGATCTGCCGGAAAAGGTCGGCCGCGAAGACGTTGTAGTCGAACCCCCGGCCGCGATTGGTGCCGCCGCCGGCGTTGGCCCCGCCGAAGGTGGCCAGGGTCTCCATGCCGTTCAGGCGCACCCGGGTGAACCGCGAGGCTGCGCCGCGCACGGCGACCTGCCGGGTTTCGCCGGCGTCTGACAGGGGCGCGGCGCCCGGCAGCTGCCGCATGGCGTCGCCCAGGCCGTCGACGTCGGATCGCGCAATGTCCTCTTCCGTCAGAATGTCGATCGGCGCGGGCGTCGTGCGCTTGAGGCTGAGCGGCGCGTCGGCCAGCCGGATCGCCGTGACCCTGACTGGCGGCATCAGCGATGGCGTGTCGTCCGTAGGCGTCGACTGCGGAGGTCTGGTTGGCGGTGGCGCGGCGCGGGCGATCGGCCGAGCCGCGAAGATGCTGACCGCGCCGCCGGGCGTGATGGAGAACCCCAGAGGCGCGTCGGCCAGCAGTTTCGCCAGCGCCGCCTCGGCCGTCATCCGTCCGGTCAGGGCTGGCGCGGATCGTCCGGAGATCAGGGCGTCGGGGGCGATCACCATCAGGCCGGTGCGGTCGGACAGGGTCAACAGCGCCGTCGACAGGGGCTGGCGGGGCTGGCTGAACGCATAGACGGCCGAACGCGGCGCGGCGGTCGCCTGCGTCGCCAGGGCGAGCGCGGCGAGGGTCGCCGCAGAGCCGACCGCTGTCCGGAAGGTCATCGGCGCAGGGCGCGAGGCTCGGCGCGCGTGATGTCGAGAACGCCATCGGCGCCCGTCGTGACCTTCACCGGAAGGCTCGCCGGCAGGCTGGCCACGAACCGCTCCGTCTGGTCGGCGGCGAAGCCAGCCGTCACCTTCAGCGACGCCGCGCCGGGCGCGATCCTCAGTCGGACCAGGCCCTGTCGGTTGAGGTCGGCGACCACATCGCCCAGCGGCGTGGCGACATAGGTCATGCGGCCCCGGCGCCAGGCGCCGGCCTGATCCGCATCGGCCAGGGGAGAGGTCAGCACGCCGGAGGCGTCGAGCACGGCGCCCTGTCCGGCGCCCAGGCGTGCGGAGGCCGGCGTGTCGCCGGCGCGTGGCCGCGACACCTCGACCAGACCCTGTTCGACCTCGACCCTGACCCGGCCGCTCTCGCCGCGATGGACGTCGAAGCGGGTGCCCAGGACGCGGACCTTGGCCTCGCCGGCCGCCACGGTGAACGGACGTCCCTCGGCGCGGGCGACTTCGAAGAAGGCTTCGCCGCGCTGCAGGACATAGGCGCGGCGGGAGAAACGGGATGCGGGCCTCAGGCTGGAGCCGGGCGCGAGGCTGGCGTGGCTGCCGTCGGGCAGGTCGATCTGGCGGCTCTCGCCGGGCGCGGTCTCCTGGGCGGCCGGCGGCAGCGCCAGAACCACGCCGACGGCGAGGCTGGCGGCCACGGCCATGCCCGCCCAGACCCGGGGCGCGATCCGCCGGGCCGCTCGCGCCGGGACCTTGATCTCGGACAACAGGACCAGGGTGTGCTCGGCCTGCTCATAGGCGGAGAGGTGGCGCGGGTCGGCGTTCAGCCAGGCCTGGAACTGGGTCGAGCGCTGGGGTGGGAAGTCCTCGCCCACCACGGCCAGGGCCCATTGCCGGGCTTGCCGTCCGATGGCGGAATCAGGATCGACGGCTTCGTTCACGCGACAATCCTCGATAGTCGATGGTTCCATGAAGCACGGCGCGCTGGCAGACGGCCGTGGCTTCGTCGATGGTCTTGCGCACGAGGGACTCCGAGACGCCGAAGCGTCGGGCGATCTCGGCGAAGCTGATCCCGTCGATCCGGTTGGCCGATAGATAGAGCCGATGCCGTTCGGGCAGGCCGGCCACCACCTTCTCCAGCAGCCGGACCTGCTGCTTGGCGATCAGGGCTCTTTCGAGCCCGGGATCCTCCTCGCCTTCCAGCACGGGGGCGGACGTGTCCAGCGCCTGGCGCACGCGCTGCAGGTGGCGGCGACCGTCCAGCATCAGGTTGATGGCGATGCGGAAGACGAAGGCGCGAGGGCTTTCCAGGTCGCGGTCGGCGGTCTGTTCGCCAAGCTTGAAGAAGGCCTGCTGGGCGATGTCCTCGGGTTCCGGCGGCCCTGGTCCGAACCTGGCGCGCAGGAAGGCGCACAGGTCGCGCCACTCGCGGGCATAGACCGTCGAATAGGCGGGATGATCGCGCCAGCTCTCTCCCCCGACGATTCGAAGCTGTGGCCGCTCCGCCTTAGACACCGGCGCTCCCCGGCCTTCACGGCCTTGCGATTTTGCCGGGACGATGCGGTCGATCCCCTTCCCGATCAATGCGCCGTCGAAAATTTCGGAGATCTCACGTTTTTTCGTGCGGATCGGGCGCGTGAAATCGTCGTTTATGTCGCCCTCCAAAATTGGAATTTTTGTCTAACGTTGTCATCAAGTTACCGGTAACTTTTCCCCTTTTCGACCATTTCGCAACATGCTTATGTCAGATGACACCGGTATCAAAAAGCCGGTCACGACGGCCTCCAAGGGCCGCGCTCTACAGGGAGGGAAACGATGTCTACGTCGCGTCGCGCCGTCATGTGCGCTTCAACCATTTCCATTCGAACGCTGATCGTCGCAGCTGGCCTGACCCTGGCCGGGCAGGTCCACGCGCAGACCGCGCCAGCGGCTCCCGCCGCTGACACCGTCAGCGAGGTGGTGGTCTCGGGCTACCGCGCCTCGCTGCGCAGCGCGATGAACGTCAAGAAGAACTCCGATGTCATGCTCGACGCGATCAACGCCGAGGACATCGCCGACTTCCCGGATTCGAACCTGGCAGAATCCCTCCAGCGCCTGCCCGGCATCTCGATCGACCGCGACAATGGCGAGGGGCGCACGATCAGCGTCCGCGGCCTGAGCGGCGACTTCAGCCGCGTTCGCATCAACAACATGGAAGCGCTGTCGACGGGCGGCGCGAACGACGCCGGCAGCAGCCCCAACCGCTCGCGCGCCTTCGACTTCAACGCCTTCGCCTCGGAGCTGTTCAGCTCGGTGCGGGTTCGCAAGTCGTCGTCGGCCGAGGCCGATGAAGGCTCGCTGGGCGCGACCGTCGACCTGATCACCGGCAAGCCGTTCGACTACAAGGACAGCGCCTTGGCCTTCTCGGCCGAGGATTCCTATTACCGCAACGGTAAGAAGCACAGTCCGCGCGTCACGGCGCTGGTCTCGCAGCGGTGGTTCGACGGCAAGATGGGGGTCCTGCTCTCGGGAGCCTACGCCAAGCGCAATTCCGAAGACGACAACTACGCGCGCGGCACCGGCTCGTCCGACTATGTCTATCGCGGCAGCACCTGGACGGGCGACGAGCTGCCTGGCCGCGCCGGGTTCGCGGCGCCGACCGGCACCGTGTTCACCGCCCTGATCCCGACCACCCTGACCGGCGCGGCTCTGGACACGTACAAGGCCAATCCGGCCAACTACTACAACCCGATGGCCAACCCGGCCGCCTATGCCGAGATGACGGGCTCGGATCCCGCAGCCTACGCCAAGCTCTATCCGAATTGCGCCGCGACGGTCGCGTCGGGCGTTGCGGGCCTCACCGCCACCAGCCCGGGCTGCAACAACTCCCTGGTCCGTTTCCCGGCCTTGCCGTCGATCTCGCAACGCGACGTCTCGACCGAGCGCCTGGGCCTGACCGGTTCGTTCCAGCTGCAGCTGGGCTCACGCACCCGCCTGTCGGTGGACGGCCTCTATTCGAAGTTCGACAGCGTCAGCACCAACTACCAGCTGGGCCCGGTCGGCCTGAACCGCAACAACACCAACGCCAGCTATTCGTACGGCGCCAACACGCCCACGGCGACGGCGCGCGCCGGCACCGCCATGACCGACGCCCAGCGTCGCGCGCTCTATCCCGGCACCTGCACCTTTGCCGACGAGACCGACCTGACCCCGGGCACCGACTGCGGCCAGTCGATGAACGGCACGACGCCGCTCGCGGGCTACGCCTACAGCTACAACCCCTACAATCTCGACGCCTACGACTACTACACCAACCCTCTGTCGCCGGGTTACGCCGGTCCGGCTTCGTCGCTGCCGTTCCGCGGCGACCTGATCGGCCGTCCGTCGGTCAAGGTGCTGGACGTCGACGTGGTCGGCCAGAACGCCGAATACATCAAGCTGGGCAATGTCGACTGGCGCTCGGGCGCCGACCGGGGCGCCTACACCACCGACTTCCGCCAGGCGTCGGTGAACCTCGACCATGAGTTCTCGGACCGCTTCAAGGCCCAGGTCTCGGTCGGCGCGTCGCGTTCCGAAAACAAGAACAAGGGCACCCTGGTCGAGTTCAACTACATGGACGCCGCCGAGCCGTTCGTCTTCGACGAGCGCGGCGCGACGGGCATGCCCAAGTTCGACGCCGGCTTCAACGCCGCCGATCCCGCCAAGTGGGGGATCATCAAGGGCTTCTCGGCGATGCGCCACTACCAGCGCACCACGATCAACGACTACAAGGGCGGCAAGATCGACCTGACCTACGATCTTGACGACAACTGGACCATCAAGGGCGGCATCACCCGTCGCGAGTTCAACTTCTCGACCGACCAGTACGAGCGCAACAGCGACTTGCTGAACCCGACCGAGAAGGAAGCCAAGGTCTCGGTCGCCTCGCTGGGCCAGGTGATCGACTTCGGCCAGGGCCTGGACGTCCCGGCCGGAACGACGACCAGCTTCTTCGCGCCGAACCTCGAGGCGTTCAGCAGCGTCTTCGGCTTCGACTGCAACTGCATCAACAAGTACGGCGACTTCCGCATCACCCGGAAGCGCAACCGCTCGGCCTCGTTCGAGGTCGGCGAGAAGAACCTGTCCTACTATGTGCAGTTCGGCTTCAACTACGACGTCTGGGGCGGTCGTCGCCTGTTCGGCAACGTCGGCGTCCGTCAGGCCGAGACCGACGTCCTGGCCGTCGGCGAGACCACGGCCGGCCGCAAGATCACCGGCGAGAACAGCTACACCGACACCCTGCCGTCGGCGAACCTGACCTGGGAAGCGTGGGACAACCTCTATATCCGCGTCGCCGCCGCCAAGGTCATGGCCCGCCCGCTGCTGGGCAACCTGTCGCCGGCCATCACCGGCATCAGCATCCCGGGCGACGGCTCTTCGACGGGCGGCACCCTGACCGTCGGCAACACCAAGCTGTCGCCGTTCCGCGGCAAGGCCTTCGACGTCGCCGCCGAGTGGTACTTCACCGAGGGCGGCCTGATCAGCCTGGGCTATTTCCGCAAGGACATCGACAGCTTCCCGCAGACGGTCTTCTACGAAGCGCCGCTGTCGGAGTTCCTGGACGCCGAGGCGATCGAGCAGCTGAAGCTGCAGTTCCCGGCCCTGACCGGCGGGGACGTCCTGCGCCGCGCCTATATCGACGCCGACAACACCATGCTGGCTCGTCAGGTTCGCGACGCGCCGGGCGGCTATCTGCAGGGCTGGGAGTTCAACTTCCAGCAGGACCTGACCTTCCTGCCCTGGTACTTCAAGAACCTCGGCGTCCAGTTCAACATGACCAAGCTGGACACCGAGCTGACCTACATCCTCGATCCGGGCACGCAGACCGCCGGCACCGGCGTGGTCACCAAACCGCCGACCTACGGCAAGGGCCCCTGGCTGGGCGCTTCGCCCAAGGGCCTGAACTTCACCGTCTATTACGAGACCAAGAAGTTCAACGCCCGCGTCTCGATGGCCAAGCGCGACGCCTACTACACGACCTATCCGCTGACGGCGGGCAACTGCGATCCGGGCCTGCAGGCCAACGGTTCGGCGTGCGACAGCCCGCTGATCAACGAGTTCGGCGGTTCGAAGGGGACGACCAATGTCGACTTCTCGATGCGCTACTCGCCGATCAAGCAGGTCAACATCACGTTCGAGGCCCTGAACATCACCGACGAGAAGTCGGAACGCTTCAGCTACAGCGACCCGGTCATCCAGTCGTACGGCGCCAGCGGTCCGAACTACCGGGTCGGCGTTCGCTACAAGTTCTAGGTCCCCACACCTCCTCCCGGAGGTCACTTGGGCGGCGTCGGTCCTTCCCCGGCGCCGCCTGTTCTTCTTCGACGTCGCCTTTGAAGGGCGAGGCAGGCCGGGCCCTCGTTAGACTATACTGACTCAAACGCACGCCGCGCTTCGCCTCCATCCGATCCCGTGAGTAAGACAATGCGATCCGTGTTCTTCGCCCTGCTGGCCTGGCTCTTCGGCCTAGCCGGCTCCGCTGTCGCGGCCGACCTGCATGTGGGCGGTTCCGGTAAGGGCGCCTACGCCACCGTCCAGGCGGCGGTGGACGCCCTGCCGGCCAAGGGCGGCACGATCCGCATCGCGCCGGGCGTCTATCGCGAGAAGCTGGTCGTGGCCAAGCCGGACGTGCGCCTGCTGGGCGAGGGCAAGAATCCCGAGGCCGTGGTGCTGGTCTGGAGCGACGGCGCCCTGACGGCCGGCGGGACCTTCAAATCGTCCTCTGTCAATGTCAGCGGCGACGGCTTTCGGGCCCGCAACCTGACGATCCAGAACGACTACCACCTGCGCGACGAGCGCCCGTCCCAGGCCGTGGCCCTGGCGATCACGGCCGATCGCGCGGTGCTCGACAAGGTGCGTCTGCTGGGCGCCCAGGACACGCTCTACGCCGCCAGCAAGAAGGGCAAGCCCAGCCGCCAACTCTTTCGCGACTGCTATGTCGAGGGCCATGTCGACTTCATCTTCGGCGACGCCAAGGCGCTGTTCGAACGCTGCCACATCCACGGCATCGCCCATGACGACGTGATGATCACCGCCCAGAGCAAGCTGACGCCGGATCAGGACAGCGCCTATGTCTTCGATCGCTGCCGGATCACCGCCGACCCGCGCGTGAAGAACCTCTATTTCGGCCGCGCCTGGCGGCCCTACGCCACTGTGGTCTTCCTGCGCACCCGCATCGACGCGGCCCTGCATCCCGAGGGCTGGCGCGAATGGACGCCGGGCAAGACCGACACCTTCTCGACCGCGACCTATCTGGAGTTCGCCTCCACCGGACCTGGCGCCAGCCCGTCGACCCGCGCGCCGCGCAGTCGACAGCTCTCCAAGACCGAGGCCAAGGCCTGGAGCCGCAAGCGGTTCTTCGGCGGCGCCGATCCCTGGCGGCCCTGATCGGGACGTGACCGTTTTGCATGAGGGAGGCCTGAGAATGCTGGTTGGCGGAAAGGTTCTTCATCCCCTGGCCGATGCGACCCGGACGCTCGACAACGAATTGGTCGACATGCTGGCCAGCTCGCTGGTCGCCCGCATCCGCGACGCGCTGCTTTCGGGTGACAGCGTGATCGTGCCGGGTGTCGGCCGGCTGTCGGTGCGCGATCGCCGGCGCTATGGCGTCACCAATCCCCGCAACGGCCAGACCGCCATTCTTGGCGGCGAGCGCATCGTGGTCTTCCAGCCCGACAGGTTGCTGCTCAGCGACCTGAACGCCGACAACGGCTGACGACCGCCAACCAGGACAGAGTAAGATGGATTTCAGCCGCCGACAGTTCCTGGCGACCAGCGGCGTCGCCGCGGCCGCGCTCGCGCCCGCCTCGGCCTTGGCCGATGGGGCAAGCTCCCGGGACGTGCTGGCGATCGCAGACGACGGCTGGCGGCTGTGGATCGACCAGGCCGCGCCGTGGAAGGACGACGCGATCCACCTGCCCAGCGCAGTCGACCTCGCGACCCTGCCGGTCAATCCGCCGACCGGCGGCTGGGCGAGCCTGGCCGCGCCGGACGCCCTGACTGTCCAGTTGCCGACCACGGTCGAGCAGCACCTGTGGGGCGCGTTCGGCACGCGCCCTTATGGCGCCGACGAGTATCGCTACGCCGAGGACGACGACGTGCCGCGCTACGGCGCCTACAAGGGCGTGTCGTGGTGGTCGAAGGCGATCGACATTCCCGCGTCCGCCAAGGGCAAGCGGGTGATGCTGAACCTGCGCGGCGCGCGCCTGCGGGCCGAGGTGTTCCTGAACGAACGGCTGGTTGGCTATTCGATCATGTCGGAGCTGCCGTTCAGCTGCGATCTTACCGCCGCCATGCGGCCCGGCGAGGCCAACCGGCTGGCCATCCGCATCACCAATCCCGGCGGCCGGTTCGACTGGCGCGACAGCACCACCATGGCCTGGGGCAAGGTGAAGCTGTTCGCCTCGCATGGGTTCGGCGGCCTGGATCGGGGCCTGACGCTGAGCCTGCATCCGCTGTCGGCGCGGATCGATGACGCCTGGGTGCTCAACACGCCGGAACCACGCCGGGTCACGGGCTTTATGGACATCGCGCTGGAGAACGCGATCAGCCCGGCCAAGCTCGCGACGCTGCGCCGCAAGGCCGGGCTGGAACTTTTCGACGACCGCTCTGGCGGTCTGGTCGCCGCCGACATCCGGCTGGAAGACCTGCAAGCCTTGGCGCCCAACCGTCTGCGCGCGCGGTTCACGGTCTACGCGCCCAGCGCCAAGCTCTGGGACCTGGACACGCCCAATCTCTACCGCCTGCGGTTCCGTTGGAGCGAGCGTAAGGGCGAGGTCGATACGCGCGAGGTCCGCTTCGGCTTCCGCTGGTTCGGCGTCGACGGCGTCGGGAGCGACGCCCTGCTGCGCTTGAACGGCCGTCGCGTGCGGCTCTATTCGGCGATCTCCTGGGGTTATTGGGGCTATAATGGTCTGTGGCCGACGCCGGAGCTGGCGCGGCGCGAGGTGACCTCGGCCAAGACCCTGGGACTCAACGCGCTGCATTTCCACCGCAACGTCGGCAAGCCCGAGGTCTTCGCGGCCATGGACGAGATGGGGTTGCTGCGGGTGATGGAGCCCGGCGGCGGCCGCCACGCCGTGGGCCGCGACCTCAAGCCCGGCGAAAGCCTGTCGGCCGCCGACGCCTTTAGCCGCCAGTTCATGGTCGAGAAATGCCAGGCTATGGCCCGGGCGTTCCGCTCGCATCCGTCGCTGGTCCAGTACACCTTGCAGAACGAGATCGGCGCGAACCTGGCCAATCCCGACGTCCAGGCGGTTCTGAAGGCGATCCACGATATCGATCCCAGCCGGGCGGTCATCCTAAACGACGGCTTCGTCAAGCGCGGCGCGGCCCAGGCGATGTATCTGCCCTACAGCGACCACTACTACCGCTCGGACGTCGAGGAATGGGGCGGCTGGTGGGTGGAGCACCAGGGCGCCGGCGACCAGTGGTACGACAAGTTCTATCAGTCCAAGGACGATTACATCCATCGCCAGACCGGCAAGCCGTTCATCGTCGAGTTCGGCGAGATGCAGGGCTGTGCGGTGGCCGACAACCACGTGAAGATGGTCGCCGACATCCTGGCCCACGGCGGCAAGAGCTACGATCTGGAGGATCACAAGGTCATCGTCGAGAAGACCAGCGCCTATCTGGATCGCTGGAACTTCCGCAAGGCGTTCCCGACCACCGAGGGCCTGTTCCTGTCGATCGGCGCCAAGGCCTACGAGTCCTGGCGCAATTACCTGGAGAACATCCGGATAGGCGACACCGTCGACGTCGCCGCCATCTCGGGATGGGAGACCACGGCGATCGAGAACCATTCGGGCATCGTCGACGCCCTGCGCTACTTCAAGGCTGACCCGACCCTGCTGAGCCAAAGTCTGCGGCCAGTGATGGCGATCGCCAAGCCCCGCCGGTTGGCCTATGCGACAGGCGAGGCGGCCGAACTCGATCTCTACCTGCTCAACGACACCGGCAAGCCGGCCAGCGGCGAGATCGTCGTCAGTCTCATCTCATCCAACGGGGGCGAGGCGGTGGTCGGACGCTATCCCGCGCCGACTCAGTCGCCGGACCAGTTCAGCTATCTGGTCGCCGAGCGCCTCCGAACGCCCGCCTTGGCGCGAGAGGGCCTGCACCGGTTGAAGGTCTCGCTCGGCGAAGTGGTCTCCGAGCGCGAACTGTGGGCGACCGGGCCGGGCGTGCCGCCGGCGCGCAAGCTGCGGCTGGGCGTGTCGGGCATCGCCAAGACCCTGCGCATTCAGCTGGAAGCGACGCCGAACGTCTCGGTCGAGGATTTCAGGCCCAGCGTCCGCTATGACGGCGTCATCGCCTCGGGCCTGAAGAGCGACGAGATCGCCCGTCGGCAGGTCGGCGAGGAGACCGGCCTGGAGGCTCAGCCGAAGAAGGGCGAGAAGCCAGCGCTGGTGCTGGGCGAGCTGCCGCCCGAGGTGCTGGCCGCCGTGAAGGCCGGGACGCCGCTGCTGGCCATGGTCCAGGAAGACGGCTTGGCCGAGGGGGTGGCCAGGCAACTCGCGGGGCTGGGCCTCTTCGCTTATGCTGGTCAGGTGGGCGGCCTGCGGGCGCCTTGGATGGGCAACTGGAACTACGTCCGCTCACACGCGACGTTCGCCGGCGTTCCCGCGGACCGCGCGATGAGCGTCCTGCATCAAGTCGAGGGCCAGCCGTCCAACGGCTTGCTGATAGAAGGCGAAGGGCTGGAGGTCATCGCCGCCTACAGCCGCGACCATGACCGCCAGAACGGCGCGGCCAGCTTCGTCGCCCGCAAGGACGGCATGCGCGTGCTGGTCCATCGCCTGCCCGACATGGTCGCGCCGTTGCAACGCCGTTGGCTGACGAACGCGATCGGGTGGCTGGCCGAGGTCTAGCGAACCCGGCTTTGGGCCACGACGGAAATGCGCGGGTTCTGGCTTTCACAATATGAGAAATATTCCTATAAAATGAAACAAAGAGCGCGCTAGGGCAGAGCCGTAAGGCCTGTCGCCGCGGCGAAGCTTGCGTGCCATCAAAGACACAAGAGTTCGGGAGTAGACGATGCGACGCGCGCTTTTGGCCGGACTGGCCCTTCTTGTCCTCGCGGCGCCGGCCCTCGCCCAGCCCATCGATCGCCACGCCCTGGTCAGCCGACATGATGTGCGGCTGACGAAGGTCGATCCCTCCGCGCCGCTGATGGTGGGCAACGGCAATATCGGCTTCACCGCCGACATCACCGGCCTGCAGACCTTTCCCGAGGCCTATTCCGGCCTTGCGCCGCTGCTGACCGAGGCTCAGTGGGCCTGGCACAGCTTTCCCAATCCCAACGGCTACACCTATGCCGATGGCACGACGCCCATCGACGTTCGCGGGATCAAGCAGCCCTTCGCCTATATGAAGGACTGGAACGAGGCCGAGGCCCGTCCGGCCCTGGCCTGGCTGCGCGAGAACCCGCACCGCTTCTCGCTGGGACGCGTCGCCCTGGACCTGCGTTCGAAGTCCGGCGCGCCGGCCGCCTTCGATCAGATCCAGCAGACCGAGCAGACCCTGGACCTGTGGACCGGCGTGCTGACCAGCCGCTTCGTCTATGACGGCGAGGCGGTGACGGTGCGCACGCGCGTGCATCCGGTGCTGGACATGATCGTGGTCGATATCGACTCCGCCCTGGTCGCTCAGGGACGGCTTGGCCTGTCGGTGAAGTTCCCGGGCGTGTCGAAGACCCTCAATCCCGATCCCTCCGACTGGTCCAACCCGTCGGCGCACGTCACCACGGTGACGGGGCAGGGCCCGACGAGCCTGAGCGTCAGCCGCCAGATCGACCAGACCCGCTATTTCGCCGCCTTGCGCACCGAGCAGGCCGCCAGCTTCACGCCCGACGGTCCGCACGCCTTCAAGGTGGCGCCGAAGGCCAAGGGGCGGACCCTGGGCCTGGAGGTCGCCTTCTCGCGCGCCGCCCTGCCGCCCTTGCCCGTCCAGGCCGCCGCCGACCAGGCGGTGCGCGAGCACTGGAAGGCGTTCTGGACCCAGGGTGCGGCCGTCGACTTCAGCGGCAGCCGCGATCCGCGCGCCGCCGAACTGGAGCGGCGGGTAGTGCTGTCGCAATACCTGATGGCCTTGAACGGCGCGGGCGAGGTGCCGCCCCAGGAGGAGGGGCTGTTCTCCAACAGCTGGAACGGCAAGTTCCATCTCGAGATGCATCCGTGGCACGCCGGTCAGTTCGCGCTGTGGAATCGACCCGAACTGCTGGAGCGCAGCCTGCCCTGGTATTCGGGCCACCTGAAGGACGCCCAGGCCCGAGCCGCCAGCCATGGCCTGAAGGGCGCGTGGTGGCCCAAGATGGTCGGCCCCGACGGCGTCGACAGCCCCAGCAAGGTCTCGCCCTTCATCATGTGGCAGCAGCCGCATCCGATCTACATGGCCGAGCTGATCTGGCGCGACAAACCCACCAAGGCCACCCTGGCGAGGTACGGCCAACTGGTCTCGGAGACCGCCGAACTGCTGGCCAGCTTCCCGCATCGCGACGCCAAGGGCCGCTTCGTCCTGGGCCCGCCGATCATCCCGGTGCAGGAAAACCACGACCCTTTCACCACCCTCAATCCGGCCTTCGAGCTGGAATATTACCGTTGGGGCCTGGAGACGGCGCAGGCCTGGCGCGAGCGCGCCGGTCTGGCTCGCAAGCCCGGGTGGGATGCGGTGATCCGCGGTCTGGCCCCGTTGGCGGTCAAGGACGGCCTCTACCTGCCCGCCGAGTCGACGCCGGACTTCTGGGACGTGGCCCGGTCGACCGACTGCTCGGGCCACGCCGTCGATCCCAAGTGCATGAACCGCGACCACCCCTCATTCCTGATGGCCTACGGCCTGCTGCCCGGACGCAGCGTGGATCGCGAGACCATGCGGCGCACCCTCAAGGCGGTGGAGACCGACTGGGACCTGCGCCAGACCTGGGGCTGGGACTATCCGATGATCGCCATGACCGCCGCGCGGCTGAACCAGCCGGAGAAGGCGGTCGACTGGCTGTTCTACGACGCCAGGAACAACAAGTTCGGCGTGTCGGGCATGACGCCCCGCGTGCACCAGGACGAACACGCCCAGGCCTTCGCGCCCAAGGCTGCGTCGGGTGAGGCGGCGGGGCCGGACGGTCCGGGCTATCGCCGCGCGGCCGAGACCTATTTCCCGTCCAACGGCTCGCTGCTGGCCGCCGTGGCGATGATGGCCGGCGGTTGGGACGGCTCGTCCGGCCCCGCGCCAGGCTTCCCGAAAAATGGCCAGTGGACAGTGCGGGCCGAGGGCTTCAAGCCTCTGCCGTGATCCCTTGTACGGAGCGTTCGACATGACCCGATGGATGGCGATGCTGCTGGCCGGCGCCAGCCTGGTGGCGACCGGAGCCCAGGCGGCGGTGATCGGGATCAACAGTCCCGCTCCGCCGTTGAACACGGCGAGGGTGGCCGCCCTGCCGGCCGGCGAGCAGGCGGCCTGGAAGCGCTATCTCGCTCGATCCGAGGCCCAGGAGCGGGCCGACCGCGCCGCTCTCGCCGCCGAGCTGGCGCCTGGCGCGACACCGCCGCCTCTGCCCGAGACCGCTCACGGCGGCCAGGGCAACGGCATGCCGCTGAACCGCGAGCCGGCCTGGTACGCCAGCGCCGAGGCGCGCCATGTGGCCGATGTGATCGTCAGCTTCCAGACCCCGGCGGGCGGCTGGAGCAAGAACCAGAACCGCGCCGGCGAGCTGCGCTTGCCGGGCCAGGCCTATGGCGCCGACAACAACTCCAAGCACCTGGGCGAGGCTGATTTCGACGCCGCCCGCGATCCCAGCTGGGGTTATGTCGGCACGCTCGACAACAACGCCACGATCACCGAACTGCGCTTCCTGGCCAAGGTGATCGACCAGGCGCCGGGCGAGGACGGCAAGGCCTGGCGGGCCAGCTTCCTGCGCGGTGTCCGCTACCTGCTGGCCGCCCAGTTTCCCAACGGCGGCTGGCCCCAGGTCTGGCCCCTGGAGGGCGGCTATCATGACGCGGTCACCTTCAACGACAATGCGGTTTCCGAGGCGGTCTCGTTGCTGACCGAGGTCGGCGAGGGCGAGGCGGCCTACGCCTTCGTGCCGGCCGAACTGCGGTCGGAGGCGCGCGCGGCGGCCGGCCGGGGGCGGGCCTGCATCCTGGCGGCCCAGATCCGCGTCGGTGGTCGCCGGACCGTGTGGGGGCAGCAGCACGACGCCCTGACCCTGAAGCCCGTGGCGGGGCGCAATTTCGAGCCGGCGGCGCTGTCGAGCGCCGAGAGCGCCGATCTGCTGGTCTATCTGATGGAACTGCCCAAGCCGTCGCCGGCCGAGGTGTCGGCCGTCCATGACGGGATCGCCTGGCTGAAGGCCGCGGCCCTGCGCGACAAGGCCTGGGCCGACTCCCCGACCGGCCGCCATCTGGTCGACAAGCCCGACGCGCCGCCGGTCTGGGCCCGGTTCTACGCCATGGACAGCGGCAAGCCGGTGTTCGGCGATCGCGACAAGACCCTGCACGACGACTCCGACGATCTCTCGCCCGAGCGCCGCAAGGGCTATGCCTGGTACGGGACAGGCCCCGGCAAGGCGCTGGATCTCTACGCCAAATGGAGCCTCGCCCACCCCGCGCCCTGACCGGCGCGGGCGAAACTGTCATGAACCCGTGCTAGGCGCCGCTCATGGTTTCGAGAGGCTCGCCTGTTTCCGCTCGTCTCGCCTGCGCCGATGGCGGGCGCGGATGACCGATCTCGCCAGCCTGCGCGCCCAGCGCCACGACCTCTATCATTTCATCGTCCGCCGCACGCGCGATCCCGCCGCCGCCGACGATCTGGTGCAGGAAACCCTGCTGCGCCTGATGACCTACGAGCGGGCGCGGACGGTCGTCGATCGCGCGGCCCTGGGCTACCGGATCGCGCTGAACCTCGTCCGCGACCATTTCCGCCATCGCAGCCGCCGAGCGGTCGAGGCGCTGGACGACGACATTCCCTGCGAGGCCCCGGCACCGGAGCAGATCCTGATGCATCGCCAGAAGGTCGAGGTGTTCGGAAAGGCGCTGGACGCCATGCCGCCGCTGCGGCGCGACGTTTTCATCCGGCGACGGCTGCACGGCCACTCCACCCGTCAGATCGCCGTCGAGCTGAACATGAACGAGGCGGCCGTCGAAAAGCATGTGGTGCGGGCGCTGGAGCAGCTGCATCGCGAGATGGCCAAGGCCGAGCGTCGCGCGGGAGGCCGCCCATGAGCCGGACCCGACAAGCAGCGGCCGTCTGGGTGGCGCGTCGCCTCGACCGCCAGGAAGGCGACGAGGACTTCGACGCCTGGCGCGCGGATCCCGCCAACGGAGAGGCCTTCGATCGCCTGTGGACCACGGCCCAGGACACGGCCCTGACCGAAGCCATGGCCCTCAGCGTTCAGCGCCGTTCGATCCGGCGGCCGGCCTGGGCGCCGATCGCGGCCTTTGCCGGGGGACTGGCGGCCTGCGCGGTCGCCCTGATCGTCGCCTGGCCGCAGCTGCAACTGATGACCGTGGAGCCCGTGACGTTCCGGACCGCGCCAGGCCGGATCCGCACCGTGGCCCTGGCCGACGGCTCAAAGGTGACCCTAGACGGCGCCACCACGCTGGAGGCGCGGATCGGCGCGCATCGACGCGCGGTCCGCCTCGTCGCCGGCGAGGCCTATTTCGATGTCGCCCACGACGCCGCGCGCCCCTTCACGGTCAGCGCGCCGGAGGGCTCGGCCCGGGTGCTGGGCACGGCCTTCGACCTGGAGCGCGGCGATGGCAAGCTGGAGCTGTCGGTGCATCGCGGCAAAGTGCGCCTGGCGCCGGCGGGCCTGATCCGCCGCACCGCCGACCTGACGCCGGGCCAGCAGGCCTTCGCCAAGGCCGGTCGGCTTTCGCGTCCGCACGCCTTTGATCCGTTGGCGGACGATTGGCGCTCAGGCTGGCTGGAGACCGACGGCGTGACGCTGGCGCGGCTGGTCGAGCGGCTGAACCGGGCCTCGACGACGCCGATCGTCATCGAGGATCCCGCCCTCGGCCGCCGACGCGTGGCCGGGCGGTTCCGCCTGGACGAGCCCGAGGTCCTGGTCCGCAACCTGGCCCTGGTCCACGGCTTCAAGGTGCGCGAACAGGCCGGAAGCCTGGCGTTGTCCCGCTGACTCGTCTCGGCGTCGCGGAAACTTCACAAAATTCCCTGTCCTGGATCGGCGTCGACCGACGTCTTCACCGCCGAAGCCGGCGAACGCGCCGCGCGAATTCGGGGATGACGCGATGACCTTCAAGACCTGGACCTTGCTCGGCGCGGCCTCCGCCGTCGCCCTGCTGACGGCCGCGCCCGCCCTGGCGGCGCCCGCGCCCAAGCCCGTCCTGGCCATTCCGGCGGGTGACCTGGCCTCGGCCCTGCCGGCCTTCTCGCGCGCCACCGGCATGCAGGTCCTGGCCGACCCGGCCCTGCTGGCGGGCAAGCGCACCGGCGGCGTCAACGGCGAGCTGAACGTCGAGACCGGCCTCACCCAGCTGTTGCGCGGCACGGGCCTGACCTATGTCCGCAGCGGCGGCGCGGCCATCCTGCGTCCGGCCGTCCAGAAGATCTCGACCGCGCCTGCGCCTCGCGCCGAAGCCGCCGCCCCGCTCGCCGAGGCGCCGCAGGAGGCTGCCAGCACCGTCGAGGAGATCGTCGTCACCGGCGGCTTCGCCAACTCGCTGGCCCGCGCGTTGTCGGAGAAGCGCAAGGCGACCAACGTGGTCGACGGCATCTCGGCCGAGGATATCGGCAAGTTCCCGTCCAACAACATCGCCGAGGCCCTGCAGCGGGTGCCGGGCGTGGCCATCACCCGCGACCGAGGCGAGGGACTATTCGTCCGCGTCCGGGGGCTGGGCCCGAACTTCCAGATCGTCACCCTGAACGGCCGCAGCGCCGCGGTGAACGAGAATATGCGCGACAGCGGCCAGAGCGGCCGCCAGTTCCGCTTCGACACCCTGCCGTCCGAGCTGGTGGCCGGTGTCGAAGTGGGCAAGACGCCGCTGGCCTCGCTGGACGAAGGCGCGATCGGCGGTGTTGTCGACATCAAGACCTTCCGCCCGCTGGACCTGGGTCGCAGCACCGTGGCCCTGTCGGCAACGGCCAGCATGCCCGAACTGGCCGACAAGACCGATCCGCGCGTTTCTGGTCTGGTCAGCTGGACCAACGAGGCCGAGACCTTCGGCGTGCTGGCCGCTGCGGTCTATGACCAGCGCACCTTGCGCCAGGACCGCATCACCGGCGTGGGCTGGAGCTATTCGGATCCGACCACGACCCTGGGCAAGAGCCTGATCGCGCAAGGGATCAATCTCTATCCCACCGCCATCCGTCCGACCCTCGAGCGCGAGGATCGCGAACGCAAGGGCGTGGTGCTGTCGGCGCAATACCGTCCGAGCGAAGAGACCGAAGTGACCTTCGACGCCAGCTACACCAAGCTGGACGACCACTATGACGAGCTGACCTATTCGGTGGACCAGAACGTCGCGACGCTGGTTCCCGGCTCGGCGGTGATCAAGGACAACACTCTCGTCGGCGGCACGGTAACCTCGACCACCCAGATCGGCCGCGAGGTCAGCGACCTGGCTCACGACAACCTGATGGTGGCCGGCAAGATCCGTCAGAAGCTGGACGACTGGACTCTGACCGCCGACGTCGCCTATGCGCGGGCCTATTCGGAGACGTCCAACCCGATTACCCGCACGCGTCTTTTGGGCACGATCGGCCAGACGACGTTCGCCATGACCAAGGCCGATGACGACGCCGTGCCCAGCGTCAAGCTGCTGACGGCCGATCTCAGCAATCCGTCGCTGCTGCCGTTCCGTCGCATCGAGTGGCGGATCAACGACTCGACCGACGACGAGACCGCCATCCAGTTCGACGCCGAGCGTCCGGTGGCGTGGGGCCCGCTGACGCGCGTCCAATTCGGCGTGAAGTACCGCGAGCGCTCGCGCGACTACAATCGCGCCGACATCAACTACACCACCAACCTGGCCAACAAGTATTTTGGCGCCGAGTATTTCGACGCCTTCCCCGTCAGCGACTTCCTGGGCGACGTCGACGGAACCCTCCCGACCACCTGGGCCATGCCCGACCCAGCGGCCTTCTGGGCCCTGGCCGACAAGACCCAGAAGGGCACGGCCCGCGCCGACCAGCGCAATTCGTATCATGTGTCGGAAGACATCGGCGCGGCCTACGCGCTGACCGACATTGACTCCAAGTTGTTCGGCTCCGCCCTGCGAGGGCAGGTCGGCGTTCGCCTGGCGCAGACCAAGCAGGTCTCTGCCGGCTATGCCGACAACGGCACGACGGCGACGCCGGTCCGCTACGAGAAGACCTATGAGGACGTCCTGCCGACGGCCAATTTCGTTCTGGAGCTGTCGGACACCCTGCAGGCGCACGTCGCGGCGGCCAAGGTCATCACCCGGCCGTCACTGGCGGATCTGGCGCCGCGCCTGACGCTCAACTCGTCGGGCACGGTGCTGACGGCGGTCGGCGGCAATCCGCTGCTGCGGCCATTCGAGGCCTGGCAGTATGACGCGACGCTCGAGTGGTACTTCGCCCCCGGCAGCGCCCTGATCGCCGGCGCCTTCTACAAGGACATCACGACCTTCGTTTACAGCCAGAAGACCAACATCGTCGTCGACGGCCAGACCTATCAGCTGACCTCGCCGACCAATGGCGGCCAAGCGACGATCAAGGGCTTCGAGCTGGCCTATCAGCACCTGTTCAAGGCCCTGCCGGCCCCGTTCGACGGCCTCGGCTTCCTGGCCAACTATACCTACACCGACACCGAAGCGACCTACTCGCCGACCCTCAAGGACGAGATGGTCAATGTCGCCAAGAACAGCTTCAACGTCACGGGCTTCTACGAGAAGGACCGCTTCGCGGCCCGCGCCAGCTACAGCTGGGTAGACGACGTGCTGCAGGACGTCGGCGGGGCGGGCCTGTCGGCGCTCAACGACAGCGCCTTCGGCTCGCTGGACGCCAGCGTCAGCTACAAGATCACGCCTCAGATCACGGCGGCGGTCGAGGCCCAGAACCTGACCGACGCGGCCCAGTGGCAGTTCGTCAAGGGCGGCTGGTTCGGCGGCTACACCAAGTACGGCCGCACCGTGAGCCTGGGCTTGCGCGCCAAGTTCTAGATCTTTCCGACAATCCCCTGAACTGACCCGCGCGAGCCCTCGCGCGGGTCGCTTTTTTGCGAAGCTCCAAGACAGAGTGTCGTGATTTGCCGGTAGAGGCTGTGAGTATGCAAAAGACGTCTTCGAACGCCGCCCTCATCGCCGTCCTGGGTCTGTTTTCGGCCGCGCCGGTTCCGGTGGCGGCTCACCCCGGCCACCACGTCCAGCCGGTCGCACCCAAGCACGAACCCGTCCGCCCGGCCAAGCCGTCGGAGCGGCGCTGGCTGGCGGGCGACCACCACGTGCACAGCTGGTTCAGCGTTTCGGTGAAACCCTCGGCCGAGCCGGGCCAGCCGCCGGTGCTGGTCAAGGCCGGGGACGCCAGCAATCCCATCACCACCAACGCCCGCCAGGCCGCCAGCCACGGCCTGGCCTGGATGGTCGCCACCGACCACGGCGGCCCCAACCATTCCAAGCTGAACCGCGACGAAGCCTATCCCGAGCTGGTGCGTTCGCGGCGCGAGACGCAGGGCGTGCTGCAGTTCTGGGGCATGGAGCTGGACACGCCGGCGGCCGAGCACTCCAGCGTGATCCTGCCGCGCTCCGACGCCGAGCGCGACGCGCTGTTCGGCATCGAGAGCAACTACAATCGCCGCGAACCCTGGCCGGCCGATCCCGCGCGCGACCAGGAAGCCTTCATGCTGGACGCTCTGCGCCATATGAAAGCGTTGCCCCGGCCGCCGGTGGTGATCGCCAACCACCCCTCGCGCACCGCCACCGAGGTCGGACGCTATGGACTGGTCTCGCCGTCGGAACTGCGGAACTGGAACGACACCGCGCCCGATGTCGCCGTTGGCATGGAGGGCGCGCCGGGTCATCAGGCTTCGAGCCTCAAGCGCGATGGGACGCTGGATCCCAAGGGCGATCGGGGCGGCTATTCGCGCTCGCCGACCTTGGGCGGCTTCGACCAGATGACCGCGCGGCTGGGCGGGTTCTGGGACTCGATGCTGGGCGAGGGCCGTCGCTGGTGGATCACCTCGACCTCGGACTCGCACCGCCACTATACCGACGGCGGCAGCGACTTCTGGCCCGGTGAATATTCCAAGACCTATGTAAAGGCCGCGCGCACCTATGACGACGTGCTGGACGGTCTGCGCAATGGCCGGGTGTTCGTGACGCTGGGCGACCTGGTCTCCGAGGTCGACGTCACGGCCATGACCGTCGACGGCGCGCGCAAGGCGGAGATCGGCGGCGAGCTGCAGGTTCCGACGGGTGGCGACGTGGCGGTGGTCATCCGCGTGCGCGATCCGGCCGGCAAGAACTTCGGCGGGTTCTCGCCCCAGGTCGCGCGTATCGACCTGATCCAGGGCGACATCATGGGTCCGGCGGCCGACCGCGCGCTCGACCTCAATCCCACCACCCGTGTCGTCCGCAGCTTCACCCCCGCCAGTTGGGCGCGCGAGGGCGAGGTGCTGTCGATGGTCTATGTGCTCAAGGACGTGCGCCGATCCAGCTATGTGCGGGTGCGCGGCACAAGCGGTTCGGAGCTCGAGCCACAGCCCGATCCGCTGGGCGAGGATCCGTGGTCGGACCTGTGGTTCTACGCCAACCCGATCTTCCTGTCTGTAAAGTAGGGCTGGCTAGAGCGGTGCCGTCGATTGGCGGCGGACCAGGGTGAGGCCCACGGTCTGGTCGGGCATACCCAGCTGACGCTCAGTGATCATCGCCAGCAGCTGCTGGGTGGCGGTCATGGCCATGTCGCGCAGGGGGCGGCGGATGGTGGTCAGGGCCGGCGATGTCATCGAGGCGAGGTCAGCGTCGTCGAAGCCGGCCACGGAAAGCTGGTCGGGTATCGACACCCCGGTCTCCCGCGCCGTCTTCACGACCGCCGCGGCCATGATGTCGTTGCAGGCGAAAATCGCGGTCGGCGGCCGTTCCAGGGCCAGCAGTGAAGCGGCCGCGGCCAGGCCGCTCTCGAAGCCGTAGTCGCCGTCGCGCAGGTGCAGCTCCAGCGGCAGGCCCGAGGCGTCCAATGCGTTCAGGAAGCCGGCCTTGCGCTCCTGGGCCGAGCGGAAATGGGCCGGGCCCTCGATCATGGCGATGCGCCTGTGGCCCAGGTCGAGCAGATGTCGCGCGAGCTCGGCCGTCGCGGCGCGCTCGTTGCTGATCAGCATGCAGGGATAGGACGGCATGGCGATCGAGGCGATGCCGATCGAAGGCACGCCCATGGCTGACAGGCGCTCGGGGATGGACGCGATCTCCGAGGTCGGCGGCAGCACGATCAGACCGTCGACCCGTGAGCGCTGGACGAACTTCTCGATGTTCAGGGCCACGTCCGGATCGCTGAAGCGCACCGGGTGCACCACCAGTTCGTAGCCGTGCTGGGAGCAGACCTCGACGATGCCGCGTTGCAGGACGCTGATCACGTGGGCGTTGGGATCGTCCTGCACGACGGCGATCAGATAGGAGCGGCCCGAGGCCAGGGCGCGGGCGCGGGAGCTGGGACTGTAGCCGAGCTCGGTGATGATCGCCTGCACCGCCAGACGGGTTTCCTCGCCCACCTTCGGAGAGTCGTTGAGCACGCGCGAGACGGTGCGGATCGACACGCCGGCGGCGCGGGCGACGTCGTCGATCGTCACCGAAATGCTCGCGGCCGGATCGGCGCCGATCATGATCTGAGACTCCCTTTGACAGGAAGGAATAGCGGCACGGGGCTAAATCGCAATCCCAACCGCTTTTAAGCGTTCTGGCCTTATTGCTAGCGCTGGCATAATAAATGATACCGGTAACGAAAACGCGTTGACACGATCGCCGCCGGATTGTTTGCATGGCCCCAGACCCGAAAAACGGGCGATTGGGAGGGTGCGATGACGATGGATAGACGAGGGCTGATGTTGGGCGGCCTGATAGGCTCCGCCGCGCTCGCGCCGCCCGTCGCCAAGGCCGCCGCGCCGTCCTCCGCCATGCCCGGCGCTGCTCTGCTCGCGGTCAGCGTCCGCGATTTCGGCGCGGTCGGCGATGGCGCGACCATAGACTCTCCAGCCATCAACAAGGCGATCGACCATGTGGCGGCGCTCGGCGGCGGCGTCGTACATTTCCCGCCTGGAACCTACGCCTGCTACACCCTGCGTCTGAAGAGCGGCGTCACCCTGCATCTGGGCGAAGGGGCGGTGGTCCTGGCGGCCGCGCCGAACGGCGTCGCGCCAAATGGCTATGACGATCCGGGTCCGGGCGCCGGCAACGCCTATCAGGACTATGGTCACAGCCACTGGAACAACAGCCTGATCTTCGGCGAGGGGCTGCACGACATCGCCATCGTCGGATCGGGCCTGATCTGGGGCAGGGGCCTGACCCGCGGCCACCGGTTCCCGGACGATCCGCCGGACGTCTCCGGTCCCGGCGTCGGCGACAAGGCCATCGCCCTGAAGAACTGCCGCAACGTGCTGCTGCGCGACTTCAAGATCCTGCAAGGCGGCTGGTTTGCCTTGCTAGCCACCGGCGTCGACAACATGACCATCGACAACCTGATCGTCGACACCAACCGCGACGGCCTCGACATCGATTGCTGCCGCAATGTCCGCGTCACCAACTGCACCATCAACTCGCCGTGGGACGACGGCATCTGTCCCAAGAGTTCGTTCGCCCTGGGCTATGCTCGTCCGACCGAGAACCTGACGATCTCCGACTGCTTCCTGACCGGCAATTACGAGATGGGCTCGGTGATCGACGGCACGTGGAAGACCATGCCGCCGGGCTTCCACGGCTATGGCCGCATCAAGCTGGGCACCGAGTCCAACGGCGGCTTCAAGAACGTCACCATCACCAACTGCGTGTTCGACCACTGCTACGGCATCGCTCTGGAGACGATGGACGGCGCGCTGACCGAAGACATCGCCATCAGCAACATCACCATGCGCGGCCTGGGCTTCCCGCCGCTGTTCCTGCGCCTGGGCAGTCGCATGCGCGGTCCGGCCGGGATTCCGGTGGGCAAGCTGCGGCGCATCGTGATCCAGAACATCGTCAGTTATGGCGCGACCCCGCAGCCCTCGATCATCGCTGGCGTGGCCGGTCATCCGGTCGAGGACGTCAAGATCAGCGACGTCTACTTCCACTCCCTGGGCGGCGGCTCGGCCGAGCTGGCCCAGCGCCAGCCGCCCGAAGCCGACAAGGCCTATCCGGACCCGGACATGTTCGGCGACCTGCCGGCCAGCGGCTTCTTCATCCGCCACGCCCGCAACATCGAGATGAGCAACGTCGAGATCGTCACCGAGGCCCCGGACGCGCGCCCGGCCTTCTGGCTCAACGACGTCGAGGAGGCCGACTTCTTCCGGCTGCGCCTGCCCAAGGGGCCTGGCTTCAAGCTGGATCAGGTCACCAACTTCCGGTCGTTCGGCAGCCGCTGGCTGGAGGATCGTCGCATCGACGGCCTGACCAGCCAGTCCTTCTAGGTCCGGGTCTTGACCAGGATGGGCGCGATGCGCGGGATGAGAACAGGGGCGGCGCTAGGGCTTGCCCTGACCATGGTGGCGAGCTTCGCGCCGGCGTTCGCAGCGCCGAAGGCGCCTGCCGTCTATCGCAATCCCATCCTGGCGGCGGACTATTCCGACCCCGACGTCATTCGCGTGGGCGAGACCTATTACCTGGTCGCCTCCAGCTTCCACTTCTCGCCGGGCGTGCCGATCCTGACGTCCAAGGATCTCGTGCACTGGACCATCGCCGGCCACGTGCTGCCCAGGCTTCCCTTCGCGCCGGAATATGATCTTCCCGGTCCCGTGCCGACCAACGACGCCGGCGCGCGGACGCCACGCGACCAGCGGACCTCGGGCCAGCGCTATGCCGGCGGTGTCTGGGCGCCGTCGATCCGCCATCATGACGGGCTGTTCTACGTCTATTTCGCGACCCCCTATGAGGGGATCTTCATGTCGACCGCGAGCCGCGTCGAAGGCCCCTGGAGCGCGCCGGTCGCGGTGGTCGCCGGACCGGGGTTCGAGGATCCCTGTCCGTTCTGGGACGACGATGGCCAGGCCTATCTGGTGCACGGCAAGGTCGGCGCGGGGCCGCTGGTGCTGCATCGCATGGCGCCCGACGGCAAGAGCGTGCTCGACGCCGGGACGGTGATCGTCGAGGACCCCAAGGCCCTGCCGGTGTTGGAGGGGCCCAAGCTCTACAAGCGCAACGGCTATTACTACATCTTCGCGCCGATCGGCGGTGTCGACACCGGTCCGCAGGCGGTGCTGCGCTCCAAGACCATCTGGGGACCCTATGAGCATCGCGAGGTGCTGGTTCCGGGCCAGTCTTCGCTGAAGGGACCGCACCAGGGCGGCTGGGTCGAGACCCCCTCCGGCCAGGGCTGGTTCGCGCATTTCAACAGCGCCGGCGCCTATGGCCGCATCGTCCACCTGCAGCCGCTGGTCTGGAAGGACGACTGGCCGTTCATCGGCGCGCCGATCCCGGGCGCTGGGTCGCAGGCTACCGCCGGTCAACCCGTCTCCCGGCACGCCATGCCGGATGTCGGCGGGCGGTTCGCGCCGGTCTCGCCCCAGACCTCCGACAGCTTCGCGGGCGCCCGGCTTGGGCCGCAGTGGGAGTGGAACCACAATCCCGACGACAGCCGCTGGAGCCTGACCCAGAGGCCGGGCTTCCTGCGTCTGGCGGCCGGTCCGGCGGTCAATCTGGTCAGCGCCCGCAACACCCTGACCCAGTCATTGCAGAGCGAGCGCTCGGTCATCACCGCTCGCCTCGATGCGCTGGGTCTGGTCGAGGGGCAGCGGGCGGGGCTGGCCATGTTCGGCGCGGGGATCGGTTCGATCGGAGTCCTCCAGAAGGACGGGGCGCGCCGCATCGTCTTCTCGTCGTTGGGCGTCGAGACCCTCGGGCCGGTCCTGTCGACCGGCGCCGTGGACCTGCGGGTGGCCGTCGCCGACCAGGCGGCGCGCTACAGCTACAGCCTCGATGGCGGCAGGCATTTCGTCGAGGTCGGGGGAGCGATGCTGCCGCGCTTCAGCTGGTGGAAGGGCGCGCGGCCCGCGCTGTTCTCCTATGGCGATCCGGCCCAGTCCGCGCAGGGCGTCGCCGATTTCGACTGGGTGAGCGTCAAGCGCGTCACTCCCTAACGCTCAACTCCATCAGACTTTTCCGCTCGAGACACCCATGCCCAGGCCTCTGAATTTCCATGACGATCGGCTGTTTCCGGCGGACGAGCGGACGCGCGGGATCGCGCGGGAGCTCTATGCGACGGTCAAGGGCCTGCCGATCATCAGCCCGCACGGCCATACCGATCCCAGCTGGTTTGCAACCAACGCGCCGTTCCAGGACGCCACCGACCTGCTGCTGGCGCCGGACCACTATCTCTTCCGCATGCTCTACAGCCAGGGCGTCTCGCTGGACGCGCTGAAGGTGCGCTCCAAGTCGGGCGTGCCGGACACCGATCCGCGCGAGGCCTGGCGGCTGCTGGCCAGCAATTTCCACCTCTTCCGCGGCACGCCGTCGTGGATCTGGCTCAACCACGTCTTCAGCCAGGTGTTCGGTTTCGAGGTCTTCCTGTCGGCCGAGACCTCGGACCTCTATTTCGACACCATCAACGAGGCCCTGGCGACCGAGGCCTTCCGGCCGCGCGCCCTGTTCGACCGCTTCAACATCGAGACCCTGGCCACCACCGAAGGCCCGCACGAGACGCTGAAGCATCATCAGGCCATCCGCGACAGCGGCTGGGGCGGCCATGTGATCACCGCCTATCGTCCCGACGCGGTCATCGACTTCGAGGACGAGCGCAGCCCACGCGCCTTCGAGCGCTTCGCCGAGGTCTCGGGCCAGGACGTGTTCAGCTGGAAGGGCTATCTGGACGCCCACCGCATCCGCCGCGCGGCCTTCATCGAGGCCGGCGCGACCTCTTCGGATCACGGCCATCCGACCGCCGCCACCGCCGACCTGACCGACGCCGAGAGCGAGGCCCTGTTCCTCAGCCTGGTGAAGGGGGAGGTCACTCCCGAGAAGGCCGAGCTGTTCCGCGCCCAGATGCTGACCGAGATGGCCAAGATGAGCCTCGAGGACGGTCTGGTGATGCAGATCCACCCCGGCTCGCACCGCAACCACAATGTCGGGCTGCTCAATTCGCACGGCCGCGACAAGGGCGCGGACATCCCGGTGCAGACCGAATACGTCAAGGCGCTCAAGCCGCTGCTCAGCAAGCTGGGCAACGATCCGCGCCTGTCGGTGATCCTGTTCACCCTGGACGAGACCAGCTACAGCCGCGAGCTGGCCCCGCTGGCCGGCCACTATCCGGTGCTGAAGCTGGGCCCGTCCTGGTGGTTCCACGACAGCCCGGAAGGCATGATGCGGTTCCGCGAGCAGGTCACCGAGACGGCGGGCTTCTACAACACCGTCGGCTTCAACGACGACACACGCGCCTTCCTGTCGATCCCGGCCCGCCATGATGTCGCCCGTCGCGTCGACAGCAGCTTCCTGGCCCGCATGGTCGCCGAGCACCGCATGGACGTCGTCGAAGCCCAGGAGCTCATCACCGACCTGACGTACAACCTGCCTAAGCAGGCTTATAAGCTGGACAGGCCTCGCTAAAGCGTCGTGACGCGGCGGCCGTTGATGCGGACGTTCTCCAAGCGAAGGCCCTGGGTGTGGGTCACGACACTGGGCCGGGTGACGGCGTCGAAGCGGCAGTCGCTCAGCACGATGTCGCGCACCGGCGCGGCGGGCAGACCCTGCAGGTCCAGCACCTGGGCCGCCGCCGTGGCGGTCATCCGCTCGATGCGCAGCTTGCGCAGCACCGGCGTGAAGCCGCCCTTCGCCCCTTCCTCGTAGTTGAAGTCGCAGAGGATGGCCGCCTTGGAGACGCGGCCGACCTCGATGTCGCGGCAGTGGATGTTCTCGATGACGCCGCCGCGCATGGCGTTGTTCTTGAAGCGCAGGGCGTACCAGAGATTGGCGCTGTCCATCCGACAGCGCCGGACGAAGACGCCGTCGACGCCGCCGGACACCTCGCTGCCGATCACCACCCCGCCGTGGCCGTCCTTCATCACGCAGTCCTGGATCAGGATGTTACGGGTCGGCCGGGCCAGACGTCGGCCATCGGCGTTGCGGCCGGACTTGATGGCGATGCAGTCGTCGCCGCTGTCGAAGCTGCAGCGCTCGATCAGCATGCCGTCGACCGATTCCGGATTGCAGCCATCGGTGTTGGGGCCGTGGCCCACGACGGTGACGCCGCGCACGATGACGTTGCGGCTGAGCACGGGGTGGATGGTCCAGCACGGCGAGTCGCGCAGGGTGACGCCCTCGACCAGTACGTTCCGGCAGTTCTGGAACTGCAGCATCATCGGCCGCAGATAGTGGCCGTCACCGAAGAACCGCTGGACGACCGGCACGCCCTGCTCGGCCATGCGGAAGAGGGCGTCGCGGGCCTTGCGCTGGTCGGGCAGGCCGGGCCGCCAGCCAAATTGCGCACCGCTGCTCCATGACCACCAGGCCGCGCCCTGGCCGTCCAGAACGCCGCTGCCGGTGACCGCCACGTCGCGTTCGCCGTCGGCGAAGATCAGCGGCGAATAGTTCATCAGCTCGACGCCTTCCCATCGCGTAGCGACGATCGGATAGCGGGCCGGGTCGGTGCTGAACGCGACGATGGCTCCCTGTGCCAGATGCAGCTCGACGCCGCTCCGTAGGCGGATCGCACCGGTCGTCCAGGTCCCGGACGGCACGACCACGCGGCCGCCGCCCGCCGCCGCGCAGTCGTCGATAGCCTTGGCGAAGGCCGCGCTGTTGGCGTCGACATCACCCGCGACAGCCCCGGCGTCCACGATGCTGAACTGTCGCGATGGGAAGACCGGAGGGCGGGCGTTGCGCTGGATCGCGCGGGCGGTCGCCCAGGCGTCGGCATCCGCATGGGCGACGACAGGAGCAGCAAGAGTCGCTGCAGCGCCGACGACCAGCGTCCGCCTGGACGGACCCGGCGATCCCACACGCTCAACCACGCAACCTCCCGGATAGCTTTGCAAGGCGCGAGACATAGCCGAGCCCTTTGCAACCTAGTATCAATCTATGGAGACCTATTGCATATATTGGAATTACGTTTTAGCGTTCGCTCAATCGCCGCAAATGATAGCGGTACCTAGGAGGGGACGCAGGACAATGATCCGTAAAACACGCCTATTCTCTGGCTGCGAAACAGCCATCGCTCTGGTCGCCGCCTCTCTTGTGCCAGCGCTGGCACAGGCTCAGGCCCAAACGCCCGCGAGCACCGACGCCGAGACCGTGACCGAAGTCATCGTCACCGGTTCGCGCCTCGCCGCGCGCGGCTTCCAGGCCCCCACGCCCGTTACGGTGATCGGGGCCGAGGAGATCGGACTGTCGGGCACGCAGAACGTCGAGACGCTGCTCAACGACACGCCGCAGTTCCTGGGCTCGCAGAACAACGGCCCGACCGCCAACACCGTGCCGGGCGGTACGGCGACGCTGAACCTTCGCGGCTTCGGCGCGCAGCGGAACTTAGTGCTGGTCAATGGCCGGCGCTTCACGCTGACCGGTCCGGACCAGACCACCGACATCAACACCGTGCCCGCCGCGCTGATCAAGCGGGTTGAGACGGTCACTGGCGGCTCGTCGGCCGTCTACGGTTCGGACGCCATCACCGGCGTCGTCAACTTCATCATGAAGGACGACTTCCAGGGCGTTGAACTGACCGCCGAGGCCCGCGCCGACACCCACACCAGCACTCCGACCTATACGGCGGACCTGACCTTCGGCAGCAATTTCGGCGATGACCGCGGCAATGTCGTCGTGTCGCTGAACTATCTGGATCGCGGCGGCTATACGCGCGGCGATCGCGGCGGCTGGGCCACGCCCAGCATGGCCGACGGCTGCGTCACCGCCGCCTCCTACAGCAGCACCCGTCCGGGTACGCCGCTGGCGATTCCGGCGGGCCAGACCTGTCTGACGGCCGGCGGTCGTCCGGGCCTGATCTTCGGCGGCAGCGGCACCATTCCCAACGGCCGGTTCGCCAACATCCCGACAGTTGGCTCCTCGGCCTCGAACCCCGGGCTCGACGCGGCGCTGATCGCGGCGGGGCTGGGCGGCATCACCTCGCGTGGCTTCACCTTCAACGACGCGGGAACCGTGGCCCGTCCGGCCGTGACGCCCGGCGACGATTACGACCTGGGCCCGGCGGCCTATCTGGTCATTCCCCAGCGTCGCTGGATGGCCAATTTCTCGGGCCATTACGACTTCAATTCGCGCGTCACCGGCTATGCCGAAGGCCACTACAGCAACAATCGCGTCTCGATGCAGCTGCCGCCCAGCGGCATCGGCGGCAACTTCCTGATCAACACCAACAATCCCTACCTGACGCCGCAGCTGCAGGAAGTGATGCGTCAGCTGGACCTGCGCGAGACCGGGACGACCCGCGTCACCAACGGCACGTCCTCGCTGACGACGACGGCGGGAGACGGTCTGGCCGTGCTCAACGTCAACCGTCGCCTGCCGGACGTCGGCAACCGCACCAACACCGCCGACCGTTCGGCCTTCCGTTCGGCGATCGGCGTGCGCGGCGACCTGGGCAGCGTGTCAGAGGGCTTCCTGCGGAACCTGAAGTACGACGCCTACTACACCTACACCCGCACCACCGACACCAGCATCTCCGGCGGCGCGGCCTCGCTTAGCAAGTTCCAGGCGGGCCTGTTGTCGGTCGGCGGCGCGGCTCCGGTGCTGAACATCTTCGGCGCCAACCTGTCGCCGGCCGGCGCGGCCTCGATCGCGGTCTCGTCGACCAATTACACCGAATCCCAACAGCAGGTCGTCGCCGCCAGCCTGGCCGGCGAGCTGTTCGACACCTGGGCCGGCCCGGTCGACTTCAGCACCGGCGCCGAATACCGCAAGGCCTCGGCGCGGTTCGTGCCGGACAGCTTCCTGGCCTCGGGCGACGTCTCGGGCTTCAACGCCGCCCTGCCGACCAAGGGCTCGGAGTCGGTGAAGGAGATCTACGGCGAAGTGCGCGTGCCCCTGCTGCTGGACTCGCCACTGGGCAAGCGCGCCAGCGCCAACGGCGCTTTCCGCTACTCGGACTATGATCTGGCCGGCGTCGGCGGCGTGTGGACCTATTCGGTCGGCGGCGAATATGCGCCAGTTTCGGATGTCACCCTGCGCGGCCAGTTCCAACACGCCATCCGCGCCCCGAACGTGGGCGAACTGTTCGGCGGCAACACCACCAGCGGCCCTTCGGCGGTCGACCCGTGCTCCAGCCGTCAGCCCACTGCGCAGCAGACGGCCGCGGTGCGGGCGATCTGCGTCGCCACCGGCGTGCCGACCGGCGCGGTGTTCACCCTGGCGGTCCAGCCCAACACCTTCATCAACCAGGTGTCGGGCGGCAATCCCAATGTCGGCCCGGAAAAGTCGGACACCACGACCTTCGGCCTGGTGCTGCAGCCGCGCTTCCTGTCGGGCCTGGCCCTCAGCGTCGACTACTTCAAGATCAACCTCGACGGCGCCATCGCGCCGCTCGGCGGCGGCATCGCGAACACGCTGAGCCTTTGCTACAACACGGTCCAGGACGCCAACAGCGTGTTCTGCAAGGCGATCACCCGTGATCCCCTGACTGGCCAGATCGCCGCGCCCGGCTATGTCACCACCACCAACGGCAACACCGGCGGCCTGAAGACCTCGGGCCTGGATTTCGACGGCAGCTATCGCTTCAACCTCGCCTGGGGTCCGTTCGGCGCCAGCCGGATCGATCTGGGCAGCAACTTCACCTACACCGACGAGTTCACCGCCACCCCGGTGCAGGCGCTGCCCGCGACGAAGAACTACTGCGTCGGCGCCTTCGGTCCCACCTGCGGCCAGCCGATCCCGCGCTGGAAGGGCATGTCGCGCGTCACCTGGCGCTCGGGTCCGGCCACGCTGAGCCTGCGCCACCGCTATATCGGCGAAGTGACGGTCGACACCTATCTGTTGCCCAAGCGCCTGGGCGCGGCGTTCCCCGACAAGGCGACGCTGACCACCCCGGTGATCAAGGCCCAGAGCTACTTCGACCTGACGGGTGGTTACGACGTCACCGAGGACCTGTCGCTGACCGCCGGCGTGCGGAACCTGTTCGACAAGAACCCGCCGATCGTCGGGTCTTCGGCTCCCGCCAACAACACCTTCTCGGCGACCTACGACGTCGAGGGCCGCGTGGTCTACGCCAGCGTGACCGCGCGCTTCTAGCCTTGTTCGCGCGGAGGTCTCCGCGCGATCCACGAACCTCCCCTATGGCCGGCGTGAAAGCGCCGGCCACTTTTTTGCGCGCTGTCGTGAGAGGCCGCGGGCGTTCGATTTGTCGCCGGGGCTATAAGTTATGAGGCCGCCGAGGTCCGCGCGGCCGGCGTCATGCTAAGGGCGAGGCTTCCGACAAAACGCCGATAGCCGAGAAGCCCATGTCCGAGCCGATCGCTCCCGAACGCTACACGCGGGTCGCCGCGCTGCTGCACTGGATCATCGCCGTGCTGATCCTGGCTAATCTCGTGCTGGCGGTCGTCTCCGCCAATTCCGAAGCGATGCTGCACAGGACGGTCCTGAATCTGCACAAGTCGATCGGATTCAGCGTTCTGGTGCTGAGCGTGGTCCGACTGGCCTGGCGGCTCTATTGCCCGCCGCCGGCGGCCTCCGATGGCAACGCCAAATGGGAGCGCGCTGCGGCCTCGGCCGTGCACACAGCGTTCTATTTCATGATGATCCTGATCCCGTTCCTGGGCTGGTGGGTCAGCTCGGCCGCGCCGACCCGGCACGCCATCAACGTCCTGGGCTGGCACGCGCCGTTCCTGCCCGTGATGCAGGGCAAGCAGTTCGCCGGATCGATCATGGGCCTGCACAAGGTGCTGGGTTTCGCCATGGCGGCGCTGCTCGTCCTGCACATCGGCGCAGCGCTCAAGCACAGGTTCGTCAATCGCGACGGCGTGCTGGACCGCATGTCGCTACTGCCGCGCAGGCGCGTCGCGGACTGAGCGCGGTTCGGACAATCAATGATCGCCTCCACCGTTTGAATGGCCCTTGGCGGCCGTGTCCTGAGCATGTTGAAGGCGGACCGCGCGGCGACATCGAATGATCGAGCGCTCGCGGTCTCCGGTTCAGAGGCTCTGGTCCCTGGCGCCGGCGGGAGGTTCGATCGAGTTGGGAGGATAGCGCCCGTGCAGCGGTCCGCGTCGGAACAGGCGTCCGAAAGTCCCTCCTATTTCGATCCGGAGCGCGCGATCTGGCTGTCGCGTCACATCCTGCCGCACGAGCCGGCCCTGCGGTGCTGGCTGCTCAAGCGGCGGCAACTGCCGATCGACATCGACGACCTCATCCAGGAAAGCTACGCCCGCCTATCGAGCCTGCGCTCGGTGGCCCACATCGACCACCCCAAGGCCTATTTCTTCCAGACCGCCCAGTCGCTGATCCTGCGCCAGGCCCGGCGCGCCAAGGTGATATCGATCACCGCCGTCGAGAACCTCGAGGCCGTGGGCCTGGCCGACGAACTGTCGCCAGAACGCCAGGTGGCCGGCCGTGAGGAGCTTCGGCTGCTCAACCAGGCCTTGGCTCTCTTTCCACACAAGCGCCGCGAGGCCTTCCGGATGCGCAAGGTCGAGGGTCTGTCGCAGAAGGAAATCGCCGCCCGCCTGGGGCTTTCGGAAAAGGCCGTCGAGAAGCACGTCGCCAAGGCGGTGAGCCTGCTGATAAATCTCTACGGCCGTGGCGGGAAATCCGGATCTGGCGCATCTATGATGGAGACCATCCGCTCCCGGTTCGCGCGTGACCAGACGAGAGACTAGCCAAGACATCGATCGAACGGCCGCCGGCTGGGTGGCGCGCATCGATCGTGGTCCTCTGACCGACGCCGAGCGCCAGGACCTGGACGCCTGGCTGGGCGGCGACGTGCGCCGTCAGGGCGCCTTCGCGCGGGCCAACGCCGTCATGGCGCGCGCGGACGAGGCGCGGCGAACCACGCTGGAGACGGCCTACGCGGTGCGGGGCGCGAGCATGCGGCGCCGGCGGATTCTGGCCGGCGGGCTGGCGGCGGCCTTCGGCGGCGTCGCCGTCCTGGGCGCGCGGTCGTGGAGCGCGCCGCTGATCCTGAAATCGTCCAAGGGCGAGGTGCGGCGGGTGCCGCTGCCCGACGGCTCGAACGTCACGCTCAACACCGCCTCGCTGGTGAAGGTCCGCTTCTCGCCCCGCGCGCGCGATGTCGAGCTGCTCTCCGGCGAGGCGTTGTTCAATGTCGCGCCGGATCCCGCCAGGCCCTTCACGGTCGAGGCCGGCGACGTGAAGCTGCGGGGCGGCGCCACCAGCTTCGTGGTGCGCAAGGACGACCAGGGCCCAGTGCGCGTAATGGTCAAGTCAGGCCGCATCGAGATGACCTGCAAGGGCGCCCCCGCGCCGTTCGTCGTGGCCGCCAACGCCGCGGCCGTCGGCCCGATCCAAGGCGCTGAAGTCCGGCACGCCATCGCGCCCGTGACCCTCGACGCCGACGAGGTCGCCCGTCGCCTGAGCTGGCAGGACGGGCTGCTGGCGTTCAACGGCGAGACCCTGGGCGAGGCGGCGTCTGAGTTCGCCCGCTACTCGTCGACCCGCATCGTCATCGACGATCCGGCCCTGGCGGCCGAGCCCTTGACCGGACTCTACGCCTCCAGCGATCCCAGCGGCTTCGCGCGGGCGGTGGCGGTGTCGTTCGGCGCGCGCACCGTCAACGGCGACGACGCCGTCCACATCGTCCGCTAAGCCACGCCAAGGGCGTCGCCGCGGCGAAAAACAGTCTCAAGTGAAAAAAGTGCGCCGAAAAAAAGGGGGGAAACATCCCCACGGCGCATCTCTTCCCAAAACAAACGGGCGCCAGCCCAACTAGGGGGAAACGATGAAACGCTATTCACGCATGTTCTGTGGAGCGTCGCTGGCCGTGCTTCTGACGGCCACCAGCGCGGTCGCTCAGGAACGCGCCTTCGACATTCCGAGCGGCCCGGCCGCCAGCGCCATTCCGATGTTCGCGCGCCAGGCGGGCGTTCAGATCATCGCCCCGGCCGCGCGGCTGAAGGGCGTCGTTACGCCCGCCCTGAAGGGCCGCCAGGACGCGCGCGCCGCCCTGAAGACCTTCCTGGCCGGCACGACGCTTGAAGTGGCTTCCGACAACGGCTCGGTCATTATCCTGCGCGAGGCCGGCGCCCGGTCCCCCCAGGGTGACGCGACGCCCGTGAGCTCCGGCGCCGCCGAACCCGGCGCGGCCCTGGCGCAGGCCGACGACGCCGCGTCCGTCACCGAGGTGGTGGTGACCGGCTCGCGCGTCATTCGTAACGGCAACAACAGCCCCAACCCGATCACGGTGGTTCCCGCCGACGATATCCAGCGCGTCCAGCCCACCACCATCGCCGACGGCCTGAACCTGCTTCCGGTGTTCTCCAGCCCGCGCAACCAGTACGGCAATCCGAACGCCGGCGTGGGCGGCGGGGCCGGCGGCAACGCGGCGGCCAACCAGCTGAACCTTCGCAACCTGGGTTCGGTGCGCAACCTGATCCTGTTCGACGGCCATCGCGTGCCGCCGACCTCGGTCAACGGCATCGTCGATGTCGACATGATCCCGCAGATGCTGCTGCAGCGCGTCGACACGGTCACCGGCGGCGTTTCCGCCGTCTACGGCTCCGACGCCGTGACCGGCGTGGTCAACTTCATCACCGACCGCAACTTCAACGGCCTAAAGCTCAACGCCCAGGCCGGGGTGTCCAAGTACAGCGACGCCGAGCAGCAGAGCATCGGCGTCGCGTTCGGCGCGAACATCGGCGAGCGCGGCCACTTCGAGGCCAGCTACGAATATCGCAACGACGAGGGCGTCGCCCGCCGTTCAGATCGTCCGTGGTTCGACCAGCAGAGCGTCAGCGGCGCCGGCACGGCGGCCGCGCCCTACCAGCTCTACAGCGACGTGCACCTGTCGAACTTTCCGTTCGGCGGCAAGATCACCAGCGGTGTGCTGGCCAACCAGTACTTCGCCGCCAATGGCGTGCTCAGCCCGTTCGTGAACGGGACGGCGATCGCAGGCTCGACCTGCTGCCAGGTCGGCGGCGCGGGCGGCTACTACGACTCCTCGCTGAAGGCGCCGCTGGAGAGCCACCAGGCCTATGGCCGGTTCGACTACGACTTGGCCGACAGCGTCCACGCCTATGTGTCGGGAACCTTCAATTCGAAGGAGAACTCGCAGTACCTGACGCCGCCGCTGCTCAGCAACGTGACCATGAGCAGCTCGAACGCCTTCCTGGCCTCGGCCTACCAGACCCAGCTCGCGTCGGCCGGCCAGACCACCTTCGCGTTCAACCGGATGTTCGACCAGGCCGCACGCCTGAACCCGGTCGCCGAGGAACGTCAGTACACGATCAATGCCGGCCTGGACGGCAAGCTGGGCGACTACACCTGGGGCCTGAACTACACCCACGGCTCGGCACGGCTGAAGACCACGCTGAACAACAACCCAAACAACCAGCGCCTGGCTGCGGCCCTGGACGCCGTCGTCAATCCGGCGACCGGCCAGACGGTCTGCTACGCCGCGCTGAGCAACAGCGCCTATTCCAACTGCGTGCCGCTGAACGTGTTCGGGCCGACCTCGGCCAGCGATGCGGCCATGGCCTATATCATGGGCAGCACGCACATGATCGCCAACACCGGCCTGGACGACTTCACGGCCGAGATCGGCGGCTCGCCGTTCGCGACCTGGGCCGGCCCGGTCAACGTCGCCCTGTCGGGCGAGTGGCGCAAGCTGACCTACCACTCGTTCAGCGACGCCCTGCCGACCGACCGCGTCAACTGCGCGGGCCTGCGCTACAACTGCACGGCCAGCCAGACCCTCTACCAGAACACCTTCGCCCAGCGCTCCGAGGTCAGCGACACGGTCAAGGAAGTGGCGGTCGAAGCCGATGTGCCGCTGCTGCGCGACGTCGTCCTGGTCCAGTCGCTGAACATCAACGGCGCGGCCCGCTTCACCGACTACAAGACCAGCGGCGAGTACTGGACCTGGAAGCTGGGCGCCGACTGGCATATCACCGACGCCCTGCGGGTGCGGGCCACGCGGTCGCGAGACATCCGCGCGCCGACGCTCGACGATCTGTTCGCGCCGTCCTCGACCAACGCCCTGACCAACAAGGACGAGCTGACCGGCCTGACCCCGGGCCTGACGGCCGGCACCTCGCCGGTGCCGGGCGTCTCGGCCGGCAATCCCGACCTGACCGCCGAGATTGGTCACACCAGCACGGTGGGCGTGGTCTGGCAGGCTCTGCCGCGCCTCAGCTTCGCGATCGACGCCTACTGGATCAAGATCACCGACGCGATCACCAGCATCCAGGGCTTCAACCCGACCATCCAGAAGGCCTGCTACGACAGCGGCGGCTCCTCGCCGTACTGCGCGCTGCAGACCCGCCCGCTGGGCTACACCAACACCTCGGCGGGCAACCTGGTCACCGGCTGGGTGTCGACGGTCATCAACATCGCCGAGATCGAGACAAACGGCGTCGACTTCGAGGCCAACTTCTCGACCGACCTGGCCGGACACGCCCTGTCGCTGCGCGGCCTGGCCAGCTATCAGCCGCACATCTACTACCGCACGCCGGCCCTGGTGACGATCGACGCCGCCGGCAGCGCCTTCGGCACCAACGGCCTGCAGGCCAGCCCCGAATGGCGGTTGACCGGCTTCCTGCGCTACGCGGTCACCGACAGCCTGACGGTCGACCTGCTGCAACGCTGGAGAAGCTCGCTCACCCACAGCGCCGACCCGACCCAGGTGTGGCTGAACAACTACGTCAAGCCGTTCCAGACCACGAACCTGAACCTGACGTTCAAGCCCAAGGATGCGTTCGGGAACGCCGAGTACTTCCTGAACATCCAGAACCTGTTCGACGCCGATCCGCCGCCCACGGCCTTCTTCGGCGCCGCCACCATCCCGGGCCAGTTCGGCGGTTTCGCCATCGGCGACGATCCGACCGGCCGCTACGTCACGATCGGCGCGCGGATGAAGTTCTAATCCTCCCCCCGGAACGTTTCGCCTTCCGGGTCCTGCCCCGAGGCGACGGTTTCAAGGCGCGCCGCAAGCGCGTCCCGATCGTCGCCTCGGACTTTTTTGCTTTAGGCCGGACGCGCAGTCGCCCCGGCCGAACGAGGACGGTTTCGATGCTTGGACTTCGCGCGGGCGTGGCGATCGCCGCCTTGCTGGCCCTGACGCCCGCCAGCGGCTGGGCCCAGTCGGCTCCCTCGATCGGCCACGCGCCGGCCCTGCTGACCGAGATCCTTCCGGCGCGCGGCGGCGCGAGCCTGACCGTGACGACGCCGGCCTTCGCGAACGGCGCCGACATGCCGATCGACAACACCCAATACGGCTCCAACCGCTTTCCGGGCCTGGCCTGGAGCAAGGGACCGGCCGGCACGCGATCCTATGTGGCGGTGATGCAGGGCAAGGTCGCATCGGGCACGACCATCCACCTGACCCTGTTCAACATCCCGGCCAAGGTCACGACCCTGCCGGCTGGCCTGGAGACGCCGCCGGCGGGCGCGGTCTACGGCGTCAACGTGCATGGCGCCAACCAGCCCTATGCGGGGCCGCACACGCACGGAAACGGCAAGCAGCCCTACCTGCTGCAGGTCTTCGCGCTCGACACCGTCCTGGCCAACGATCCGACGCTGAGCTTCGAGGCCCTGACCCAGGCCATGAAGGGCCACGTCCTGGCAAGCGGCGCGGTGACGGGCCTGGCGGCCAAGCCGGTGTCGATCGCCTCGGCGCGCGTCGAAACCGGAGCGCTGTCCGGCGCGGACGGGCGCGACGCCGGTGTCACCGTCTTCAAGGGCATTCCCTACGCCGCGCCCCCGGTCGGCCCGCTGCGCTTCCGTCCGCCTGAACCGCCCGCCGCCTGGGAGGGTGTGCGCAAGGCCGAAAGCTTCGGTGCGCTCTGCCCGCAGCTGCAGGGCGGCGGCCCGCCGCTGACTGCGCCGATGGACGAGGACTGCCTGACCGCCAACGTCTGGACCGGCGCGGCCTCGGCGTCCGAGAAGCGGCCGGTTCTGGTCTGGATCTATGGCGGCGGCTTCCTGAACGGCACGGGCGCCAATCCCGAGTTCGACGGCGAGGGCCTGGCCCGCAAAGGCTTGGTCGTCGTCACCTTCAACTACCGTCTCGGCGCGCTGGGCTTCCTGGCGACGCCCGAGCTCAGCGCCGAGTCCGGCCACGGCGCGTCGGGCAATTACGGCCTGCTCGACGACATCGCGCTGCTCAAGTGGGTCCAGCGCAACATCGCCGCATTCGGCGGCGATCCCGACCAAGTGACAATTGCCGGCCAGTCGGCGGGCGCCGGATCGGTGGGCTTCCTGTCGATGTCGCCGCTGGCCAAGGGCCTCTTCAAGCGCGCCATCGCCCAGAGCCATTCGCGCTATCCCCGCGATCCGGACCTGCGCTTCCTGTCGGTGTCCTACCGCCAGAAGGCGGCGGCCGAGGCGGCCGGCGCGGCCTATGCCAGCGCCCATGGCGCGAGCACCGTCGCCGAGTTGCGCGCCATGCCCTGGCAGAAGCTGATCGAGGGCAGCGACACGGTCGAGACCAGTGTCGACACCCGCACCACCGGCAAGCCGCCGCTGTTCCGGCCGGTGCAGGACGGCTGGGTCATTCCCAGCACCTATGACGCCGCCTTGGCGAACCACGCCTTCAACGATGTCGTGGTGATGACCGGCAACAATCGCGACGAGACCGGCGCGGTCCCGACGACCGCCTTCGCCGGCCTGCGCGCCCGGTCCGGTCCGCCGCGCGCCGGCATGCCCCAGGTCAGTGTCCGGCTGGCCGACTACGTCCAGGCCGCGCGCGGCAAGTACGGCTCGCTGACCGATGAGTTCCTGCGGCTCTATCCGGCCACCACCGACGAGGAAGCCGCCTTGGCCAGCAACGCGGCCGCCTACGACAACAACCGCGTCTCGACCTATCTGTGGGCGACCGAGCGGGCCAAGGGCTCCAAGCAGGCGATCTACACCTACTGGTGGGCGCACGCCCCGCCCGGACCGGGCCACGACATGCGCGGGGCCTATCACGGTTCGGAGATCAACTACGTCTTCGGCAACCTCTACGCTACCGACCTGCCGTGGACGGAGGAAGACCGCGCTGTCGCCGACCGCATGTCGTCCTACTGGGCCAACATCATCAAGCGGGGCGATCCGAACGGCGAGGGCCTGCCGGCCTGGCGGCCCTTCGACCCTGCCGCCCACACCGTCATGAAACTGGGCGAGGACTGGAAGCCGGTGTCCGTCGCCGCCAGCCCGGCGAAGCTCGACTTCTGGCGCCGCTTCTACGCCACCCAGGACGCCTGGTGACCCACTCTCGATCCGAACGGAGACGACCATGCTGAAGTCGCTGGCCCTGGCGGCCCTCCTGCTCGCGCCCCTGGCGGCCCACGCCCAGGCGATCGAGCACCCGCAAGGCCACACCGGCGCGGTGGTCGCCTACAGCGATACCGACGTCACCCTGCGCGAGAAGGACGACAAGGTCGTCGTCGTGGCCATGACCAAGGGCTGGACGGTGGCCACGGCCCACACGATCCCGGCCGACGCCATCAAGCCCGGCGACTTCGTGGCAACGATCAACGCCGATGTCGACGCCACGACCGGGCGGGCCAACGAGCTGCGCCTGTTCGAGCCGGGCTACCGGCCGGAGGTCGGCACCCACGCCATGCCCCAGCCCGCCACCTCGATCACCCACGGCACGGTCAAGGCCGTGAGCAGGACCAACGCCGGGTTGACGCTGGACGTCGCCTATCCGGGCGGCGGTCGCCTGATCCAGGTTCCGGCGGACCTGAAGGTCATAGCCTACGACCTGCACGATCGCGCCTTCGCCAAGCCCGGCGTGACCGCCACGGCCGTGACCCGCCGCGACGCCGACGGCGTCTGGCGCGCCGGCCGTATCGTGGTGCAGGACTAGGGTGATGCGTTCACGACGAGAAACGCTCGCCTTGGCGGCCAGCGCGGCCGTGGTCGGCTTCGGCGCCTGGGCTCAAGACGTGAAGACCGCCACCGCCATCACCCAGGTGTTCGGCGAGGGTCAGAAGCTGGTCGCCGTGGCGCTTGAGTACGACCAGCCGATCGACGGCGCCAAGCTGACGCCAGCGACCTTCACGGTCGAGGGGCGCACGATCGTACGGGTGTACGCCAACGCCACGCCCGACCTCACGACCAAGCCCAGCGGCGGCCGTTACATCATCGTCGAGCTGTCGCCGGACGATCCCGACGCCCTGCTGTTGGTCCAGGCTGGACGATCGACGACGCGCAAGCCGGCCAAGGCGTCCGTGGTTCAGGCCAAGCCCGTCGCCGCAGCCTCGGGCCGTGTCTACCCGGCCAGCCCGACCGCGATCACCACCAGCGCGACGCGGAACCTGATCGTCGACGACTTCAAGCCGCTGGTGTTCGAGGACCCGAAGACTGGCGACACCCTGCGCTACAATCTCTTCGTCCCCAAAAACTACGACCCGGCCAAGACCTATCCGCTGGTGCTGTTCATGCACGACGCCGGCACGGTCAGCGCGGCGGTCGACACCACCCTGGTTCAGGGCCTGGGTGCGGTGGCCTGGGCCAGTCCGGCCCAGCAGGCGCGGCAGCAGGCCTTCGTCCTGGCCCCGCAGTACGAGACGGTCGTCGTCAACGACGCCTCCGAGGCCACCAGCCTGCTCGACACCACCGTCCACCTCGTCGAGCAGGTGGCCGGCCAGTATCGGATCGACCATGACCGGCTCTACGCCACCGGCCAGTCGATGGGCGCGATGATGTCGATCGCGATGAACATCAAACACCCGGACCTGTTCGCCGCTTCGCTGATCGTCGCGGGCCAATGGGATCCCGCCCTGGTCAAGCCGCTGGCCAGGGACAAGCTCTTCATCATCGTCTCGCAGGGCGACCTGAAGGCCTATCCCGGCCAGAACGCCATCACCGCCGTGCTCGAAGGCGAGGGGGCCAAGGTCGCCCGGGCGGTCTGGGATGGAACGGCCACGCCCGCGCAATTCGTCGCCGATGTCGCCGCGATCCGGGCCCAGGGCGCGCCGATCCAGTATGTCGCCCTGCGCAAGGGCACCGTCGTTCCGCCGGGTCAGCCCGACAACGGCGGAAGCAATCACGTCAACACCTGGTGCATCGCCTACGCCATCGACGGCGTCCGCGACTGGCTGCTGGCCCAGCATCGATGAGCAAGCCGCCGATGAAGACCCTGCTGCTGGCCGCCGCCCTGGCCTGGGCGACGGCGACGACCGCGCTGGCCGCCGATCCCCTGCGGGCCAGCGCGGCCAAGGTCGACATCACGCCCAGCGACCTGACCGCCCTCAATCCCATCGGCGGCGGGACGTTCGCCCGGGTTCACGATCCGATCTTCGCTCGGGCGCTCTACCTGGAAAGCGGCGCCGACCGAGCCGCGATCGTGGCGCTGGACCTGATCGAGGTTGGCGACATGACGCCCCTGCGCCAGCGGATCGCGCGTGAGGTCGGCGTGCCGTTCGCCGGGGTGATGATCACCGCCACCCACGATCACAGCGCGCCTCGGATCGGCGAGGTCTCGCCCGGCGCCCTGGCCCATCCGGTCGGCCCCGAGTCGCGGGCCTATGCGGCGGCGACCTACGACAAGATCATCGCGGCGCTGAAGCAGGCCAAGGCTTCGGCCCGCCCCGCGCGCTACGGCGTCGGGCGGGGCCATGTCGACGTCAACGTCAACCGCGACGCCTATTCCGCCAAGGGCTGGGCCTTGGGCTTCAGTCCCGACGGGCCGTCCGACAAGACCCTGTGGGTCGCCCGGTTCGAGGAGCCGTCGGGCAAGCCGATCGCGGTGCTGTTCAACTACGCCGTCCACAACGTCGCCACCTTCGGCTCCAACGAGCTGGGCGGCGACCTGTCGGGCGTCGCCGAGCGCTATGTCGAGGACGACCTGGGCGACGGCGCGGTGGCGCTGTGGACCATGGGGGCGGGCGGCGATCAGAACCCCCGTGTCTTCCCGCAGGTCGGCCTGGGCGGCCGCTCTCCCGATCCGGCCCCCGGCCACCAGGCCGCCGAAGCCCAGGGGGTGATGGTCGGCGCCGAGGTGGTGCGTGTCGCGCGCGGCATCGACGCTCTGTCGTCGACGGCGCGCCTGGCGGTCGACGCCCGCGAGGTCGCGTGTCCGACAAAGAAGCCTCTCAACCAGATGGCCGGCATGACCAAGGTCGAGGTTCCGGAGGTCACACTGCGGCTAGGCCTGATCCTGATCGACGACGTCGCCCTGGCCAGCGTCTCGGGCGAGGTCGTCACCAACATCTATGAGCATCTGCGTCGGGTCTCGCCGCTGGCGAACACCATCATGGTCACCCTGGCCAATGACCGCATTGGCTACATCGCCGACGACGCGGCCTATGACCGGCCGATCTTCGAGGTCAACGGCAGCCCCCTGGCGCGCGGCTGCGCCGAGGACGCCATCGTCGACAACTTGGTCGAGATGATCGTCACGCAGCGGCGTTGAGCGAGAGATCGATGATGAGAACCCTGGCCCTCCTGCTGGCGACGATCCTCGCCCTATGGACCGCCTCACCCGCTCGCGCCGAACTGCGGGCGGGCGCCGGCCGGGCCGAGATCCGCATCGCCGCCGATCTGCTGCCGATCCAGGGCTTCTCCGTGCTGCGCGATCCGCTGCAGGCCAGGGTGCTGGTCGTGCAGGGCGACGGCCCGCGCGTCGCCCTGGCGGTGGTCGACCTGACCTCGATCGGCGAGGACGAGGTGGCGGCGATGAAGGCGGTGGTCGCCGACGCGACGGGCGTCGAGCCGACCAACGTGCTGATCTGCGCCAGCCACACCTTCTCGGCTCCCCACATCATGCCGGCGGGGCGACCGTTCCCCGGCCTGGACTCCGCCGCCGAGAAGACCCGGAACGAGATCTTCCGCAGCGCCGTGGCCGACGCCCTGAAAGGCGCCGCGACGACGGCCGCCAGCGGTCTGCGCCCGGCGCGGCTCGGCTTCGGTCGAGGCGTCAGCGACGTCAACATCAACCGCGACCAGCACACGCCCGAGGGCTTCTGGCTGGGCATCGACAGCGCTGGAGCGTCCGACAAGGAGCTCTCGGTGATCCGCATCGAGGACCTTCAGGCCAAGCCCATCGCCATCCTGGCCAACTACGCGGTCCAGCCCTCGGTGATGGACCAGTCGATCGTCGCGGACGGCGGCAAGGCGATCACCGGCGACCTGGCCGGGGCGGCCATGCGGCGGGTGGAGACCCTCTATGGCGAGAGTCTGGTCTCGTTCTTCCTGATCGGCGCGGCCGGCGACCAGGCGCCGCTGTTCAAGGCCAGGCGGGCGGTCGCCGACAAGGACGGCCGCCAGAACCAGGTCGATATCGGCGCCCAAGGCTATCTGCTGGTCGACCTGCTGGGCGAGCGCCTGGCCCAAGATGTCATCCGAACCAGCCAGACGATCCGTGAGCGGACGGATGTCGCCCTCGTCGGCGTGACGCGCGGCGCAGTGACGCTGAAGGGACAGGAGCGGCCCAAGGCGCTGGCCGACCTGCGCCCGACCAGGACCTATGACTATAAGCCCGCCGCCGATATGCCGGCGCCGTTCGTGGTTCTGCGGCTGGGCGACATCGCGGTGGCGGGCGTGCAGGCCGAGCTGTCCAGCGACACCGGCAAGGCGATCAAGCGGGACTCGCCGTTCGCCCACACGATCGTGGCGACCATGGTCGATGGCGCGGCCAAGTACATGCCGGAAGCCGCCAGCTACGACAAGATCACCTACGAGGCGATGAACTCGTCCTACGCCAAGGGCTCGGCGGAGGTGTTGTCGAGCGCGATTCTCAAGGCCCTGAACGCCGCGCGTGCGGCTTCGGATCAGTAGCCGAGCTCGGCCATCGTCACGACGCGTTTCTCGCGGGCGCTGATCTCGGCGGCGACGCCGATGGCGACCGCGCGTAGGCCGTCCTCGGCGGTGACCAGCACCGGTCCGTCGCCGTTCACGGCGGCGAGGAAGGCTTCCAGTTGGTGGAAGGTCGCGCCGTGGTGTGAGCCGGCCTCGAGGGCGGCGGCGTCGACCGCGACGTGGGTCCGGGTGACCTGCTTGGGCTGCAGGAAGCCGACGCGGGGGCTCAGGACCACGTCGCCGCTGGGGATGAACACCTCCAGCTTGGCGATGTCGCCCACCGCGCCGATCTCTTCCTGGTTCTCGGCTCCGTCGGCGAACATGTTGAGGTCGAGCAGGGCCCGCTGGCCGTCAGCGAAATCGACGACGGTGAAGCTGTTGTCGATGATGTCGGGCGTCTGGCCGTCGTAGCGCTCGTCCAGGTGATTGACGTCCATGGCGCCGGAGCAGAACACCCGCACCGGCTCCGCGCCCACGATCAGCCGCATCAGGTCGAAGAAGTGGCAGCACTTCTCGACCATGGTGCCGCCAGTGTTGCGCGAGAAGCGGTTCCAGTCGCCGACCTTGGGCAGGAACGGGAAGCGATGCTCGCGGATCGACAGCTGCACCAGCCGGCCGATCTCGCCGCTATGGACCCGGTCGATGAAGGCCGAGACCGGCGGCATGAAACGGTACTCCATGCCGGTCCAGAACACCTTTTCGTGGGCCTTGGCGCGATCGACCGCCCAGCGGGCGTCCTCCAGCGTGGTGCACAGCGGCTTTTCGCAGAGGATATGCAGGCCGGCGGCGAACAGCGGTTCCAGCACCTCGCGATGCGTGAAGTTCGGTGAGGCGACGATCACGGCGTCGACCAGCCCGCTGGCGGCCAGGGCTTTCGCGGTGTCGAAGGTGGCGACGGTCGGGTCGCCCCCCTCGGTCAGCGCCCACTCCAGCGAGCTGGGGGTCGGGTCGGCCAGGGCGGTCAGCCTGGCGTGCGGCAGCAGGGCCAGGTTGCGGATGTGCTCGCGCCCCATCATGCCCGCGCCGACGATCCCGAAGCGCACCTGCTGCGTCATCTTACTCAAGCTCACTATGAAGAAGCGCCGTCGAGGACCGTGTCCTGCGGCGGTTGAAGACGGGGAATCCAGAGCTGCAGCCAGCCCAGGGCCACCAGATACGAGACCGCCGCGATCAGGAGAAGCGGCAGATAGCCGAGACCGGCGGTCAGGATGCGACCGGCCAGATAGACGATGCCCATGCCCGCGAAGTTGCCGCACAGGGCGCCGAAGCTGGTCACCGTGCCGACGCGGGCCTTGGGGATGACGTCGGTGATGGTGGCGAAGACATTGACCGAGAAGCCCTGGTGAGCGGCCAGGGTCAGGCCCAGCAGCGCCACCGCGATCCAGTGGTTGTGGGCCAGCACGGCCAGCGGCACCGGGGTGACCAGCAGGGCGCAGACCAGCATCGAGCCCTTGCGCACGGTGTTGAGGCTATGGCCGCGCTTGAGCAGTTGTGAAGCGATCCAGCCCGAGCCCACCGAGCCCAGGGCCGCCAGGCCGTAGACGCCGGCCAGGGCGGGGCCCAGCTCCTTCATGGTCAGATCGAACACACGGTGGAAGAAGTCCGGAGCCCAGAACAGCATCAGCCACCAGACCTGGTCCGACATCGCCTTGGCGCCGGCCAGGCCCCAGGTGCGGCGGTCGGCCAGCATGGCGCGGACCTGGCCCTTGTCGGTGGGATCGCGGGCCTCGCGCGGCAGGTCGCTCTTGCGGGCGGCGAAGAACCAGGCGCCGACCCAGACCAGGCCCAGCGCGCCGACGATCACGAACGAGGCGCGCCAGCCGACGGCGATGGCCAGGAACGGCAGGACCAGCGGGGTGACGATGGCGCCGATATTGGCCGCGCCATTGGCGATGCCGAACGCCACCGAGCGCATGCGGTCCGCAAAGAGGGCGCCGATCGCCTTGACCCCGGCGGGCGTGCCCATCGACTCCGTCGCGCCAAGAGCCGCCCGCGCAAAGCCGAACTGGCCGAGCGTGGTGGCCGCGCCGTGGGCCATGGCCGCAAGGCTCCAGGTCAGCACGCCGGCCGGCGCGGCCAGGCGCGCGCCCAGGCGGTCGACAATCCAGCCGGTGAAGGCGAAGGCCACGGCGGCCGAGAACTGGAAGATCGCTGCCAAAGTCCCGTAGTCGGCGTCGGTCCAGCCCAGGTCCTGCTCGATGATCGGCTTGAGGATCGCGATGACCTGCCGGTCGACATAGTTGAGGATGTTGGCCGCGACCATGAAGCCCAGCAGCAGCCAGCGTCGTGTCACGATCGGTCCGGCCGCCGCTGGGGCGGGCGAGGGTGCGCCAAGGGTCATGGCCTCAAAGCTCCAGCGGGGCGTGGTCGAGGCGGGGCAGGACGTGACGGGCGAAGAGATCGGCCTCGGCCTGGTGCGGATAGCCCGACAGGATGAAGGCCTCGATCCCGAGGTCGCGATAGGCGTTCAGCTTGGCCAGCACCTGGTCGGGATCGCCGACGATCGCCGCGCCGCAGCCCGAGCGGGCCCGGCCGATGCCAGTCCACAGATTGTCCTCGACGAAGCCGTCGCCGGCGGCCGCTTCGCGCAGCTCGGCCTGGCGGCGGACGCCGAACGACTGGCTGTCGAGCGAGCGGTTGCGGATCGCCTCGCCGGTCGCCGCATCCAGGCGTGACAGCAGGCGGTCGGCGGCGACGCGGGCCTCTTCCTCGGTGTCGCGGACGACGACGTGGACGCGATAGCCGAACTTCAGCTTGCGGCCGCGCTTCGCCGCTCTGGCGGCGAGGTCGGCGATGGTGTCGCGCACCACCTCCTGGCGGTCGGGCCACATCAGATAGACGTCGGCGCCCTCGGCGGCCGCCTCGCGAGCGTCCTCCGACAGGCCGCCGAAATAGAAGGCCGGGGCGCGGCCCGACACGGTGCGCAGACGCGGCGGATCGAGCTTGAGCTTGTAGAACTCGCCGTCGAAATCGACGCTCTCGCCGTTCAGGAAGGCGCGCAGCAGGGCCATGGCCTCGACGGTGCGTTTGTAGCGCGGACCGCTGGCCAGGGTCTCGCCAGGCAGGTCGCTGGAGATGATGTTCACCGTCAGCCGGCCGCCCAGCATCTGGTCGATGGTCGCCAGCTGGCGGGCCAGTTGCGGCGGCCAGACCTCGCCGATCCGCACCGCCGCCAGCAGGCGCATCCGCTGGAGAAGGGGTGCGATCCCGGCCGCGAAGGCCAGGGTGTCGATCCCCAGGCCATAGCCCGATGGCAGAAGCAGGTTGTCGAACCCGCCTTGTTCGGCCGTCAGGGCGATGTTGCGGCAGTGTTCCCAGCTCGACCGCAGCGCGGGGTCGGGGACGCCGAGAAATTCGTAGTCGTCGTCACAGAGCGCCGAGAACCACGAGACTTCACACGGTGCGGTCAAGCTGGGAGCTCCTGGTCTTATCGGCCGAAGTTGGCGCGCAGGCTGACGCCGACATAGCGTTCGGAATCACGCGGCACTTGTTGGCGGATATAGGTGCTGGGTATTTTCGCCGTCGTATAGAACTCGTCGCCGATGTTCTTGACGATGAATGCCAGGCGATAGCGGTCCTGGCGATCCAGCAGGCTGACGGTCGCGTCCCACAGGTCGAAGCCTTCGGGCGCCGGGCCCAGCACCGGGTTGTTGGCGTTGGGTCGGCTGGCGCCCTGGTGCGAGACCGAGGTGTTCAGCCCGATGTCGAAGGGCAGGGCGGCGGTCTCGATGCGGTAGTCCGCAGCCAGGCTCCAGCGGTATTTCGGCGTGCCAAGCGGCTGACCGTTGACGGCCGAGCAGGTGGCGGGCGAACCGGCCGGGCAGAAGAAGCGCTCGATCTTGGCGTCGGTGTAGCTGGCGCCGCCATTGAGGGTCAGGTTCTTGACCGGACGGGCGACGGCGTCGACTTCCAGGCCCTTGGTCGAGACCTCGCCGGCGTTGACCAGGCGGCTGACGATGGTGCCGGCCACGGTGTCGAAGTTGGTGGTCTGGAAGCCTTTGAACTTGGTCGTGAAGGCCGCCAGGTTCAGAACCAGCCGATGGTCGAACAGGGTGCTCTTCAGGCCGGCCTCATAGGCGTCCGAGGTTTCCGGCTCCAGCGGCAGGGTGTCGAAGGCCTGCATGTTGAAGAACACGTTGATCGCCGGGCCCTTGTAGCCGCGCGAGTAGTTGACGTAGCCGAGCACCGCGTCGGAGAAGTCGTACTGCAGGCCGACGCGGCCCGAGACGCCGTCCGTCGTGGTGGTCCCGGCGGCCGTGAAGGTGGGACGCACGCCCGCCGTTGCGGTCGGGAAGGCCGAGACGCGCTGGAAGTCGAAGCTGATCTGGTCATGCGACCAGCGCAGGCCGGCCACGCCGCGCAGGCGCTTGCTGAAGTTCAGGTTGGCCTGGCCAAAGCCGGCGTAGTTCTCCAGCTCCGTCGTGAAATTGGCCGTGCCGTTCGAGGTCACCGCGAAGGTCGAGGAACCGGTGGCGCAGACCCCGCCGGCCAGGGTGGTGCTGGTGCAAGCGACGTTGGTGCGGTTGAAATAGTTGTCCTGCTTGGTCTTGTAGTAGAAGGCGCCGACCACGTAATCGAGGAAACCGCCGGTCGGCGAGGCCAGCCGGACTTCCTGGGTGAACTGGTGGAAGTCGAGCACGCCGACGTCGCGCGAGGACGCCGTGCCGGTCCGCCAGCCCAGGACCGAGGTGTAGTCGCCGTCGCGGACCTCGGTGTTGCCCCAGCCGCGCCAGGCGGTGATCGAGGTCAGGGTGTAGTCGCCCAGCTTGTAGTCGACCTGGCCCGAATAGCCCCAGCTGCTGTCCTTGGTGACCGGCGCAACGTCGTTGTTGATGTCGCGGTTGCTCGGGCCGACCTTCAGCGGCGCTTCCTGGGCGATGATCGCGTCGCCCGGCGTGGCGTAACCGATGACATCGGCCGAGCCGTTGTCGACGGCGTTGACGGTGTCGGCGATCAGGCTGACCGTCAGGTCGTCGCTGGGGGTCCATTCCAGCTTGCCGCGCACGCCCACGCGCTCGTAGCCGTTGACCTTGGAACCGTCATAGACGTTGGTCGCCGAGCCGTCGTACTTGCCATAGACCGCCGTGACGCCGCCGCGCAGCGTGTCGCTGATCGGGCCCGAAACGCCGGCGCGCAGGCGATACTCGTCGCCCTCGAAATAGCTGGCTTCGGCGAAGCCCTTGGTCGTCGCCGACGGGCGGCGCGTGACGATCGAGACGACGCCGGCCGAGGCGTTCTTGCCGAACAGCGTGCCCTGCGGGCCGCGCAGCACCTCGATGCGCTCGACATCGAAGAAGTCGAAGAAGGCCTGGCCCGAGCGGGCGAACACGACGCCGTCGACCACGGTCGACACGGCCGGCTCCGAGCCCGCCGAGAACGAGGTGGTGCCGATGCCGCGGATGTTCAGCGATGAGTTGACGTTGGTCGTGCCCTTGCGGAACGTCAGCGACGGCACCTGCTGGACCAGCTGTTCGGCCGAGAAGGTCTGGCGTTTTTCCAGGTCCTCGCCGGTGATCACCGTCACGGCGATCGGCACCTTCTGCACGTTCTCCGAGCGGCGCTGGGCGGTGACGACGATCTCGTCCAGGCGGGTGTCGGACGCGTCGGGCGCATCGGCGGCCCAGGCCAGGGCGGGCGCGCTGGAGCCGGCGAGAAGCGCGGCGGCGAGGATCGCGCGATGAGACGCGGGACGGAACAACGACATCAAACACCCCCAAGGTGACTAGGACCGCTCTCTGGCGGCGTGCGGCCGGGGCTTAGCTTGAGGGAATGGAATATCGATACTCATATTTTCCTATAGGATTAATAGGAATTCGAAAAGCGGTGACCAGCCGGTCTCTGCTACGGCGTCGCTCTAAGAGGATCTAAGGAGAGCTTCCCATGGACAGACGCACCCTCCTGGCCGCCGCGCTCGCCGCGCCCGGTCTCGCGACCGCCGCCGCCCAGGCCGCGCCGCGCATCGAAACCGAGATGCTGAAGTTGTGGCCGGCCGGCGCGCCCGGCGGCGAGGGCGTCACGGTCCAGGAGACCGCGCGCGAGGTCGAGGACCAAGGCCGCAAGGGTCGCGACATCTCCGGCGTGCGCGAGCCTCGCCTCAGTCTTCACCGGCCGGCGGGCGGGTCCGACACCGCCATTCTCGTGATCCCGGGCGGGGCCTTCAACCGCGTGGTCTTCGACAAGGAGGGCGAGGAGGTCTGCCGCTGGCTGGCGGGCGCGGGGATCGCGGCCGGCGGGCTGCTTTACCGGCTGCCGGGCGAGGGCTGGGCCAAGGGCGCGGACGTGATGCTGGACGACGCGGCGCGGGCCTTGCGGCTGCTGGCCAAGCGCACCGGCGCGCGCCGGATCGGTGTGCTCGGCTTCTCGGCCGGCGGCACGATCGCCGGAGCCCTGGCCAGCCGCGCCGCCGAGGTCTCCTACGCACCGGTGGACGAGGCCGACGCCGCGCCGCTGCGCATCGACTTTCTCGGCTTGGGCTATGCCTATCTCAACGTGCCGGCCTCGCCGCGCGCGATGCTCTATCGCGGCGCGCCCAAGTTGCCGCCGCCGACCTTCTTCTTCCACGCCGCCGACGATCCCCGCGTGTCGGTCGACAACAGCCTGGAGGCGTTCAAGGCCTGGCGGGCCGCCGGCGCGGAGGCTGCGCTGCACGTCTTCGAGCGCGGCGGCCATGGCTTTGGCCTGCGAACCCCGGCGGGTTCATCGGTCGGTGCGTGGCCAAGTCTCTTCCTGACCTGGCTGAACGCGCTCGGCGCGGCTAAGCCCTGATCCTGTTTTCTTCCCGAGGTCCGAGTCCGATGAGCCTTCCCGATCAAACCCGTCGCCTGGGCCGCAGCGCGCTGGAGGTGTCGCCGCTGGCCTGGGGCATGTGGCGCTTCAAGGGCGAGTCGGTCGACGCCGCCCAGGCCCTGGTCGAGACGGCCCTCGACACGGGCCTGACCCTGCTGGACACCGCCGACATCTATGGCGTCGACACCCCGGCCGGCTTCGGTTCGGCGGAGGCTCTGCTGGGCGCGGTGCTGCGCCAGGCGCCGCATCTGCGCCAGCGGATGGTGCTGGCCTCCAAGGGCGGCATCATTCCCGGCGCGCCCTACGATTCCAGCGCGCTCTATCTGACGGAGGCCTGCGAGGCTTCGCTGACCCGGCTGGGCGTCGAGCGCATCGACCTCTACCAGATCCATCGGCCCGACAGCCTGGCCCATCCGGCCGAGGTCGCCGAGGTGCTGAGCCAACTGCGCGCGGCCGGCAAGATCGGCGAGGTCGGCGTCTCCAACTATTCGCCCGCCCAGGTCGCGGCCCTCCAGGCGCATCTCGACTTCCCGCTGGCCAGCATCCAGCCCGAGTTCTCGGCCCTGGCCATCGATCCGCTGTCGGACGGCATTCTCGACCAGGCGCTGGAGCGAGGCCTGGGCGTGCTCGCCTGGTCGCCCCTAGGGGGCGGACGGTTGGGCGGCGAGGGGACGGACGATCGCGCCCGCGCCGTGATCGTCGCGCTGGACGCCATCGCCGCCGAACAGAGCGTCAGCCGCGCGGCCGTGGCCTATGCCTGGATCATGGCCCATCCGGCCCGACCGATCCCGATCGTCGGGTCGCAAAGCGTCGCGCGCATCCGTCAGGCCGCCGAGGCGCTGACGGTGCGGATGAGTCGCCAGCAGTGGTACGCCGTGCTGACCGCAAGCCGGGGCGTTTCTCTGCCCTGAGGCCGGTCGCGCTAGTCGATAATGGGCAGCCGGACCGTGAACGTGCTGCCCATGCCCTGGCCAGCGCTCTCCACGTCGATGGCGCCGCCGTGCAGGGCGACCAACTGCTTGACCAGCGCCAGGCCGATGCCGAGGCCGCCCTGCGCCTTGGCGAGGTGATCCTCGACCTGGGCGAAGATCTCGAAGATCCGCGATTGCATCTGCGGCGGGATGCCGACCCCTGTGTCGGTGACCCGGATCTCGGCCACGCCGTCGCGGGCGCTGGCGACCAGCGACACCGTTCCGCCCGAAGGCGTGTACTTGGCGGCGTTGTTGAGCAGGTTGGCCACCACCTGGGCCAGGCGCGTATGGTCGGCGTCCAGCCAGATCGCCTCGTCGGGGATCTCGGCGGTGAACGTGTGGCCGCCGGCGTCGATGATGTGCTGGCTGGCCTCGATCGCCGATTGCAGGATGTCGCCCAGCGCCACCCGCTCCTTCTTCAGCGAGATCTTGCCCTGGCTGACGCGCGAAACGTCCAGCAGGTCGTCGACCAGGTGGGAGAGGTGGATCAGCATCCGGTCCATCCGGGTGCGGATGTCCTGCGAGCGCTCGGGCGACAGGTCCTTGGCCAGCAGATGCAGGCCGCCGCTGAGCGCCGCGACCGGATTGCGCAGTTCATGGGCCAGGACCGCCAGGAAGCTGTCCTTGTGGCGATCGGCCCGCCGCAGGGCCTGGGCGGCGGCCTCCAGTTCGTCGCGCTGGCGCTCGATCTGCTGGCGCTGGCGATGGAGGTCGAAGAAGACGTTGGCCTTGCTGCGCAGGACGTCGGCCTCGATCGGCTTCTGGATGAAGTCGACCGCGCCAGCCTCGTAGCCGCGAAAGCGGCGCAGGTTGTCGGCGGTGCCGGCGGTTACGAAGATGATCGGAATATGCCGGGCGCGCTCGTTGCCGCGCATGTATTCGGCCAGCTGGAAGCCGTCCATGCCGGGCATCTGAACGTCCAGCAGCGCCAGGGCGACGTCGTGCACCAGCAGAAGCTCGAGGGCCTCCTCGCCCGAGCGCGCCTTCAGGCAGGTCAGGCCCTCGCGCTGAAGCAGGGCCTCCAACGCCAGCAGGTTCTCTTCGAGGTCATCGACGAGGAGGAAGTTGATCGGCTTTTCCGCGACCATCATGCGGTCCTCAAACTCGACAGGTAGGACGCGATCGCATCCAGGTTCATGCGTTGCGCGGAAGGACAGGCCTCCAGCGCCGACAGGGGCATGGCCGACGCATAGGCCCCGGCGGGGTCCTCGACCAGCGCCGCGCCGCCCGCATCGACGATCGCCCTGAGGCCCGCGGCGCCGTCGTGGTTGGCGCCGGTCAGGATCACGCCGACCAGCCCGGGTCCATAGGCGTCGGCGGCGCTTTCGAACAACACGTCGATCGACGGGCGCGAATAGTTCACCGCCTCGTCGGTCGACAGGGCGAGGCTGCCGTCGGTCTCGACCAGCAGATGATAGTCGGACGGGGCGAAATAGACCACGCCGGCGGTCACCGGCTCCTTGTCCTCGGCTTCCCGCACCGCGATCTCGCACTTGGCCTGCAGCAGCGGCACCAGCATGTTGTCGCGATCCGGCGGCACGTGGACGACCACCAGCAAGGGCAAGGGGTAGTCGGCCGGCAGGGCGGGCAGGATGGTCAGCAGCGCCTGGACCGCGCCGGCCGACGCGCCGAGGACGACCGCTCTGATCGGCTCCCCGCTCACGGTTCGCGCCTTTGATAGATCTTTTCGACCGGCACGAAGTCGGAGAAGGCCGCGACATGGCTGGAGAACCGCAGGCTCTCCTTCGAACCCAGGCCCAGGAAGCCCTTGCGCGCCAGCGAGTCCCGGAAGAGGCCGATGGCCCGGTCCTGCAGCGGACGATCGAAATAGATCATCACGTTGCGGCACGAGATCAGGTGCATCTCGGCGAAGACGGCGTCGGTCACCAGGCTGTGGTCGGAGAACACCACGCGGTTGCGCAGCGTCTTGTCGAAGGCCGCGCGGCCATAGGCGGCGGTGTAGTAGTCCGACAGCGAAGACTTGCCGCCCGACTTCTGATGGTTCTCGGTGAACTTGCGGATACGGTCGAGCGAATAGACGCCGGCCTCCGCCGCGCTCAGCGCCGCCGGATTGATGTCGGTGGCGTAGAACAGGGTCCGCTCGTAGAGGCCCTCCTCGCGGAACAGGATGGCCAGGGAATAGAGTTCCTCGCCCTCGCTGCAGCCGGCGATCCACACCTTCAGTGACGGATAGGTGCGAAGGTGCGGCAGCACCTTCTCGCGCAGCGCCCGGAAGTAGGACGGGTCGCGAAACATCTCGCTGACCTGCACGGTGAGGTAGCCGAGCAGGCGCGGCAGGGCGGCTGGATCGTGCAGCACCCGCTCCTGCATCGCCGAGATGCTGGCAAAGCCCAGCTGGTCGCGGGCCTGGACCAGCCGCCGCTTGATCGACGCCCGGGCATAGTGGCGGAAGTCGTAGTGATAGCGCTGATAGAGCGCCTCCAGCAGCAGCTGGATCTCAAGGTCCTCGATGGCTTCAGGCACGGATCACGCTCACCGGGGCATCCAGACACGGACCAGCGACAGCAGTTTGTCCACATCGATGGGCTTGGCCATGTAGTCGTTGGCGCCGGCCGCGATGCACTTTTCCTGGTCGTCGGGCATGGCCTTGGCGGTCAGCATCAGAATCGGCAGCTTGGCCCACTTGGCGTCGCCGCGAATCTGCCGCGTCGCGGTCAGGCCGTCCATGACCGGCATCATCACGTCCATCAACACCAGGTCGATGGCGCGCGAGGGATCCTCGGCCGAGCGGGCCAGGGCTGCGATCGCCTCCTGGCCGTTGCGGGCGATCTCGACGACGGCCCCGCGCGGCTCCAGCACGTTGGACAGCGAATAGACGTTGCGGATGTCGTCCTCGACGATCAGCACGCGGCGGCCCTCCAGCACGGCGTCGCGGTTGCGGGCCTTCTGGATCATCTTCTGCTGCTCGGGCGGCAGCTCGGACACCACCTGGTGCAGGAACAGCGACACCTCGTCGAGCAGGCGCTCGGGCGACTTGGCGCCCTTGATGATGATCGAGCTGGAATAGCGGCGCAGCCGCTGCTCGTCGTCGGCCGACAGATCGTGGCCGGTATAGACGATGACCGGCGGGAAGGCGTGGCCGCCGTCCTGGCTGATCGTCTCCAGCAGCGAATAGCCAGAGGCGTCCGGCAGGGAGAGGTCCAGCACCATGCAGTCGAAGGTGTTCTGCTTGAGCTGCTCCAGGCACTCGGCCGCGGTGCCGACGCCGATCGTTTCGACATCGCCAGAGGTCAGCAGCCTGCCGACCGCCTCGCGCTGAACGGCGTCGTCCTCGACGATCAGCACCCGCCGCACCGTGCTGGCCAGTTTCGATTGCAGGGTCTTGAGCACCTCGGCCAGTTCGTCGCGCTTGACTGGCTTGACCAAGTAGCCGATCGCGCCGAGCGACAGGGCGGTCTGGCTGTGGTCGTTGGCTGAGACCACGTGGATCGGGATATGACGGGTCGCGTCGTCGCGCTTGAGGCGATCCAGCACCATCAGGCCCGACTCGTCGGGCAGGCCCACGTCCAGCACCACGGCGCTGGGCTTGTACTGCTTGGCCAGCTTCAGGGCCTCTTCGGCCGTGCCGGCCACCAGGCAGTGGAAGCCGATCTCGTGGGAGAGGTCGCGCACGATGCTGGCGAACTTGTCGTCGTCCTCGACGATCAGCAACACGCGGCGGCCGTTGGTCAGCTGATCGCGATCGTCCTCGACCGTCTGGGGCAAGGGCTTGGCGCGCCGCGACCGCGCCGGCGCGGCGATGGCGGGCGCGACCTCGACCGGCAGGGGCTGCTCGCGCGGTCCCACGCGCGCCGGGTCGTAGGCGCGCGGGATGGTGATCGTGAAGGTGCTGCCTTCGCCGGGCCGGCTCGCCAGCGTGATCGCGCCGCCCAGCAGGCGGGCCAGCTCGCGCGAGATCGACAGGCCCAGGCCCGTGCCGCCATAGCGACGGCTGATGGTGCCGTCGGCCTGGCGGAAGGCTTCGAAGATGCTGTCCTGCTGCTCGCGCGGCACGCCGATGCCGGTGTCGGTCACCGCGAAGGCGAGGCTGTCGGCGCCCGCCGGCGAGATCTTCAGCCGCACGCCGCCGGTCTCGGTGAACTTGAAGGCGTTCGACAGCAGGTTCTTGAGGATCTGTTCCAGACGCTGGCGGTCGGTCTCGATCAGCGCCGGCGCGCCGGCGGCGACCTCGATCTCGAAGTCCAGCTTGCGCTCGTCGGCCACCGGCTGGAACAGCTGGCGCAGGTCGTTCGTCAGACGCTGGACCGCGACGCTCTCGGGGCGCACCTCGATATGGCCCGCCTCGATCTTCGACAGGTCGAGGATGTCGTTGATCAGCACCAGCAGGTCATTGCCCGACGAGGCGATGGTCTGGGCGAACTTGACCTGCTCGCCCGAGAGATTGCCGTCGGGATTGTCGCTGAGCAGCTTGGACAGGATCAGCAGCGAGTTCAGCGGCGTGCGCAGCTCGTGGGACATGTTGGCCAGGAAGTCGGACTTGTACTGGCTGGCCTGGGCCAGCTCGCGCGCCTTCAGGGCCACCGCCGCGCCGGTCCGCTCCAGCTCGTCGCGCTGGGTTTCCAGCGTCTGGGCTTGTTCCTCCAGCTGGCTGTTGGTCTGTTCCAGTTCGACCTGCTGCTGCTCCAGCCGCGCCTGCGATTCCTTCAGCGCCCGGCCCTGCTCTTCCAGTTCCTCGTTGGAGACCCGCAGCTCCTCGCTCTGGACCTGCAGCTCCTCGGCCTGGCGCTGGGTTTCCTCCAGCACGTTCTGCAGTTCGGAGCGATAGCGCGCCGAGCGCAGGGCGATGCCGATCGACGCCGAGGCTTGGTCGAGCAGCTCGATCACGCGATCGTCGACGGCGTGCAGGAAGCCCAGTTCGATGACGGCGTTGACCATCTCGTCGGCATGGGCGGGCACCAGCACCAGATGCCGCGGCTTGTCGCGGCCCAGCGCCGAGCCGATGGTGAGGTAGCCCTCGGGCACGTCGCGGACGACCATCGTCCGCCCGTCGGCGGCGACCTTGCCCAGCAGCCCTTCCTTGACGCCGAAGCGCAGCGGAACATCCGCGTCGGCGGCGATGCCCAAGGCGGCGGCGCGGTAGAATTGGCCGCTCTCGCCTTTGAACAGCGCGCCGGCCTGAGCGCCGAGATATTGCGACAGGAAGCTCAGGATGCTGTCGCTCAGCTCGGCCACCGACTGGTCGCCCATCATCGCGTCGGAAAGTCCGACCTGGCCCGACTGCAGCCATTCCTGACGGGCGCGAGCCCGGGTGCTGCGGCGGATCAGCACGTAGACGACGGCCGTTAGCGCCGCGCCCAGCAGGCCCGACAGCACGCCGCTGGCCAGCGCCGTGCCATAGGCCGCGTCCATCTCGGCGACGCGGATTTGACGCAGGCGGTTTTCTTCCTGCCGCATCACGTCCAGCTGGGTGCGGACGGCGTCCATCTCGACCTTGCCGCGATCGGTGGTGACGACCGACAGCGCAGCCTCGACGCCCTTGGTGCGGCGCAGGCCGATGGTTTCCTCCAGCTCGGCCAGCTTGGCGTCGAGGTGGCGCTGGACCTTGTTGAGATTGGCCTGCTGGGTCGGGTTGTCCTTGGTCAGCGACCGGACGGTCTCGATCCGCGAGATCACGTCCGCGACCGCGCTCTGATAGGGCTCCAGATAGCGGTCGTTGCCGGTCAGCAGATAGCCGCGCTGGCCGGTCTCCGCGTCCTGGGTGGTCGACAGCAAGTCGTCGATCGAGATCAGCACCTGATGGGTGTGCCGGATCTTCTCGTTGTTGACCCGCAGCACCTCGATGTTGCGATAGGCGATGACGCCGCTGATCAGGAAGAAGGCCAGCACCAGCGCCAGACCCAGCGTCGTCCAGCTTTCCACTTTCGAGCGGGGGGACAGCGCGCCACGCGGTTCGATCAGCGACATGGGATTCTCAAGATGAAGGGTGTTCGACACGGCTCGCTCGGCCAAGGCCGCGAAGCGAACGATTAGGCGGGCTCAGCGAGCTCCGGCCGGCGGCGCGACCGGGACTGCAGCGGCCGTTGGGACAGGGAAAAGCGCCGTTACGCTCCGCGACTCTGGACTGTTCTCGCCTACGCTCGGCGACGCCAAAAACTCGACAAACACCCGGAAACCCCCGACCGCGCGCCCCTCGCGCGGTCCGTGTAACGGTCCGCAAAGGCAAAGGTTCCATCGCGTTTGTCGCTCCAAGTTGGGTCTGTCCAGGCAAGTAATTGAAATCGTTGAAAACCGGACAACGGTACAAACCAAGCAAACAACCTAACGCTGGCCCAAAGGGGCCCCTAAACAACCTAACACTGACCCAATCGGTGCGCGGCGAGCTTTGCTTGAAGGCCGCGCGCCTATGCGGTATTCCAATGATACGGCTTCGGCCGCCGGATCATTGGATCCACGCCCCGGCAACGGGGCCAATCTGCCGCAAGCTCACATCATGCTGCTCCACCTTGCGGGAACAGCTCGGCGAAGTGCTCCTCGACCTCTCGCCTTTGCCAAAAGGGTCCCAGGCATCTCGCTATGCCCTGATCAGCACTGAGGCTGTCACGCATGGTCGGGGATACCCGCCAGCGCCATGCGATCTCGCGCGACGAAATCAGCTCGCGGCCAAACTGTTCGATGGCCGCCGCTGGGAGCTCCGCGCCAAGATGGCCGTTGCACAGTAGCCACGACAGATCCCTCGGAAAGCAGTTGAGGTACTGCTCGGCTTCGCCGCGGCTGAAAGTCTGCTGGGTTAGCGACGCCGAGATGGGCGCCGGTATGTTGAGGAGGTCCTGTCGCTGGCCGCAAACCAGCGCGCGAGCTAGCTCCCTTGAAATACGCAGGTCCTTGATACGTAGAGGACCGCCCATGCCATCGTCGGCGTAAAGCTTCAGATCGCGGCCGAGCGCGGCGCCAATAATCGTGCTCCAAGGCTTCGGCTGGCCTCCAATCCCGTGGAAGGTGTCCTCAAGCGACACCGTCTCAAGTCCATATGGCGTAAAATGGAGAACCGACTGCAGGCGCGAGACGAACCGGGAGACGTCCTGCTCGTCCAGTTGCGGCGGAGGATGAAATGCACCGACAAAGGGGCAAGCATTCTCCGTTAGCAGTCCGGCGCCGCATAGCTGGAGTACGCCGCCGACTGGGATTTGATAGGTCCGAGAAAACTCCCGAACAGAGGCTCGCCGAGCCAGGCTGGCTGCGATCCTCGTCACCGTATCCTTCGGCAACCAGTCGTATTTTCGCTCGCTCCCCCGTGTATTTACGGGGGTGAGGAGACCGCTGTCCACGAGCGTGCGGACGCCGCGGTTTTCGATCCTCATGACTTCCGCAGCCTCGCGGACAGTCAGGCAGTCAGCCGCCTCGCGCTCACGTTTCAGGCGCTGGATGCCGTGACGGCAGGGCTCCCAATCCGAAAGAAGTCTGTCGAACATGCGCAGACATTCAGGAGCGTGTGCGACACCTAGGCGCATTCTACTGAGCATCGGCATCTCCCGACCTCGTGCGGGGCCAGAGAACTCGTCAAGCGAGTACGGATACTGGTGAAAAAGGACCACGGCCTCGGCGAGGTATTTGGTCTGCGCAACTGATGAGGATTTGTCGAACGTGCGAAGCGCCTTCCACTTCGCAAGGACGCGAGCGACCAGGTAGATGAGGCGGAAAACATCTACACGCCGCTCGCCGGCCAAAGCGACTGGGAGGCCCAGATCGGGAGCTATCGTCGCGTTTGGCGCCACGACGGCAAGGTCGGCGAGGAAGGCCAGCCCCTGACGGGCTGCATGCGGCACTTTCTCTGTCTTGGCCCTCCGAAGATCAAAGTCGCAACTTTCGCATAGGTGTACTTCTCGGGCGGCCGGCCAACCCAGCTCGTGGCTGCAGGACGGACACTTTCCCACGAGTAAGTCCCAGGTTGATGGGCAATGCGGTAGGCGGGCGATGGACCATGCGAACCTGTGGTGGAGACTCACGGAAAGGCCCTTGGGAGAGATGCGCCTCTTGTTCCAATGGAGCTCGCGGCGATAGTCATCGCCAAGGCTGCGGGCCACGAGAGCGCCTAGTTCGTCGTGAGTTAGGCCCATGCGCCAGGCAAGAGAGCCATCGTCATTGAGGGCCTGGTGCAGATCGGTAGCGACCGTCCGCGCAAACCCTACCGCTCGAAGGAAATGTCGCCGGCTCTCGAAGCAGTTCCAACTTGCCAGACGCGTGGTGAACCCAAAGTAGCTCTCTCCCTCGTATGGCTTCAGGGGGAAGAGCACGCGGCCGTCATCGACGATGACAGCCGGACCATCGGTCGTTCTCACAGGGCATCCTCCTGCAAAAACGGGTTCTTGCTGGTAAGGCCGTTGGGAATGGCCCAGCGATCGACTGCGAGCGCGAGGTCTTGCCATTCGATCTGTTCCGCACCGCGGCGGAGCGCGATCTCAAGCGCCACGGTGAGGAGGCGCGACACGCGGCCGATAACGCCGTCGGCGACCAGAAAGAGCCGTGTGAGAATCGCGGGATCTGCCAGTCCGCTCGAATTGGGCAGGATTCGTTTTTCAACGAGGGCCTGATCCAGCAGCGTGACGTATCCGCTCAACAGGCTGCGATCGGCCTGGACTCTGAGGTCGAGCGGCTCGAAGTCGCATGGAGATATCAGGCGACTAGAGAGCTGCACGTTTCGAGTGAAGAGATCCTCAGCGTCCTTGGTTCCTATGAAAACGATCGGCACCACCCCTTCGTCCAGAAGACGCTTGAGGCTGTCGGTCACGTCGTTCTTTTCGTAGACGCGATAGTTGAGGTGCTGGGCCTCGTCGATGATCAACAGAAGGGTTGCGAAGCGCTGAAAGCATGCGATCACGCGCTTCTTTAGGGCCTGCTCATTGCCGTGGGCCGCGTATGAATCCCCGAAATATTCGAGGATGGAGATCATCAGCTTCTTGGCGGTCGCGGCCCGCTCAAGCGCCACATACACGATCGGAACGCTAGTTTGGGTTCTGGGATTTTTAGCTTGATACTGCCGGATGAAAGATAGAGCGGCGGACGTTTTGCCGGAGCCAGATGGCGCCAGCGCGCGCATCCCCTTCTGCGGCCGCCCACGCGTCGCGATGCCCAGCTCCAGCAGATACTTGCACTCGTTGTGGAATGCGATGTGAGGCGGGTAGGGCAGGTAGATCTGATCAAAGAGCGCCATTTTGGCGACGATGCGTTCGGCGCTCATAGGTCCGCCTCCTTCCATGAGGAGAGGTCCACAGAGAAATCAGGCGTGCCGCCAGTCTCGGGCTTTCGCTGATCATTCACGCGGGTGGATTTGCGACTGGGAGGTTTGGCCTTCGGCTTTTTCCTCGGCGCTGGCCGGGATGGCTTTTGCCCACCATCGCTGCGATCAGCGGCCATGGTCTCGTGGGGAATGAGCACGGGCGACAGGCCATCCGGCCGCGACTGCGCGTAGGCGATGGCGATGTCTGGGCTAAGCTTGGCGCGTAGCTTCGGCGAATTGCTCAAGCGGGAGAATGCCCTGAGCTCCTTACCGCGTAGCTTTGGCCCCATCTCCTCGAGTTTTTGGATCAGCTGGGCCTGAACGAGCAACCGGTCGTGTTCGCTGCTGAAGCTGAGCCCTTTGAGCTTGGCCCACTCTTGCAGTTTTCTGTGGTGCCATAGAGATACCCCGGCCGCGTATCTCTCTTGGTCGCAAGGCAGAGTGACGTATCGATTGGTGACTTTATTCCAGACGTGGATCTCGGCAATGTTCGCCGGATTGTACTTTACCTTCACCCGAGCGGTTGCAGAGCCCTTTCTTCGTGCTCTCATTGGTTCCCTGGGGGCGAGATCCTCCAGCAACCCGGCGACCTCCTTAGGGTCGTGATAGATCAGCCCGAAGAGTTCGACTCCAGAGCGGGTAACCAGACAGGGGTGTTTGGTCTTTCCCAGCAGTTTGTCGAGTTCAGAAGGGTCGTCTAGGACAGGTATTCCATCGTGGAGCGCACTTGTTTCCCAGACCTGAGCTCTCGGTATGTGCTCTCGGTCTGGAGGATTGATGTGGTGGATGACCAAGGCATCCCATATCAGTTCTTCGAGTTGATCGAGGGTGAGAACTGCATCCTTAAACGGATCGTAGCCAAATTCTCGCAGGAGTTCGGGTTTGAATATACCGCCTGGCAGTTTTCGGTTTAATATTGTGTTCAGTGTTCCGAAGAAGCGCTCGACAATCGCCTTGTAGGTTGGTGAAGCGATTGGCGCTAAACGAAGAGAGGGGCCCATGTCCGCGACACTGTCGTGCATCGATGCGCCGGCAAACTCCTTGCCATTGTCAAAAAATACCTCGTCAAAGTATCCAAATATATCTCTCAATATCGGAAACTTAGAAGCGCTCGATAATAGGTTCGTCTTTGGCTGGTTAGCGCGCTTGATGCACTCGATTACGGAGTGAATCGAAGGCGGCTCAAATGAAATGTAAAATCCAACGATGCACCCGCTGAAGACGTCAGCGACTACGGTGAGATATGGCCGACCAGCGGGCAGCATGTAGTCTGCATCGATTACAGCGACGCCATCGAGCACCGTGTGATCCATAACGCCGATCTGAAGAATTCTGGTGGCTTCAGTCCCTTTGCCGCACGGCTTGAAGCGCATACTGGCTGCGCGGGCGCCGTATTTTTCACGGACGGTTTCATAACACTCAAGCCCGCGAACGACTTGCCGGAACCACTCGTCAGAGGGCTTTTTTAGAGGGGGCAGACCCTCCAGCTTACGCTTGCCGTTGCTTTCGATGATGGCGGCAACGCAACGGGCATAGGCATCGTCAATCAACCATCTCCGACTGGACCAATACCAAAGAGCGGCCTCGTGCATAACGGCGTGGATGTCTGATGGCAGACGCTTCTTGCGCTTAACGCGTCCCGCTCTCGATACCATAAGGCTGAGGTGGCGTTCGCCAGGTGCGCCTCGCTCATCAAGCCATCGACGAACGCTCTTGGGTGAGGGTTTTCGCGGAAACCTTGCCGCCAAATCTGGATCTGCGCCCCAAAGGCGGGAGATCGCCAAGCCGACGGCGCGATCGCTGCGCGGAAGTTCAGGAAGTCGGTCCAAGGCCGTTAGTACGCGCAGGCGGAGTATGGACTGCGGATCTTTCTGCTGGGCGGTTTCAAAATCAATGTCTTGGAGCGCCGCTTGGCGGCGCTCGAGCGGGCCGGAGAAGTCACGCTCTCGCTTCAGGTCGCCGCCGGCGTAGGCTTCTACCGCCCAGTCGGTGGATGGGGCGCAGGGTGAGCCATCTTCGTCTTCGACCTGGAAGGCGCTCAGCGTGTCTTCGTCGCGAAAGAACAGCCGCCCATTACCCATCTCGCACTCAAATCGAATGCGCCTGCCGCGAAATGACCAAGTCTCTCCGGCCTTGAATCGGATCAAAATGCTCATCTCACCGCACTCCCGAAAAGGGTCGGGGGCGCGTCACCTATTAGGCTCGCGCAGCTGTCTCGGGAGATTGGCTGCGCGATGTCGATCGCGAGCCGCCGGCGAACCATCATCGATTGAAGGGTCGCTAAGCCGATCTGCCAGTTTTCCCAGAGCTCGGAGAGGCGACCAAGGGAGCTGCGCCCACCATCCAGCCTGATCCGCTCGACCGCTTGATGCGCGCGCAACGCGTCAACGACCGCGTGCCGGCGTGACTGAACGAACTCCACGTTGGCGTGGATCGCCGCGGGCTCGAAAAGTCGCCGGCGGGTAACAATCTTAAAGCGCCAGCCTAGCTCCAGGCAGAGCTCTCGCACGCGATCAAGCTTTTGGACGTAGTCTGCATCTCCAAGGTTGTTGCGATCCCCCTTGGCCTCGATGACCTCGACGGTCCCGTCGTCCAACAGTCGCGCGCAGTCCGCAACGTAGATGCGCTTCTTGCCGTCCATCACAAACTCGAAGCGGAAAGGCTGAGAGAGGTAGTCCACCACGCGGGTGTCCACCTCGCAGTACTTGAGGAGCGCGGCCTCGTTCATGCCCTCGAAGGGAAGGGCGCGGCCGGCTTTTCTGCTGTTGTAGAAGCCGGTGACGATAACCCGGCGACCGGTCAGGACGCTGCGCATTGAACTGCCGTCGGGCGTGACGACCAAGGTAGCCGATGCCGGCTCGATTGAGCCGGCAGGTCCGCAGCGCGGCCTTTTGAGTGATGCGTGGATCGTGTCTCGCAGGGACGCCCGCGACGACAGCGATCGCGCCACTGGCTCCGAATTTGGTCCGAAGTGGCTAGGTGAGTTCTCGTTCATTTGGTCCTCTCCTGTTTTCGAAGAGGCGGAGCACCGACGTGTTTCAAGGATCGGCCCAGCAGGGCCGTTGACTCCGTCGGTTTGTGGGGAGAGAGTTCCGCTCGCTGCTAACGCGTTACGGATTCGCTCCGGAACCGGCGCCCGGGAAAGTTCCAGCTTTCTCGGGCCCAGCTTCTCCGCCAGGTGGCGCGGGGTTTAGCTCGGCCTCATCGATCTTCCTTTCACACTGATTGCGCTTGGCGCACGGGATCGCTGTCTCCGCGCGTGAGCGTCGAAGGTCAGTCGATCCATCCAAGTGGTGTGAATTCAGATTGAAATTTTGAGTCTTTGCAAGGCAATGTGCAGCGAGATTTGGCCTATGCCCCATGGGGCATAGCTATCGGTGCTTATCACGTTTTGCCGAAGTACTCAGTAAATAGGCCGAGAAGATGGTCTCGGGCGCCAATTGCTCTGAATGAACTTTAATCGTTCGATTAGACATTGAATTTTCGAGAATCGACGCACGGGCGATTGGCCAATTTGATCAAGCGCTCGCTACTGTATAGCCAGATGGATGATCTGGCCCCACGCGGCGAAAAGGCGGCAAGAGCATTGCGACGGCCTGGGCGTGTTAGTGCTTTCAGTCGCCCCGATCTGACGCATCGCCGACTTCGGAAGGTCTGCTTTCGGGCGGCGGCCAAGGCGCATGTCTCGCTCATCCCGCGACCGGCGAGGCCTGACTCATCGCTGACCTTGGTCAGGTCCGCTTTAGGAGGCACCACGTTCGTTCGAATCGCGGCCGGCGCGCCAACACGACATGTTCGTCCTCGTCCTTGAACTCCCCCGTCTTGGCCGATCGCTTGTTGAAGTGGTGCTCACCGATAGCCGCTCTCAAGTGGGCTGGACCGCCAACGGCCTAGCGTCGACAATCCCATCCATGAGCAATCGCCACCGACGCCAACGTTTTGCGCCGCCGCCGCCTCACGAGACCATCGTGCAAGGTCTTGTGGAGAGCGCCTTTGAGTTTCTAGACCGTGCCATCGCCGAGTTTCAGGACAGCCCGAAGTTCTCGACCATTCACTTTGCGACGGCGGTTGAGCTGTTTCTCAAAGCCCGGCTGATGCGCGAGCATTGGGCGCTGGTCGTCGATAACCCCGATAGCGCCCAGCACAACGCCTTCCTGCAAGGGCAGGCCAAGACGGTCACGCCGCGCCAGGCGATAGGCCGACTCAGAAACATCGCCGGCGTGGCGATTTCAAAGGAGGCTGAGCAGGTCTTCGATACCATCTCCACGCATCGCAATCGGATGATCCATTTCGTCCACGGCGCTGAGCCGGGGTCCGACGCCCAACAGGCCATCGCGCTAGAACAATGCCGGGGCTGGTATCACCTGGAGCGGCTGCTCTCTGACTGGACCGGGCAGTTTCCCTGGGTGGCTAGGAAGGTCGGCGACGTTCGATTCGCCATGAAGGGGCATCGCGCCTTTCTTTCGGCCGTGTTCGAGGGCGTCCAGCCCGCGATCGTGGAAGCCAAGAAGAAGGGTGTGAATTTCCGGGCGTGCATGGGATGTGGGTTCGCCGCTGCACGAGTTACGCCGATTTCGGACGAAGTCAGCGGGCTGCATTGCCTGGTCTGCGAGGTTGGCGACACCTTGGTCACGATCGAATGCCCGGGGAAGATCTGCGGTGAGATGCTGAAGCTCACCGCCTGGGGCGGCTCCGACCACGCCTGTGAGACCTGCGGGCACAAGCTCGACGCCGAACAACTCGCCGAGATTCTTGACACCGAGAACGTCGGGCCGGACGACTACATCGACTTCAAGGAGAAGAACTGCGCCCACTGCACCGGCTACCACACAGTCGTGCAGCATCACGAGCACTACATCTGCAGCGCATGCCTGGCCGCCTCGGACACGATCGGGGTCTGCGGATTCTGCACCGAGATGCAATTGGGCGGCGGCGATCTGGAGTTCAGCTACCAGACGGGCTGCGAGTTTTGCGAAGGGGCGGCCGGCTGGGCCAGGGACGACTAGGGCCAATCCACATTCAGGGATTCACGCGATGTGTGATGCGTGATTCATAGGTCTCCGCTTTGGCGGAGGCATGTGATGGGTGTGAAACGGTACGAACTGAACGAGGCGCAGTGGGCGCGTATCGCACCTTTGCTCCCCGGCAAGATAGGTGATCCCGGACGTAGCGGCGCCGACAACCGGCTGTTTGTAAACGGGGTTTTGTGGGTGCTGCGGTCGGGCGCATTTTGGCAGCATCTCCCAGAACGCTATGGCAAATGGAAGACAGTCCACGCCCGCTTCACCCGGTGGGCGAAGGCTGGCGTCTGGGAAAAGGTGTTCGACGATCTGATCAAGGATCGGGACAACCAGTATCTGATGTTGGACTCGACTTTGGTCCGGGCCCATCAGCAGGCGACCACCGGCCGAGGTTCGGGCTCAAAAAAGGGGGTCTCGATCCGGCTGTGGGGCGTTCCCGAGGCGGACTGATCACCAAGGTTCACATGGCCTGCGACAGCCTCGGGCGACCGGTTCGCTTGCTCATCGCCCCGGGCCAGAGCCACGACATACTCGCCGTACCGGTCCTCCTCCGCGGCCACAAACCCAAGGCCGTCCTCGCCGACCGGGCGTATGACGCTAACAGCCTACGCCAGCATCTCGACGAGATCGGCGCGCTCGCCGTCATCCCTTCAACCCGCTCGCGCAAGGCGCCCATCCCGCACGACCCGGTCGTCTACAAACTCAGAAACCGTGTCGAGCGCTGCTTCAACAAGCTCAAGCACTTCAGGCGCTTCGCAACCCGATACGACCGCTTGGCAGCTCACTACCTCGCCTTCGTGCACTTGGCCGCCATCATGCTCTGGCTGCGCTGAATGTGGATTCGCCCTAGCCCAAGTCTGACGTCGCCGCTTGGACGCCGCTCTCTTGGGTGCGACCCTGCGGGCTAGCCTCAAAGACGAGCTTTGTGGCACGCCGCCGGTTGCTCGACGCCGCCTCCCGCCCGCGCCGGGCGCGGGCTCCTGTGCAGGCTTCATTCCTCTTGAGCGGGCACCGGTGCGCCTGCGAGGCCGGTCCGACGGGTTGCCGACTTGGATAAGGCGCCGCTCGGAGCGACGCTAATCGTGGCCGTGTTCGGCCTCTCGGCTCGCGGGGCCGTTGCACAGAATTCAGCGCCTTGGTCCCTGGCCAACCAGACCCGTTTACGACCCTGTATCCGGGAGGGGCCTTGACCGCCGAGCGTGGGTTTTAAGCGCCGGTGTCTGGTGCCGGCTCGGGGGTGTCTTCGGCTGCCCGAAGTTTGGGGGCCAGGATCCAGGTCACATTCTCGGTGACGCGCTTTTTATCGAAGACACGCAGGGTTTTGGCGCGATCCAGGAGCGCCTGTTGTAACGCCTTGGCCCAAGGTAGCTCCGCCGCCAACTCTCGGCGTAAAGCGCTGTGGTCGTATCGGTTGGCCAAGCCAAGCAAAACCTCGCGAAACGCCAGTGGATCCAGCTCGATGAGAGCAGCCGCGAACGCATCAGCGTCCAGCGTCGCTAAGACAGGGGACCGGGCGAACCGGGCCTCAGCGCCATGCCTTGGCGCGATTTGATGGATGAAGGCGGATGGGTCGGCCTTGAGCATCTCGACCAGGGTAGCGGCCTGCTCAGGATGGCGGTCCTGTTCAGCCAGGACGCGCTCTTGGCTCAGGTAGGCCGATAACGCCTGGAACTCTGGAGTGTCCTTACCCTCGAAGCCGAGACCATAAGCTCCCGACTGCCCCACCAGGTCGTCCATACTGTCGGCTGGAGCCTCCAAGCGGTTGGAAGACCTCAAATCGTCGACATAGCGCCGGCACTCGTCGAGCGCTTCCTGCAGCGACCAGGGGGTGACCTCCAGGCGGCTAAGTTTCAGAATCTGGCTGAACACGTGAAGGATCTCGGGAGAGCGAACGAATTCGCGCGCCTCGAACTGCGCCAGTAGTTTGGTGGCCGCAGCCTCGACGACAGACGCCTTGCGTTCGCTCGAATACCACACGGTCCGCCAGGCCGGCTCTTCGTCCGTGACGAACCATGAGCTCTTGTCTAGCGCGGCCGCGAGCGCGGCCTCGTCAACCAAGCCGTTGACGAGGATTTCTTCGAGGAGATCATCGGGCAGGATCGAGTCATGAAGCGACACACCGGCGTACTTCTTTGCCGCCACCTGCAGCGGGCTTGGGGCCTTGTCGCCGAACAGGCTTCCAAAACGCGCCGCCATCCGTCCGTATAGATCGCTCGCTTGCAAATCGCCGGACTTGAGTTCGAACGCTAGCGGGAAGCAAAGCCGCATGAGCGCCTCAAGGGCTTCAGCCTTTTCCCGGTGTCGCGTGGCCAAGCCCCGATAGAGGCGTTCGAAATCCCACATCGTCTGCTGCAGGATACGCAGGTTCTCCGTTCCGGATTGGTCGTGGAGACTGCGGATCTCCGATTTGACGGACCCCATCCACGTTCTGGCCGCCTCGTCATCTATCTGCGTCAGGAACGCCTCGAACGCGGCGTCGAAGTCCGGCTTGATGGCAAAGGTCCGGCCGATGACCTTCTCCTTGGCCGCCAAGTAGGACGCACGAACCTTCCGCTTGAGGAGCGGCGTCTCGTTGGCCAGGACAATGACCTTTCGACCTTCCCGCTCGACGAAGTTGTTGATGTAGCCGAGCGCGTCCTTGATGGGCATGCCGCAGCGCTCAAGGTCATCGAAGACATAGGCGGTCGTGTCGGATCCCGAGGCCATGGTTGGAACGCGATCGAAATCGGTCCGCACGGCCCGGACAGGATCGCCATGTCGTGGGCGCTCATTGACGCGCGGCTCGGCCAGCCACGGATAGCGCGCCAGCGAGAGGGCCTGGTCGATCTCATGGCGGCTGGCCAGCCCGTAGAGGCTGATCCTAACGATCCTGGGGCCGCCACCATCCTGGGGCCACGCTTGGTTTGAGATTAGGTAGGTCTTGCCCACACCCCAAGGTCCGGTCAGAAGCACGGCGAAGCCCGGCGCGTGGGCGGCGCTCAGGTACTGTTGGAGATATCGCTCCACGTGGCCATTAGGTGTTTGAGTGATCATGACTTCCACCGCCTCGCGATCGCTCTCTAGATTGGCCCTGACTGCAACGGAGGTCTCAATGCCAGGAAAGATGGTGCGCCGACAGGCCCGATCGTGCTGGAGCCTGGCCATTATGGCCCTGGTTTGCGGCCTGACGGTCGCCGTGGCCGTGTCAGCCCGCTCTGACGAGCAGGCCGTGTCCGGCGTGCCGGACGTCCCCGCCACCGCAGTGCAAAAGGTCAACGCAACGCCCGGCAAGGCGCAAGCCGGTGTGGGCCGCGGCGAGACCAAGGCCAAGACGCCCGCGAGGCCACCTGCAAAGCCGGCGCCGCCCCCGCCGCAGGCGCCCAAGGAACAGCCTTACAGGGCCTATCCGGACCTGACGAAGATCGAGTGCTACAACGATCCTTCCCACGACAGCGCCGACCTCTGCGCCCAATGGCGCGCGGCCTTGGCCGCCGAACGCGCGGTGAAAAACAGTGACACGGCCAACACCATAGCCTGTTGGAGTCTTGGGGTCGCCGCGGTAGGCTTTCTGGCTCTGCTCGGCGCCTTGGAACTGTCCAGGCGATCCAATGCCGACAACCGGAAAATCGGCCAAGCCCAGACGCGTTGCTATCTTTCGTTCGAAGCGGTCCAGCTTTTTATCGACGACGCCGATAACAAGCCGCGCCTGATGGTGGCCTTGCGGAATAACGGCGCCTCGCCGGCGCTTGACGTGACCTGGTCGGCGGTTCTGACCTATCGCGTCGCAGCAACTGGCAAAGGTCGCGGCAGCCAGCCCTTCACGTCCGGCGCCTTCAGCGCGACGATCGCCCCGAACACCACCCTGGACCTGAAGAGGGTCACTTTGGATTTCCCGCTCACCCCCAGTGAGCGCGCGGCTGTCGTGCAAGCCGGTCAGAGCTTGGGCATTGACGTCGCCGTCACCGTCTCGGCGACCGATGTTTTTGAAACGATCGTGACCGTTGAAGACGTCTTCTCGGGGGCAATCCATGACGTAGACATCTGGATGGCCTTGGCTCCGGCTGGACACCAGCCGGTCCGGTCGGTCGGAGCCTCGGTGAAGGCTTCGCGCAAGCGCTGATATCGCGCCCGGAGGCGCTTGCGACCGCTCCTGACGTGACGTGCCGGCAGTTTTGCCGTCACGGCGCGACTCATGGCCTTCAAGGACATCGCTCCGCGTGAGGATCGTCATGACGCCTGAAGCCTTCTCCGATCTTGCCCGTAGCCTGGGAACCGGTGTCCAGGTTCGTCCGGTGCTCGACGCGGTTCAGTTTCGGATCGGTGACAAGGCCTTCGCCACCCTGGGCTGGCCCGCGGCCGGCTGGGCCGTCCTCAAACTCAGCCGCAGCGACCAGGCCAGGGCCATCGCCCAGAGCGACAACGTCACCGTCGAACCTGGCCGTCGCCGCGCCACCGGCGTGACCCTGGTGCGTCTGCAAGGCGTCGACGCCGATCTGATGGCCGAGATGCTGGCGGCCGCCTTCAGCGAGGTCTATGGCGCGGATCGGCGAAACCGGCGCGCGGGGCTAGATCAAAAGCGCCTGTACGCATGCGGCGAAGCGAGGGTGCGATAATGGACCTGTCCCAACGCTTGGCCAAAGGCGGACCCTTTCGTGGCATGGCGGAGCCGGGGGCGCGGCGTGACCCTGGGCGCTTCGACTGCATGGTCGAGATCAATCCCTGGACCGACGAACCGGACGATTTGGCGGCCATGCTCTATCGTGGCGTCATCGTCTCGGCTTGGGGCTTCATCGAGACCCATCTGAATCACACGATCATTCGCTGTTCGTGGCATCCGGCCTACAGGCCGTTGCTGGCCAAGTACCCCCGCATGCTCCACGACCGTCTTCAATATCTGCGCGCGGTCCTGAATGCGCCCGGACCGCTCCAGCCCTATCGCGATTTCGGCCTCAGCTTCCTGGAACGCTTCGAAGCCAGCGCGTCCTTGCGCAACACCATGGCCCATGCCCGCATGCAGTTCACGCCGATGGGGATCCGGTTCACCGAGGTTGGTCATTTGAACGGCGCGCTGCGCGAGCGCTACAACCACGTCCAGCCCCAGGCCATGATCGGGCTAGCCCGGCGCGCCACCCGGCTCAGCCGCCTTTGCCAGCGCGTGGTCGTGCATATCGACGCGCGTGGCTTGCTGCCGCGTCAGTCGTCGGTCGCGCCCGAGGCAGCGGAGGTCTAGGACCTGCCAGGCCCGTCATACGGATCGGCGAAGTGGGTCGAGAAGTAGTCGATGACCTCGGCCGCCTGCGTGCCCTTGCGAAAGCGCTTCTGCGTGTCGAAGTCGATGTCGGGGATCATATGGATGAACTGGTCGGGCCGGTAGAGGCTCAGCACCGATAGCGGATCCAGGCCTCCGGTCCGGTGGCCGGTCAGGGTGTTGGCCGCCTCCAGCGCGGCCCCGATCATCACGTCAGCCAGCTGCACGGCTGGGCTGGTCTTGGAGTCGACCTGCACGACCTCAGTCAGCTTCAGCGGGAACTTGAAACTGGCGATGTCCGACTGACGCAGCTCGACGGCTTGGTCATGGTCGATGAAGCGCTGGATCAGGGCGTGGTAGGTGGCCAGGTTCTTGGACTGGTCATGCTCGACCCGGTAGGGGCCCTGCGTCATGGCTTCCATCCGCGAAATCAGCGCCTGCAGCACGATCAGCGCCGCATCCGTCGACACGCCTGGCGTGGCGATCGCGGTCAGGCATTCGGGCGCGGCGTATTGGGCCAGCGGTCCCAGCGCTTCGGGCAGTTCGCGCCAACGGGTGGCTCGGACGGCGGCGACGAGCGCGTCCAGCGTCTCCGGGGTCTTGTCCTTCACCGCGCGCTGGAAAGCAGCCAGCATTGCGTCGAACGCCGGCCCGTCTAGCAAGCCGGCGCCGGCCGCCATCAATAGCGAGCCCAGGGCGTAGTTCTGGCCGTCTTCGTAGAAGTTCAGCCCGCGCGCGTAATAGAAGGGCTCGACGGCGTAATCGAGGAACATCAGCGTCAACAGGTAGCGCTTGTCGCAGACATAGGTGACGCACTTGTGGGACGTCAGGACGTCCTGCATCAGGGCCAGCAGGCGCGGGTGGTTCGGCGGCCGGCGCGAGAGGGACCGGTACTTCAGTTCCTCGGCCTTGAGTTTGGGGAAGTGGGCCTTGATCAGCCGCGCGGCCTCGTCGTCCTGGATCGCGATCGCCGCTGCGCCTTGGAAGCGCTGGTCGGCGTTGAGCAGGTCAAAACCGGTATAGCCGCCTTCATCGATGCGGAAGCACTCCATCGGCGGCGGCGTCATTGGCCGTACCTGGACTTGGCGATCAGGCTGGCGAAGAAGCGCGTGTTGCTGGTGTGCAGTCGGGCGTGGGCGACCCAGAACGGCCAGGAACGGCGCGCGGCGATTGCCGCCGATTGCTCGGCGTTGTTCTTGGATCGCTTGTGGCTGACGGCCCAGTTGCGCACCACCTCCAGGGGCGCATTGGGAGCGCGGGCGAGGAGATCGGCCTTCAGCTCGGCGGTGAAGAACGTGTAGTAGCCGCCGTCCTTGAGAACCTGGTGAACGCGCTGGGCCAAGGGGCGTCCCAGCGTCGGGTCGCAGACCGCGAAAAGATGGACGAGGTCCGGCAAGCCGCCTGGCGGCCACGGCGCGGTACCATGGCTGGCTTCCAAAACGCCGAGGTCGGCCGCCACCGTCTGGAAGGCGGCCTGGGCCAGGAGGTTTTCCCGCTCCATGGTCGTGTCGGCGTAACCGACCGCACGATCGCTGGGCAGGTCGAACGGTGCGGGCAGGAGCGGTGCCAGCGTCACCTCGGCGAAGGCGGACGACTTCTCCAGGCTCGCGGGCGTAATGCGGTCGGGGTCCCCCAAATCGTGCGCGCCGGCGCGTTGATAGGCTTCGGCCACCAGCTGAGAGCAGAAGAGCGCGACGTTCTCGCTGGGACGGAACGGCGTCACCGACGCGATCGCACCCTTCAGATTATAGGGCCGGAAGACGAGATTGCGCGCGAAGATCACGGCTGCATCGGCGATGGCCGCACTGCCCTGGCCATGACCGACATAGCGGAGCACGCGCCAGCGCGAAGGATCGTCGATCACTACCCGCACCACCGAGATCGTTCGCGAGCCGCCCTGGACCGCCTCGATGAAGTCGCCGCCGTCGACCAGGATTAGGGCGTGGCTGTAGTCGCCGCCCGTCGCCGCGGCGATCAGGTCGCTCTGCTTGCCTTCGGCGCGCTCGAGAACGACATCACCAGGCCGCAGCCGGCGGGCATCGAAGATCCAGCGCTGAGGGGCGAGGGTGTCTGACTCGGTCATGGGGCTGGGCTGCTAAAGGACGGCGTTACGCCTAAGCTAGACCGGGGCGGGACCCACGGCCATGGCCCTCGACCACGACCTGGAGGCCTTCAGTCTGGGCCTGGCCCAGGCTTACGGCATTACCCCGCAGATGATCGCCGAGGAGATCGCAACTGATCGCGTGGGCCGCGAGACGAATCGGCCGGACTAGGCGGGCAGCAGGCCGCTCAAGGTCTCGATTCGGCCTGGCGGATTGTCGCGGACCGCGGCCCAGACCGTCTCGGTCAAGAGGTCCTGGTAGGCCGCCAGCGTCGACCTTGCCTGGAAGCAAGCCAAAGGCAGCTCCTGGCGCATTGGAACGAAGATCTTTGAGGCGGATAGCAAAAGGGCCGCGCCATGCCGGTGCGGCCCGTTTACCTACCTGTGGATCAAAGCGACCAAGAACTCGACTGACCGCAGGATGCCTGCGATTCCTAGCAGAATATCAATGCCCGCAATGGCGCGGTTGTCGCTAGTCCATCAATAGTTCGATGCTTGATATCGAAATCCCTGGTCGAACGAGTGCTGCCTCGGCCTCACCGCTCTCGGGCTTGGGCGACTTCATCCTTCCGTCGACTGCCGGATAGGCGTCCTGGAAGAGCGCCGTCCGCCCTCCGCCCTCCTGTAGTTCGCTGAGTAGTCCACTGCTTACGCCTTGGCGCAAGCGGGCCCGGCGATAGATGCGATTTCCCGCGTCGAGCGGCCCGAGAAGCGGGACTACCGCCTCCTCTCCGCGCCAAGTCTCGCCATTGGACTCAAATGACTGCAGTCGCGCGGTGTCCTCTCCAATGGCACCTTGAACCCGGTCGCGTTGACCCGGCCCCTCCAGCGCAGGCAAGCCCGGTCGGTCGATCTCGGTGATTGCCACTGATGTCCGGAAGGCACCGGCCGCCCCCAGCAGTCGGCCCACCTGCATGCGGATGAGCGGTTCGCGCAGTTCCTGGAGTTTGATGGTCGAAGAGATTTCGACGGCCTCTTCCTCCTCTGGAGCCGGATCCATCACGGTCGTCTGCGCGCCGCGGGAGCTAGTTTCCAATGTGAGCAGCGAGCCCACCACGAGTCGCTGGCCGACTACCCTCCGCTCGGTAGCGGGGGTGCCGAAGACCAGGGAGCGTTTCTGATCTTGGCCGGAAGCCATTGCCTTCGCGAGCGCGGAGTCGGAACTCTGTGTTCCCTTGACCTCAATGATGTGCGTCTTGCCTCGCTGGTCCATTGCGGCGAAGTCCGCCATCTTCATCGAGCCAACCTTTGGGGGCAGTCCACTGGACGATGCCAGCAGCCCGAGGCTGTTCATACGGTGCAGAAAGGCGCGCCCGTCGACACAGGCTGCATAATCGAACGCGCTATAGAGCACGGACATTCCGAGGCCGACGCCGAAGTCGTCACTCGCGATTGCCTTCTGATGCGCATCGACTTCTTTCCAAGCGCTTCGGAATTTCAATTGCGGGCTGTCCGAGATGGCGTGCAAATACCGCAGAAGCGGCCACATCCTGGCGACACCGGACTGAATATTGAGCACCGGCGTCGTGTGCTCGCCAATACGGAGCAGCAACTCAAGCAAGTGAACGGGATACGGCCCTCGCAACGCCGCCAGGGGGCGTGGGAGAGGGTGCCTGAATTCCGGTGGCTGAGACCGCCAGCTCGGCGTGTCGATGTGAACCGCGATGGCGCGATTAAAGGCGCTCACTATTCCCCCGGCGTTGCGACGATCCCAATGGAGAGTGGATCGTCGGCTGTGTGTTGGCTAGGCGGCTGGTTGCGCCAGCGCGAGGCTAAGAGGCCTTCGAGGCCTGGGAGCTCGATTGGCAGGATTGGTTACCTGAATGTCGTCTTCCTGGAGGTATGCCAACGGCAGAAAATGGCGCTAGCCAGCCAGAGGGCTATGCTTCAGCCCGTGAGCTCGGAACCGCCCGCGTCGTCTACCAGACGATGGAGACCTCGGCGAAGCGCGTCGTTGACAGATTCGACTGCGCTGCGGACAGCGAACCCGAAGTGATCATCAAGCTCGTCGCCGATTAGAGAGTAGGGCTCAGGGGCCGCGCGCAAACCATAGTAGGAAATCACGTAGGCTTCGGCTGTGTCGACCGATAGGCCATTAGATCTGGCGTAGTCGGCCAAGTGCATCTGCGTGCGCAACGCCTCGCCCACGACCGCCCGCTTCTTGCCGGCATCGTATACGCCGTTTCCTCGCGTGACGTTGTAGGCGCGGATCCGCCTGGCGCTCGGCTCGTGTACGATGAGATCAACGGGAATGGTTCGCTCACCCTCGCCGTACGCCAGAGCTAGGGTTCGATAGGCCACGGGCGGAAGCCGCCGCTCGAGAGCCTCACGCGAAGCCGGCGAGAGAGCGAACTTGTCCTCGGTCCAAACAGCGTGGCGACTGGAATCCTTCAGGCGCTCCAGGATCGCCCGTCCTAGTATTTGGCCATGACGCTTGTAGGCCGAGCCGATGATGCTGGTCAGGCGCGAATAACGCGCGCCGCTAAGTGGATCGGCTCTGAAACTTGTCGCCGCTAGGCGGCCAAGCGTGGCCTCCAGCACCGGACCCATGCGAGCCATGTAGGGAGCCAACTCCTCGTCGCTGCCGTCACTCATTTCCGTTCCCACCCGTCCCGCGAGTTAGGCTAGCATCCACTCGCGTTCATAAGCGAGATCATGATGACTGACACCGCGCCGCCCGCTGTCAACGAAGAGGAGTTCGATCTCTCGCCGTCGCCACGGGTCCTTCCCATGCTTGGGGAAATCAACCTCGAGCAGTGGCGATGCGTGGGCGAGTTGGTTGATAACGCTATCGATGGTTTTCTCCACGCCGGGCGTCGCGGCGAGGCGATCGCCGACCCCTTCGTTCAGGTGAACCTGCCCGAGGCCGATCGCGAGGACGCGGTCGTTCAGATCATCGACAACGGTCCGGGTATGTCGACTGAGGATCTAGCCAAGGCCGTGAAGGCCGGCTGGTCGGGCAATAATCCCACCGACAATCTTGGCCTTTTCGGCATGGGCTTCAACATCGCCACCGCGCGCCTGGGCCTGACCACCGAAGTCTGGACCACCCGCTCCGGCGACGCTGAATGGCATGGACTGGAAATCGACTTTGATCGTCTGCAGCGGCAAGGGAACTTTCGCACCGCTCACCTGACTGGGCCCAAGTCCGACCCGTTGGCGCACGGCACGAGGATCGTCGTTCGTCGTCTCAAGCCGGCCCAGCGTCAATGGCTGGCGAAGTCCGCCAACCAGGCACAGCTGCGCGGTCGCCTGTCCCAGGCCTACTCGGCGATGCTGCGGCCCGGCGGGTTGCCGCTAGAGTTCAAGCTCTATCTCAACAACAGGATTGTAACGCCGCGCCGGTTCTGTCTTTGGAACGAGGATCGCTCCGCAACCCTGCCGGACCTGGGCGAGGTCCACGCGGTGATGCCACTGAACTATCCTCTTGGCGACCGGCTCCACTGCTCCTCGTGCATGAATTGGATCCCGGTCACCGACCCAATTCCGTCGGTTTGCCCAATCTGCGAAAGCCGCGAATCCCTTCGCCGCCGCGCTAGGCGGATCCATGGTTGGATCGGCCTGCAACGCTATGCCGACGTCATCGACTACGGCCTCGATTTCGTAAGGAATGGCCGCAAGATCGAGCTTGGAAGCAAGGATCTCTTCGTCTGGCGCGGAGACAACGGTGACGAGCCCGAATATCCCATCGACGATCAGAGTCGCCGCGGTCGCCTCGTTGGAGAAATCCATATCGACCATTGTCGGGTGAATTTCGCCAAGGAGCGGTTTGATCGTTCCGACCCGGCCTGGGAGGAAATGGTTAGGGCTATCAGGGGGGAGGGGCCTCTCAGACCGGAAAAGGCCCGCGAGCTCGGCTATCCGCCCAATCTTAGCCCCTTGTTCCGGCTATATAAGGCCTTTCGGCGTTTGCGCCCGCATAGCAACGTCGCTGGCGGCTTCACCCGTCTGCTCGTCTGCCCAGAGAACGCCATCGCCAAGGAGCTTGGGCAGAAGTTTCATGCGGGACATCCGGACTTTCAGACCGACAAGCACTGGTGGCGGTTGATCGAAGAGGCCGAGCGCCGTCTGCTGAGGGAGGACCCCTCCGTCGAGGCAACGGACGACGACGATATGCCCCCTGGGCTGCTCGGCGATCTGGTCGATGATCCCGTCGTCGATCTCGGTGAGGCGGCTCCTCCTCCCGTCGAGGTCGTCGACCACCGCAAGGCTCGCGTGGAGAGCCCGAGCCTGTCGCGCAGTTACGTCTACGCAACGATCGGTCAGACCTTCACGGTGAAGGCCTTCGAATGCGCGGTCCAGGACCCGGACATTGCGCCAGACGCCGCCTGGACCCTGGTCATGGGGGACATGGCCACGCGCACCTACCACTTCCTCTATCGACCTAGGTCGGAGGTATTCCGTTCGATCACCCTGACGCCATTGGACGCGTTGCTGCTCGAGCTGGCGATCCTCTCCAATGAATACGTCCGCAACGGCGCGACGCCGCCAACTCTAGCCGCGATTTTGGCGTCCCTCCGTGCCGCCTATGCCCAGACCGCAAGTTTGGACGGACGTGTCATCGCGCTCGACGCCAACGACGCCTTGGCCGGCATGGCTGAGGCGGTGCTGCTCAACGCCTCGACCGAGGACCGCGCGCGCCTCTTCGACGCGCTCACGGTTGATCAGCAGGGCGAGGTCATGCGCGCTCTGGCGCGCAAGGGTGTCGCTCCCGCCGGCGCGGTCGGAGACGGCTCCTTCCTCACTGCAGCGCCGCGTGGCGTGCTGGGTCGTTTGGTCGAGGGCTTCCCGGCGCTGTTCTTCGACGGCGCCTACTGGGACACGGCCTACGCGGTGCTCGACTATGGTGATCCGCAGCTCACTGACCGGGCCCGGCAACAGGTCGTCGATCGCGCTAAATCGCTAATCTCCGACGCCACCTGGCTGGCTGAGGCTGACGCAGCCATGCTTGGAGCGGCGCGCAAGGAGGATCTGGTGCGAGGACTAATGTCGGTCGCGTTGCTCAGACCCGATCGGGAAGTACTTTGAGCGGGATGTTCCTCGATGAACGCCGACTGTTGAACGGTCCCTGGCAGGCCTTTGAGCGCGACGTCGCGAGAGCGTTCGTGTTCTCGGGCTTCCACGATGTGCGTATCGTGGGCGGCAGCGGCGACATGGGCGCCGACGTCGTGGCGGTTAAGCAAGGGGTCGTCTGGGTGGTGCAGTGCAAGTTCACCAGCACCTCGGCCCCGCCCAAGGCCGCCGTTGAGGAGGTTGTGACTGCCAGTCGTTTCTATGGCGCCCACCAGCTGGCCCTGGCTACCAGCCGTCCAGCCGGAAACGCTCTGGTTGAAGAGCTGGCGCGGGTCGAGCGTCTTGGCTTCAAAGTCCATCTGCTCAATCCTGACAAGCTCATGCGGATGGTTCGAGCCGCGCCCGAGAAGCCGCCGAGCGCTCGCGAACTCCGTTCATATCAGCAAGAAGCCTGTGAGCGACTTTTCGATGCTCTGCAGGAGACAGGGCGTGGCCAGATCGTTCTGGCCACTGGTCTGGGCAAAACCGTGGTGATGGCCGAGGTCGTGGCGCGTCTGTTCGAGGCTGATGTGTTGACCCACCGACGCGTGCTGGTGATGGCCGACAAGCGCGAGCTGGTTCGCCAACTTCAGATCGGTTTCTGGGCGCAGCTGCCCAAGTCGGTCGCCACCCACCTTCTCGCGCCCGAGGAGGAGCCGGCTTTCTGGGAGGGGGTGACCTTCGCCACCGTGCAGACCGTGGCAAGTCGGATCGACAGCCTGCCCGAGTTTGACGCCGTGTTCGTCGACGAAGCTCATCACATCGGGTCGCGCACCTATCGCGAGGTGATCGAGCGGCTCGCGCCGCCGCGCCTTGCCGGCGTGACCGCCACGCCCTGGCGTGGCGACGAGTTTGACATCGACGAATTGCTGGGACAGCCCCTGGTCCGCTTTGGGATCGCAGATGGCCTGAAGCTCGGCTACCTCAGCGAGGTCGACTATCGCCTGCTCGCCGATGATCTCGACTGGGAGATGGTTCAGCAAACCTCGGCGTTCGGATATACCCTCACCGAACTCAACAAGCGCCTGATTATCCCGACGCGCGATGAGGAAGCCGCGCGTCTGGTGGCCGAAAGCTTCCGCGACGAAGGACGCCGCTCTGGTCTCGTCTTCTCGCCGAGCCTAGAGCATGCCGACCACTTCACTGCCATGTTGCGCTTGTTTGGTCTGCGGGTCGAAAGCCTCAACGGGACCATGGTGCCCCGTGATCGCGATCGACTGCTCTCGCGCTTCAAGAGCGGACAGATCGACATACTCTGCACTGTCGATCTATTCAATGAGGGCATGGATGTGCCCGACGTTGATCTGATCGTCTTCATGCGTGCAACCCATAGTCGGCGAATCTTCGTTCAACAGCTCGGCCGCGGACTGCGAGTAACCAAGGGCAAGGACAAGGTCGTGGTTCTCGACTTCGTAACCGATCTGCGTCGCCTGGCCGAGGTCGCCGAACTAGAGCGCGGAGCGACGCGTAACGCGCCAACTGAACGCCTGCCGCTGGGCGGTAGACTGGTGCGCTTCTCCGATGAGTCAGCCGGCTCATTCCTCATGGAATGGGTCCGCGACCAGGCTTCGTTGCTCTTGCGGGAAGGTGACCCGACCCTTGATCTGCCCCGCTTTGAATTTCCCGAAAACCTCCCGCACGGAAGCATCCAGTGAGTCTGCCCAAAGAGGTTCGCGAGGAAGTACGGGCTCGCCTTTGGAAGCATGCCGAGGAGCTTGATTGGAGCTCGCTATCGAGCAATGAAAAGTCACGCCACTACACCCAGTGGACAGATAGTGAGGCCATCGGCGGGGTCCTTTCGCGCCACATGAATGCGCGCGCCGTTCGAGTCTATATCAAGGACACCCTGTTGAAAGGCTTCGGGCGGGAGAAGCTCGTCGGATACCAAGCGCAGGTCCTGAGACTTGTTCAACGGCCGCCCGAGGATATCGTCCACATCTTCATCAAGCCCCACGGCCTGCGTCTAACGGGTGGATTGTCGGTCGCCTGGGGGCGCGCGGACGATTGGAAGATCCTGCTGGGCTCCTTGTTCGAGCGCGGCCACGGCGACGGCGTCGCCTCTGTCGCGGTGCTATTCCGCGCCGCGCCTCGCTTCACAAGCCAGACGTCCCGGGCCATGGTGCAAGACGCCGCGCGGCGTCTTGGGATCGAGCGCTGCGTGTGGTTCGACTGACCTAGATCGCCTGGTCAGGCAGGACGGCGTGGATCGACCGGGCCACGACCTCAGCCAGCTCCACGGGTACGGCGTTGCCTAGCTGCCGCATGGCTTCCGACCAACACCCCCGGAAGACGAAGTTGTCGGGGAAGGTCTGTAGGCGCGCGCTTTCGCGGACGCTGAAATAACGGAGGCGACCGTTGGCCCACACGCCCATGTTCTCGCCCCCAGGCACTCCGTGCACGCCGGCCTTTAGCGTCTTGGCCGGCTCGTCGACCGGGCTGCCGGTGTGACCCGCGTAGGAGCGTGCGCCGGGCTGAAATGCGTGATTGGCGATTGCTCGCGCCGCCTCAGGGCGATGCTCGGGATCAGGCAGATCGCAGATCGCATCGCGAACCGTGCGCCAGGGTAGCATGTCCGAAGCCGCATCGGCGGCCCGCTCAGACAGTCGAGCCATGGTCGCACTGACGGCTCGCTCTCCGCGAGCGATCCGGTGATGCTCCCAATAGGTCCCGCTCGCGCGCTGAGACCAGGCCAAGGCATCGCGCGAATGAGTTGGGCGCGGGAAGCACCATTGGATCTCGAGATCGGAACGAATGCCCACGAAGAAAACCCGCTCGCGTTTTTGAGGAACACCGTGGTCGGCCGCGTTCAGGACATTCCAAACGACGCGATACTCAAGACTCTGATCGCCCTTGCGGCCGGTGTGGTGGCGTTCCAGCCGGCGCAGATGGTCTCCCCAATCCTCATCGGTCTTTGCCACCAGCTCGGGGTACTGCAGCTGTAGCACGATGTATTCCAGGTACGATTGGAACGTTGTCCGCGTCAGGCCCTTGACGTTCTCAAACACGAAAGCGGCGGGACGGATCTCCCTCACAGCCCGAACCGCTTCTGGAAACATATCTCGCGCATCGGTCTGGGCGCGGTGTTTGCCTCCCACCGAGAATGGCTGACAGGGCGGCCCACCCGAAACGAGCTGCACGCGATCTTGATGCTTGCGGAAGTCAACGTCACGGACGTCGCCCAGCACCGTGTCGGGCCAAGCGCTCAGCAGCTCAGCGCCGAGCCGTCGGTTGTCCTCGAGCGTGTCGCGGCAGTACCGGTTCCACTCCACGATCTCGACCGGCTTGAAGCCGGCGCGCGAAATGCCCATCCCGAGACCGCCCGCGCCGGCGAAAAGCTCTACGGCGCGCATCATGGGTCAGCTCTCCAGGAAACGTGTGGCGATCTTCCACATCACGATTCGACCTTATCTCACATTCCCAGAGGACGAGCATCGGCCATCCCGCCATTGGCGATGACGACGGCCCCTGTGACCATTCGCTGAACGTCTGCTTCTTGGAGGCAAGCCAACGGCGGTTTGTGGCGTTCCCGTAGCCAGTCCATTCGCTACGTAATCAGAATGGGATGATGCTCTCGCGATAAGCCCGAACGATAGGTGCCCGCTCGACCCAATTCCCCTCTGGTTCAACCTGCCAGTTAGGGAACGTCTTTATATGCAGCGTCGAGGCCAATGCCCCGATAATCGGCTCCCGGTCGTCAAATTGCTGCGCGGTCAGATCGTAGATCAGGTCGCCGACCATCACCCAAAAATGGTGTTGATAGCCCGAAGTGTCACTTCCTTTTAGGACGCGAACGTTCTCCAGACCGTACTTATCCTCGAAAAGGTAGCGGAGGATGGCCGACACGCCTTCACAAGCGTTGGTCGGGAACGATCCTGAGAATGGATAATCAAGCACGGCGTCAGCGCGATTGCGCTCTAAGAAATTGAGCAGGCGTCGCGCCGACATATCTAGCTCGGCTTTCGTGGGTTTGATCACCGCGCACTCACCCCAGTCTAACTCCCGACCGCAGACCCTTCCGGAGGGCAAAGCGTAACTCAGTAATTTGGAGAAGGGCGATCCTGCTTCGGCAAACTAAAGGCATCATCCGATGCGAGAATATGAATTTATGGTTCCTTACGTTGCGAAGGAACATCTGCATACGTGGTATAAGCAATATGATCGAGGCGTTATGACGGACGAGATTTCGGCACTTCTGATTTCGAACGTTCTCGGCCGAATGACCTCTCAACATGCAGCAAGCGCGACCGACGCTGCATTGCTGGTAGAACGCCGCAACCATGGCTGCGGCGCTATTCTGAATGCGATCCAGAAACTGTAGCGGCATGGGTTGGTCGGCTGTTTTCCAATGGCCGGCTAACCTCATCGCTGGGGGTTGAGTGAACAGGATTGCTCCGTCGGAACCTTGCGGAAAGTTCGTAAAGCGTGGAGCCTAAGCTTGTCACGTTACCGAAAGGAGCCAGTCGCTTTACGTTGGTCAGAATTTCCCCGGGGGGGCTTTTGAAGGTCTATGTCGCTAATTTTGGGTACCGAAACTTTGCTTGGCCTGCCTGCCTTGAGCGGCACCAGATCGTCACGATGCAAGATGAATTGGTGCACCCCTTTTGGGCCGGCGGTGACAAGGCTGGGTACATCGATTTCTGCCTCGCCAATCTGAAAACCCAAAAGGGAATCGCGCCAACCAGGTCCGTTGCCGGCCGTTGGTTCAATCTCGGAACAATCATCACCAACAGCACCGATGATCTCTGGCTACATCAGGACGGAAAATTTCTTTGGTGGACAGTCACAACCGATAGTCCCGCGATCATCGAACTAGGCGTGGATCCCGGCGTGGCACCGGGGAAGCCGGCAGGCATCTACTACTATCGCAAACCTGCACAGCCCTGGTCCAACAGGAACAAGCTTGGTCAGCCGCTCGAATGGGGAGCGATCCATCCTAAGGCACCGGATTTTCTGGTCACTGAAGCGACGCTGCAGAGACTAGGTGAGGACTATGCCGGCTATGCGACCGCCCTCATCGAGGGAGGTGACCTATCGGGGTGGCACCAACAGCCCGAGTGGCGGGAGAGAACAGAGGTTGGGTCGCGAAAGAACCCCGGCACCATCTTCAATGCGCGTCAGAAAACCTTTGCGACGATGGCGCTTGGCGCTCGTGATACCGCCGCTGCAGCAAACGGGCAGCAAGTCCTAAAGAACTTGAAGATCAAACACTTTCGGTTCGCCAGCGCGATTGAGCTCGAGGGCTACATTTCCGACCTCTTCGATGCTCAAGAAGGGCTTTGTGCAATTACAGGCCTGCGCTTAAATTTCACCGGCGAGGGTGATCCGCAGCTGTGTTGCTCGCTCGACAGGATTGATAGCGATGGTCACTACGAATGGGGCAATCTCCAAATCGTTTGTCGGTTCATCAACTTCTGGAAATCTGACAGGGACGATGCCGAGTTTCGCCGCCTGATCGGAGTTGTTCGGCACTCCGCAGACTTTCAGGCCTGAAACTTGTAGGCTTGGAATGTACGGTTTCTGAAGGCGAGCCAGCTTCGGCTTATGGCGCGGCCCCGCCGGCTATGCAGGCCTCCAAATCGGCAGGGGTGGTTAGCGCTCCAGCAATGACGCGAGCGCACCCGACCTCACAGCCATGCGCAACGCTTCCAGATCGCTCGGGTCGCTCATTCGGTGAACGGCCCTGTGGCAGCTTGGGCAGAGAACCGCGAAGTCGCGTACCGGGTCGAAGGTGACCGTCACCCCGTCGTGCAAGGAACTGAGTGGCACCAAATGATGCGCATCGCACAAGCCCGCCGCGTCTTCGCCGTAGATTTCCGCCATCTCGAAGCCGCAGCCACGGCAGCGGGTGCCTTGCTGCTTTTTCACTGCGCGTGAGTGGCCGCGATCCCGCTCAATCGTTCGGTGCTGTCGATAGGTTTTGGATTGAACCAGCCCCTTGTTCGGGATTTCGTCAGTCTCCGCTTCCTCAACGATACTGTCCTCGGCGGCCCAGCCGCCCTCTCGCTTGAGATGCGCGTAGATGTCCAGCGCCTCAACCAGGTCGGCAATCATGTCTGCGTCTGATGGCAGGTTGCGTGTGTTGTATACTTTCCCGAAAACCGACCCCGCCTCGTACAGTTTCCCGCGCCAGACTGTCCTGTCCACACTCAGGTCCATATCCAATTGGACCAGCCTCCTGGCGAGCGGTCGAGCGCGGGCACGCATCACCGCCGCACGCCGCCCTAGCTCCAATTTCGCCTTCGGCACGCCGACTGCGTCCTTAAGTGTCGTGCAGCCCTGGGCAAGCGATAGATAGAGCCGCTCGCATCCTAGGCTCAGTAGGTAGACGACGTAGTAATTCCGCTCAGGGCTAGTCGTGACAGCCGGGTCCAGCACCACGACCCACGGCGTGTGTGTCCAGTCGCCTTTTCCAACACTTCCGCGAAAAAGGTAGCGTTTCGCCCGGTCGCCGAGCGCAGCCTTCACTGCGCTGACCAGCTCTGTCTCGACCACGTCTCTAAGCGGGTTGCCAGCAAAGGTGCCGTCGTTTCTGACGGGCCGTCGCGGGTACTCCTGAACAAACTGCTCAAACACTTCACGCATCGTGTACCCCCGCACGACGCTAACACATCTAGCTACGTCGGCCTCAACGCCCGGTCACGCTCGCGAACGGCCGTTGCGCCGATCACGTCGGACGTTTTACCCCAGGCTTATCCGCCGTGAGAGTAAGCCGCTGAACGTCGGCTTCTTGGACGTGCGTCAGAGCCCGTTGTTGGCGCAATGCTACCGTTACGGCCAAGTGATTGAGAACGCCTCTCATTATGGCCAGTGTTAGGTTGGCGTAGGGTCAGCGTTAGGTTGTCCCGACACGGAGAGCGCCCTGGCGGTCCAGGAGGGACTCGAACCCCCGACCTTCGCTTTAGGAAAGCGCTGCTCTATCCTGCTGAGCTACTGGACCGCGCGTTGCGCGGGCTCGGGGTCAATAGCGCAGGATGGCGGGCTTGCGAACCCCGTCCGGACGGGGGACGGAATGGGACTGCTGGGACGCCTTAAATCGCTGTACGTACAGGTTCTGATCGCCATCGCGCTCGGCATCCTGGTGGGGGCCCTGTGGCCGACGGTCGGGGTGGCGCTGAAGCCGCTGGGCGACGCCTTCATCAAGCTGGTCAAGCTGGTGATCGCGCCGGTGATCTTCTGCACCGTGGCCGGCGGCATCGCGCGGATGGGCGACATCAAGGCGTTCGGCCGGGTGGGCGTGAAGGCGCTGCTCTATTTCGAGGTCGTCTCGACCCTGGCGCTGGCCGTCGGCCTGATCGTCGGGCGCACGGTGCAGCCGGGCAGGGGCTTCAACATCGATCCGGCCGCGCTGGATCCCAAGATCGCCGCCGGCTACCTGGCCAAGGCCCAGCACGGCGAGGGGCTGGTCGCCTATCTGCTGCACCTGATCCCCGACACCTTCTTCGGCGCGTTCGCCGAGGGCAACCTGTTGCAGGTGCTGGTGATCGCGGTGCTGACCGGCTTTGCCTGCACGCGGCTGGGCGAGTTCGGCGACAAGGCCGCCGGCGCGCTGGAGGATCTGTCCAAGTTGTTCTTCGGCATCATCCACGTGGTCGTGAAGTTCGCGCCGTTGGGCGCTTTCGGGGCCATGGGCTTCACGATCGGCAAGTACGGCATCGACGCCCTGGTCCAGCTGGGCGCGCTGGTGGCGACCTTCTATCTGACAGCCCTGATCTTCGTGCTGGTGGTGCTGGGAAGCATCGCCGCGGCCTGCGGCTTCTCGATCCTGCGGTTCCTGGCCTACATCCGTGAGGAGCTGCTGATCGTGCTGGGCACCAGTTCGTCCGAGTCGGTCCTGCCGCAGATCATGGAGAAGCTCGAGCGGCTGGGCGCCAAGAAGTCCGTGGTCGGGCTGGTGATCCCCACCGGCTACAGCTTCAACCTCGACGGCACCAACATCTACATGACCCTGGCCACCCTGTTCCTGGCCCAGGCGACCAACACCCACCTGACGATCTGGCAGGAGCTGAGCCTGCTCGGCGTGGCCATGCTGACGTCTAAGGGCGCCAGCGGAGTCACGGGGGCGGGCTTCATCACCCTGGCCGCCACCCTGGCGGTGGTTCCGGACATTCCGATCGCCGCTCTGGCGGTGCTGGTGGGCGTCGATCGGTTCATGAGCGAGTGCCGCGCCCTGACCAATCTGGTCGGAAACGGCGTCGCGACCCTGGTCGTGGCCCGCTGGGAGGGCGCGCTCGACCGCGACCGGTTGTCGCATGAGTTGCATCGCGGGCCGGTTCCCGTTCAGGATTTGGTCCAGCAAAACCCTGACGCCGCCTAGGATTGCACCCCATAGGGGGTTAACCATACAACCCAAAATAGTCAAAGCTTGGCCAGGGCTCCGGCTTGTGGCCTCGCCGGGTCATGCTAGGTTCGCGCTTCGAGCGAGTGCTTCCAGGCTTAGATGAATGCTGGATATGGCGACCGAAGAGACGTCGAGCAGACAGCCTGAAACGGCGCTGCTGACGCTGGTCGAAACCATCGAGGCGCTCTCGGGCGCCAAGACGATCGACGACGTCGCCGCCGTGGTGCGCTCATCCGCCCGCCAGATCTCCGGCGCCGACGGCGTGGCCTTCGTCCTGCGCGACAAGGGCGACTGCTGGTACCTGGACGAAGACGCCATCGGCCCGCTGTGGAAGGGCCGCCGTTTCCCGTTGACGGCCTGCATCTCCGGCTGGGCGATGCTGAACAAGCAGACCGTGGTCATCCCCGACATCTACGAGGACGACCGCGTCCCACACGACGCCTACCGCCCGACCTTCGTCAAAAGCCTGGTGATGACGCCGGTGCGGCCCGACGATCCGATCGCGGCCATCGGCGCCTACTGGGCCAAGAACCACGTGCCGGCCCCCGACGTGGTGGCCAAGCTGCAGGTCATGGCCCGCGCCACCGCCGCCGCCCTCGAGAGCGGCCGGCTGTATGCCTCGCTCAACGAATCGCTGGAGCGCCGCACCTTCCTGCTGCGCGAGCTGGACCACCGGGTGAAGAACACCCTGGCCTCGGTGCAGTCGATCGCCAGCCAGACCCTGCGCACGGCCTCGTCCCAGGCCGCCTTCGCCGAGTCGTTCGAGGCCCGGCTGATGGCGCTGTCGCGGGCGCACGAGATGCTGACCCGCCAGGCCTGGGGCCGGGCCGACCTGCACAAGATCCTGGCGACGGCCACCGAGCCGTTCGGCGGTCTGGACGGCGGACGGCTGACGGCGCGCGGTCCGGCCATGGACATCAGCCCCGAGACGGCCGTGGCCATGCACATGACCCTGCACGAGCTGCTGGTCAACGCCGCCAAGTATGGGGCGCTGTCGACCCCCGGCGGCCATGTCGCCATCGACTGGGAGATCGAGAGCCTGGGCGAGGAGGCCGCCGAGAAGCAGCAGCTGGTCCTGAACTGGGTCGAACGCGGCGGACCGCCGGTGACCCGCACGCCCGAGCGCGAGGGCTTCGGCTCTCGGCTGATCAAGCGCGGTCTGGCCCGTGACCTGGGCGGATCGGCGGAGATGGTCTTCGAACCGCAAGGCCTGAGCTTTACCCTGCGCGCGCCGCTGTCGGTGCGGGTGGCCCGGGCATGAGCGGCAAGCGGATCATGATCGTCGAGGACGAGGCCCTGGTGGCGATGATGGTCGAAGATCTGCTGGGCGATCTCGGCTTCGCCATCGCCGGTTCGTTCGGCGCGGTCGGCGACGCCCTGGACTGGCTGAGCGGCGCCCAGGCCCTGCCGGACGGCGCGGTGCTGGACGTCAATATCGGCGGCGAGATGGTGTTCCCCGTCGCCGAGGCCCTGCGCGAGCGCGGCGTGCCGTTCGTCTTCGCCACCGGCTACGGCGACCTGCCGCGCCGGGGGTTCGAGGACATCGGCGTGCTGAGCAAGCCGATCAATATCGGCCAGCTGGGCCAGGCGATCAGCCGGTTCGGCGCCGCGGCATGAGCCGCTGAAGGTTTTGGGCTAGACGTGAAGCGGCAAAGTCTGCCGCAGACCGTGATGGCGATTGAGCTCCGCCTTGAGGCTGTCGAGGGGGCGCCAAGTCCCCCTCTCGCGCCTTCAGGCGCCCTCGAGCACCACGTCGGCCAGCGCCTTGCCGTCGGCGGGGCCGACATCGCGGAGCGCAGGCAGGTCAGCGTCGCGCAGGCGGGATTCCAGCAGGGTGAGGATGTCGGCGTCGACGTCCGCGTCGAACTTGCGGGCGAAGAGGTCGGGGCTGGCCGTCAGGCGCGCGGCGTCGGCCATGGTGAAGGTTCGGGGGCGCAGCTTGACGTCGCCGTCGGGCACCCAGTCGATCGTCCGCAGGTCGTCGTCGACAACGCGGCCGTGGACGTCGCTGTTCATCATCACCGTCTGGAAGAAGCCTTCGTCGGCGATCAGGGTGTTGCGATAGAAGGCCTTGAACCGATCGGCCGCCCGGTCATGGCAGACGAACTGGCAGAAGGCGCGGCTGACGATCATCCACTGATTGCCGATGAAGGGCGTGGCGCCGCGCGGGAAGCGTCGGTTGATCGGGGTGCGCAGGATGCGGGCGCTCAGCTCGACCACGTATTTGCGCACGCGGTGCATGGTGTCGGGGCGCGCCAGGGCTTGGTCGGCCGTCTTGATGAACTCCTGGCCGCGATGGCGCGTCAGGAAGGCGGTGATCGCCGCCTGGCTCTTCAGCGGGAAGTCCTGGCCGCTGAGATTAATGAAGAACTCCCAGGTCGCGCCCATCTCCAGCAGCTTGGCCATGCCACGCAGTTCGGCGTCGACTAGGCTGTAGCCGCCCCACAGCGCCTTGCGGCTCTCCAGCAGGGCGGCGTTCGGATAGGCCGACAGGAAGTCGGCGATCTCGGCCCGCAGCGCCGGCCCGGAGTTCTTGTCCACGTGGATGACATAGTGGTTCTCAGGGGCGTGGATGGCGCGGAACAGGCGCTTGAACTGCTCGGGATAGCGGTGAACCAGGACAAGGTATGCGATCACGCTGGTATTCCTGGACGCTGGAACGCGCCGATGTCGTTGGGAGGCCGGGAGCAGGGACGGTATGGCCCTGGGCTCGCGCGCGTCGCGCGTCGTCTTCGGGAGGCCGTCCGTCTTGTCGTGGGAAAGGGACGCGCGCCCACGTTCGCCCGGGCGGAGCCGCCGGGCGTCGAGCACTGCGTCTTGATGCGAGGCTAGAAGGCCGGCGAGCGCCGGCCGTGTCGATGGATCATGGAAGCCCCTTTCCGGGGTGCGATCGAGACGTTCCGCCAAGCGGATCGGGACTCGTCGTCGGCGCGTCCAGCGCCGTGATCACACCCTATCACGTCATGACCTGCGGAAGGGGGAATTCACGCGGTTCGACCTTCCGCGCGCAAAGAAAAACGCCCCCCGCCGTGAGGCGGAGGGCGTTCTGATCTTTAGTCCGTCTAGCCTGGGATCAGGCCGCGGCGGCGGCCGTCTTGACCAGCGACTTGGTCAGGATGCCGATGGCGGCTTCGCGATCGATGCGCTCGATGGCGGCGACTTCACGGGCCATGCGGTCCAGGGCCGATTCATAGAGCTGGCGCTCCGAATAGGACTGTTCCGGCTGGTTCTCGGCGCGGTGCAGGTCGCGGACGACCTCGGCGATCGAGATCAGGTCGCCCGAATTGATCTTGGCTTCGTATTCCTGGGCGCGACGCGACCACATGGTGCGCTTCACGCGCGCGCGGCCCTTCAGGGTGGTGAGGGCTTGCGACACCACATTGCCTTCGGCCAGCGGACGCAGGCCGGCCGTCTTGGCCTTCTTGGTCGGGACGCGGAGTGTCATTTTCTCGTGGTCGAAGGTGATGACGTAGACTTCGAGCGACATCCCGGCCACTTCCTGGGTCTCGATGCCCTGGATGCTGCCCACGCCGTGCGCGGGGTAGACGACGTGATCGCCGACCGAGAATTCCAGACCGCTCTTGCTCATGTTCGTCCTCATCAATGCGGGCCCTCGGGGCCCGGAAAACCGTCGTTCCATCTCCGCCATTGGCGACGGCTCATCGTCCGCGAAATCGGGGCGCGGGAGCCAAGCCAGACAAGAGATTGGAATTAACCTTTAAGACACCCTTCGCCTTCGATCGGGCGCGCCGGCTTCACGGCTCTTCGACAAAAAACGCACAGCTGCGATCGCCGCAACCGTGACGTTGGCTGCGACAATATCATAAAATTCAGCTTCATGAAAGGGTTGCGGCCGATTCCGGGGCCCAACCCGCGCGGATCAGGAGCCTTTGCCGGGCTTTTCGCTGAAATATTTCTCGAACTTGCCGGTCTCGCGCTCGAACGCCTCGCGGTCGGCGGGCGGCACGCCCTTGACCGTGATGTTCGGCCAGACCTTGGCGTATTCGGAATTGATCCGCAGCCACTTGCCGTCCGGTTCGTCCTCGGTGTCGGGCTTTATGGCGTCGATCGGGCACTCGGGCTCGCAGACGCCGCAATCGATGCACTCGTCCGGATTGATGGCCAGGAAGTTCTCGCCTTCATAGAAGCAGTCGACCGGGCACACCTCGACGCAGTCCATGAACTTACATTTGATGCAGGCGTCGGTGACGATGTAGGTCATCGAGAACTCGATTGGTGCTGACGGCGTTCGGCGCGGGCGTTTTCGAAGGCGCGGGCCCGCTTGTCAATGCGGCTTGACCGCCTGGGCGCGCAGGATTTCTGGTCGCGCCGTCAGAGATGCGTCGATCAGGGCGCCGGGGCGCGACGACAGGTCATCTTGTCGCTCATGATTTCTTATCCAAAATAACGTCATTCTTCGAGCGAGGAAACGCTTAAAGAAAACAAGGTCGAGAACCCGACATCATGATCAAGACGACCGTTGAGGCCAGACGGTCGGACGAGCCCGCGGTCGGGCCCGCCCGTTTGGCTGATGCGCGCGCCGCCGCGTTCTCCGAGTTCGTGCGTCAGCTGCCGTTCGCCGCGGCCTTGCTGGACCGCGATCTGCGCCTGCTCGCTGTGAGTCGCGATTGGATCGCCCATGGTCTGGCCCCGGACCTGAAGCCGGGCGTCGACGCGCGCCGCGCCCTGGTGGCGGCCGAGGACACTCTGTGCCTGATGAAGTGCGCCGAGGAGGGCGAGGCCTTCTCGCGCTATCTGCCGTCGCTCGACCACGACGGCGTCCAGCGCATCTGGCGCACCGAGTTCTCCGCCTGCCGCGACGAGGGCTCCGAGCCCTATGCGGTGATGGTCACCGCCCGCGACGTCACCGGCTACGCCGAGGCGACCCTGCGCGCCGAGCGCGACCAGCAGCGCCTGCGCATGGCGCTGGAGCTGGATGGCCTGCTGGTCCGCGAATACGACATGAAGACCCGCGAGCTGCTGTTCTCCGGCGCGACGCCCGAGCTGGAGAAATGGTGCCGCTTCAGCAGCGATCCGCTGGAGATCATCCATCTGGACGACCGCGACCGCATCGCGGCCCTGGTCGCCGGCCGCAAGCCGGGCGAGACGGGCGTCTATGAGTTCCGCCTCAACCGCGACGACGGGATCGAAACCTGGGTGCGGTCGGCCAGCAAGGTGCTGATCGGGCCCGACGGCCGTCCCGAGCGTCTGGTCAATCTGTTCAAGGACATCACCGACCGCCGCCGCCAGACGGAAGCCGTCGAGACCCTGGCCTTCAAGGACACCCTGACCGACCTGCCCAACCGGGCCTTCTTCCAGCATCGGTTCCAGGAGGCGGTCAGCGCCTCGGAGCTGCTGGGCGAGATGTTCGGCCTGATCATGATCGACGTCGATCACTTCAAGGACATCAACGACACCCTGGGCCACGACGCCGGCGACGCCCTGCTCAAGCGCGTGGCCGACATGCTGCGCCACGCCTTCCGCGCCGACGACACCGTGGCGCGACTGGGCGGCGACGAGTTCGCGGTGATCCTGCGCGGCCTGCACGGCGAGGCCGACATGCTGCGCCCGATCCGCACGCTGCAGGACCTTTTGCGCCGTCCGATCGAGCACGGCGGCCGCAGCTTCACCTGCAGCGCCAGCATCGGCGCAGCCCTGCACGGTGATCCCGATGCGGATCCCGCGCACATGATCAAGAACGCCGACATCGCCCTCTACCGCGCCAAGGACGCGGGCCGGAACCGCAGCGTGCTGTTCCAGCCGTCGATGCGCTCGGAGCTGGAGCAGCGAATCGAGCTGCTGCGCGACGTGCGGGCCGGCATCGAGGCCGGCGAGTTCGTGCTGCACTACCAGCCGGTGGTCGACGTCTGTTCCGGCGGCGGCGTGGTCGGCTTCGAGGCCCTGATGCGCTGGGCGCACCCCGAGCAGGGCGTGCTCGGGCCCGTACGGTTCATGCCGGCCTTCGAGGACCAGGATCTGTCGCTGAAGTTGGGCGATGTGGCCTTCGAGGCGGCACTGAAGCAGATGCGCGATTGGCTCGACACCGGGGTCGAGTTCGGCCGGGTGGCCGTCAACATCTCCGCCGCCCAGTTCCGCAGCGGCCGCCTGGCCGAAGAGGTGCAGGAGCGCCTGGCCCGCTGGAACGTGCCGTGCGATCGCCTGACCATCGAGGTCACCGAGAACGTCTATATGGGCTGGGGCTCGGACCTGGTCAGCGAGACCGTCAAGCGGCTGCACGACGCCGGGGTGATGATCGCGCTGGACGACTTCGGCACCGGCTACGCCAGCCTGGCCAACCTGCGCCAGTTCCCGATCGACCGCCTGAAGATCGACAAGTCCTTCGTCCAGAACGCCGAGGACGAGGCCATCGTGAAAGCGGTGATCACCCTGGGGTCATCGATGGGCATGAAGGTGGTGGCCGAGGGCGTCGAGGACGCCGAACAGCTGGAGAAGCTGATCGGGTACGGGTGCGACCAGGTGCAGGGGTATCACTTTGGCCGGCCGATGCCGGCGGCGGAGGTTCCGGGGTTCTTGGCGGGGTTTAAGAGCTGAGTTTTACTAGATGCTCCCCCTCTGGGGGAGCTGTCGCGGAGCGACTGAGGGGGTCTTCAACTGGATAGGCCGGAGAGGACCCCCTCCGGCCCTCCGGGCCACCTCCCCCAAAGGGGGAGAATCTACGGCCTATTCCACCGCCTCATACAGCTCCCGCGCCTCGCTCGCCGGCCCGCGCCGCTCCCCCGACCCCAGCACCCGCACCGCGATCACTCGCCCGCCTAGGCCGAACACCAGCACATCCCCCGCCTTCAGCGACCGCGACGGCTTGTCGACCCGGCTCTCGACCCCGCCGCGCGTCAGGCGGATCCGGCCTTCCTCGACGAACCGGCAGGCCAGCGACCGTGTCTTGAAGAACCGCGCGCGCCACAGCCAGACGTCGGCGCGGCAGGCGTCGTCGGCCCCCTCGCTCACGAGGCGGCTTTCTGGGTGGCGGGTTTGCGCCGACGCGGCTTCTTGCGACGTGGGGGCGGCTCGGTGAGCTTGGCCAAGGCGGCGAAGGGCGAGTCCGGACGGGCCTGAACAGGCTTCTGCTCCAGCTTGGCCGCGCCTCGCCGTTTCCAGATGATCGGCGCGTCAGACTTGGGCCGGATGGCGGGGGTATAGTCGAGCGCCCGCAGCACGGCCGAGCCCTGGGCCGCCGTCCAGTCCAGGCTGGTCAGAGCCGCGTCGCTGAGCACCACGCCGCCAGGCTTCTGTTCGGCGCGCAGCAGGTCGTCGAGCTTCTCCAGCGCCTCGACCGGGACCGTGAAGCCCGCCACCGCTCGCAGGCCGCTGGCGGCCAGGTCGCGCACCGACGGCGCGGGCTTGGGCAGGGGCGCCAGCTTGGCCAGGTCGCCGCGCCAGCCGCCGGGGCTCAGCGCACGGGCGCAGGCGATGGCCTCGGGCCGGATCACGGCGGGCAGGAACAGGCTGAACGCGCCGATGCGCACGCCCAGCGATTTCAGCGTGCGCCGCTCCGCCTGACTGAGAGCCTTCAGCTCCGGATCCAACGGCCGCTTGTCCAGCACCCCGCCGGCTTCCAGCAGACGGTGGGCCAAGCCGCGCGGCAGGCCCTTGAGTTCGCCGCCGGCCAGGGCGCGCTCCAGCTTGCGCAAGGGCGCCAGCTTGCGGTCGACCTCGGCGGCCAGGAAGGCGTCCAGCCGCCGCTCGGCCCGTTCACGCACGGCGGCGGGACCCAGATCGCCCAGCAGCCGGGCGCGGGGCGCTAGCAGCGGCAGTCCGGGCCGGACGACCCCGGCGATCTCGCCGCGCCACAGGATCGCGCTGTCGGGGCTCAGCGCGAAGGCGTCGTCGGCCTCGCCGGCCAAGGCGCCCAGGCGCTTGGCGATCTCGGGACCCACGGCGCGGACGGCGGCGTTGCGCAGGGCTTTTTCCTCCAGCGCGCTGGCGCCCTTTTCCGGGGTGAAGGTGACGCCGGCCAGATGGCCCACGACATGGCCCTCGACGGTCACGGCGCCGTCCTGGCCCACGCCGGCCAGCATGGTCTCGCGCTCGCCCAGCTGGCGCATCAGCACGCTGGTGCGCCGGTCGATGAACCGGGCCATCAGCTTTTCGTGCAGGGTGTCGCTGATCCGGTCTTCCAGCTGACGGGTCAGGCCCTGCCAGTGGGCGGGATTGGCCAGCCAGTCTGGGCGGTTGGCGATGTAGGACAAGGTCCGCACGCCCGACAAGCGGCCGGCCAGGCTGTCGATCTCGCCGTCCGTGCGGTCCAGCGCCTTGAACTGGCTGTTGATCCAGTCCTCCGGCAGCCGCTTCTTGCCCGTCGTCAGGTCGTCGAACAGCGTCTTGACCATGCGCTGGTGGTCGTCGTCGGTGGTCTTGCGGAAGTCCGGCGTCTGGCACACGTCCCACAGCCGGATCAGGGCCGAGCGGTCGGCCTTGCAGCGGGCGATGACGTCGTCGTGCTGGGACAGCTTGCGCAGGGTGCGCTCGTCCAGCACCTCGTTCGACAGGGTTAGGCCCGCGCGGCCGGGACCTTGGGCAAGCGACTTCAACAGCAGCGGCAGCGAGCCGAAATCCAGGCGGGCGTTGCGCCACTCGGCGGCGATGATCGGCTCGAACTGGTGGTTGACCACGCTCTCGACCAGATCCTCGTCCATCTCCTCGCAGTCGCCGGTCACGCCAAAGGTGCCGTCGCGGGTGTAGCGCCCAGCGCGGCCGGCGATCTGGCCCACCTCCTGGGCGTGTAGCCAGCGGGTGCGCACGCCGTCGAACTTGCGCAGGCCCGCGAAGGCCACGTGGTCGACGTCCATGTTCAGGCCCATGCCGATGGCGTCGGTGGCCACCAGGAAGTCGACCTCGCCGGACTGATAGAGGGCCACCTGGGCGTTGCGGGTCCGGGGGCTGAGCGAGCCCATGACCACGGCCGCGCCACCCCTTTGTCTCCGGATCAGCTCGGCGATGCCGTAGACGGCGTCGGTGGAGAAGGCCACGACGGCGCTGCGCCGGGGCAGGCGGGTCAGCTTCTTGGAGCCGGCATAGGACAGGTTGGAGAACCGCTCGCGCGACACGATCTCGGCGTCGGGCAGCAGGCGGCGCACCAGCGGGGCCATGGTCCCGGCCCCCAGCAGCATGGTCTCGAACTTGCCCCGGGCGTGCAGCAGTCGGTGGGTGAAGATGTGGCCGCGCTCGGGATCGGCGCACAGCTGGATCTCGTCGATGGCCAGGAAGTCGACCTCGCGGCCCAGCGGCATGGCCTCGACCGTGCAGACGAAATAGCTGGCGCGCGGCGGGGTGATCTTCTCCTCGCCGGTGATCAGTGCGACGCTGGCCTTGCCGCGCAGCTTGACGATGCGGTCGTAGATCTCGCGGGCCAGCAAGCGCAGCGGCAGGCCGATCATGCCCGAGGCGTGGCCCAGCATCCGCTCGACGGCCAGGTGGGTCTTGCCGGTGTTGGTCGGGCCCAGGACCGCGGTGAGCTTGGAAGGCGCCAGGCCGGCTGAACGGTCGCTCATGGTTTCAACGTGGTGCGGGAATCGGTGGGAGGCAAGACAGGTAACGCGCGGAAGGTCTCTCCAGGCCACCGTTGACTGCGCCCGACGGCCGTGGCCCCCTCCCACGCCTCCGTCGATCTTGAGACCCGACCATGACCACCTTGATCCTGAGCGTCATCGGCAGCGACCGCCCCGGCCTGACCCAGGCCCTGGCCCGCGCGGTGCTGTCGGCCGGCGGCAACTGGCTGGAGAGCCATCTCAGCCGGCTGGGCGGGCTCTATGTCGGCTCGGTGCTGGTCGAGCTGGAAGCCGACGGCGTCGAACGGCTGCGCGCCGCTGTCCAGGAAGTCGACGCGCAAGGCCTGGAGGTGCGCATCGCGCCGGCCATCGAAGTCGCCGGCGTCGCGGGCGACGCGGTCGACTTCAGCCTGGTCGGCCAGGACCGTCCCGGCATCGTGCACCAGGTGACCAAAGCGCTGAGCGACCTGGACGCCAATATCGAGACCTTCGAGAGCCGTCTCAGCGTCGAGCCGCACTCCGGCGCGCCGCTGTTCCACATGGAGGCCCGCCTGCGCCTGCCGCCCGCCCTGAAGGCGGCCGCGGTCCAGGCGGCGCTGGAGGCCATCTCGGGCGAGATCATGGTCGACATCGCCCTGACTCCGGCCGAGGCCGGATAGGCGGACGACGGAAATCCGCCTAGCCCCCTATCGAGAGGGCGAGGCGGAGCCTATGTGACGCTGGGGAAACGCCGTCGCTTGTCGAGTAAAGCCTGTGCCTGAACACCCGTCTGCCGTTCTCCCGTCACCCCGATCCGGCCGCGCGCTAGGATGGTGAGGCTGAGACGGCGCGGTCTGGCGTCGATCAATTCCGAGATCCGCGACGGCATCGTACCGGCCGCCGACGGCGTGACCGTCGCGCCCGGCCCGCCCGGAGAGGACCATCACCCCAAGACGCGGTCCTATCGCGTGGTGGCCCTGATCATCGCCTGCGCTCTGTTCATGGAGCAGATGGACGCCACCGTACTGGCCACCGCCCTGCCGACCATGGCGCGCGACTTCGGCGTGCCGGCCCCGAGCCTGAGCTCGGCCCTGACCTCCTATCTGCTGGCGCTGGCGATCTTCATTCCGGCTAGCGGTCGCCTCGCCGACCGCTTCGGCTCCAAGACCGTCTTCCGCCTGGCCATCCTGATCTTCATGGCCGGCTCCATCCTGTGCAGTGTGGCGGGCAGCCTGCCGTTCCTGATGGCCGCCCGCTTCCTGCAGGGCATGGGCGGGGCGATGATGATCCCGATCGGGCGGCTGGTGCTGCTGCGGTCGGTGTCGCGGCAGGACATGGTCTCGGCGACCTCCTGGCTGATCATGCCCGCCCTGATCGGCCCGATCCTGGGTCCGCCGATCGGCGGCTTCATCGTCACCTATCTGGACTGGCGCTGGATCTTCTACCTGAACATACCGATCGGCCTCTTGGGCGTGGCCCTGGTCAGCCTGTTCATCGACGAGGTGCGCGGCGAAAAGCCCGCCCGCGCCGATCTGGTCGGCTTCCTGCTGTCGGGCGTGTCGCTGGGCTGCCTGCTGTTCGGCTTCGAGATGACCAGCCGGACGGGCGAGCTGCCCCAGGCCCTGGCCCTGATCGTCGTCGGCCTGGTCGCCGGCGCGCTCTATGTCCGCCACGCCCGCCGGCGCGAGGCGCCAATCCTCGATCTCTCGCTGATGCGCGTGACGTCGTTCCGGCTGTCGGTGATCGGCGGTTCGCTGACCCGCATCACCCAGGGCGCCCAGCCGTTCCTGCTGCCGCTGATGCTGCAGCTGGGCTTTGGCATGACCGCCGCCGCCAGCGGCACGATCACCATCGCCGGGGCCATCGGCTCGCTGGCCATGAAGGGCCTGGCGCCGCGCATCCTCAAGCGCTTCGGCTTCCGCGCCAGCATGATCGTCGCGGGCTTGGCCGCCAGCGCCGGCTATGCGGTGTGCGGCTTCTTTCGGCCCGGCTGGCCGACGCCGCTGATCTTCTTGACCCTGATGACGAGCGGCTTCTTCATGTCGTTCCAGTTCACCGCCTACAACACCATCGCCTACGACGAAATCCCGCCCGAGCGGATGAGCGCGGCCACCAGCTTCTACGCCACCTTCCAGCAGCTGATGCTGTCGATGGGCATCTGCGTCGGGGCCGGCGCGCTGCATGTCGGCATGCTGGCCGGCGGCCATGCCTCGCCCAAGCTTTCGGACTTTAGCCTGGCCTTCCTGATCGTCACGGCGATCTCGGCCTCGGCGACGAGCTGGAACCGCCGCTTCGACCAAGACGCCGGCGCCGAGCTCAGCGGCAAGGGCCGCGCGGGCTAGGGGCGCTCGAACACCACCACGCCGTCCACCACCGTCAGCACCGTCTGCGCCGTCAGGATCTCGGCCGGAGCCACCGTCATCAGGTCCTTGCTGAACACGGTGACGTCGGCCCTCTTGCCGGCCTCCAGCGTGCCGCGCCGGGTCTCGGCGAAGGCGGCGTAGGCCGGAGCCGAGGTCAGCATCTTCAGGGCTTGCTGGCGGCTGACGGCCTCTTCCAGGTGCCAGTCTGCGTTGGCGAAGCCGTCCAGGCTGTGGCGATAGACGGCGGCGTAGAACTCGATGCGCGGATCGCCGACCTCGACCGGAGCATCGGAACCCGCCGCGACGACCGCGCCGCTGTCCAGCATGTCCTTCCAGCGATAGCCCTCGTGCAGCCGCGCCTGGCCCAGGCGGGCGGGGGCGAAATAGAGGTCGCCGATCGCGTGGCTGGGCTGCATCGAGGCGATGACGCCGAGCTTGTTGAAGCGCGGCAGGTCGGCGTCGGAGACGATCTGGGCGTGCTCGATGCGCCAGCGGGCGGTGGTGTCGCCGGCGAGCGTCTCCCCGAACCAGTCCAGAACCATGCGGTTGCCGCGATCGCCGATGGCGTGCATCGCCACCTGGGCCTTCACCGCCTTGGCCTGCTTCATCAGCGCCAGGCCCTTGTCGCGCTCGGTCAGCTGCAGGCCCAGGCCCTCGGCGTCGCTATAGGGCTCCAGCAGCGCCGCACCACGCGAGCCCAGGGCTCCGTCCATATAGAGCTTGATCCCACGCGTGCGGATCAGGCCGGTGGCGTCCTCGAACGGACCCTTGGCCAGCACCTCGGCCGCGCCGCTGGGGTCCATGTAGTTGTCGACGCGCAGGCTGAACTTCTTCTCGGCCGCCAGGGCGGTCAGCAGCTTCAGGTCGCCTGCGTCGACGCTCATGTTTCCCAGGCCCGTCCAGCCGCGCGAGGCATAGAGCTGGCCGGCCTTTTCCAGGGCCTGGCGCTTGATGGCGTCGGAGGGCGGCGGGATGACGTCCTTCACCAGGGCCTGGGCATGGTCGATCAGCATGCCGTCGGGCTGGCCGTCGGCGCCTTTCAGGATCTGGCCGCCGGTCGGGGCGAGTGTGGCGGCGGTGACGCCCGCCTTGGCCAGGGCGGCGCTGGAGGCGACCGAGGCGTGGCCGTCCGAGCGGCCCAGCACGATGATCCGGCCCGGCGCGGCGGCGTCGAGGTCGGCCTTGTTGGGAAAGCGCTTCTCGGGCCAGTGGGTCTCGATCCAGCCCCGGCCATAGATCGCGCCCTCGGGGTGTGCGGCGGCATAGGCCTTCACCGTGGCGACCAGTTCGGCGACCGAGGCGGTCTTGTCCAGATTCAGGGTCAGCTCGCGCAGGCCGATGCCGGTCAGGTGCGCGTGGGCGTCGACGAAGCCCGGGAAGGCGGTCGCGCCCTTCAGGTCGATGTCACGGGCGTCCTTGGCGGCCTTGGCCTTCGCGCCGGCCAGGTCGCCGACGAACAGGATGGTCTGGTCGCGGATCAGCACGGCCTGCGCCTGCGGGGCCTTGTCGACCCCGGTGTGGATCGGCCCGCCGTAGATCAGGATGTCGCCGGCGTGCGCCGAGGAGAGACTGGTCGCGGCCAGCAAGGCGGCGATGGCGATGTGGCGCATGGTGGTGATCCCCGACAGCAAGAAACGGAAATCGTAGGGCGCCGCTCGAAAGCCGCAACCGCGATGCTATAAATGAGCCATGCAGGGACGGTCTTTCGCACTCTTCGACACCGTGATCGGCCGTTGCGGCGTCGCCTGGGGCGATGTCGGCCTGATCGGCATGCAATTGCCCGAGGCCGGACCCGGCGCCGCCTGGGCCAGGCTGCGCAAGCGCTTTCCCGACGCCGTCGAGGCGCCGCCGACGCCCGAGATCGAACGGCTGATCGAGCGGGTGCGCGACCTGCTGGCCGGCGGCCGCGACGACCTGACCGACATCGCGCTGGATCTGGGCGAGGTCCAGGACTTCAATCGCCGGGTCTACGCCATCGCCCGCGCCATCGGTCCGGGCGAGACCTCGACCTATGGAGAGGTGGCCAGGGCGCTGGGCGATCCCGGCGCCGCGCGGGCCGTCGGCAAGGCCCTGGGCGAGAACCCCTGGCCGATCGTGGTGCCGTGCCATCGGGTGCTGGCGGCGTCCGGGGGCATGGGCGGCTTCTCGGCTCCGGGCGGGACCAACACCAAGGCCCAGCTGCTGACGATCGAGCGGGCGCGAACCAGCGAGGTCCCGACCCTGTTCGACTTGGAATTCTCGGTGGCCCCGCCGCGGGGGTTTTAAAAGCTGATTGGTTGTCATCCCGGGCGAAGCGCAGCGCAGACCCGGGACCGAAACAAGCTCGGAGCTTCCGGCGGTCCCGGCTCGGCGCGCTTCGCGCTCGGCCGGGATGACACATGCATGGAGAAGACGGGAACACCCCCGTTAACGCCGCGCGCGAGACTCGCGAACAGGGGCGAAACGAATCAGGACCGAATCGGCGACGTTCGCGAATTCGGCCTTTGTTCCCTACAAGCTATTGTATCTTAATTCGGATTAACCACAAACGGTTCCGCGATGGCCGGCCAAGCTTGGCGTCACTTGGCGTCGGCCGGGCACGTGGCGCTGACCCGCTTGGCGTCCATCACCCCGGCCAGGGGCAGGCCGTTGACGGTCTTCAGCTTGATGTCCATCCGGAAGCTCTCGGGGGTATAGCCGCCCGTCGCGGTCACCGGAGCGACGCGGCCCTTCTTGTCGGTCCAGGTGCCCTTCAGGCTGATCTTGCCGTCCTTCACCACGCGGGTCTCGTAGTCGCAGGTGTATTTGCGCGTGCAGATGCCCTTGGCGAACTGCTCGACGTCGGCCTGTTTGAGGCAGCGCGACTCGTCGCCGGCCGGGATCGGGCCGATCCGATAGCTGTATTCCCAATGGCCGGGGAGAATCGTCGTCGCGGCCGGGGCGGCGGCGAGGCTCGCGCTGGCGGCCAAGGCGGCGCCGGCGGCGGTCAGGGCGAGGGCGATCAGACGCATGCGTGTGGGTTCCTTCATGGACATCCCTATATAAAGCGCCAGATGAACTGCGGTTGAAGGCGGTCTTGAGGCGCCAGTCACCTGGCGCGGGGCTTCCAGCCTTGACTCGGCAAGCCCCCTTCGCCTATATCGCCCGCTCTCGCGCGGCGGCTCGCCCTTCGCGCCCCGAAATTCATGCCGCGGAGCCTTCGGGTTTCGCCCAGCCAAGGTAGTCCCATGTCGCGCCGCTGCGAACTCACCGGTATCGGTCCGATGGTTGGCCACAATGTGAGCCACTCGAACATCAAGACCAAGCGCCGCTTCCTGCCGGCCCTGTCGCCGGCCACGCTGGCCTCGGACTCGCTGGGTCAGACCTTCAAGCTGCGTATCAGCAACGCCGCCCTGCGCACCCTGGACTTCAAGGGCGGCCTGGACGTGTTCCTGCTGGGCGCCAAGGACGAGCAGCTGTCGCCGCGCGCCCTGAAGATCAAGGCCCAGGTCAAGGCGAAGGCCAAGGCCGCCGCGATCGCCGCCTAAGCGTCGATCACGATCGAATACCGAAAAGCCCGCGAAGAGCGATCTTCGCGGGCTTTTCTGCGTCTGAAGTCCTGCGCTGCTACCGCGCCAGCCGGGTGGCCTCGGCGAAGCAGGGACTGGCGACGCCGGCGAGGGCTTCGGCCAGGTGCGCCAGGCCGTAGGCGACGCGGCCGTTCCAGGTGTTCAGCACGGGCTCGCCCAAGCCCAGGGCGGCGTGGAGTTGGGCCAGCGAGCGCGTGTCGGCCGGCGGATCGGCCAGCCGGGCGTGGGGGCGCTCGGCGGCGCAGAGGTTCAGGAACGCCATGGCGTGGAAGAGGTGGCTGATCTGGCGGGCCAGATAGAGCCGCGCTTGCTGATCCTCGCGCGCTGGGACCGAGAAATAGGCCGCCAGCAGCGCCGCCTCATCGGCCGGCTCGCGGCCATAGACATTGGCCAGGGCGGCCAGGTCGACATAGCGGTCGGCCAGGAAGGCCGCGTCCCAGTCGACCAGCCACGGCCTCTCGCCGTCATGGACGATATTGCCTGGATTGAGGTCGTTGTGGCTGGACACCAGGTCCGGCGTCAGCGGCCTGTAGGCGGCCGACAGCGCCGCCTGCACGGCGCGGGCCTGGGCGATGGTCCTGGGCGAGGGCAGGCCGGAGGTCACGGCCTGGTCCGTCAACCGCTCCAGGCCGTCCAGATAGTCGACCAGGGGCGGGAAGGCGGGCGTGTCGTGCAGGGCCCGGACCATCCGGCCCAGCTGGGCGATCAGCTCGGCGCGCGATCCGGACGGCGGCCGGGCGGCGACGAAGTCGGTAATGACCACCCCGGCCTCGTCGTCGGCGTGCAGCACGCGGGGCGCGACGCCGGCCTGGGCGGCGATCCGCATGCAGGCGTGGCTGCGAACGGGATCGCGCAGACCGTCGCTCGGGCCGTCCAGGCGCAGCAGATAGACGCCGCCGCCGACCTCGATGCGATGGACACGGGCGCCCGACAGGCCGCCGCTCACCGGCGATATGGCGTCCAGGGTCGAGGTTCCGAAGACGGCGAGGAGGCCGCGCTTGGTCGCGGGGCGCTTTTCGTCGGGCAGGGTCATGGCTTGGCTCCTAAGGGAGCGCCATATTTACCCGGGCGAAATAAGAGTCAATATTATCCGGGTATATTTATCGTGTCAGCCTCGAGCGAGGCCGGGGTCCGGACAAGCAAAACCCGGCGCGACTGAGCCGCGCCGGGTTTGGATACGCTTACTGGTACGCTTACTGAAAGACGCGGTCGGCTTAGCGGGCCGAGACGGTCGAGCCGTTGGCGGCGGTCAGCGACGGGTTGCTGATCTTGGCCAGGGCGTCGTTGACCGAAGCGCGGACGCAAGCCGGATACAGGTAGCCGGCCATGGCTTCGCCACGGACGTCGGCCCAGCAGACGCTGCTGGCGGCTTTGACGATGTCGGCGCGGACTTGTTCGCTGGACTTGCCGGCGACCTTGACACGCAGTTCGGCGGCGGAAACGGGGGCGGCGACGGTGACGGCCAGGGCCGAAACGGCCAGAGCGATGGTGCGGATCATGTTCGTAGTCCACGAAAGGGGGTTGGGTTCAACCTCCTCCCGACGCGTTCCTCTGACGGTCCGTCCCGGTCTCGCCTGTTTGGCCGTCGAGGAGAATCCTTAGCGCGGCCTTTTTGACTGATCAATGATTATGTTGCGATGCACACTGATTTTTTTGACAGGCGCCCCAAAACGAAACCACCCGCGAGGCAGGGCGCCTCGCGGGTGGTCGTACGCAACTGGGAACGCTGGATTTAGCGGCTGATCTTCAGCAGGTAGGTCTGGCGCGCGTTGGCTTTGTCATAGGCGATCAGCTCGCGGCTGCCGACCTTGTAGATGGCGGCCTGGGTCACTTCGCGGACGCAGTAGGGCATCAGGTCCGCATTGGGAACATCCTCGCGGCACACCGTCTTGGCGGCGTCGACGAGGTCGGCGTGGATCTGGGGGACCGACTTGCCGGCGACGCGAACGGTCAGTTCGGTGGCGCTGGCGGCGGTAGCGGAAACGGCCATGAGAGCGGTGATGGCCAGAGCGATAAGACGGATCATTTTCGTAGTCCCGGAAAGGGGGTTGGGGTCAACCTCCTCCCGACGCGTTCCTCTGACGGCGCTTGGATCTCGCCTCGTCAACCGTCGTCTGCACTATGTCGTGACACCGGTGTCATTGCAAGTGCGATATTGCGCCGCAGCAGAAAAATGTTACCGGTACCTTTGTCGGGAGCGGCAAACCCTTGTAGGGCAAGGGATCGGCGATGGCCGTCCCTAGAAGCTGACGATCAGGCCGAGCCTGACAAGGCCAGCCTCGAGTCGCCTAGCGCCGGCGCACGGGCTTCCGGATCGGCGGAGCGGGCGGCGGCGGGGGCGGTGGGACCCAGTCGAAGGCCAGCAGCAGGGTGCGCTGGTTGCCGATCGCCATGTCGTCCGACAGCAGGTAGATGCGCGTCGCGCCCGACGGCGCGCTGCTCAGCGCCAGGCCCTCGAAATTGTCGCGCGTGGTCGAGCCTTCGAGATGCAGGCTGGCGGTCTGGATCTGGCGGTTGGCCGGCGCGGTCGGGTCGGCCACGAAGCGCAGGATGGCGCGCCAGCCGCGGATCGGGTCGTAGCCGCGATGCAGGGTGGCCACGGCCTTGCCGTTGAACGCCGCCATGGCCGTCAGGCCCCAGGTGAAGTCCGGTCCCTGCTGCGGCGCGATCGACTGGCAGGCGGCCGACAGGCGGCACAGCCACACCTCGCCCTCCTCGCCGCCCACCAGATAGGCATCGGGACCGGCGACCGGATAGGCGGCAATGGCCTCCATGCCCTCGTTGTCGGGGAAGACGGTCGAGGGCTTGGCCACGGCGCGCGGCGTTCCCCAGGTTCCGGGGCCAGTCGACGGATAGAGCCAGACGCGGTGATTGCGCTCGAAGCTGACCAGGCGGTCGCCGTTGGGGAGCATGGCCAGGCCCTCGGCGTCCGACTGCTCCTTGCTCTGCAGGGGCTGGCCGTCGAGGCCGCGCAGGGGCTCCAGCTTGCCGCCGGTTAGACCGACCAGACGTCCCGTGTCGTCGAGCTGCAGATGAGCCTGGAAGAAGTCGCCGTCGTCGGTGATCGCCGCCAGCGAGCCGTCTGGCGCGATGGCCAGGTCCGACAGGCCATGCAGGCGGCTGGTCTCGTTGCTGGTGATGACCAGGCCGCCGGCATAGGTGAAGCCGCCGTCCAGCGTGGTCTTGGCCGGGTTGGAGGTGTCCAGAGGCACGGGCGCGGTCTGCAGGGCGATCTCGGGACCGGCCTTGACCGGAACGATCGGCAGGGGCGGCGGCGCGGGCTTGCGGCCGCAGTGGCCCAGCATGCCGGCGGCCAGGGCCAGGACCAGACCCAGCCTCAGAGTGCTCACGCGGGGACCTTGCTGGCGGCCTTCGGGGCCTGGGGTTGCACGGTCGGCAGCGGGGCCAGCAGGCCGCGCGCCTTCTTCACCGCCCGGGGTTCCTCGTCGAACAGCGAGGCCAGCTGCTCGACCAGCACGCCGCCCAACTGCTCGACGTCGACGATGGTGACGGCGCGGCGGTAGTAGCGCGTGACGTCGTGGCCGATGCCGATGGCGATCAGCTCAACGGGGCTATTGCCCTCGATCTCGGCGATGACCTGGCGCAAATGGCGCTCCAGATAGTGACCCGAATTGACGCTCAGGGTGCTGTCGTCCACCGGCGCGCCGTCGGAGATCACCATCAGAATGCGGCGAGCTTCGGGCCGGCCGATCAGGCGCTGGTGGGCCCACATCAGGGCCTCGCCGTCGATGTTTTCCTTCAAGAGGCCTTCGCGCATCATCAGGCCCAGGTTCTTGCGGGCCCGGCGCCACGGGGAATCGGCGGCCTTGTAGATGATGTGGCGCAGGTCGTTCAGGCGGCCCGGAGCCGGCGGCTTGCCCGACTTGACCCACTCGTCGCGCGACGTGCCGCCCTTCCAGGCGCGGGTGGTGAAGCCCAGCACCTCGGTCTTGACGCCGCAGCGTTCCAGGGTGCGGGCTAGGATGTCGGCGCAGACGGCGGCCACCATGATCGGCCGGCCTCGCATCGAGCCGGAATTGTCGATCAGCAGCGTGACGACGGTGTCGCGGAACTCCTGGTCCTCTTCCTGCTTGAACGACAGCGGCGCGGTGGGATCGATGATCACCCGGGTCAGGCGGGCGACGTCCAGCATCCCTTCCTCGAGGTCGAAGGTCCAGGCGCGGTTCTGCTGGGCCAGCAGGCGGCGCTGCAGCTTGTTGGCCAGGCGAGAGACGACGCTGGAAAGCGCGGACAGCTGCTGGTCGAGATAGGCCCGCAGCCGGGTCAGCTCCTCGGCGTCGCAGAGGTCATCGGCCGGCACCACCTCGTCATGGGCGCTGGTGAAGATCTTGTAGGCCGGCTCGCCGGGCTGGGCGGGACTCGTGTCGGGACGGGCCGGCTTGGCGCCGTCGCCCATTTCCGGGGTCTCGTCGCTTTCCTCGGCCTCGCCTTCCTGGTCGGACTGCACCGTCTCCTCGTCGCCCGCCTCGGTCTCGCGGTCGGAGGATTCGGTCTCCTGCGGCGAGGAGCCCTCGGGCTGTTCGCCCTCGCCTTCGCCGTCGTCCTCGTCCGAGTTCTCGTTCTGCTGGTCCTGCTCGCCGTCGTCCTCGTCGGAGCTTTCGGTGGCCTCGGACATCTCCTCGCCGAGGTCGAGATCCCGCAGGATCTCGCGGGTCACCCGGGCGAAGGCGGCCTGGTCGTCGATGGCGGCGGCCAGACGGTCCAGGTCCTTGCCGGCCTTCATCTCGATGTCGGCGCGCAGGATATCGACCAGGGCCTTGGCGCCGTCGGGCGGCGCGTCGCCGGTCAGGCGCTCGCGCACCATCAGTCCCAGGATCTCGGCCATCGGAGCCGACTGCATGTCGGTGGCGACGGCGCGGGTCAGGCCTTGCTTTTCCAGGCGCGCCTCCAGGGCGGCGGTCAGGTTGCCGCGCACCCCGCCCAGGGCGTTGGCGCCGATGGCTTCCAGCCGCGCCTGCTCGATCGACTCGAACGCGGCCTGGCCGTCCGGCGAGGACGGACGGGCGCGGGCGTGGGCCACGCTGTCGTGGTGAGCCAGGCGCAGGGCCATCTGGTCGGCCAGGCCTCGGATGCGCGCGGCCTCCTTGCTGTTGAGGTCGCGCGGCGGGTGCGGCAGCACCGCCCGCTTGCCCAGCAGCATGGGACCGTCGCCCGAGAACACGACCTCGAGGTCCGGGGTCTCGGCGAGTGAGCGCGCGGCGTGCGCCAGCGCGCGCTTGAAGGGTTCGGTCGGGCTTTCGGGCTTGGAGGCCATGCCTACGGGTTACCGGCGGAAGACGGCGAAGACAAGGAACGCCGCGCGTTCTGGAGGGTTGAAATGTCAGAAGCGCTGCTGGCTTCACAGACAAGGAATAGCGCCATGCTGAAGTGGGCCATCATTCTCGCCGTCGTCGCCCTGATCGCCGGGGCCCTGGGCTTCACCGGCGTCGCCGGCGCGGCCGCGGGCGTCGCCAAGATCTTGTTCGTCGTCTTCCTGATCGGCGTCGTTCTGATGCTGGTTCTGGGCGCGACAGTGTTCAAGACCGTCGCGAAATAGATCGAATATCTTCTCCTCCCCCGTGAAACGGGGGAGGAGGACCGCGAAGCGGTGGAGGGGGCGCGGCCACCGCACGACGCCCCCTCCGTCACGCCGCCTATTCGCGGCGCGCCACCTCCTCCGTTTCGCAGGGGAGGAGGATCACTGGGCCAGATAGGCCTTGGACTGCCGGGCCACCAAGGCCGTCAGATCCCCCATCTCCAGATTGACGTCGATCAGGTGCAGACCCCAGTCCTTCAGGGTCATGGGGCCGATCATGATGTCGCCGCCCATGTCGTCGGTGCGCGGGTCGGCGGGGTCGGCGTTCACGCTCACCGACAGATAGGTGAAGTCGCCTTCGCTGACGCAGCGGGCCGACACAAGGCCCGGCGTCGAGACGAACGGCGTGGTCACGGCCTGGTCCTTGCTCCACGGCAGCGGCGGCTTGCCCGATGAACCCATCGGCTTCTGTCCAAAATAGGAATGCAGCGCCGCGCTCTCGGTCGAGGCCTTGCCGGTGAGCAGCGCGGCCGGGTTCACGCAGCCGGCGCGCAGGCCCGCCGGATCAGTCTTGCCGAACCGGCTGTTGGCCGGCGGCGGGCTGGAGGCGCGGAACGACACATAGGTCACCACGCAACCGATCTGGTCGGCGCTCGTGCACAGCGGCAGCGTCCCATAGCGGCCCTGGGCGTCGACGGGGGTGTTCATGCCCAGGATCAGGGCCGAGATCACCTGCTTCTGGACCGGCTTGCCGTCGACCTCGTCCTTGATCAGCTGCAGCAGCACCCGCGAGCCCTGGCTGTGGCCGATCAGGACCACGCCCCGGCCCTTGTTCTGATGGGTCAGGTAGTAGTTCCAGGCGTCGCGCACGTCGCCCTGGCCCAGGGATCCGTCGACGACCGGCTGACCCATCATCGCCTTGCGCGGACCCGCCAGGGTCACTTGCCGATACATCGGCGCGAACAGGCGGCACTGGCCGGCGAAACGGGCCAGCTGCTGCTCGACCACCGAGCGCTCGGCCTGGTCGATGCTCATGTCGCTGTAGTCGCCCGGATCGGTCGAGACCGTCGGATAGACGTAGAAGCAGTCGATCGGCGGATTGGCGGCGGGCTTGAAGGCTTCGACCGTGGTCTTGCCGTCGGCGGCGACGATGGTTGCGGTCTGGTCGACCGCGCAGGCGTCGGCGCGGCCGGGCAGGCACAGCCAGTTCTCGGTCTTGGCGTAGTCGTTGGGGGCGGGGGCCTGGGCGAAGGCGGGTGTCATCAGCGCGAGGCCCGCCGTCAGGCCCAGTGCGGCCAGAATCTTCACCATCGTCTTCTCCCCATGCGTTCAAACGCGCGTTTGGAGGAAGAATGGTGGAAACGGCGACGCGCGCCAATCCCCAAAACACGTTGTCATCCCGGGTCTGCGCTGCGCTTCGCCCGGGATGACAGCCTTTCTTAGATCCCGGGCACCATGGCCTTCAGTCGCGCCTCGCCCGTGAGCGCCTCGCGACGCGGGCCACCCATGCCTTCTGGCGGAGGCCCGCCGGGGCCGCCGGGCGGGAAGCCGCCGGGAGGCGGACCGGGCGGGCGGCCATTGCGATCGCCCGGAGGCGGGCCCATGCCACCCGGAGGCGGCCCGCCGGGACCGCCCGGGCCGAAGCCCTCGTCCTTCCAGTCGGCGGCGGGATCGACCGCCACGGTCAGGGCGACGTCATAGCCGGTCGGGGTTTCCTTGATGCTGGCCACCATCGCCTGGCCGCCCTGTTGGGCGATGCCGTCATTGCTGTTGAGCGTGTCGCGCTTGCGCGGGCGCTTGTAGGCCGGGATGTTCTCGAACAGGTATTCGCTCAGCGCGTCGGGCACGAAGATCTGGCAGGTCAGGGCCGTTCTGGCGTCCAGGAACACCTTGACGTGGATGTGCGGGGTGCGGCCCTCGTACCAGCCGGGCCAGATGGTCTTGAACGCCGCCACGCCGGACGCGTCGGTCAGTTGGGCGCCGCGCAGATAGGTCTGGCCCTTGGTGGCGGTCCTGTGGTCGTCGCCCTGGCCTTCATAGCCGGAATAGACCCCGCCGGCGTCGCAGTGCCAGATGTCGACCCGCGCGCCCTTCAGCGGCGCGCCGTCGGGACCCAGCACGGTCAGGGCCACGCGAGCGGGCACGCCGGTCTTGCCCTCGGTGATGTCGGACCGGAACAGCTTGGGATCGAACCAGTAGGGCCCCTGGGTGACCTGCGGCGTCAGGGTCAGGCGCTCGCCCGCCTGGGCGGCGCGCGGCGCGGTGGCGAGGCCGGCCACGGCGATCGGGGCGAGCCCGGCGAGGGACAGGAGACGGCGGCGATTGGGATCGGACATGCGGGCTCTGAAGTGACGGAACGCCGCACCAGATGCCGGACCATGGTTCCGGCCATGTGTCGGCCAGGTTTCAGCCCGGCTACGATCGAGGCCCCGATCGTGGCGTCAAACAGGCAGCCAGCGGCGCGGGAACTTGTCGCCCAGAGCGCGGATCTCGCCGGGCTTCAGGCCCAGTTCGCGCATGCGATAGGCGACAATCTCGCGGATGGCCTCGACCGGCTCGACGCCGCGAAAGGGGCTCGAGGCCACCGCGCCGGCGTTCAGGGCCAGGTCGACGGCGGCCCATTCGGCCTGGGCGCGATCGGCCTTGCCGACGCCGAAATAGTGCCGGACGGGCCCGGGTTCGCCCGAGACCTCGACCATCACGCCGACCACCCAGCCTTGAACGATCAGGTCGGTGTCGGGGCGCTGGCGGAACATGCCTGGGGTGTAGCCGTCCCCGCGGCTGGGCGCAAAGGACTCAGCCGATCAGGTTGAACGCGGCCTGGCTGATCAGGCCCAGGGCCAGCCAGGCCGAGACGCCCAGCACCACCATCTTCGTCCGCGAAATCCGGCGACGACGATAGGTCGATGTCAAACGCACGAACGCCATGCCACCCTCCTGCAAGCCTTGCTGGAAGGGTTAACGCCGATCGAGCGAGTTGGATGCTTGACGGGACAAGCCGTTTTGAGCCGACATGGCAGCGGGCGCGAACGGGTCCTCTCGCGAAAAGCCGGACGCGCGGACGTGCCCTGTCAGCCAAGGCGCGTTGAACTTCTGGATCAGCCGATCAGCTGGAACGCGGCCTGGCTCAGCAGGCCCAGAACCAGCCACAGACTCACGGCGAACACGACCAGACCGACGCGGGGCAGGCGTTGATGGCTGATGTGATGGACGCGGCGCGTGGGCATTTCCGTCTCCCGTCAGTGCCTTTTTGCACTTTGTGACAAAGAAACGAAAATATAGCCGTTTTGGATGCGTCCGGAGGATTAAATATTTTGACACTCGCGTCAGTGTCGTAATTTTTTGACGGCCAAAAGAAAAAGGGCGGAGCCTTTCGGCACCGCCCTTCGTCTTTTCAGCAGTTGGCTGAGTGTCTGGACTAGAAGTCCATATCACCCATGCCGCCCATGCCGCCGCCCGGAGGGCCACCGGCGCCGCCACCCTTCTTGGGGGCTTCGACGATCGCGGCTTCCGTGGTGATCAGCAGGCCAGCCACCGAAGCGGCGTCTTGCAGAGCGGTGCGGACGACCTTGGCCGGGTCGATGACGCCATCGGCGATCAGGTCGACATATTGCTCGGTCTGGGCGTTGAAGCCGAACGAGGCGCTGGTGCTTTCCAGGACCTTGCCGACCACGATCGAGCCTTCGACGCCGGCGTTTTCGGCGATCTGACGGATCGGGGCCTGCAGGGCGCGGCGGACGATGGCGATGCCGGCGGTCTGGTCGGCGTTGTCGCCGGTCAGGCCGTCCAGAGCCTTCGAAGCCTTCAGCAGCGCGGTGCCGCCGCCCGGGACGATGCCTTCATCGGCGGCCGCGCGGGTCGCGTTGAGGGCGTCGTCGACGCGGTCCTTCTTTTCCTTCACTTCGACTTCGGTCGAGCCGCCGACGCGGATCACGGCAACGCCGCCGGCCAGCTTGGCCAGACGTTCTTGCAGCTTTTCCTTGTCGTAGTCCGACGTGGTGTCTTCGATCTGGCGCTTGATCTGGGCGATACGGGCCTCGATCGCGTCCTTCTCGCCGATACCGTCGACGATGGTGGTGTCGTCCTTGGTGATCGAGACCTTCTTGGCCTTGCCGAGCATGTCGAGCGACACGTTCTCGAGCTTGATGCCAAGGTCTTCCGACACGACTTGCGCGCCGGTCAGGATGGCGATGTCTTCCAGCATGGCCTTGCGGCGATCGCCGAAGCCCGGAGCCTTGACGGCGGCGACGCGGAGACCGCCACGCAGCTTGTTGACGACCAGGGTCGCCAGGGCTTCGCCTTCGACGTCCTCGGCGATGATCACCAGCGGACGGCCCGACTGAACGACGGCTTCCAGCACCGGCAGCAGCGGCTGCAGGGACGACAGCTTCTTTTCGAACAGCAGGATGAGCGGCTCTTCGAGCTGAACTTCCATCTTGTCGGCGTTGGTGATGAAGTACGGCGACAGGTAGCCGCGGTCGAACTGCATGCCTTCGACGACGTCGAGTTCAGTCTCGGCGGTCTTGGCTTCTTCGACCGTGATGACGCCTTCGTTGCCGACCTTGTCCATGGCCTTGGCGATCATGTCGCCAACTTCCTTGTCGCCGTTGGCAGAGATGGTGCCGACCTGAGCGATTTCGGTGTTGGTGGTGACCTTCTTCGACGACGCCTTGATCTCGGAAACGACGATGCCGACGGCCTTGTCGATGCCGCGCTTCAGGTCCATCGGGTTCATGCCGGCGGCGACCGACTTGAGGCCTTCCTGCACGATGGCTTGGGCCAGGACGGTGGCGGTGGTGGTGCCGTCGCCGGCCTTGTCGTTGGTCTTGCTGGCGACTTCGCGGATCATCTGCGCGCCGAGGTTCTCGAACTTGTCAGCCAGTTCGATTTCCTTGGCGACCGAGACGCCGTCCTTGGTCGAGCGCGGGGCGCCGAAGGACTTTTCGATCACGACGTTGCGGCCCTTGGGGCCCAGGGTCACCTTCACCGCGTTGGCGAGGATGTTGACGCCGCGCAGCATCTTGTCGCGCGCGTCCGAAGAGAAATAAACGTCTTTAGCGGCCATGTGTATGAGCCCTTCTTAAAGAGAAACTGGAGTTGAAAGCAGTTCGGACGGAGGAGGGCTTAGGCCTCGACCACGCCCAGAACGTCGCTTTCCTTCATGATCAGCAGGTCTTGACCGTCGACCTTCACTTCGGTGCCCGACCACTTGCCGAACAGGATGCGGTCACCAGCCTTGACGTCGAGAGCGACGACGTCGCCCTTGTCGTTACGCGCGCCGGGACCGACGGCGACGACTTCGCCTTCCTGCGGCTTTTCCTTGGCGGTGTCGGGGATGATGATCCCGCCCTTGGTCTTGGTTTCTTCTTCGACGCGCTTCACGAGGACGCGGTCGCCCAGGGGACGAAATTTCATTGTTGTTCTCCGTCGGGACGGTTTTCGATAAAGGGTTCGTCGGCGGGGAAACGCTGCTGTTAGCAGTCCATCCCCTTGAGTGCCAACGCGGGGCTTGAGTTAGGTCCGACCCCCTTGGGAGTCAAGCAGGAGACCCGCGAACTTTTTGCGATCGCGGTTAAGGGGGAGGCCGGAAATGTTCGATCACCTTGGGTTCGGCGTGACGGATTTCGCGCGATCCACGGCGTTCTACGACGCGGCCTTCGCGCCGCTAGGGATCAAGCGCCTCTACACCGTGCCTCTGGAGCATTCGAACGGCGTCGACGTGACCGGCTACGGCGTCGAGCGTCCGCAATTCTGGATCTCGGGCGGCGGCGACACCTCGGGCCGCCTGCACGTATGCTTTCACGCCAGGACCCGCGATCTGGTGGACGCCTTCTATGCCGCCGCCATCGCGGCCGGCGGACGCGATAACGGTCCGCCCGGACTTCGCCCACATTACCATGAACACTATTATGGCGCGTTCGTGCTGGACCCGGACGGCTTCAACGTCGAAGCCGTCTGTCACGCGCCCGCCTGATCGGTCTCAAGGAGCGCGCCGCGCATGTCGAGTTACGCCCTGTCCCTGCTGCTGGCCGTCATCGCCTGCGTGATCGGCGGCGCGCTGGGCGGGATCGCCCTGGCGCGGCCGGCCCAGGTGCTGGGCCTGGCCGGCCTGGCCGAGGGCGAGGCGGCGCCGACCCCGCTGCTGTCGGAAGGCCGGGCCTTCGGCGGCCTGCTGGTGCTCTCCCACGCCGGGGCGGCGATGTATCTGGGCTACCAGCCCGCCGTCGGCGCGACCATGGCCTTCGTTCTGGCCCTGGCCTGGTTCGGCGCGGCGTTCGGTCGGGGCGTGTCGCTGATGCTCGACCGGGCCGGCGGCAAGTTCAACCTCGGCAATATCGCCTTCGAGGTGCTGATCGGGATCACACTGAGCTTGCCGTTCTTCAACGCCGGCCGGCTGGTCGTGCGCGGCGGCATGATCGCCTAGCGTTTCCGCGCGCCCTCGTGGGCCAGCAGCCAGGCCTTGCGCTCCAGCCCGCCGCCATAGCCGGTCAGCGAGCCGTCAGCGCCGACCATGCGGTGGCAGGGCACGAGAATCGCGATCGGATTGGCCCCGTTGGCCGCGCCGACCGCGCGCACCGCGGCGGGCTTGCCGATCCGCGCGGCGAGGGCGGCGTAGGTCGAGGTCTGGCCTGCCGGAATGTCGACCAGCGCGCGCCAGACGGCGTTCTGGAAGGCGGTGCCACCGGTGGTCCAGGGGATGGTGTTGAGGGCCTCGAACCCACCGTCGAAATAGCCGCTCAGCGCCTGGCGGATCGCGGCCGGCGCAGCCCCGTCCGCGAGCGGCTGGTCGCCGTAGTGCAGCCGCAGCAGCCGCGTCATGCGCGGGACGTAGTCATGGAAATCCAGCGCCCGCACCGCCCCGGCCTCGTCGGTGACCAGCAGGATCTCGCCGATGGGCGAGGGGAGGCGGTCCAGGCGAAGGGTTTGCGGCCGAGTCATTCAACGATCATCACCCGATGATCGCGGCGCGTCTTTCCGCTTCTTGCGTGACGCTTAGACTTGCCCCCTCCGCGCCGGCGGCGCTCCTCCCCAATAGGGGGAAGATAAGGGTCGGCGCTGCTCATCTTCCCCCTATGGGGGAGGAGGATGCGCAGCATCCGGAGGGGGCCAGTGTCAGCCGCCTACCGAATCCCCGCCACCTGCAGAGCCGCCTCGCGTTCGGCCTTCTGCTTGTAGGCCAGGTCCCCGTACTTGCCGTACTCCATCCGCGCGATCGTGCGCTGGTGCACCTCGTCCGGGCCGTCGGCCAGGCGCAGGGTGCGGATGCCGGCATAGGCCTTGGCCAGGCCGAAGTCGGTGGTCACGCCGCCGCCGCCGTGGGCCTGTATGGCGTCGTCGATGATCTTCAGGGCCAGGCGCGGGGCCGCGACCTTGATCATGGCGATCTCCAGGCGGGCCGACTTGTTGCCGGCCTTGTCCATCATGTCGGCGGCCTTCAGGCAGAGCAGGCGGCACATCTCGATGTCGATGCGGGCGTCGGCGACGCGTTCTTCCCACACCGAGTGGTCGGAGATGTACTTGCCGAAGGCTTTGCGGCTCATCAGGCGCTTGACCATCTTTTCCAGCGCGACCTCCGCCGTGCCGATGGTGCGCATGCAGTGGTGGATGCGGCCGGGGCCGAGGCGGCCCTGGGCGATCTCGAAGCCGCGGCCCTCCCCCAGCAGCAGGGCGTTCTCGATCGGCACCCGGACGTTCTTCAGGATCACTTCGGCGTGGCCGTGCGGGGCGTCGTCATAGCCGAACACCGGCAGCATGCGGACGATCTCGATGCCCGGCGCGTCGAGCGGCACCAGGACCTGGCTCTGTTGCTGGTGGCGGCTGGCGTTGTCGGGATCGGTCTTGCCCATCACGATAGCGACCTTGCAGCGCGGATCGCCCACGCCGGAGGACCACCACTTGCGGCCGTTGATCACGTAGTGGTCGCCGTCGCGCTCGATGCGGGTCTCGATGTTGGTGGCGTCGGATGAGGCCACGTCCGGCTCGGTCATCAGGAAGGCGCTGCGGATCTCGCCGTTCATCAGGGGGCGCAGCCAGCGCTCCTTCTGTTCCAGCGTGCCGTAGCGCATCAGCACTTCCATGTTGCCGGTGTCGGGCGCCGAGCAGTTGAAGACCTCGGACGCGAAGCCGACCTTGCCCAGCTGTTCGGCGATCAGGCTGTATTCGAGGTTGGTCAGCTGCACGCCTTCGAACTGGAAGGTGTCGTCGACATGGGTCTGGCCGCTGTGCGGCGGCATGAAGAAGTTCCACAGGCCGGCGGCCTTGGCCTTGGCCTTCAGCTCCTCGACGACCTGAACCACCTTCCAGCGCTCCTGGCCGATGACGTTCATCTCGGCCTCATAGCGCGGGATGGCCGGCACGATGTGCTCGTCCATGAACGCGGTGACGCGATCGAGGAATTGACGCTGCTTGGGGGAGATGTCGAAATCCATGGCGCTTCCCAATCCCTGTTCTTCAAACGCTTGTTTGAAGTGGTTGTAACACCGGGCTGACGCAAACGGCAAGCGGGCTTGCGGGCGGTTATCGCCTCGCGGCAAACTCAGCCGCATGGACATCCAGATTCTCCCCCTCGAAGGCCGCTACGTCCGGCTGGAACCGATCACCCCGACCCTGCGCGACGAACTGCGCGGCGCGATCGACTGCGATCCCGAGAGCTGGGAGATCATGTCGACTAACGGCTGCGGCGAGGGCTTCGAGGACTGGTGGGGCGCGCTGCAGGGTGAGACCCAGCGCGGCGAGCGCATCGGCTTCGCCATCCGCCGGCTGTCGGACGGCAAGGTGGTGGGCACCTCCAGCTATCTGAACATCCGTCGCCTGCACAAAGGCCTGGAGGTCGGCTCGACCTTCCTGCACCCCGAGGCGCGCTCGGGCCCGATCAATCCCGAGAGCAAGCGCCTGTTGCTGGCCCACGCCTTCGAGAGCGCCGGCGCGATCCGCGTGGAGTTCATGGTCGACGTGCGCAACTCCCGCAGCCAGGCGGCGGTCGAGAAGCTGGGCGCCGACAAGGACGGCGTGCTGCGCAATCACAAGATCACCTGGACCGGCCACGTGCGCGACACGGCCGTGTTCTCGATCACCGACGCCGACTGGCCGGGGGTCAAGCAACGGCTGGACTTCCGTCTGATGGAAAGCTTCGTCTAGACCTGACGTGCGCGCAAATGTCGCGACCGAGGCGGTAAGGATAACGACGTTCCACCAATACGTGTAACGAATTGTCGAGCATTCGACCTTACCGTCGCGGTCCATGACTGCGATCGCCTGCCTTCGGCTGCTCATCGGTGACGACGCTTTTCCTGCCGCCAGGGCGCAGGAGGCGGCCGACATCTATCTGAAGGCCCGCTGGACGGCGCCGCGCCGCTTCGGGGCGGTCGCGCCGCTCGCCTTCGTGCTGGCTGACAACCGCGTGGCCCAGCTGGATGCGGTCGAGATGCAGGCCCTGGCCGCCGAGCTGGAGGGCCAGCTCTTCCCCGGCCGCGCCGTGGGCCAGGTCTGCCTGATGACCTTCGAGGGCGACGAGACCTCGGTCCTGAAATTCGCCAGCCTGACCCAGGCCGAACTGGCCGGCCTCGTCGCGGGCGATGGCTATGGCGGCGCTGCCGGCCGCGTCCAGGTGATCACCGCCGACGCCATCCGCGCCGTGCCCAGCACCCGCGAGGAAGCCGCCGCCGCCAAGGCCGAGGCCGCCGCTGCGGCGACCGCCGCTGTCGCCGAGCCTGTCGCGCCGGTCCAGGTCGCGAAGCCCGCCGCTCCGGCTCCGGCCCCTGTCGCGAAGCCTAAGGAGCCGCCGCCGCCGTCCGAGACCGGCTGGTGGGGTCTTTATGATCTGCACGCCAACGCCTTCGTGGGCTCGGTCATCGGCCTGCGCGCCGATCTCAACCGCGCGCCGCCCGAGCAGGACTCGGCCTTGCTGACACGCGACCTGGCCTGCCTCAACGACGCTCAGGCGGTGTTCAAGGCCTCGCCGTTCGGCGATTTCTACCTGCCGTTCGGGTTCTGGAACCTGACCACACCGTCCTCGCAGGAAGCCTACAAGCGCCGCCTGTCGCGCTATCCGCTCGACATGCAGCAGCGCCTGGGGGCCAGCGTCCACGGCACGCCGCGCGAGGCCTCGCTGGGCCTGGTGCAGCAGATGCGGGCCTTCCTGAAGAGCGGCTTCGCCTTCCTCGACCTCAATGTGGTCGATCCGACCTTCCCGGTGCACAACCTGCCGCCCGAGCTGATCGACAGCGTCACGCTGAGCCTGGCCGACGACAGCGAGCATGAACGGCTGAAGGCGATTCTGAAGTTCGTCGAGCGCCAAACCGCCTATCGCGGCAAGGGCGTAGCCCAGTGCGTGGCGGGCGTCCGCACCGCCAACGAACTGGAAGCCTGCCGCGCAGGCGGCGTCGCCCGCGTGCACGGCCCGGCGATCACCGATTTCCTCGATACGCCTGTGCTGCAGGCCGAAGGCGCGCCGATCGGCCAGGCCCGCGACGCGGCCTAACCCGGCGCCGTCGCCGTGATCACCACGCTCTTCGCCGAACGTTCGGCCGGACCGTGGAACACCGCCTCGATATTATTGCCGTCCGGATCCCACAGGAACGCCGCGTAATAGCCGGGATGGTAGGGCCGCTCGCCCGGCCCGCCATTGTCCTTGCCGCCGGCCGCCAGACCCGCCTCGTAGAAGCGCTTCACCGTCTGCTGGTCCTCGGCCTGGAACGCCAGGTGGACGTGGCTGCCCGGCTCGCCGGCGTCGATCCACAGCTCGTCGGCGTCGAGATGGCGCTCGTCCTCGTTGAACGGCACGCCGACCGCCTCCAGCACCGCGCGGTAGAACCGCTTGGTGGTCTCCAGGTCACGGGCGCGCAGGTGGATGTGGTCGATCAGCCGACCGCGTTGGACTTGCATGATGGGCTCCTGCGAGGATGTCCGGGGTTAGAACGTCGGGGCGACGATGCGGTTCGATGGCCGACAGGCCGCCAGGCGAGCGTCGCCGATCCCGCCCGTGCATGGCCGACGCCGATCGGAGACCCTGCCGCCTCGCAAGGAGCTTCGCCATGTCCTCTCCCGCCGCCGACGCGCCTGGTCCGTTCTCGTCCTGGCGCTGGGACCACGCCGGCCTGCGCGTCAGCGACTTCGATGCGGCGGTGGACTGGTACGCCCGCGTGCTGGATTTCCGGCTGGCGCAGCGCTGGGAAAGTGGGGGCATGACGTTCGGCTTCCTGGCCGCGGCAGCCGACGACGGCTTCCGCGTCGAGCTGATGGCCGGTCCCGGCGCAACGCCCCGGCCGTCGTTCGAAGGCCTCTACGACAGCCTCGCCCCGGCCGGCTGGCATCACCTGTGCCTGAGCGTCGAGGACGTCGACGCGTCCGTGGCCGAGCTGAAGCGTCGCGGGGTTCGCATCGTCGGCGAACCGTTCGACGCCCATGGCCGGGACGTGCGCATCGCCTTCTTCGCCGACCCTTGGAACAACATCTTCGAACTGGCCCAGACCCTGCCCGCTTGACCCTCACGCCGCGTCAGACCTCAGTGATGATCTCCATCGAGAGGAAAGACGATTTGAGCGCCTACACGGTTAAGCAGATGGCGAAGCTTTCGGGCGTTTCGGTGCGGGCCCTGCACCACTACGACGCCCTGGGCCTGCTGCGTCCCAGTTCCGTGGGAAGCAACGGCTATCGCTATTACAGCCGGGACGACCTGCTGCGCCTGCAGCAGATCCTGTTCTACCGCGAACTGGAGACGCCCCTGCGCGACATCCAGGCCGCGCTGGACGATCCCGGCTTCGACGCGGCGGCCGCCCTGCGCGGCCATCGCGCGCGCCTGGCCGCAGAGGCCCAGCGCTATGACCGGTTGGTGCGGGTGATCGACCAGACCCTCGAAACCTTGAACGGAGACGAGACGATGGATGACAAGCAGATGTTCCTGGGGTTCTCCCCGGAAAAGCAGGCCGCCCACGAGGCGTGGCTGGTGGAAACCTATGGCGGCGACATGCCCGAGCGGATCGCGCAGTCCAAGGCCGGCATGAAGGGCTGGACTCCCCGTGATGGCGCGGGGTTCCAGGAAGAGGCCAAGGCGATCGAGCATGACCTGGCGCGGGCGCTGACCCAGGGTTTGCCGGCCGACAGCGAGGTTGTGAGGACGATCATGCAACGGCACTGGAACTGGGTCGCCAAGGCCTGGAACCGCAAGCCCGAGCCGGCGGCGTTCGCGGGGCTGGGGCGGATGTACCTGGACGTGCCGGAATTCACGCAGCGCTACGAGGCGGTGTCGCCTGGGCTGACGGAGTACTTGGCCGAGGCGATGCGGGTGTTCGCCGAACGCGTCTGACGCAGTACGCCCCCTCCGTCACGTCGCCTATCGGCGCCGCGCCACCTCCCCCGTTTCACGGGGCAGGAGGGTGAAGCTGTTTTTCTCCTGCCCCGTAGCGAAGCGTACGGGGGAGGTGGCGCGCTGCGAATACGCAGCGTGACGGAGGGGGCGTCCAGCGCCAGCCGTCTACCGCCGCCCGAACAACCGCTCGATATCGGCCAGCTTCAGTTCCACATAGGTCGGCCGTCCATGGTTGCACTGGCCCGAATGGGGCGTGGCCTCCATCTCGCGGAGCAGAGCGTTCATCTCGGCGCCATTGAGCCGCCGCCCGGCGCGGACGCTGCCGTGGCAGGCCATGGTCGAGCACACCTCTTCCAGCCGTTCCTTCAGCGCCAGGGCCTGGCCGTTCTCGGCCAGGTCGTCGGCGATGTCGCGCACCAAGCCGGCGGCGTCGGTCTTGCCCAGCAGGGCCGGCGTCTCGCGCACCAGCACCGCGCCGGGGCCGAAACTCTCCAGCACCAGACCCAGCGCCGCCAACTCCTCGGACCGGGCGATCACCCTTTCGGCCTCGGCCGGATCCAGTTCCACCACCTCGGGCAGCAGCAGGGTCTGGCGGGCCACGCCGCCGGTCTCCATCTCGCCCTTCATGCGCTCGTAGACCAGCCGCTCGTGGGCGGCGTGCTGGTCGACGATGACCATGCCGTCTCGGGTCTGGGCGACAATATAGGTCTCATGCACCTGGGCCCTGGCCGCGCCCAGCGGGAAATCGACCGGATCGAATACCGGCGCGCCGCCTTGATAATCCGTAGACGGAGTATCGGCGAAGGCGACGCCGGCATAGGCCTCGCGCACCACCTCGGCCAACTCGCCGCCCAGGCCCGGTTCGACCCGCGCCGACACCTCCGACAGGCCTGGCAAGGTCATCGGTCGCTGGGTCGGCGGCGTCCAACCGCCCTCTCGCCAAGCCGAGAAGCCGGCGGGCGAGGGCTCGGACCGGAACTGGAACGGCGAGCCGCCCTGGGCGCGGATGCTGTCCAGCGCCGCCGTCGCCACCGTGGTCGAGGCCCGGTGCCCGGCGCCGGCCAGGGCATGACGCAGCGCCCCGACGATCAGGCCGCGCACCAGCGCCGGATCGCGGAACCGCACCTCGGCCTTGGCCGGGTGAACGTTGACATCGACCTCGGCGGTGTCGAGCGACACATAGAGCGCGGCCGTCGGGTGGCGGTCGCGGGCCAGGAAGTCGGCATAGGCCGCGCGCAGGGCGCCTTGCAGCAGTCGGTCGCGCACCGGCCGGCCGTTGACGAACAAGTACTGGTGGGCCGCGTTGCCGCGATTGTAGGTGGGGAGCCCCGCGAAGCCCGTCAGCCGCACGCCGTCGCGGGTCTGGTCGATCTCGATGGCATTGTCCTGGAAGTCGCGACCCAGCACCGCCGACAGCCGGGCCAGGCGACCTTGCGGACCGGGGTGCTCGGGCGGCAGGCGCAGCACCCGGCGGCCGTCGATGTCCAGCGAGAAGCCGACCGCCTCATGGGCCATGGCCTGGCGCTTGATCTCCTCGGTGATCGCCAGGGCCTCGGCGCGCTCGGACTTCATGAATTTCAAGCGAGCGGGGGTGGCGTAGAACAGGTCGCGCACCTCGATCCGCGCCCCGTGCGGGCCCGGGAAGGCGGCGGGAGCCACATCGCCGACCTGGCCGCCCTCGACCAGGATCGAGTGGGCGTCGCTGTGACCCTTGGCGCGCGAGCTGATCGACAGCCGCGCCACCGAGCCGATCGACGGCAGGGCCTCGCCCCGGAAACCCATGGTGTGGATGCGCAGCAGGTCCCACAGGCCGTCGGCGTCGGGGGCCAGCTTGGAGGTGGCGTGTCGCTCGATGGCCACCGGCAGTTCCTCGGCCGACAGGCCCATGCCGTCGTCGGCCACCAGGATGCGGGTCAGGCCGCCGCCGTGGGCTTCCACCTCGATGCGGGTCGCGCCGGCGTCGACGGCGTTGTCGACCAGCTCCTTGATGGCGCTGGCGGGCCGTTCCACCACCTCGCCGGCGGCGATGCGGTTGACGGTCTCGGGCGGGAGGCGGCGGATCGGCATAGTCAACTTTCCGGCGAGGCGGGCGCTGGGGCCTCGCATTGCGTCATCGTAATTTGACCGGCCCTGCTTGGCCCGGTCCAACTGGCGAAGACCGATCATCCTAGATCGATTCCGCCCGCCTTTGAGGACAGTACATAGTGACGACCGGACGTTTCGCCGCCCTCGCCGGCGCCCTGGCCCTGCTGGCCGCGCCAGCCGCCTTCGCCCAGCAGGCCGTCGACAGTTCCGGGCCGATCGACCTGAAGCGTGTCGATCCGCAGGCCAACATGGTCGAGGAGCTGATCGTCAACGCTCGCCTGCCGGGCCCGGCCTGGTGGAAGGTCAGCGACGCCGACACCACCGTCTACGTGCTGGGCGTGCCGGCCATGGTCCCGTCGAAGATCGAGGTCGACGACTCGGTGCTGCGTCGCCGGCTGGACGGCGCCAACGTGCTGATCATGGGCCAGGAGGCCGACATCAGCGTGGTGCGGATCGTCGCCCTGGCCATCGGCGGCCGGAAGATCTTCATCATGGACCGCCCGATGCGCGAGACCCTGCCGCCCGACCTGCGGGCTCGACTGGAGGCGCGGCTGAAGGCGATCAAGGAAAAGCCCGACAGCATGGACGAGATCAAGCCGGCCTTCGCGGGCTTCCTGGTCGCCAATTCGCAAGACGGCGGCAACATCTCGATCAGCCTGGGCAGCGTCACCGACAGGATCCGCGACATCGCCAAGGACAAGTCGATCGCCAAGCGGCCGCGCATCCAGAACCTGGACGGCTACAGCCTGGTCGGGGCCGTGAAGACCCTGGCCCAGGCGCCCGAGCCGCTGCAGCATCTGTGCCTGGACGCCGGCCTGCGCCAGGCCGAGAACGGCGACGGCGGCATCAAGCGCACGGCCGAGGCCTGGGCGCGGGGCGAGGTGCGGACGGTTGTGTCGGCCGATCGCGGCTTCCAGCGCTGCCTGGCCTCGACTCCGTCGATCGCCCGTGAGCTGCGCGACGGCCGCGACGACGCGGTCAAGGCCATCGCTTCGGCCCTGAAGGCGCCCGGCAAGGCGGTGGCGGTGATCGAGCTGCGCTCGCTGCTGGCCGAAGACGGCGTGCTGGATCAACTGAAGGCCAAGGGCTTCAAGGTGACGACGCCGGGCGATCCGACACCGTAACCCAGCTCAAAAAAGCTTGTCATCCCGGCCGCAGCGAAGCGGAGAGCCGGGACCGGCGGAAAACGCCGCGCTTGCCGTGGTCCCGGGTCTGCGCTGCGCTTCGCCCGGGATGACAGGGTTTGTGAGGCCAAGCTTTCGCCGCAAGGATCACCGCATGTCGCAATGCTGCTGAAACGCCACGGAACCGCGCGCATGAAACGTCTCGCCCTGATCGCCGCGCTCAGCCTGGCTCCGCTCGCCGCCCACGCCCAGGCGATCGACGATCCCGAGGCCAATCTGGTCGACGCGCTGGTGGTCAACGCCAAGCTGCCGGGCCCGGCCTGGTGGCGAGTGTCCGACGCCGACACCACGATCTACATCCTCGGCACGCTGGCCTCGATGCCGAAGGGCGCAAGCTGGGACACCTCGGTGCTGGATCGTCGGCTGGACGGCGCCTTCGCCCTGATCCTGCCGCCGGTCGGTCGGGCCGGGATCACCGACATTCCCGCCATGCTGAAATTGCGCGGCAAGCTGAAGTCCGACCAGCCCCTGGACCAGGCCGCGCCCGAGCTGGCGCCGCGCCTGGCCAAGGTCCGCGCCCAGCTGGGCAAGGCGCCCGACAGCTACAGGGAGTGGGGTCCGCTCGGCGCCGGGATGATGATCGGCATCGACTATCAGAAGGTCTCCAAGCTGGACCCGGGCGAGCCGGAGCGCACGGTCCAGAAGCTGGCTCGCAAGCACAGGGTCAAGACGCGGCTGGCCGGGGTCTACAAGGCCATGCCTCTGGTCAAGGCGGCGGTGCGCGATCACTCCGAAGAGGCCGGAAAGCTTTGTCTGGAAGGGGTGCTCAATGAGGTCGAGGCCGGCAGCGGCGCCTTCCGGACCGCGTCTGCGGCGTGGGCCCAGGGCGACGTCCGTGGGGCGATCAGCGGTCCGCGCAACTTCCAGCGCTGCATGCGGGCCCTTCCAGGCATGAGCGACATGGAGCGACGAGGGACGGCCGACGAGGTCGCCGCCCTGACCGAAGCCCTGAAGACCCCCGGCCACGCCGTGGCGCTGTTCTCGATGCGCGGTCTGGTGGCCCAGGGCGGCGTGCTGGACCAGCTGCGCGCCAAGGGCGTTACGGTGCGCACGCCGGGGGATTGACGCGCTCGCCTTTCGCGATCCAACCTGTAATCCAAGGTTGCGTGTTGGGGGCGCTGTGAAATCGTCTTGGATCGTCTTGGATCGTCTTGGATCGTCTTGGATCGTCTTGGATCGCCTTGGCGGCGGTGTTTGTCGGGTCTTCGCTGGCCGCGCAGGAAGATACGGGCGAGCCCGTGCTGGTCGAGGCCCTGGTGGTCAACGCCAGGACGCCGGGGCCAGCTTGGTGGAGCGTCTCCAAGGGTGACGCCAAGGTCTGGGTGCTGGGCCTGTCGGGCAAGGTCCCGCCGACCTCGCAATGGGACGCCGCCGCGTTCGAGCGCCGGGTCAAGGCCAGCCGCCGGCTGATCTATGCCGACTCCACCGCCAAGACGAAATTCTCGGCCGAGACGCTGAAGGCCGATCGCGCGTGGATCGAGGAGCTGACACCCGAGGAGCGCGCGCGCCTGACCGAGGTCGCGGCCCTGACGAAGAAGCCGGTGAGCTTCTACACCGCCTATCGGCCCAACTTCGCGGCCCTGCTGATCAATGGTGAGATCCAGAGGCGGTCCAAGACTTTCAACGGCGGTCCCGATGTGCTGATGGCCCGCGCCAAGGCGCTGCGGGCCCAGCCGATCGCCGTGCACGGTCAGGTCCGCAACGGGTTGAAGGGCAGCTTCTCCAAGAGCGATCGCGACGGCCTGGTCTGCCTGCGCTGGGTGCTTTCCAAGCGCGACCTGGCGTCGACGGCGCGGGTCCGCGCCGAGGCCTGGGCGCGAGGCGACATCCGCGCGCTGGTCTCGCGGACCATGACCTATGATCCCTGCGTCCAGTCGATGAAGGCGCTGAACAACTCGATCGAGGACCAGGAGACCGCCTTGGCCGACCAGATCGCTGGCGCGCTGGACCGGAGCGAGGGAGCGGTGGCGCTGGTGGGCCTGATCCCCCTGCTGCGCCAGCAGGGCGTGCTCGACCAGCTGCGGGCCCGCGGCTATGTCGTGCGCACCCCGGCGGTGGATGCCGACTGAAAACGAAACCGGCCCCGAAAGCGGAGCTTCCGGGGCCGGCTGAAATTCGACGATGTCGCTGGAGCCTAGAGGCCCGGCAGCTTGATCCGGGTCTGCTTCTCGCGGCTGATGACCACCTTGCCGGGACCCATCAGAGCCTTCAGGCGGGCTTCCTCGGCGGCGGCGTCGACCACGACCGGGGCGTTGGCGCCGGTCTCGGTGGCGGTTGCGGCCACCTGGGCCGACTTGTCCTTCTTCCAGAACATCACCTTGGAGGCGAAGCTCTCGTCCTTGTGGGCCAAGTCGCCGGTTTCATCGTCGACGACGAAGCGGATCAGCGGGTCGGCCTTGTCGACGCCGGCGCGGGCGACCAGCAGCTTCTCACCGTCCGAACGGCCGGCGGCCATGCTCTGGCCGACCAGGGCCTGACGGGCGGCGCTTTCCGGCTGCAGTTCCTGCGGGCGGGGCTCGCCGGGGGCCGGCGGGCGCAGGGCGTAGTCGGGCGGCACCACCAGCGGGGCCTTGGTGACGACGCGGAACTCGTCGGGAACCACCTTGCTCATGCCCAGAGCCTTGGAGGCCGATTGGCAACCGGCGAGGCTCGTGGCGGCGACGGCGGCCAGAACGCTCAGGGTCGCGACCCGATTGAAACTCATGAAACCCGTGCTCCGTTGGCGGCCCCCCGCCAGAATTTTGGACGCTCTCGATACGACATCACGGCGCGGGCGCCAATCTCTCTCGCGATTGCGGCGTTAATCGGTCGGATGGACCAGTTTTTCCTCACCGGTGAGGAAGCTGTCCAGCAGCAGGAACGCCACCCCCACCGAGATGCCGGCGTCGGCGACGTTGAAGATCCACGGGAAGTAGAGGTCGCGCACGTCGATGAAATCGGCGACCGCGCCGTAGAAGACCCGGTCGATCAGATTGTTGCCGATGGCCCCGCCGATGATCATGCCCAGGCCGATGGCCATCAGCGGCTTGGTCGCCTTGCGGGCCCAGATCGCCAGGGCGACCACCACGATCGTCGAGAAGCCGGTCAGCAGCCAGCGCCCCCAGTCGTGGGCGCCCAGCAGGCCAAAACTCATGCCGGTGTTCCAGACCATGGTCAGGTCCATCGGGCCGGGCACCAGCACCGTACCCTTGGCCGGCAGATCCAGGCCATGCAGGATCCACAGCTTGCTGAGCTGGTCCAGCACCACGGTGACCGCCGCGATGGCATAGGCGATCCAGCCTTGGCGGGTGATGTTTAGGTTCTTCACGAAGCGCGTCGCCTCCCAATGGCTCCGCATAGAGAGCCACAACCCCAAAAGTTCGTCATCGCCCGGTTTATCCGGGCGACCCAAGCCGAATTGGCCGACGCGGCTTGGGTCCCTCCGGATCGTCCTGCGGACGCCCGTGGGATGACGGCTATTTTTGCGCGTCCCACCACGCCACGGCCTCGGCGTCGCGAAGGCTAAGCTCCGGATAGCGCGGATCGGTTCCGACCTCGGGCAGGATGCGCCACGAGCGGGCGCACCTGTTCCCCTCGGCCTGGACCGGATCGACCGACACGCCCTTGACCTCGTCGGTCGTGAACGCGCCGCCGTCGCCGGCTACGAGCGTGGCGGAAGACGTGCGGAACACCTCAGCCGCGTCCAGGCCGTCGAAAGCCGCCAGCAGGTCGGCGTCGGCGACGTGAACCACCGGTGCGGCCTCCAGCGCCGAGCCGATGCGCTTTTCGCGGCGTTCGACTTCCAGCGCGCCGGTCACCACCGACATCACCGTCTCGACCTTGGCCCAGCGGGCGGCCTCAGCGGGGTTCTCCCACTGCGCCGGAGTCGCCGGGATCACCCGCAGGCTGTTGGAGCCCGCCTCGGGGAAGCGCGTCTGCCACGCCTCCTCCATGGTGAAGCTGGTCAGGGGCGACAGCCAGATGGTCAGGCGCTCGAAGACGTAGTCCAGCACCGTGCGATAGGCCCGGCGGCGCAGTTCCGTCGGCTTGTCGCAATAGAGGCTGTCCTTGCGGATGTCGAAGAACAGGGTCGACAGGTCGCCTTGGCAGAACTCGATCAGCGGCCGCGTCACATCGGCGAAGCGATAGGCCTCGTAGGCGGCGCGGACGTCGCGATCCAGCTCCCACAGACGGTGCAGGATATACTTCTCCAGCGGCGGGAAGTCGGCGTAGTTCGTGACCCGCTCGGCCTCGTCGAAGCCGGCCAGGGCGCCCAGCAGGTAGCGCGTGGTGTTGCGCAGCTTGCGATAGGCGTCGGTGGTGGTGGCCAGGATGGTCTTGCCGATCCGCTGGTCTTCCGAATAGTCGACCATCGCGGCCCACAGCCGCAGGATCTCGGCGCCGCTTTCCTTGGTGATGGTCTGCGGCTCGACGGTGTTGCCCTTGGACTTGGACATCTTCTCGCCGTTCTCGTCCTGGGTGAACCCGTGGGTGAGAACCGCCTTGTAGGGCGCGCGGCCGCGGGTGCCGCAGCCTTCGAGCAAGGACGACTGGAACCAGCCGCGGTGCTGGTCGGAGCCTTCGAGGTACAGGTCAGCCGGCCAGGCGCTATCGTCGCGGCCCTCGATCGTGAAGGCGTGGGTGCAGCCGCTGTCGAACCAGACGTCGAGGATGTCGCCAACCTTCTCGTACTGGGCCGCGTCATAGGTCTCGCCCAGGAATTCGGCGTCGGGACGGGTGAACCAAGCGTCGGCACCGCCCTCGCGGATGGCCGCCAGGATGCGGGCGTTGACGGCCTCGTCCATCAGTGGCGCGCCGGTGTCCTTGTCGACGAACATGGCCAGCGGCGTGCCCCAGGCGCGCTGGCGGCTGACCAGCCAGTCGGGACGGCTTTCCACCATCGAGCCGATGCGGTTGCGGCCGGCGTCGGGGTGGAAGGCGGTGTCGGCGATGGCCTGGACGGCGGTCTCGCGCAGGGTCTTTCCGCTCTCCAGCGGCTGATCCATGCGGATGAACCACTGCGGGGTGTTGCGGAAGATGATCGGGGCCTTCGAGCGCCAGCTGTGCGGATAGCTGTGCTCGACGCGGCCGCGCGCCAGCAGGTTGCCGGCCTCGATCAGCTTGTCCATCACTGCGCCGTTGGCGGCCCCGAACTTGCCGGCCTTCTTGCCCTCGGTCTCGATGACCTTCAGGCCCGCAAACAGCGGCACGTGCGGGTAATAGGCGCCGTCGGGGTCGACGGTGTCGGGGATGGAGTCCAGCGCGTAGCCGCTCTTGAGCCACACCAGGTAGTCGTCCGCGCCGTGGCCCGGGGCGGTGTGGACGAAGCCGGTGCCGGCGTCGTCGGTCACGTGCTCGCCGGCCAGCAGCGGCACGTCGAAGGCAAAGCCTTCGTCGAACTGCGCCAGCGGGTGAGCGCAGACCAGGCCGGTCGGATCGACGGGCTCGACGCGGCGCCAGGTCGCAACCTTGGCGGCCTTGCGCACGTCCTCAGCCAGCTTGTCGGCGATGATCAGGCGGTCGCCGGCCTTCGACCACGGGGCGAACTCGAGGTTCTCCTCCATGGCTTCCACCTCATAGAGGCCGTACTCGACCTTGGGGTTGAAGCTGATGGCGCGGTTAGCGGGGATGGTCCACGGCGTGGTGGTCCAGATCACGACGCTGGCGTCGTTGGGCGCCAGGCGGAAGACGTTGTCGCCAGCCGGATTACCCGACAGCGCATAGTGCTCCTCGTCATAGACCTTGACCGGGAACTTCACCCAGATCGTGGGGCTGACGTGGTCGTGATACTCGATCTCGGCGTCGGCCAGGGCCGTGCGCTCGACCGGGCTCCACATCACCGGCTTGGAGCCGCGATAGAGCTGGCCCGAGGCGGCGAACTTGTGGAACTCGGCGACGATCGTGGCCTCGCTGCGATAGTCCATCGTGGCGTAGCGGTTCCACCAGTCGCCCAGCACGCCCAGGCGCTGGAACTCGACCTTCTGGGCCTCGATCCAGCCGCCGGCGTATTCGCGGCAGCGGGTGCGGAATTCCTCGGCGGGGACCTCGTCCTTGCGGCGGCCCTTGGCGCGGAACTCTTCCTCGATCTTCCACTCGATGGGCAGGCCGTGGCAGTCCCAGCCGGGCACGTAGTCGACGTCGTAGCCCAGGGCGAAGCGCGAGCGGACCACGAAGTCCTTCAGCGTCTTGTTCAGGGCGTGGCCGATGTGGATCGCGCCATTGGCGTAGGGCGGACCGTCGTGCAGCACGAACAGCGGCGCGCCGTCGGCTTGACGCTTGGCGCGGACTGCGCCGTACAGGCCCTTGTCGGAGAGGGCGGCCCAGCCCTCCAGGATCTCGGGCTCCTTCTTGGGCAGGCCCCCGCGCATCGGGAACGGGGTGTCGGGAAGGAAGACGGTTTCGCGATAGTCGCGGGCGGGCGTGGCGTCGTCGGCCATGGGAGAGCTATCCAGCTTTTGGAAGTTCGGAAAAACGAGGTGCGAGGGTGTTGAACCCGGCGCGCGCTGGAAACTCGTCCGGCAGCGTCACGCCGGGCGGATAATTCGCGAGGTTTTCCGAACGAAAGTCATGACGCGGGGGATAGCAGAGCCGCGCGCCGGGCACAAACCGCCTTGGCGGCTATCGCGCCGGTTTGACCCGTCCGCGCAGCATCCACAGCGCCGCGCCGGTGCCGAACCAGGTGGCGAAGCTGGCATAGAGGAAGGCCTGCACGCTCTGCATGGCCGCCGCGCCCAGGGTGACGGTCATGGCGATGACCCACAGGGCCGTCAGGGTCCAGCCCTGCCAGGTGACGGGGGCGATCGCATAGGGAACGGCCTTGCGATCGGGGCGCCAGCCCTTCTGCATGAACAGTTCCCTGGCCCTGAACCAGTAGCGCATCGCACTCGCCTCTTGATGACGCGAAAAGTGTATCTGCGACATATGTACGCGTCTACCGCGAACAAATGCCTAACCGCGCGGTCACCGTGAATAGCGACTTGTCCACAGGCCGAGGCGCGAAATCAGGTGCGTTTGCGGATGCGGGGGGTGATCGACACGGTCATCAGCTTGCCCTCGCGGATCACCGTGAACGCCGTGGGCTTGTCGATGCTGTGATGGTCCAGCGCGCGCAGCAGGTCGTCCAGGCCCGTCAGCACCTGGTCGCCGGCCTGGATCAGCAGGTCGCCCTCGCGCAGGCCGGCCTTGGCGGCGGGACCGCCCGCGTCGACATGGGCCACGAACACCGCATAGGGCTGGGAGACGCCGGTGGCCTTGGCCAGGGCCGGCGGGATCGGCGCCTGCTGGGCGATCAGGCCGATGGAGCCGCGCCGCACGAAGCCGTGCTCCAGCAGTTCCTTGATCACATAGGTGGCCGTGTTGACGGCGACGGCGAAGCACAGGCCTTGGTAGCCGGCGATCACGGCGGTGGCGATGCCGACCACCTCGCCGGTGGAATTGACCAGCGGCCCGCCGCTGTTGCCGGGATTCAGCGCCGCGTCGGTCTGGATCAGGTCCTCGATCAGCCGGCCGCGCTCGCCGCGCAGGGAGCGGCCCAGCGCCGACACCACGCCGGTGGTCACCGTGGCCTCGAAGCCCAGCGGCGCGCCGATGGCGATGACCAGCTGGCCGCGCCGCAGCTTCTTGGAATTTCCAAGCTTGGCGACCGGGAGGCTGACGCCCTGGTCGATCTTCAGCACGGCCAGGTCGGTGTCGGGATCGTCGCCCACGCAACGCGCGGTCAGGCTGCGGCCCTCGGCGGTGATGATCACGAACCGGTTGGCGCCCTGCACCACGTGGCTGTTGGTCAGGATCAGTCCCCCGTCGGCGAAGGCGAAGCCCGAGCCGACGCCCTGCATGCGCGGGTCTTCCAGCATCGGATGGACCCGCACCACGGCCGGCCCCACCACCTCGACGGCGCGGACCACGGCGTTGGAATAGGCGTCCAGCAGGTCGCCGTCAGGTAGGGCGCAATAGCCGCCCTCGACCTCCAGCGCCTTGCCGGTGTCGAACACGAACTGGGCGTTGTCGGGATAGGCCAGGATCTCGTGGTGATGCCGCGCGGGCGCCGGGCGCCTGGCCCTGGCGAAATGCTCGTACTTGCGCGCCTTCAACATCCCGCCCCCGCAGTGGTTAACGGAGGTTAACAGCAGCGCTGGGCGGAGGGTAGGGGGATCGCCGATTGGGGGAATGGCTGACGCTTCAAGATGCTCCCCCTTTGGGGGAGCTGTCGCAGAGCGACTGAGGGGGTCCTCAACTGAGTATGCCGGGGAGGACCCCCTCCGGCCCTCCGGGCCACCTCCCCCAGAGGGGGAGGATCTAGCGAGTCAGAACCCCGGCGCCACGATCGCGCGGGCCTGAGCCTCGTCGCGGTGGATCTGCTCGACCATCAGCTCCAGGCTGTCGAACTTCAGCTCCGGCCTCAGGAAGGCGATCAGGTCGGTCTCGATGACCTGGCCGTAGAGATCCTCGTCGAAGTCGAACAGCCAGGTCTCCAGGCGGGTCTCGACGATGCCTGTCGTGGGGTTGTTGCCCAGGTTGGCGACGCCGGGCACTTCGCGGCCGTCGGGCAGGCGGGTGCGGGTGGCGTAGACGCCCAGCTTGGGCACCACATAGTCGACGATCTCGACATTGGCGGTGGGAAAGCCCAGCTGGCGGCCCAGCTGCTGGCCGCGCCGGACCACGCCCTCGATGGCGAAGGGACGGCCCAGGATGCGGTGCGCCTCCTCGGGATGGCCGTCGCGCAGGGCGTCGCGGACGCTGGTCGACGAGAACTTGTCGCCCGCCCGGCCCGCCACCGGTTCGGCGATCGAGACGCCGAAGCCCTTCTGGTCGCCATAGGCCTTCATGCCGTCGGCGCTGCCGGTGCGGCCCTTGCCGAACGAGATGTCGAACCCGGCCGCCACGTGCTTGACGCCGAGCCCCTCGACCAGAACCTGCTCGACGAACTCCTTGTCCGAGAAGCTGGCCATCTGGAAGTCGAACGGCAGCAGATAGAGGATGTCCACGCCCATGCCGGCCAGCACGCGGGCCTGCTGCTCGATGGTCATCAGCCGGAAGGCCGGCTCTGTGGGGCGGAACAGGCGGCGCGGGTGCGGGTCGAAGGTGATCACCCCCAGCGGAACCTTCAGGGCGCTGGCGGCCTTGGCGGCTTCGGCGATCACCTGCTGGTGGCCGCGATGCACGCCGTCGAAATTGCCCAGCGCCGCGGCGGCGCCCTTGGCCTCGGGCGGCAGGTCCTTCCAGCCGTGGACGATCTTCAGGGTCATCAGGCGGCCTTGCGCGGAACCAGGACCACGGCCTCGCCGTCGACCACCTTCTTGCCGTTCACCAGGCAGACGGTCGACAGGGTGACGTTGGCCTTGGCGGCGTCGATGGCGGTGACGGTGGCGCGGACGGTGACCGCGACGCCGATCTTCACAGGGCGCAGGAACTTCAGGGTCTGGGACAGATAGACCGCGCCGGGACCCGGCAGGGTGGTGCCCAGCAGAGCCGAGATGTAGCCCGCCGACAGCATGCCGTGGGCGATGCGCTCGCCGAAGGACGTGGTCGCCGCATAGTCGGCGTCTAGGTGCACGGGATTGGTGTCGCCGGTCACGTCGGCGAAGGCGACGATGTCGGCCTCGCCCACGTCGCGGACCAGTTCGGCGCTCTGGCCGACGGTCAGATCCTCGAGAAACAAACCCTGCATCACGGTCCTGCGGCGCCTTCTAATTTTCGCGGTCGAACTTAGCGGCTGGTTTGGCGATCACCAGACCAGATCGCCGACCGCGTGCGTGGCCCCGACCTTTTCGGCGGCCAGCAGGGCCAGCACGGCCTCGGGGTTCAACAGGCCGTCGGGACCGATGGCCTTTTCGCCATGGATGCCCTTGGCGATGAACAGGCAGGCCAGCTTCTGGTTCTGCGCACCCAGCACGTCGGTGATGACCCCGTCGCCGATGCACAGCACGCGCGAGCGGTCGACGGGCTTGCCGGTGAGGGCCTCGGCCTTGGCGATAGCCAGGTCGTAGATCGGCCCGAAAGGCTTGCCGGCCATGATCACCTCGCCGCCCAGGCTCTCATAGAGGTCGGCCAGGGCGCCGGCGCAGAAGATCAGCTTGTCGCCGCGCTGCACCACGCGGTCGGGATTGGCGCAGATGAAGGTCAGACCGCGCTTGGCCGCCACGGTCAGGCGGTCGCGATAGTCCTCGGGGATCTCGGTCTCGTCGTCATAGAGGCCGCTGCAGCCGATGAAGTCGGCGTCCTCGCAGGTCCCGGTCAGGTCGAGATCGAAACCGTCGTAGAGCGGCGCGTCGCGGTCGGGGCCGATCCGCCAGACCTTGCCCGGCGCGCGCGCCTCGAGCAGGGCGCGGGTGGCGTCCCCGGAGGTCACGAACCCGCTCCAGGCCGATCGCGGCACGTCCAGGCTGTCCAGCTGCGAGACCACGTCGTGCGACGGACGCGGGGCGTTGGAGATCAGCACCACCGGCCCGACGGTCGCGCCCCACTGGGTGAGCGCGTCGCAGGCTTCCGGAAAGCTTCGCACGCCGTTGTGGATCACGCCCCAGACGTCGCACAGGACGATGTCGTAGAGGTCGCGAAGGGCGGACAGGCGTTCTGGGAAATCCATCATGGGGGCGGCGGTACCGGTCAGGGGCGGGGGCGTCAACGCTGGAGGGCTTAACTGAGCCTTGCTGGGCCGGTTTCAAGAGGTCGCTTTCGAAGACCGGCGTTCCATGACTATCCTCGCGGCAAAGCCGGGGAGGGCGCGATGACCATTCTGATCCTGGGACTGGCGGTGTTCTTCGCCATCCATTCGGTGCGCATCCTCGCCGGCCCCTTCCGCGACGCCCAGGTCGCCGCCAACCCGGGACGCTGGAAGGGCCTCTATTCCCTGGTGGCGGCGGTCGGGCTGGGCCTGATCATCTGGGGCTGGACCCTCTATCGCCCCGCCGCGCCGCAGCTCTACGACCCGCCGGCCTGGGGACGCCACGCGGCGCTGGGCCTGGTGTGGATCGCCTTCATCCTGCTGGCGGGCTCGAACGGGCCGGTGGGACGGATCAAGGCGGCGGTGCGCCATCCGATGCTGATCGGCGTCATCCTGTGGTCGACGGGCCATCTGTTGGCCAATGGCGACCAGGCCTCGGTGCTGCTGTTCGGATCGTTCCTCGTGTGGGCAGTGGTTGATCTGATCTCGGCCCTGGGCCGCCGGGAGCCCGCGCCGGTGGCCGCCAAGCCGGTGGCCGACCTGATCATGGTGGTGGCGGGGACGGCGCTTTATGCGGTGTTCGTGCTGGTGCTGCACCGGATGTTGTTTGGGGTTTCGCCGATCGGCTAGCGCCGGACGCCCCCTCCGTCTCGGCGCTGATAGCGCCGATCCACCTCCCCCGTTTCACAGGGGAGGAGGGAGCGTTCTTCTCCTGCCCCGTGAAACGGGGGAGGTGGCGCGATGCGAATACGCATCGTGACGGAGGGGGCGTCCGGCGCCAGCCACCTCACGTCGCATCGTGAAAGATCACCCCCAGCGTTCGTCTCCGCCCTGATCGGATCTCGCTGACCCCGTGCCGCAGCACCCGCCGGTGGACGCCCCGCGTCCCCTCCGCCGGTCGCTCGCGCACCGCGAAGATCACGCCCTGGCCCTGGGTCAGGGGCACGACCTGCGGCGCGGACTGCTGGCGGGGGCGCTGTTCGACCAGCACGAACTCCCCACCCGTAAAGTCGCGACCGGGCTCGTCCAGCAGGAACGCCGCCTGCAGCGGAAAGACGTGGTCGCCATAGAGGTCCTGGTGCAGGCAGTTGTAGTCGCCCGGCCCGTAGGTCAGCATCAGCGGCGTCGGCCGGACTTGCCCCGCCTCGCGGCAGCGCTCGATCATCTCGTCCAGCGTCTCTGGAAAGCGGCGCTCTTCGCCCAGCCGCGTCGCCCAGCGATTGGCGACCCAGGCCAGCGGCGGATAGAGGCTCTCGCGCATCGTCTGGATCGGCGCCGGCAACGGATAGGCGAAATACTGGTACTCGCCCTTGCCGAAGCCGTGCCGGGCCATGACCACCTTGCTGCGGAACAGGCCCGGCTGGTCGTAGAGCGCCGCCAGGTCCGCGCACTGCGCCGGCGTCAGCAGCGGACCGGTCAGGGCCCAGCCGCGCGCGTCGAGTTCGGCGGCGATGCGTTTCCAGTCCAGAGTCACGCCGCCTCGCGCGCCAGCAAGGCCGCCTTGCGCTCGACGCCCCAGCGGTAGCCCGACAGGCCGCCGTCGGCGCGCACCACGCGGTGGCAGGGCGTGACCACCGCCAGCGGATTGGCCCCGCAAGCGTTGGCCACCACCCGCGCGGCGCTGGGTCGTCCGATAGCGCGGGCCAGCTCGGCATAGGACACCGTCCGGCCGGCCGGGATCGCGCGCAGCGCCGCCCAGACGGCCTTCTGCAGGTCGGTGCCCTGGTCGTCGATCGGCAGGGCAAGGCCCGCCTCGGGATGATCGATCAGTCGGGCGACAGCGGCCAGTTCCGCCGCCAGGCCTTCGGGATCGGCGACCAACCGCGCGGCGGGGAAGCGCTTTTCGAGGTCGGCCGTCAGGGCGGCCGCGTCGTCGCCCAGGGTCAGCAGGCGCAGGCCCTTGGCCGAGCGGGCGACCAGCGCCAGGCCCAGGCTAGTGGCGACGGTGGCGTGGCGAAGAGTTTCCCGCTCGACGTCGGGCTTGCAGCGCAGGCAGGCCCGGAAGCCGGCGGCGCGGGCGCTCTCTCGGCTGTCGTGGAACTCGACGTTCCTGCGCAGCGGACGCCCGCCGCAGCTGGCCACGCAATAGACGCCGGTGGTGCGCACGGCGATGTAGAAGGCGCCTTCGGCGGCGCGGTCCTTGGCGCGCATGGCCTCCCAGCGCGCGTCGTCGGTGGGGTAGATCGAAGCGGTCATCGGATGTCTCCTCTGTTGAGAAGACGATGCGCCCGTCAGGTCAGCGGGTCATTCCGATGCTTGCGATCGGGTACCCAAAACTGTCACCAGCCTGAGGCCCGGCGGCGCATGGCGCTGCGCATGAAGTCGACGGGCGGCTCGGCCTCGGCCAGCACGGCGTCGCGGATGGCGCGCGGCTCGCCGAACAGGTGGCCCTGGCCGTAGCCGATGTCGAGATCGAGGATCTCGGCGATCTGCTTTTCGGCTTCCACCTTCTCGACGATCACCTCAATGCCGTAGCGGCGGGTCAAGGCGGCGAAGTCGCTGGCGTTCAGGTCGGGCAGCGAGGCGATGACCAGCTTGCCGTCCTCTTCCTGCAGCTGGTCCAGCATCATCTGAGCGCCGACCTTCAGGAACTTCACGTCGGCGCGGGCCAGGTCCTGGAAGTCCAGGTCCAGGTCGCTGACCTTGTCGAGGCTGAAGCTGAAGCCCAGGCTGGCCAGACGCGACATGTGGCGGGCCTCGACGGCGCCGCGGCGCTCGAAGGCGGCCTGACCCAGTTCGAAGATTACCGCGCCGGCCAGATCCTTGTTGGCCTGCATGAATTCCAGGAACTGCGGGAAGAAGGTCTCGTCGGCCAGGCTGGCCAGCGAGATGTTGCAGAAGATCCCGACCTTGCGATCCTGCTTGGCCAGGCGGCGCACGATCTGCACGCAGCGGAACAGCAGCAGGTTGTCGATGGCGGTCATCAGGCCTTCCGGCTCGGCGACGGCGAGGTACTCGGCGGGCATCATCACCCGGCCGGTCTCGTCGCGCAGGCGCGAGAAGCTTTCGTAGAAGACGGTCCGGCGCTGGGGCAGGCTGACGATGGGCTGCAGGTAGAGGTCGACGCGGTTCTCGGCCAGGGCGTCCTGCACCACTTCCAGCATCACGTTCGACTGCGGCGTGCGGCCGCGAACCTCGACGCGGGCGGCGGCGACCTGGTGGGTCAGCTGGTTTTCCAGCCGCTCGTTCATGCCGGCGATCAGGTCTTCCAGTTGGTGGACCTCGCTCGACAGCTCCTCGGAGCGGCGCTGGGCGTCCTGGGCGACGCTGTCGACCAGCTCGGTCATGCGCGCGTCGATCTTCTCGATCTGGTCCAGCAGGATGGCGTGGGCCTCGCGCACGGTGTCGAGGTCCATGCGGGTGCGGGCGCCGTCGAAGGCGTTGGCGATCAGGCCATGGAACGCGAAGCACAGGCCCAGCGTGCCGATGAAGGCGGACAGACCGACAGCCGGCGCCGCCCCCGTGCGCCACAGCACCAGGGAGATGATCAGAGCCAGACAAAGATAGGCGCCCGTGAGCAGCCCCAGCATCAGCCGTCGCATCAGTACGTCCACACGAATCGTTACAGGCAATCAGACCGGTCCGAGTTCCAAGAGTCGAACATATTAACGCGCCTGCGCCGATACGCCTCGCCCCTCGGGAGTCTTTTGCACCATAACTCAACCTGGCTAGATCGCCGCATCGACAGCGCCGCCGTGGACTGATAATCACTCGCAAGTTTTCGCGGAGCGGTCATGTCCGACGCCCTTGCCTTCGATTCCAGCTTTGATCCTGCTCTCGCCGAGCGTTCGCTCGGCGCGGCGCGCAAGGGCGCGCGCGGCGTGATCGTGCGGGTCACCGGCGAGACGGGGGCGGCCGAGGCCGTGGAAGCCCAAGAGCTTGAGCGACGCCTGCTGGAGATGGGCTTCGTGGAAGGCGCGCGGATCGAGGTCCTGCACGAGGGACTGTTCGGCCGCGATCCGATCGCCGTGCGGGTGGACGACACCCGCGTGGCCCTGCGCCGCCGCGAGGCCGGCGCCGTCACCGTGAAGTTCGACGGGACCCAGTCTTGAGCACCGACATCGGCGTCATCACGCCTCCCCCCGTCCAGGCCACGCCCGCCGTGGCGCGCATCGCGCTGGTCGGCAATCCCAACTCCGGCAAGACGGCGCTGTTCAACGCCCTGACCGGCAGCCGCCAGAAGGTGGCCAACTACGCCGGCGTGACCGTCGAGCGGAAGGAAGGCGTGCTGCAAGCGCCCAGCGGCCGCACCCTGCGGGTGCTCGACCTGCCAGGCACCTATTCCTTGCGCGCCCGCAGCCCCGACGAGGCGGTGACCCGCGACGCCATCCTGGGCCGTCTGGCCGGCGAAGAGGCTCCGCAGGTGCTGATCTGCGTGGCCGACGCCACGAACCTGCGGCTGGTGCTGCGCCTGGCGCTGGAGCTCAAGCAGGTGGGCCGCCCGTTCGTCCTGGCCCTCAACATGTTCGACATCGCCCAGCGTCAGGGCCTGCGGATCGACCTCGAGCAGCTGTCGGCCCAGGTCGGCGCGCCGATCGTCACCACGGTGGCCACCCGCAAGCGCGGGCTGGACGAGCTGATCGCTCAGGTCGAGGCGTTGACGATCAGCCACGCCGGCGAGACCGCCAACACCTGGCGCGAGCCCGACGCCGGCGAGATCCGCGCCGCCCACGCCGAGGCTCAGCGCATCTTCAAGGCTTGCGTGAAGCCGCCCGAACGTCCCGACACCGTCACGGGCAAGATCGACAACGTGCTGCTGCATCCGGCGGCGGGCCTGGCGATCCTGCTGACCCTGCTGTTCGTGATGTTCCAGGCGGTGTTCACCTGGGCCACGGTCCCTGCGGACGCCATCGATGGCGGTTTCGCGGCCCTTGCCGGCTGGGTGTCGGACGTCCTGCCGCACGGCCTGCTGGCCAGCTTCATCGCCGACGGCCTGATCGCCGGCGTCGGCAGCGTGCTGGTGTTCCTGCCGCAGATCCTGATCCTGTTCTTCTTCATCCTGCTGTTGGAAGACAGCGGCTACATGGCCCGCGCGGCCTTCCTGATGGACAAGATCATGGGCGGGGCGGGCCTGCACGGCCGGGCCTTTATCCCGCTGCTGTCCAGCTTCGCCTGCGCCATTCCCGGGATCATGTCGACGCGGGTGATCGACAACAAGCACGACCGCCTGACCACCATCCTGGTCGCGCCGCTGATGACCTGCTCGGCCCGCATCCCGGTCTACACCCTGATCATCGGGGCCTTCATCCCGCACCAGACTGTGTGGGGCGTGCTGTCCCTGCAAGGCCTGGTGATGTTCGGCCTCTACGCTGGCGGCATCGTCAGCGCCCTGGCCGTGTCGTTCGTCCTGCGGAGCGTCTTCTGGCGCGGCACGGTCGAGCCCTTCATGATGGAGCTGCCGACCTATCGCTGGCCCGAGCCGCGCAACGTGTTGATCAATCTGTGGACCCGGGCCCAGATCTTCCTGAACCGCGCCGGCCGCATCATCCTGCCGCTGATGGTGCTGGTCTGGGTGCTGTCGACCTTCCCCTATCCGCCCGAGGGCGCGACGGGCCCGGCCATCGACTACAGCTTCGCCGGCCGCATCGGCCACTTCATCGCGCCGGTCATGGCTCCGATCGGCTTCAACTGGCAGATGACGATCGCCCTGATCCCGGGCTTCGCCGCCCGCGAGGTGGCGGTGGCCGCCCTGGGCACCGTCTACGCCGTCGGCGGCGACGACGATGCGGGCACCAAGCTGGGCGTGCTGCTGGCCGGCAAGTGGTCTCTGGCCACCGCCCTGTCGTTCCTGGCCTGGTACATCTTCGCCCCGCAATGCGCGGCGACCCTGGGCGTGGTCAAACGCGAGACCAACAGCTGGACCTGGCCGACGGTGATGTTCCTGTACATGACCGGCCTGGCCTACCTGGCCTCGTTCGCCACCTACCACATCGCCGTGGCGATGGGGGCGGGGTAGGCGCGCTTCAGTCCTCGGTCGCAATTCATAGCATCGTCATTCCGGGCCTTGTGCCCGGAACCCCTCTCTCCGCCGCAGGTGCAGATGGGAGCCGCGCTGAGCGCCGGCGCTTCACGTGCAAGCTGAACCAGGGGTCCCGGGCACAAGGCCCGGGATGACGGGATTTATGGGTGGCGATCAGTGGGGCTTTCCACCCACTCCGCCCGGGTCGATCCGCAGGAACGTCGCGGCGTTGCCGTAGAGGATCTTGCGCTTCTGCGCCGCCGTCAGCACCGGCGCCTTGCGGATCCGCTCGATCCCCACGCCCACCAGGTCGGGCCACACCATCTGGTCCGAGCCGTAGAGGATGCGATCCTCGAAACCGGCGTCGATCAGGCCCTTCAGATACGGGTAGAAGTCGGCGTCCCGATAGAGGCCCGCCAGCACGCCGATTTCGGCATAGACCTGCGGATGGGCGTACATCAGGGCGATCATCCGCTCCTTCATCGGCCAGCCGGCGTGGACCACGAACACCCGCAGCTTGGGATGAGCCACCAGCACCGGCTCCAGCAACAGCGGATCAGACAGGCTGGCGCGATAGTTCGGGGTGGCGAAGTAGGTGACGCCCGGCGCCCCCGGACCCATGTGGATGCCGACCGGAATGTCCAGCTCCTCGGCCAGCGCCCAGTAGGGCTCCATGCGCGGGTCGGTCGGAGCGATCCCGGCGTATTGGAAGGTCAGCTCCATCAGCGCCTTGACCTTGCCCTCGGCGTGCAGCCGGCGGATCTCGGCCACCGACGGCAGCTTGTCGGGCGAGCTGGCGCCGATCGCGGGCAGGATGCGGTCGGGCGCGTCCTGCCGCCAGCGCTCGACGATCTTCGGGTCGCCGCCGGCTATGGCGTAGACGTCGTACTTGCGCAGCATCTCGATCGTGCGCTGGCGAAGCTCGTCGTCGGTCGCGGCCCCGCGCACCTTCTTGGGGCAATCGGGAGCGATGAACATGCCCTGGACGTAGGCGTCGAGGCCGCCGCGGCCGGGGTCCATGGGCTTCCAGGCCGGGAAGGGCGTGCAGACATATTGCTGCGGCGGACCCTCGGAATCGGCCGTGTCCGCGTGGATGTGCATGTCGATGACCGGCTGGCGCGGCGCGGCCAAGGCCGACATCGTCGCGCCGGCCCAGAGGGCGGTCGAGATCGCGATGACTCTTCCAGATCGACCCATGCCCGTCCCCCGCCCCGTGAGGACGGCAGAGTAGGCGCGATACCGGCGTTACGCCAAGGTCTCACGGAGGCTTGCGCCGCGCTCGCCGCGCGGCGCCCGGTTGCTAGCGCGTCGGAACCGGCGTCTCGCCGCGATAGTCGTAGAAGCCTCGGCCGGCCTTCTTGCCCAGCCAGCCGGCTTCCACGTACTTCACCAGCAGCGGGCAGGGACGGTACTTGCTGTCCGCCAGACCCTCGTGCAGCACGTTCATGATGCTCAGCACGGTGTCCAGGCCGATGAAGTCGCCCAGTTCCAGCGGGCCCATCGGATGGTTGGCGCCCAGCTTCATGGCGGTGTCGATGGCGTCGACCGTGCCCACGCCCTCGTACAGGGTGTAGATCGCCTCGTTGATCATCGGCACCAGCACGCGGTTGACGATGAAGGCCGGGAAGTCTTCGGCGTTCGACGTGATCTTGCCCAGCGACTGGGCGAAGGTCACGGCGCGCTCATAGGTCGGCACGTCGGTGGCGATGCCGCGAATGATCTCGACCAGCTTCATCAGCGGGACCGGGTTCATGAAGTGCAGGCCGATGAACCGCTCGGGACGATCGGTGGCCGAGGCCAGGCGGGTGATCGAGATCGACGAGGTGTTGGAGGCCAGCAGGGTGTCCGGCTTCAGGTGCGGCTGCAGGCTGCGGAAGATGGCCTTCTTGGTCTCTTCGTTCTCGGTGGCCGCCTCGATGGCCAGATCGGCCTGACCGACCAGCTCCAGGCCCTCGGCGGGCTTGATGCGGGCCAGGGCGCCGGCCATGGCGGCGTCGTCGATGATGCCGCGGCCGACCTGACGGGCCAGGTTCTTTTCGATCAGCACCAGGCCCGCGTCGATGCGGTCCCGCGAGACGTCGTGCAACACGACATCGTAGCCCGCGAGCGCGCAGACATGCGCGATGCCGGAGCCCATCTGGCCCGCGCCGATTACGCCGACCGTCTTGATATCACTCATGAACGCCAAGCCTTCGCTTGATACGGCGGCGGTTCTTCGTCCGCGCCTTCTATTGTGGCGCCGTTTCTAGCACGAGAAACCACACTCTCGTCCAGGCTTTGCTGCGCCGCAGCGCGGAACGGCCGCGCTAACCCTCGCCGTGGCCGATGGGCGGATAGGGATGGGCCTGGCCCCGCGGATCTTCCACTGCGCCGCCGTCCAGATAGCGCGGGCCGATCGGGACCTTTCCGTGGCCGCCGGGGATGTCGAGGATGTAGGTCGGCTGGGCCAGGCCCGAGACGTCGCCGCGCAGGGCCTTCATCAGCGCCTGGCCGGCCTCGAGACTGGTGCGCAGGTGGCTGGTGCCCGGCGCGTGGTCGTGATGGTGCAGGTAGTAGGGCTTGATCCGTGTCTCGACGAAGGCCCGCATCAGGTCGGCCAGGGTCTCGGCGTCGTCGTTGATCCCGGCCAGCAGCACGGTCTGGCTGATCATCGGGATCCCGGCGTCGACGATCCTGGCGCAGGCGGCGCGGGCGGCCGGCGTCAGCTCGCGGGCGTGGTTGGCGTGCAGGGCCACATAGACCGCCTTGCCCGAGGCCTTCAGCGCCGCGACCATCTCGTCGGTGATCGCCGCCGGATCGACGGCCGGCACGCGGGTGTGGAAGCGCGCCACCTTCACGTGGTCGATCTTCGCCAGCCGTTCGCCGATGTCGCGGATGCGGCGGGGCGACAGCACCAGCGGATCGCCGCCGGTGACGATCACCTCCCAGATTTCCGGACGGGCGGCGATATAGGCGAAGGCGGCGTCCAGCTCGGCCGGCGACAGGGTCTTGAGCCCCTCGGGCCCGACCATCTCGCGGCGGAAGCAGAACCGGCAATAGACCGCGCAGGTGTGGGTGGGCTTCAGCAGCACCCGGTCGGGATAGCGATGGACGATCCCTTCGACCGGACTGTGGGTCAGGTCGCCGATCGGGTCGGGGTCCTCGCCAGGCGCGCCGACCAGCTCGGCGGTCTGCGGCACGAACTGGCGGGCGATGGGGTCGGCGGCGTTGGCCGGCTCGATCAGCGCGGCCATGTCCGCCGTGATCGCCACCGCATACTGCGCCGCCACGCGCTCCAGCGCTGGCAACCGCTCGGGAGCGATCAGGCCGGCGTCGGCCAGGGCGGCTGCGCTGCGGAGGGTGCTGGCGGGGGACATGAGGGGCGGGGATATGGGCCAAAAGGGCCTTGGAAGCAATGTCGGAGGCCGTTGAGGACCCCCTCAGTCGCTCCGCGACAGCTCCCCCGAAGGGGGAGCATCTGCTCGGCGTAGATCCTCCCCCTTTGGGGGAGGTGGCCCAGAGGGCCGGAGGGGGTCCTCTCCGGTCTAGGCCACCGGCACCCACATCACCTGATCCACCCGCTGCGCGCCCGCCGCCAGCATCACCAGCCGGTCGAAGCCCAAGGCCGATCCCGACGCGTCCGGCATGATCTCCAGCGCCGCCAGGAAGTCCTCGTCGATGGGGTAGCGCTCGCCATAGATCCGGGCCTTCTCGTCCATCTCGGCCTCGAACCGGCGGCGCTGCTCGGCTGCGTCGGTGAGTTCGCCAAACGCGTTGGCCAGTTCGACCCCGCAGGCATAGAGCTCGAAGCGTTCGGCTACGCGCGGATCGCCCGGCTTGGGCCGCGCCAGGGCGGCCTCGGCCAGGGGGTATTCACACAGGATCGTCGCCCGGCCCTGGCCGAGATTGGGCTCGACCTTCTCGACGATCACCCGGCTAAAGACGTCGGCCCAGCTGTCGTCGTCGGCCACCCGGATCCCCGCCGCCCGCGCCGAGGCGGCCAGGGCGTCGCGGTCGGTCTCGCCGCTCGCGCCCAGGCTGGCCAGCAGGTTCACGCCCGCATGGCGCGCGAACGCCTCGGCGACGCTCAGCCGTTCCGGCGCGGCGAAGGGATCGCAGCTCATGCCCCGGAACGCGAAAGCCTTGGTCCCCGCCGTCTCGGCGGCGATCGACAGCAGGGTCGCGCAGTCGTCCATCAGCGTCTCGTACGGCGCGCCGGCCCGGTACCATTCCAGCATGACGAACTCGGGATGGTGCAGCGGCCCGCGCTCGCGGTTGCGCCACACCCGGGCGAAATCGAAGATCTTCTCTTCCCCCGCCGCCAGCAGCTTCTTGCAGGCGAATTCGGGCGAGGTGTGCAGGTGGAAGGTCTGGTCCGGCTCGCCGGCCAGGCTCAGCATCGTGGTGGAAAAGGCGTGCAGGTGGGCCTCGTTGCCGGGCGAGACCTGCAGGGCGGCGGCCTCGACCTCGACGAAGCCCTGGCCCTCGAACCAGCCCCGCACGGCGCGGGTGATGGCGTTGCGGGCCAGCAGGAAGGGCCGGCGATCGGCGTGGATCGACGGCGTCCACCAGGGCGAAGGCGTATCGGCGGCCACGGGGCCTCCCGCAACAGAGACTGGCGATCTTGCCGCGTTCGCTATAGGAGGGCGGTCACAAGATCTCTACTCCATTCGGGCCGCTCTCCGGGCAGCGCCCGGAAAACCTAAGGACTTATCGAAGTGAAGGTAGCCGCCAGCTCGCTCCGCAAGGGCGCCGTCGTCGATATGGACGGCCGTCTGTATGTCGTTCTGACCGTCGACAACATCCACCCCGGCAAGGGCACCCCGGTGACCCAGCTGAACATGCGCCGCATCTCGGATGGCGTGAAGGTTTCGGAGCGCTATCGCACGACCGAGCAGGTCGAGCGCGCCTTCGTCGACCAGCGCGACCACACCTTCCTGTACCAGGACGGCGACGGCTTCCACTTCATGAACCCGGAGAGCTTCGACCAGGTCACCGCCACGGCGGACGTGATCGGCGACGCCGCGCCCTACCTGCAAGAGAACATGACGGTCCAGCTGTCGACGCACAACGACGTGCCGATCGCCATCGAACTGCCGCGCACCATGATCCTGGAAGTCGTCGACACCGAACCGTCGGTGAAGGGCCAGACCGCCAGCTCGTCGTACAAGCCGGCCCTGCTCAGCAACGGCGTCAAGACCACCGTCCCGCCGTACATCGCCGTGGGCACCCGCGTGGTCATCCTGACCGAAGACAACAGCTACCAGGAACGCGCCAAGGACTAAGGTCCTCCAGCGATCCGACGATCCGAAGGCCCGGGGCATGCCCCGGGCCTTTTGCTTTGGCCCCTCGTTCCCGCTAAATCCCCGCCATGTTGCGCATTTCCGAACTGAAGCTGCCGCTGGACCATCCGCCGGAGGCCATGGCGCCGGCCATCGTCGCGCGCCTGGGCGTAGCGGCCGAGGATCTGATCGACTTTAAGGTGGCCCGCCGCGCCAACGACCCGCGCCGCAAGGCCGCGATCCTGCTGGTCTATTCGGTGGACGTGACGGTGAAGGACGAGGCCGCCGTGCTGGCCCGCTTCGAGGGCGATCCCCACGTGCGCCCGACCCCCGACACCGAATACCGCTACGACGTGGTCAAGGACTTCGCCGGTTCGCGCCCCGTGGTGGTCGGCGCGGGGCCTTGCGGCCTGTTCGCGGGCCTGATCCTGGCCCAGATGGGCTTCAAGCCGATCATCCTCGACCGCGGCAAGGTGGTGCGCGAGCGCACCAAGGACACCTGGGGCCTGTGGCGCCGGTCCGAGCTGAACCCGGAATCCAACGTCCAGTTCGGCGAGGGCGGGGCCGGCACCTTCTCGGACGGCAAGCTCTACAGCCAGATCAAGGACCCGCGCCACCTGGGCCGCAAGGTGCTGACCGAGTTCGTCAAGGCCGGCGCGCCCGAGGAGATCCTGACCGAGGCCCATCCGCACATCGGCACCTTCCGCCTGGTGACGATGGTCGAGAGCATGCGCGAGACCATCGAGGCCCTGGGCGGCGAATACCGCTGGACCCACCGCGTCGACGACCTCGACATCGAGACACAGGCCGACGGCTCGCGCCGACTGAAGGGACTGCATCTGTCGACCGGCGACTATATGGAAACCGAAAATGTGGTGCTGGCCGTCGGCCACAGCGCCCGCGACACCTTCCAGATGCTGTACGACCGGGGCGTCCATATCGAGGCCAAGCCGTTCTCGATCGGGGTGCGGATCGAGCATCCGCAGTCGTGGATCGACCGCGCCAAGTTCGGCTCCAACGCCGGCAATCCGATCCTGGGCGCGGCCGACTACACCCTGTCGCACCACTGCAAGAACGGCCGCACGGTGTACAGCTTCTGCATGTGCCCGGGCGGCACGGTGGTGGCGGCGACCTCCGAGCCCGGCCGCGTCGTGACCAACGGCATGAGCCAGTATTCGCGCAACGAGCGCAACGCCAACTCCGGCTTCGTGGTCGGCATCGATCCCGAGCGCGACTATCCCGGCCACCCGCTGGCGGGCGTCGAGTTCCAGCGCAAGTGGGAGTCCCTGGCCTATGTCGCCGGCGGCTCCAGCTACAGCGCGCCAGGCCAGAAGGTCGGCGACTTCCTGGCCGGCCAGGCCTCCAGCGAGATGGGCGAGGTGGTCCCGTCCTATCGCCCGGGCGTGACCCTGACCGATCTGTCCGAATGCCTGCCGCCCTTCGTCATCGAGGCCATGCGCGAGGCCCTGCCGGTGTTCGCCCGCCAGATCCCCGGCTACGACCATCCCGAAGTGCTGCTGACGGGCGTGGAGACCCGCACCTCCTCGCCGGTGCGGATCACGCGCGGCAAGGACTTCCAGAGCCTCAACACCGCCGGCCTGTTCCCGGCCGGCGAGGGCGCGGGCTATGCCGGCGGCATCCTCTCGGCGGCCATCGACGGCATCAAGGTGGCCGAGGCCGTGGCGGCGGCGTATAGGGCGGCCTGACGCTCAGCAGGCCATCGCCGGTTCGCCCCGGGCGTTGGCCGTCTCGGCCAGGAACCAGTCCCGCAGCTTGAGGATGCGGGCCAGCTTGGGGTTGTCGGCCCGCCAGACGAAGTGATGGCCGGTTTCGACATCGACCTCGCCCGCCAGAGGGCGCACCAGCCGGCCGTCGCGGAGGTCGCGCTCGGAAAGGCCGCTGCGGGCCAGGGCCACGCCCAGCCCTTGCGCGGCGGCGTCCAGCATCATCGAGGTGTCGTCGAAGCCCAGGCTGGGCGGCAACTGCGGCGTCTCCAGCCCCATGGCTCGGAACCAGGCGCTCCAAGGCAGGGCGGTGTGGCGCAGCAGCGGGGTGGTCAGCAGGTCCTCCGGCTTCTCGATGGGGTGGCGTTCGAGCAGGGCCGGACTGCAGACCGGGAACAGGCGCTCGCTGAACATCAGCGCCGACTGCGCGCCCGGCCAGGGACCTAGGCCGAAGCGCAGGGCCACGTCGACGCCGTCGCTCTGCAGGTCGGCGACGCGGTCCTCGACCCGCACGGTCAGGTCCGGCTCGCCGGTCTCGGCCGAGACCCGCGCCAGGCGGGTGACCAGCCAGCGGGTGGCGAACGCCGCGCCGGTGCTGATCACGATCGGACCGCTGGCCGCCCGCCGCGCGCCGTCGACGCCGGCTCTCAGGGTTTCGAGGGACTCGGCGACCTTGGCCGCCAAGGTTGCACCGGTGGCGGTGGGCTCCATGCTGTTGCCCTGGCGGACGAACAGGCAGACGCCGAACTCGGCCTCCAGCTTCCGGATCTGTTGGCTCACCGCCCCGTGGGTGACGAACAGCTCGTCGGCAGCGCGGCTATAGCTGCGGTGCCGGGCGGCGGCTTCCAAGGCGGTCAGGGCGGGGAAGGGTGGGAGGCGCATGGCGAGCCGAGTTGTTAGCCAGGCTCACAAGTTCGCGCAGAACCTATCGTTCGTAAAGACCGGTGTTCGGCGGCATCTTCTCCCTGCGGCCGCACCCCACCCACACAAGACCTCAGGGACACACCCCATGAAACTCCTGCTTCTCGCGGGCGCGGCGACGCTCGCCCTGATCTCCGCTGTCATCACCAAGGTTCCGCCGAACGCCATCCTGCACGACGACCTGCGCTGGGCCGAAGGGATCACGCCCAAGAGCCCCCGCTGATGCCGCGGCGCGACCCGCGCGCTCCCCCTAGGCACAAACAAAAAGGCCCGGAGTCGCCTCCGGGCCTTTCGCTATTCCTTGGAGCCGAAGCCTTACTTGCCGGCCGCGGTGAGCGCGTCCATCAGTTCGGGCACGGCGGTCTTGTAGTCGGCGACCAGGCCGAAGTCGGCGACCTGGAAGATCGGCGCGTCGGCGTCCTTGTTGATCGCGACGATCACCTTGGAGTCCTTCATGCCGGCCAGGTGCTGGATGGCGCCCGAGATGCCGATGGCGATGTACAGCGCCGGAGCCACGACCTTGCCGGTCTGGCCGACCTGATAGTCGTTCGGGGCGTAGCCCGCGTCGACCGCCGCGCGCGAGGCGCCGACGGCGGCGCCCAGCTTGTCGGCCAGGGGCTCGATGACCCGCTGGAACTCTTCGGCCGAGCCCATGGCGCGACCGCCCGAGACGACGATCTTGGCCGCGGCCAGTTCCGGGCGGTCCGACTTGACCATCTCTTCGCTGACGAAGCGGGTCTTGCCGGCGTCGGCGCCGCCCACGGTCTCGACCGAGGCCGAGCCGCCTTCTTCCGCCGCCGCGAAGGCGGTCGGACGGACGGTGATCACCTTCTTGGCGTCCGACGACTGGACGGTTTCGAGGGCGTTGCCGGCATAGATCGGGCGCACGAAGGTGTCGGCGCTGACCACTTCGACGATTTCCGAGATTGGGGCGACGTCCAGCTTGGCGGCGACGCGCGGCGCGAAGTTCTTGCCGCCCGAGGTGGCCGGCACGATGATCGCGTCGTAATTGCCGGCCAGGGCCAGCACGGCGTCGGCTTCGGCTTCGGCCACGCCGTGACCCAGGGCTTCGCTGTCGGCCAGCAGCACCTTGCGGACGCCGCTGATCTTAGCGGCGGCGTCGGCCACGGCCTTGGCGCCCGAACCCAGGACCAGCACGTCCACGTCGCCCGAGAGCTTCAGGGCGGCGGTGACGGTCTTGTGGGTGCCATCGCGCAGGTGCGCGTTGTCGTTATCGGCGACGACGAGAACGGCCATTACAGCACCCCCGCGGTGTTGAGCTTGGAGACGAGGTCAGCGGCGGTTTCCACCTTGATGCCGGCCGAGCGCTTGGCGGGCTCGGTGACCTTCAGGACCTTCAGGCGCGGCGCGACATCGACGCCGTAGTCGGCGACCGCCTTGCTGGCGATCTCCTTCTTCTTGGCCTTCATGATGTTGGGCAGGCTGGCGTAGCGCGGCTCGTTGAGGCGCAGGTCGGCGGTGATCACGGCCGGCAGATCCACGTCCAGCACCTGCAGGCCGCCGTCGACTTCGCGGGTGACCTTGGCGGCGGCGCCGGTGACCTCGATGGCCGAGGCGTAGGTGGCTTGCGGCCAGCCCAGCAGGGCCGACAGCATCTGGCCGACGGCGTTGTTGTCGCCGTCGATGGCCTGCTTGCCCATCAGCACCAGGCCTGGGACTTCCTCGGCGATGACGGCGGCCAGCAGCTTAGCGACGGCCAGCGGCTCGGGATCGGCGTCGGTGGTGATCAGCACGCCGCGATCGCCGCCCATGGCCAAGGCCGTGCGGATCGTTTCCTGGGCTTGAGCCGGGCCGATGCTGACGATGACGACCTCGGTCGCCACGCCCTTTTCCTTGAGGCGCACGGCTTCTTCGACCGCGATCTCGCAGAAGGGATTCATGGACATCTTGACGTTCGCCAGATCGACGCCCGTCTGGTCCGCCTTCACGCGAACCTTCACGTTGTAATCGATAACCCGTTTAACCGGGACTAGGACCTTCATCGGGTTTCACGCCTCCAGGCTGCGTTTTCTCCTGCGTGGGCACGGGATTACCCTTTTTGCACCGCAACGCAAGTTTCCCTTCGCGTAAGCGTAAACTGGTTTCACGCGCTGGGTTCAAACAAATGTACGACACTTCGCGGACGGCGTCCGCCCGCACCAACGCGCGCGATCGCTAAACGGACGCGCGAAAGGACTGGTCAGGCTCTAGACCGGCTACTAAAGACGCGGGCCATGAACCGCACCTTCAATCGCCTGAAGATCATCTTCGTCGGCCTGTTCCTGCTCAGCAGCGCGGGCGTGTTCGCCTATCACTACATGTGGGTGTGGCCGAAGGAGCGCTGCGAGGCACGTGGCGGCGCCTGGGCGGGCAAGTGGATGAAGTGCGGCACGATCTATTCGATCGAGACCCTGACGCGTCGTCCGCTGAACGTGCCGCCGATCAATGGCCAGCCCGCCACGCCGGCGGCTCCGGCGGCGACCCCGGCTCCGGCGCCCGCCAGGAAGTAGACCTCAGCGGGTCGCGCCGGGCTTCCACAGTACGTCGGCCGCGCCCTTGTCATTGGCCCATCGGGCCGCGACGAACAGCAGGTCCGACAGCCGGTTGAGATATTTCAGCGCCGGCCTTCCGACGACTTCGCCTTCGGTTTCTGACAACTGCACCGCCACCCGCTCGGCGCGGCGACAGACCGTGCGCGCCACGTGCAGGGCGGCGGCGGCGGGCGAGCCGGCCGGCAGCACGAACGAGGTCAGGGCCGAAAGCTCGCCGTTCAGGCGGTCAATCTCATGCTCAAGGCGATCGACCTGACTGTCGGCGATGCGCAGGGGCTCCCAGGCCGGCTTTTCGTTCTGCTCGGGGGTCGCCAGATCGGCGCCAAGGTCGAAAAGGTCGTTCTGGATGCGCTCGAGCATGGCGTCGAGCTCGGGATCGGCCGTGGTGTGTTGTCGCGCCACGCCTAGTAAGGCGTTGGTCTCGTCGACGCCGCCATAGGCCTCGACTCGCAGCGAAGCCTTGCTGACCTGGGCTCCGGTGACCAGGCGGGTCGATCCGGCGTCGCCCGTGCGCGTGTAGATCTTGTTGAGCGTGACCATGGGTCGCGGACCGCCGTTATTCTAATTCAGCGAGTACGCCACCAGAATGCGGCCACCAACACGAGGATGGCCACGAACTGGAGCACGACACGCAGGCGCATCAGCTTGTTGGAGTAGGAGCGGCCGAAATCGCCGCCCCGGAACAGCGCGTACAGGCCCATGCCCAGAGCCGAAAGCACCGCCAGCAGCACCGCGGGCACGAGAAAGTCGAACAGTCTGTCCATGCCGGCAGGATAGGGGTTTGGCCCAGGCTTTGCCATAGGTTGTCGTGTTCACGAAACGACGTCCAATGAGCGAATTCGCCGAACAGGTTCGATGAGTGCATTTGTCGCACTGGCAGAATGCGACCGGTATCATATATGTCGCATCAAGCCGCTGTTCGGTGATTTTGGGTTTGTTTGAAGGTTGCAATCGCACCTTAACGGCGATAATCCCGCCGCTCTGATTTCAAAGTATGCGTTCGTTGAACATGATCATCCCCTCCCGCAGATCGTTCAGCGCTTAATCACCAGCGGAGAGACAGGAGAAAGACCATGGCAAAGGCTGCAATCGCCCCCGCCGCGTTCTCCGCGTCCGAACGCGAAGACGCCATGGCGGAAGTCCGCCAACTGATCACCGACCTGCGCGACGCCGCGCAGGATGGGCGCACGCTCGCCCGCCGCTACGCCGACGTTCTTCAGAACGTCGTCGATGAATACTGCATTGAATTCGAGAAGCGCGCCGAGGCCGCCCTCGCACGCCTGGAGGCCGCCGCATGAGCTTTGTGTCCGTCAATATCGAGTCGGCGACCGACTCGCCTGCCAAGCTGACCCGCCGGGCCCTGGCCAAGCAGCGCACGCGCGAACGCGTCCTGTCGGCCGCCCGCCGCCTGTTCAGCGAGCGCGGCTATGAAGGCGCGACCATCCGGGACATCGCCCAGGCCGCCGGCATGTCGACCGGCGCCGTGTTCGCCAGCTTCTCGGACAAGTCGGAGCTCTTCGACGAGATTCTGACCGCCGACTACGAAGTCATCTACGCCCAGATGGTCCAGGCCGCCCGTACGGCCGGCACCGTCGACGAAGCCCTGCTGGGCCTGTTCGGCGTCGCCTACAGCTTCCACCTCGACCAGCTGCCGCTGCTGCGCGCCAGCATCGCGGTGTCGTGGACCCGCACCGAAGCCGCTGAGCGTCGCGCGCGCACCGATTTGAAGCACATCTTCCGCCTGATCGGCGAAGTCACCCAGCGCGGCATCGATCAGGGCCAGCTGAAGAGCGATATTGACGCAAAGCTCTTGGCTGAAATGACTTGGGACGTGTATGTCGCCAACTATCGCCGCGCCGTCTTCGACGGTTGGGCGGTGGACGCTCTGCTGGCGCGACTTTCGGATCAACTGAAAGTCATTTTCGCGGGCGCTCGCGCCTGATGGGGGACGCCCCGTAGGGGCGGGGCGTTCTCGATCATTTAAATGACGCTAGCGTGTTCGGAGGGGGACGGGCTTGGGCGTAAGAGACGATCAGAAGCAGGCGACGCGGGAAAAGGTCCTCGAGGCCGCCCGTGATCTGTTCAACGATGTCGGCTACGAGGAAACCACCATCCGCGCGATCGCGGAGCGGGCGGGTGTCTCGGTCGGCAGCGTCTTCACGACCTTCGCTTCGAAGGCTGAGGTGCTCAGCCATGTCATGGAGCACCGCCTCGGCGACCTCTACGCGGAGTTCGATCGCGTCGTGCCGTTCCTGCGCGGAACGACGGCCGACCGCCTGTGCTCGATCTTCGCCATCCATTACGAGTTCGAGACCCGGCGGGTGAAGCTGTTCCTGGCTCACATCGCGGCCTCCTACAGCCCCAGCGTCGATCCGGGCGTCACGCCCTATGGCCACAACGAACCGCTGACCAACATGCTGCGCGACGTGCTCAATGAGGGCGTGCGCCGGGGCGAGGTGCGTGCCGATCTCGACCAGGACGTCGCCATCGACGTGCTCAAGGCCGCCTATGCCTGGAACTACCGCGCGGCTGCGTGCGCCGGCGGCAAGGGCGACGCCGCGGCGATGTCCGCGGCGATGGACCGCCAGATCATGGCCATCTCCGACGGCTGGCGGCCCCGCTAGGCGCGGTCGATCCGTTTACGGCAGACGCGTCAGGCGCAGGTCCTGATAGTCGTACGAGAAGTCGGCCAGGGGCGAGACGGCCTTGACCAGGGCCGAGACGACCTTGCCGTCCGCCACGTCGAAGGTGATGAAGGCGTCCTCCTGCGTGCGGTCGTCGAACACCGCCATGAAACGCTCGCCGTCGAATGGGACCAGCTTGCCTTGCAGCAGCGGGGTCTTGTCGAACGAGACCTTCAGTCCAGCCTCCTGGCCCTTCTTCTTGCCCTTCGCCAGGCTGACCGTCACCGTGCCGTACCAGGGATCGCGGTAGACGCCCGCATAGGCAGCCAGCGGCAGGCTGGGCTTGGCGCCGCCGCTCTTGGGCGTGACCGCCTCGGCGGCGTCCTTGATCGTCTTGGCGTCGTTCTCCGCCTGCACCTTCTTGCTTGAGGCGATCCAGTCGAAATCCTTGCGGCCCTGCAGCCGGTCGGGGCCGCCGTAGCGCAGCGACCGCAGCACCGGGGCTTCCTCGGCGTTGGTCATCACCATGATGCCGGACTTCCGGCCCGGCAGCAGGCCCGTATAGGAGATGAAGCCCGCCAGACCGCCGGTGTGGGACAGCAGGCGCTCGCCGCGATGGTCCTGCACGAACCAGCCCAGGGCGTAAGCCTGCATCGACGGACGCACCGGATTGTCGGCCGTCGGGCCCTCGGACGCGCTGGTGATGGTCTGGGGTTTCCACATCTCGCGGGCCGAGGCCTCGCTCCACAGCCGTCCGCCGCCGGGCAGGGCGCCCAGGGCGAGCTGGGCGCGCACCCACTTGGCGATGTCCTTGGCGGTGGTGTTGACCCCGCCCGCCGCGCCGGCCGAGTCGAAGCTGCCGTCGAAGGGCAGCACCGTCTGCGGACCCAGGCCGCGCACGGGCGGCCCCATCCGGCAGTGCGGTTCGGCCCGGCGGCTCTTGTCGACCATCGAGGGCAGGGGGACCGTGTCGGTCATGCCTAGCGGATTGAGGATCCGCGTCTGGATGAAGGCTTCCCAGGGCTTGCCGGTGACGGCGGCGATCACCTCGCCGGCGGCCACGTAGAGCACGTTGTCATAGGCGTAGCCGCCGCGGAACTGACCGCCGATCGGCAGGTACTTCAGACCCGCGACGATCTCCTTGCGGGTGTGGGTCGGGGCGGGCCAGATCATCAGGTCACCGGCCCCCAGGGTCAGGCCGCTGCGGTGGACCAGCAGGTCGCGCACGGTCATCAGCTGGGTGACAACGGGGTCCTTCATCTGGAAGTCGGGCAGGTACTTGGTGACCGGCGCATCCCACTCCACCTTGCCTTCCTCGACCAGCATGGCCAGGGCGGCGGCGGTCATGGCCTTGGTGTTGGAGGCGATGCCGAAGATCGTGTTCTCGTCGCACCTAGCCGGCGCGCCCAGGCGCTTGACGCCATAGCCCTTGGTCAGGGTGATTTCGCCGTTCTCGACCACGGCGACGCCCAGGCCCGGCTCGTCGGGGAAGGCGGCCATGACCTCCTGGGCGTACTGGTCTATCGCGGCGGCGGCCGAGCCGGTCTCCCGCGCGCGCGCCGAGGTTCCGAACGCGGCGAGGCCGGTCGTCGCGAAGGCGGAGAGCAGGGCGGCGCGGCGGGTGGTGGCGAGCATGGGGCGTCCTTGGAGTGCGGGCCACAGGCTAGGCTGCACGGCCACCTCTCAACAAGCGCTCAAAAGTCGTCATCACCCGACTTGTTCGGGTGACCCAAGCGGACTTGGCCAATGCGGCTTGGGTCGCCCGGATAAACCGGGCGATGACGGACTATTTTTAGCCTCAATTCCCACCATCCAGCAGCCGCCGCGCGATGACCTGGGCCTGGATCTCCCCCGCGCCCTCGAAGATGTTGAGGATCCGCGCGTCGGCCAGCAGGCGGCTGGCGACATACTCCATGGCGAAGCCGTTGCCGCCGTGGATCTGCAGCGCGTTGTCCGCAGCCGCCCACGCAACGCGGGCGGCGATCAGCTTGGCCATGCCGGCTTCGAGGTCGCAGCGCTTGCCTTCGTCCTTCTGGGCGGCGGCGAAATAGGTCAGCTGGCGTACGCCCATGATCTCGGCGGCCATCATCGCCAGCTTGTTGGCGACGCGGGGAAACTCGAAGATCGCCTGGCCGAACTGCTGGCGGTCCAAGGCGTAGCCGAGACCGGTCTCCAGCGCCGCCTGGGCCACGCCAACGGCGCGGGCGGCGGTCTGGATGCGGGCGCTCTCGAAGGTGGCCATCAGCTGCTTGAAGCCTTGGCCGGGTACGCCGCCCAGCAGGTTCTCGGCCGGAACCGTGAAGCCGTCGAAGCCCAGCTCGTATTCCTTCATGCCGCGATAGCCGATGACGCCGATCTCGCCGCCGCTCATGCCCTGGGCGGGGAAGTCATCGCTCTCGACGCCGCGCGGCTTGGGGGCCAGCAGCATGGAGAGGCCGCGATAGTCCGTGTTCGCCGGGTCGGTGCGGACCAGCAGGGTCATGACGTCGGCGCGGGCGGCGTGGGTGATCCAGGTCTTGTTCCCAGTCACCACGTAGTTGTCGCCCTCCAGCAAGGCCTTAGTGCGCAGCGACCCCAGGTCGGATCCCGTGTTGGGCTCGGTGAAGACAGCGGTCGGCAGGATCGAGGCGTCGGCGATCTTCGGCAGCCAATATTGTTTCTGCGCCTCGGTGCCGCCGGTCAGGATCAGCTCGCCGGCGATCTCCGAGCGGGTGGCCAACGAGCCGACGCCGATCCAGGCCCGCGACAGTTCCTCGGAGACTACGCACATGGCGGTCTTGCCCATGCCGCTGCCGCCGTATTCCTCGGGGATGGTCAGGCCGAACACGCCCAGGGCGCCCAGCTCCTCGACCAGTTCGATCGGAATCAGCTGGTCCTTCAGATGCCATTCGTGAGCGAAGGGCGTGACCTTCTCTTCCGCGAAGGCGTGGAACTGGTCGCGGATCATCTCGAAGGTTTCGTCGAGGCCGGTGTTCTCCAGCGTCGGACGACCGCGCGCCTCGGCCAGTCGCTGGGCGATCCGGGTCTTCACGGCCTGCGTGCCGCCCTCGACCATCAGCTTCATCAGGCCGTTGGAGAACAGGCGGTTCATCACCGCCCGGTCGGTGACCAAATGGGCGGGGCGGACGATCTCGCCCTGGTTCATCGGTACGCCGCCGATCAGCTGGGCGCAATATTCTGAGAACAGCAGCTGGGCCAGCAGGGCCTCAACCTCGCCGAACTGGCCAGCCGCCTGCAGCCGCTCGGCCCAGCCGGCGACCTGGTTCATCAGCTCGGCATAGGCGGCGTACCAGCCGTAGCCATGAACCTGATGCTGGTTCTGGTCGGCGAGCTTGCGGTCGATCTTGTCGTCGGCGCCCGTGATGGCGGCCTTCACGGCCGGCTTGGCCTCGGCCACGAACAGCTGGGCTGCGTCGGCGGCCTCGCGCAGCAGGCCGGTCAGGCCCGGCAGGATCAAGCTGTCGGTCTTTACGGTCGCCGTGTCGGTCATGGCTTGCTCCCCTGCGCCAAACAGTTGTTTTCTTTTACTCTGAGACTTTTCGCACCTGCGAGCAATGCCGCAGCGCAGCAACAACGATAATTAAAGGGAAGACGCATGCTGAAGGTCCATCACCTCAACGAGTCGCGCTCGCAGCGGATCCTCTGGCTGCTGGAGGAGCTGGGCGTTCCTTACGAGATCGTCTTCCACAGCCGCGATCCCAAGACCCGCCTGGCCCCGCCGGAGCTGACGGCCGTCCATCCCCTGGGCAAGTCGCCGGTCATTGTCGATGGAGACCTGACGATCATCGAGTCCGGGGCGATCATCGACTACGTCATCCGTCGCCACGGCGGCGGTCGCCTGGCCCCCGACGCCGCCAGCGCCGACTACGACCGCTACCAGCAGTGGCTGCACTATGCCGAGGGGTCGGCCATGCTGCCGCTGATGCTGAACATGTATGTCGGCCGGCTGGGCGAGGGCGGCGCGCCGCTGCAGCCACGCATCCAGGGCGAGATCTCCAATCACCTGTCGTTCGTCAACGACCACCTGGCCGGGCGCGAGTTCTTCGTGGGCGAGGTCCTGACCGGCGCCGACATTCAGATGAGCTTCGTGCCCGAGGTCGCCAAGGCCATGGGCAAGCTGCCGGAGTATCCGCACATGGCCGCCTGGATCGAACGCATGCACGCCCGCCCGGCCTGGAAGGCGGCGCTGGAGAAGAGCGGGCCCTACAAGATGGGGGAGTAAGCTCCCAAAACTTTGTCATCCCGGAAGCCTCGCAGAGGCTGTCCGGGATGACAAGAATTGGGGTGTTGGCCGAACCGGCACAGGCTCCCTACAGTCCACCGCCCCCCACCGAGGATCCCCATGCGCCTAGCCCTGGTCCTGACCGCCTGCCTGTCCCTGGCGGCGCCCGCCTTCGCCCAGACCTCGGCCTACGAGGCGGTGGACCCGTTCATCGGCACGGGCGGCGACGGCCACACCTTCCCAGGCGCGGTGGTCCCGTTCGGCATGGTGCAGCTGAGCCCCGACACCGAGATCCTGCCGTTCAAGCAGAGCTATGCCCGCGCCTCGGGCTACCGGTTCGGCGATCCGACCATCATCGGCTTCTCGCACACCCACTTCTCGGGTTCGGGCCATTCGGATCTCGGCGACATCCTGCTGGCCCCGGTCTCGGGCGAGGCCAAGCTGGACATGGGCGAGAGCGACAAGCCGGGCTCGGGCTACCGCTCGCGCTACAGCCATTCCACCGAGGTCGCCCAGCCGGGCTACTACGCGGTGACCCTGAGCGACTCCAAGGTCCGCGCTGAACTGACCGCCGGCCTGCGCACCGGGATGCACCGTTACGCCTTCGAGGCCGGAGCGCGGGCCCAGGTGCTGCTCGACCTGCGCACCTCGATCTACAACTATCCGGGCAAGGTGACCTGGTCGCGGATCCGGGTGGCCGAGGACGGGACGATCACCGGCTATCGCGAGACCCGCGGCTGGGCGCCGGGCCGCAAGCTGTTCTTCGCCATCCGCTTCGACCGGCCGCTGGTCGGCCAGGCGCTGTACAATCGCGAGACGGATGTCCCCTACAAGGGCTTCGCCCAGCCGGGCCGCACCGCCAACGACCGCGCCCAGATGCAGGGCCGGGCCCTGGTCGGAGTGTTCGACTTCGGCGTCATCGACAAGCCGCTGGTCGCCAAGGTCGCGATCTCGTCGGTCAGCGAGGACGGGGCGGTCGCCAACCTCTCCAGCGACGAGAAAGGCTTCGACTTCGACGCCCAGCACGGCCGCGCCCGCAAGGCCTGGGAGGAGGCGCTGGCCGCCGTCCAGATCGAGGCCGCGCCGGATATGCGCAAGACCGTCTACACCGCCCTCTATCACACGCTGATCGCGCCCAGCGTCTTCGCCGACGCCGATGGCCGCTACCGCGGGCCCGACGACCAGGTCCACGAGGGCAAGGTCGGAAAGCGCGACTTCACCTTCCACTCGACCTTTTCGCTGTGGGACACCTTCCGCGCCGAGCACCCGCTGTTGACCCTGGTCCAGCCGGAAAAGCGCAACAGCGACATCGTCAATTCGCTGATCGCCTCGCAAGCCGAGAGCCCCTACGGAATCCTGCCGGTCTGGCAGTTCCACGGCCAGGAGACCTGGACAATGATCGGTTATCACGCCGTGCCGGTGATCGCCGACGCCTACCTGAAGGACATCCGGGGCTTCGACGACAAGGCGGCGCTGGAGGCGATGGTCAAGAGCGCGACCTATGCGCCCTACGGCGGTCTGGGCGACTACATGGCCCTGGGCTATGCGCCGATCGACAAGGAGCCGGAAGCCGCCTCCAAGACCGTCGAATACGCCTATGACGACTGGACCATCGCCCGCATGGCCAAGGCGATGGGTCAGGACGACATTGCGGCGACGTTCCTGAGGCGGGCTTCCAACTGGCGCAACAGCTTCGACGCCAAGACCGGCTTCCTGCGGGCCCGCAAGAGCGACGGGTCGTTCCGCGAGCCGTTCAATCCGACCGCCATCAACTATGGCTCCGACTACACCGAGGGCAACGCCTGGCAATATTCGTGGTTCGCGCCCCAGGACCTGGGCGGGATCGTCCAGATCCTGGGCGGTGACGCGGCGACGGTAAAGAAGCTGGACGCCATGTTCGACTTCGACAACTCGAAGATCGATTACTCGCACGCCGAGGACATCGCCGGCCTGATCGGCCAGTACATTCACGGCAACGAGCCCAGCCACCACGTGGCCTACATGTACAACTTCGCCGGCGCGCCCTGGCGCACCCAGGCCCGACTGAACCAGATCGTGAAGAGCCAGTACAAGGCCGCGCCCGACGGCCTGTCGGGCAATGATGACCTTGGCCAGATGTCGGCCTGGCTGGTGTTCACGGCCTTGGGCTTCTACCCGGTGACGCCGGGCTCGAACGAATACGTCATCGGCCGGCCGTTCGTGGATAAGGCGGGCCTGGTCCTGCCTAACGGCAAGCGCTTCACGATCAAGGCCGAAGGGCTGTCGGCCGCGCGGCCCTATGTCGGCGCGATCCGGCTGAACGGAAAGCCCCTGGCCCGGGGCTTCCTCCGCCACGACGAGATCCTGGCCGGCGGGGAACTGGTCTTCACGATGAGTGCGACGCCCAACAAGACCTGGGCGACGAAGGCTGCCGAGCGGCCGACCTCGATGACGCCCTATGGTCGGTAGGCGGGAGCATACCCTGACTCCGAAAATGTCCGTCTTCGGTCCATCCGGCTTGAGGCGCCCGGCGGGCCGCGGCGTCTAATCAGAGTGGCGTCTTAACGGCCGCGGATAGCCCGCGATCCCAGCCGCTTTGATTGGCTGGGGGGCCGATTTCATGATCGATCGCGCGCGGAGCATCGCCGTCGTTCTGCATGACCTGCCGCTGGGCGGATCCGAGCGCATCGCGGTCCGGCTGGCCAACCGGTGGGCGGCTTCGGGGCGGCAAGTGACCCTGTTCTGCGGCGCGCGCGAGGGGCCGCTGGCTCGCATGATCGGCGCCGATGTCGAGGTGGTCGAGTGCGATCCGCCGATCCGGCGCGGTCGCGGCTCGCGCCGCAAGCTGGGCCAGGCCGTCGCCGACTATGTGGCCCAGACCAGGCCCGACATCCTGTTCGTGCCCGGCAACTATCACTGGCCGATCCTGCCGGAGATCGACGCCCTGCCCGACGACCAGCGCCCCGGCGTGGTCGCCCAGATCGGCACGCCGCTGTATCGGCACGGCCGGGGCTGGCTGGCTCAGATTCCCTATAATCTGAAGACCCGCTGGCAGCTGCACCGCGTCGACCGGGCGATCTCGCTGTCGCCCAGCATGACCCGCGACGCCGACTTCGTGCTGGGCAAGCGCGTCACCCAGTGCATCCGTCTGCCGGCCCTGGACGATGACGATCACGCCTTCAACCCGCCTGCGACGGGCAAGCTGATCCTGGCCGCTGGACGCCTGGTCAAGGAGAAGGGCTTCGAGGTCGCCCTGCGCGCCTTCGCCAAGCTGGGTGATCCGGACGCCTGGCTGGCGATCGTCGGCGACGGCGAGGAGCGCGAGCCGCTGATGGCCCTGGCCGAACAGCTGGGTGTCAGCGGCCGGGTGCTGCTGCCCGGCTATGTGCCCGATATCCGGCCGTGGCTGGAGAAGGCTCGGGCCTTCCTGCTGACCTCCTATTACGAAGGCTATGCGGCGGTGATCGTCGAGGCGCTGGGCGCGGGACGGCCCGTGGTCAGCACCGACTGCACGCCGGCCGCTCGCGAGTTGCTGACTGGCGACGAGGCTGGCCACGTGGCGCCGATCGGCGACGCGGCGGGTCTGGCCGAAGGCCTGCGCAAGGTGCTGGCCCAGCCCGCGCCCGATCCCCAGGCTCTGGCGCGTCGCGTCGACGGCTACCGCATCGGTCCGATCGCCGAGGACTATCTGGCGGTGTTCGACGCCGTCGCGGCCCAGCGCGTGTCGGCGCTCAAGCCTGCCGCCGCCCCGCCAATTTTCGCCATTCCCGGAGGGCGTCCTGCGCCAACGATGCCGGCGACACCTCAAAGCGCTTGGCGTCGATCAGCGTAACCGGACCCGCCGCCGACAAGGTGTGGAAGCCGTCGCGGTAACGCCCGAAGCTGGATGGAGCGGTGATCGGTTCGTCCGCCGTCGCCTCGAACCTATCCGGCGTCAGGGTGGTGACCCGCAGCATCCGCATCGCGCCGCCATAGGTCTTGCGACAGTCCTGCATCGGCAACACGATGACGCCGTCCACGACAGCCGGCGTGCCGCCCGGCCGTGAGCTGGACGGATCGTAGCGCACCGGATTGCCGGCGTGCGGCGTCCAGGGGGCGGTGAGCTTCTCCGCATAGGCGACGTGCAGGGCGCTGACCTTGTCGGCCTTGGTCGTCGCCGGCGTGTAGAACAGCCACCACAGGCCGTCATGGAAGATCGGCGTGGCGTCGATCGCCACCTGGTCCAGCGCGATCGTCTGGACCGGCGTCCATTGGGTCGGGAAGTCCTCGGCCCGATACAGGGTCAGCCGTCCGGACTTGTGGGCCTCGGGCAGCATGTAGGTCTCGCCGTCCGTCTCGATGATGAACGGATAGGACAGGTGCCAGGGCTCTTTCAGCGCCGGCTGGTGGTCCAGCAGCTGGAAGTCCTGATCGAACGTCATCACCTCGATCGCCCCGACCCGGTCGCGATAGTCGTAGACCTCGACGAAGACGTAGAACTTGCCGTCCCTCCAGACACCGAAGGGGTCGGCGTAGAAGCGCAATGGGCCGGCGTCGGGGAGCCAGGTCACGGCCTGCTCGGCCAGGGCGCCGGGCGACAGCAGATCCTTCAGCGGCGCGCGCACCAGGCCCACGCGCCACATGTCCTTCACCACGCCCACTCGATCCGCCCCCTGATTTGACGAGGGCATCATGGCAGGCCGGCGAGCGCGCTTAAACGCTCTTCTTGCCGCCGGCCGGCGCGGTGGTCCGCAGCATCAGGTCGAGGATCAGGTTGGCCCCCACCACGATCGCCGCGCCGATGGCGGTGGCGGCCAGGCGGTCGGTCAGCAGGGCGGTGTGGATCGGCTTGCCCAGGTCCAGGACCAGCAGGATCACCGGCGTCGAGACCACAGAATAGGCCAGGTAGCTGCGCGGTCGCAGCAGGGTGGCGGCCGCCGCGAGGATGCAGATCGCGACACCCAGCACGAGGTGTGGCGACGCATGGGTCAAGACCATCGCCGTCATGGTCAGCCAGGTCAGGGCCACGCCCAGAGAGGTTCCCAGCGCGCGCTGGACGACCTTGACCGGCAGGTGCTCGATCGGACGCTGGGTTAGCAGGGCGACCGTCAGCACGATCCAGCCATAGTGATGGCTGGGCCAGAGATGGCGCAACACGCTGGCGGCCGAGAGGCCCAGGACCACGCGGATCGGAAACTGCCAGCCGGCCAGCTGGCTCATGGTCTTGCGCCAGTGGGCGCGCAGCTGGGCCGGTGTCGGCGGCTTGCGTGAGGGCGGCGCGTCCGCCTCCGGTTCGAGCGGCTTCGCTCTCGCCAGCAGGGCGCGCAGAGCGATGTTCCACAGCGCGCCGAGCCCGAAGACTAGGGCGGCGCTCCCGCGATGGGCGCCGGCGCTCTGCAGCAGGGTGTAGCTGAGCACCAGATAGATGATGAATCGAATGGCGGCGGCCCCGACCGGCCGGCTGTAGCCGCTGATCGCCGCGCCTGCGCCGGCCAGCAGCACCATGGCCATGTCGGCCCAGGGCGAGGGCTCGGCGCAGATCAGGGTGGCGACGATCACCGCCAGGGCGGCCGGGAGGATCGCCGAGTCCGGGGCGGGGCGCTCCTTGGCGTCCGAGGCGCCGGGCGCGTCGGTCAGCAGCATGGCGCCCAGGCCGATGGTGAAGCCGATGTCCGGACGTCCCGTCGCCAGGCCCGCCAGCACCGGAACGGTCATGCCCAGGACGGCGATGGCCAGCGCCCGGACGTCCAGTTTGTCGGCGTCCGACCAGGCCAAGGCCTTGCCCAGCGGGGTTTCGCCGATCGATCTGAAGGTCACGTCTCGTCCCGATCCCCCGCGCCCGGCTCAAGTCAATCTAGCCGGCCGCGAAGTTTTTTCCACATGAACGAACTCTGTCAGCACGGTCCCCGAAGCCGTTCAGCTTCACCCTGTCATGGTCTGTCTCACGGGGTTGATGACCCCGGACACATTCAACGGGACGAAGGACTATCGACATGACCAGCATCAAGACTTTCAAGACCATCGCTCTGACCCTGGCCGCTTCGGCCAGCGCCCTGACCCTGGTTTCGGCTCCCTCGGCCTTCGCCATGGACCAGAAGCTGGGCGGCGTCGTCGGTTGCAACGCCTCGGGCCACAAGCAAGAGGGCGGCGCGGTGATCGGCGCTCTGCTGGGCGCCGTCGCCGGCTCGAACCTGGCCAAGAACGACCGGGGCACGGGCACCGCCATCGGCGCCGTGGTCGGCGCGGGCGCCGGCTCCTATGTCGGCTGCAAGATGCAGAAGAAGGACGCCCGTCAGGCTGTCGGCGGCACGTACAAGAGCGACGGCACCCGCTTCGCCAGCTCGGTTCAGGCCGCTCCGGTGACCCGGATCAACGACAAGTTCGTCGCCCGCTCGAACCTGAACCTGCGCGCCGCCGCCTCGACCCGCGGCGCCAAGGTGGGCGGCCTGGGCGCCGGCCAGACCTTCCAGGCGCTGGGCCGCACCGGTGACGGCAAGTGGATCCTGGTCGGCCAGGACGGCGTCGGCGTCGGCTACGTTTCCAGCGCCTACGTCTACCGCGCCTAAGTCATAGCGGTCTGGAGCGCCGCTTCCGTCCCTCGCGGCGCTTCAAGCGAGAGCCCGCCTGTCCCCTCGGTCAGGCGGGCTTTTTCGCATCTGGACCTTTCCGGGATCGCCGACGGGTTTTGCGCTTGCCAGATTTCGCGGAACGACGGTTGATGGGCGTGGACCGTCCGGGAGACGGCGAGGCGGGGGCTTCGATGAGCACGACACTGGCGCCGATCGGTCGGCGCGACCGGATTGATAACCTGGACGTCCTGCGCGGGGTGGCCGTGCTGGGCATCCTGCTGATGAACATCCCAATGATGGGCATGCCGTGGGACCATGGACGGCCGCTGACGCCGGTGGGGCCGACCGCCGACTGGATCGCCTTCACGATCCAGGACGTGGTCTTCGCCGGTTCGATGCGCGGCCTGTTCACGCTGCTGTTCGGGGCCGGCATGGTGGTGATGCTGCGCCGCGCCGACGAGATCCAGGGCGCGGCGGCGATCCAGGCCTATCTGACCCGGTGCTTCGCCTTGCTGCTGCTGGGCGTTGCCAATTTCGCGATCTTCCTGTGGCCGGGCGAGATCCTGTTCAACTACGGCCTGGCGGGCCTGTTCCTGCTGCTGTTCCGCAAGGCCGAGAACCGGCTGATGCTTGTCGCCGCCGCCGCCATGCTGGTGTTCATGAGCGTGGCCCTGGGCACGCCGATGCTCAAGCGCGCCGAGACCCTGCGCACCGCCGAAACGGCGATCGTCGCCAAGGCCCAGGGCAAGACGCTCACCAAGGAGCAGACCGACGCCATCGCCAAGCGCGAGGAGGTGGTCAAGAAATCCGTGCCGACGCCCGAGGCCCGGGCCAAGGAGCGCGAGGAGCGCACCCATTTCCCGTCGGTCCTGGGCTGGAGCGCCAAGGCCTGGCTGGAGTTCAACTGGGATCCCCTGGCGCCGCTGTTCCTGCTGGAATCGCTGTCGTTCATGCTGATCGGCGTGGTGTTGTTCCGCACCGGCGTGCTGACCGGCGAGAAGTCGACGGGCTTCTACGCGGCCCTGGCGCTGGGCGGCTACGCGGCGGGCCTGTTGGTGCGCGGCGCGATGTCGGCGGTGGCCTGGCGCGCCGGCTTCCAGCCCAATCCGACGACCATGGAATGGCGCGGCTTCGTCTACGAGTTGGGCCGGTTGCCGACCACGATCGGGCTGCTGGGCCTGGTGACCCTGCTGTTCCGCCAAGGCCTGCTGGGACCGTGGGCCACCGCGCTGAAAGCGGTGGGGCGCATGGCGCTGACCAACTATGTCGGCCAGTCGGTGATCACCTCGGTCCTGTTCTATGGCCTGGGCTTCTACGACAAGTTCGGCTTCGCCCAGCTGATGGGCGTGTCGGTGCTGATCTGGATCTTCCAGGCGGTCTTCAGCCTGCTGTGGCTGAAGGTCTACGAGATGGGGCCGCTGGAATGGCTGCTGCGCTCGCTGACCTACGGGACCTGGACGCCGCTGGGCCGGGGGTCGGCGGGGGCGCCGGCGCCGGCCGCGGCGGAGTAGAGGGCTCACGCCAGCGCGCTGATCCCGCCCAGCCAGGTCTGCCAGATCACGACCAGCGCCCAGTGCAGGATCACCGCCGGCCACAGCGAGCCGGTCTGGCGGCGCATGATCGCGCAGCCCAGGCCCAGCACGGCGCAGCACAGCAGGAAGTCCGGCCGCAGGAAGACCTGCGCCGCCGACTTCAGGAAGGTCACGGCCTCGACCACGTGCCACAGGGTGTAGAGCGCGGTGGAGACGGCGATCTCGAGCCTGGGACGGGCGGTCTCGTCGCGGCCCGGCGTCAGAATGCCTCGGAACGGGATCTCCTCGCCCAGGGCCGGGATCAGGAACACGGTCAGCAGCCGCAGGGCCAGGCCCGGCTGGGTCGGGGTCAGGTGGTAGAGGCCGGTCGCGAAACCGATGACGGCCATGACGGCCAGGGTGAGCGCCGAGACTCCGGCGCACCAGAGCCAGCCGCGGGCGGTCGGCAGGGTCGCGAGGCTGCGCTGCAGGCGCCCAGCGTACTTTCCAATCAGGTCCGCCACCGCAGCACGGTGTCCTTGACCGGGTTCTCGAACGGCCGGCCCTCGCGGCGGCTGGCGGCCCATTCGCGTTTGCACTGCTGGTACCAGCGGGCCTGCTGGTCGGCGTCGCCCACCCACATCAGCGGCGGATTGCTCTCCAGGCCCTGGCTCTGGATGCCGACGATGCGGCCGTCCTGGCGCAGGAAGGCCCGGGCCGCGATGCGGATGATCGGATAGAAGGCCGTGAAGGCCCAGTGATCCGACCACATGATCTGGTTCATCCGGGTCTGGCCGGCGTTGATCGGCGTCATCGCCGACAGGGCCAGCACCTGCTTCTGACCCACCGTCACATGCTCCCAGCGCAGGCCGGGCAGGCGGAAGGTGATCTCGGTCAGCGGCTCGCCGCCCAGGATGGCGTAGGCCTTGGAGTTCTTTGACGGCTCGTGCCGCACCATGGTGAAGCCGGCCTCCGACGGGGCGAAGCGTTTCTTCTTCTCGTGCTGGCTGGCGGTGGTGCGCCACCACCATTGCTGGTGGACATAGGGGCCATGGGCCGGGTCGATCAGGCCCAGCACCGCGTGGTCGATATGGATGTCGTAGTCCAGGTGGTCGACCAGCTTGGGCTTGCCGCCCACCACGCCGGGGATCGTCGGCGGCGGCTCCGGAGGCTCGCCGTCGAAGCGGGCGTCCGACGACATCCAGATCCACACCAGGCCCTGCTGCTCGACGATCGGATAGCGGCGCACCCGCACCTTGCTGATGTCGACCTCGCTGTCGGCGGTCAGGGACGGGATCGCCGCGCAGGCCCCATCCGTGCCGAACCGCCAGCCGTGATAGGGGCACTCGATGCTCTCGCGGCCGTCGGCCTCGGTCTTGACCCGGCCGGCCGACAGGGCGGCGGCGCGGTGAGGGCAGATGTCGCGAATGGCGTAGGCCGCGCCGGCCTTGGTGCGGCCCAGCAGCACCGGCTCGGCCAGCAGTTCGCGATGCTCCATCTTGCCGGGCTTGAGGTCCGGCGACAGGGCCGCGACGTACCAGGCGTCCCAGACGAAGCCCTCGCCGAACTTGGCGGCGGGCGCGGACTTGGCGGCGGGCTGGTGGGCGTCGTCGGGCATGGCGAATCTTCTAGCTGGGAGCGCCCCCTCCGTCACGTCGCTACGCCCTACCGCGACGCCGCCGTCTCCACCAGGCGCTGGTAGAACCGCACCATGCGATCGACATTGGCCAGGCTGATGTGCTCGTCCGTGCCGTGGATCATCTTGGTCTCGTCGACCTTCAGCAGCAGGGGCTGGAAGCGGTAGACGTCGCTGGCCACCCCGCCCATGTAGCCGCTGTCGGTGCCGGCGGTGACCAGGCCCGGCACCACCGGCGCCTTACTCTCGTCGGCGGCCAGGCCCGCCAGGATCTTCCAGGCGTCGGACGTGGTCGACGACACCGCCGAGGGCTCGTCCGGCGTCTTCACCCACGACAGCTGCACCGGCGCGTCGCCGACCGCGGCCTTGGCCTGGGCCATCACCTTGGCCGAGGTGTCGCCCGGCGCGATGCGATAGTTGATCCAGGCCGTGGCGTCCTGCGGCAGCACGTTCTCCTTGGGCGAGCCCTTCAGCATGGTCGGGGCGATGGTGGTGTGCAGCATGGCCGCGCCCGCCGGGGTCTTGGCGGTGACCTTCACCAGCAGCGGCGAGAACAGCCAGGTGTTGGCGGCGAACACCTTGACCGCCGGCGAGGCGTGCGGGGCGATGGCCTTGAGCATGTCCGCGCCCGGGCCCTGGAACTTCATCGGGAAGGGGTGGTCGGCGATGGCCAGCACGGCCCGCGCCAGGGTCGCGACGCCCGTCTCCTTCGGCGGCGCCGAGCTGTGGCCGCCCACGGCCGGCGCGACGATCTTCATCGTGGCATAGCCCTTCTCGGCCGTGCCGATGATGGCGGCGGGCTTGCCGGTGACGGGATGGTCGGCGACCACGGCCATGCCCTCGTCGAGCACGAACTGGGCCTTCACGCCGCGCGATTTCAGCAGGTTGGCGGCCGCGACGGCGCCGACGCCGCGCACCTCCTCGTCATGGCCGCTGACTACGATGACGGTGCGCACGGGCTTGAAGCCGCTGGCCGCGACGCTGTCCAGGGCCTCGAACAGCGTGACCAGCGAGCCCTTGTCGTCGATCGAGCCGCGACCCCAGACCGCGCCATCGGCCACCACGCCGTCGAACGGCGGATGGGTCCAGGCGCCTTCGCTGCCGGGGGTGACCGGCACCACGTCCTGGTGGGCCATCAGCACGATGGGGGCCAGCGCCGGGTTCGAGCCGGGCCAGGTGTAGACCAGGGTGTGGCCGGCGATGACCTCGCGGGTCATCACCTTGTGGGCGGCGGGATAGGTCGTCTGCAGCCAGGCGTGCAGCTTGTCCCATTCGGCCGGCTGGTCATCGGCCTTGTCCTGGTGGCTGACGGTCTGGAAGCGCACGGCCTGGGCCAGGTTGGCGGCGGCCTTGTTGACGTCCAGCGGTCGGGCGGGGGCGAGCTTCACGGCGCCGGGATCGACGCTGGCGGGCGCCTTGAACGTCGCCGTCCGCACCGCGACCACGCCGGCCACGGCCAGCACCAGACCCACGGCCGTCAGACCGACCTTGCCCCCGACACCCATCGAAAACTCCCCACACCCGAACGCTTGTTGGACGACTGTGCGTCGAGTTTCGATACGCTGCAATATCGTAATTGCCGCCCGCCGCCTTGGCCACTCTGCGCGCGGCGCCGGGGCGGCGCCAATCCTTCATTTGCGGCGGGCAGGCGTGGTTTCGCGACCTCGCGCCTTCGCTGCGAGGGTGGTGGAAAGGGTCGCGGAGCGTCCGGGCCTCGCCCGGATGTGAGTTTGATAAGTACCGTTTCGACGAAGCCGTCCGCTCCGCGTGACCGTTTTCCCTCTGGCCGGGGCGCGCAGGCCTGTTCAGCCTTTTGCCCCACCCGGGCTTGTCCTCCTCGCGACGGACCCAGCCCTGGGGCTGCAAGCCACGCCGATTCCGGAGGGACCCGGAGCGGACCTTCGGACGGGCGGAGGTCTTCAGCAAGACCTCCGATGGGCGGGTTTGCGTCCCCCGCCCTCAACGTCGACCGGCCCCGCTCGCGCGACTCCGACCGACCCCGCTCGATCACCCCTCGTCGCCGCAACGGTCGCTGGCCTTGCGCCCTTTCCTCGCGACGAGGTGAGAAGAGAATACGGGAGGGTTGGGCGCGTTGGATAAGGACGCGGTTATCCCCATCAGATCCTCCCACTGAAGGGGGAGGTGATCGCGCAGCGATCGGAGGGGGAAGTCCTGCGGACTCAATGCGTTCTTCCCTCACCGGCCTTCGGCCGCCTCCCCCTTCAGGGGGAGGATCTGGAGCGCTGAACGCATTCATCGTCGCGCTCCCTATTCCCGTGCCCGGCCCGGCCGCCCCAGCGGTCGGGCCGCGTCCTGAAACCCTTGGAAGCCCTCACTCAGAGCTCTCGTTCCACCAAGGGGTTTAGGGGGCGGTGTCAGGCGCGGGGAGGAGGCTGTTCGAAGGTCTGCTGAGGGTGGAAGTCGGACGGTCACGGCTCTACGATCCGTGCCCATGACCCCTGCGGAAATACGAGTGAGGCTACTGCTGTCGGCGCAACGCGCACTGCTGGCTCAGGTGACGGCTTCGCTGAGATGCGTGACATGCGCGTGGCGAGATACGCATGTGCAAGTCCAGTTCATATTCGACGGCGAGATATCCGACGAGGATCGCGATGATGTCCACGCCATCGGAGCGGAGATTATCGCAGATTTCCCTGCTCCGTGGACGATTTCGGAAGATCTACTTCGCGTAGATTATCCCGCTGACACGCGACCGGTGGCGCTGAGCCTTTACGTATACCAACGCAAGGAACTGAGGCCGTAACTTCCGACTAGGGTCGGTGGCACAAGTTGACGCGAACACGGAAAGCAGACTTTCGCCGCACCAAATTCTTGTCATCCCGGCCGTAGCGAAGCGGAGCGCCGGGACCCAGGAGCCACCGCGATGCGCCGGTCCTTGGCTCCCTTGGTTGGCGAACCCACTCGGGATGACAATTTGGGCGGTTGGTATGTCAGCAGTTCAGGGTTTCATAGAGGTCCAGCCACTGGGGATTTTCTGCTTCGATCAACTGAAGCTTCCAGGCGCGCCGCCATCGTTTGAGCGTCTTCTCGCGCCGGATCGCATAGTCGATATCCTGGAACCCCTCATAATAGACCAGTTTTGTCACGCTGTACTTACGCGTGAAGCCGCCGGGCGAACCTTCGCGGTGTTCCCAGATCCGCCGCGACAGGTCGTTGGTCACACCGACATAGAGGGTGCCATTGCGCTGGCTGGCGAGGATGTAGACGAAGTATTCCCTTGGCACGAATGCAACCATAAGGCGCATATGCATCCCGTGTCACGCCGGAGCTGGCGAAACCGTCCGGGAGCCAAGAGCCAGCGTATCGCGGTTGCCCCTGGGTCCCGGCGCTCCGCTGCGCTGCGGCCGGGATGACAAGATGTTGTGGGCGAGGGCGGAGGCCGACAAGGCTCGGAAGCAGACTTTCGCTCCCGGCCAAGAAGCGGCCCCTACATCGCCCCGCTCAACTCCTGCACCTCTTCGAACGTCCGCAGCCCCGGCCGCTGGGCGCAGACCAGCACACCCATGTTCCCCGGCAGATGCTGGTTGGCGAGCATCTTTTCGTGGGCCAGCGGGATGTCCTTCCACGGGAAGACCTCCGACAGGCACGGGTCCACGCGCCGGTCGATGACCAGCTGGTTGGCCGCGCTCGCCTGCATCAGGTTGGCGAAGTGGCTGCCCTGCACGCGCTTCTGGCGCATCCACAGGAACCGCGCGTCCATGGTCAGGTTGAAGCCGCTGGTGCCGGCGCAGATGGCGACCATGCCGCCGCGTTTGACCACGAACACCGAGACCGGGAAGGTCTGCTCGCCCGGATGTTCGAACACCAGGTCGACGTCCTTGTTTCCCGTGATCTGCCACAGGGCTTTGCCGAACTTGCGGCTCTCCTTCATGTAGTCGTTGAATTCGGGGCCGTTGACCTTGGGCAACTGGCCCCAGCAGTCGAACTCGTTGCGGTTCAGCACCGCCTTGGCGCCCATCGACAGCACGAACTCGCGCTTGTCCTCGCTGGAGACCACGCCGATGGCGTTGGCGCCGGCCACGGCGGCGAGCTGCACGGCGAAGACGCCCAGGCCGCCCGAGGCGCCCCAGACCAGCACGTTCTGGCCCGGCCGCAGCTCGTGCGGCTTGTGGCCGAACAGCATGCGGTAGGCGGTGGCGAGCGTCAGGGTGTAGCAGGCGGCCTCTTCCCAGGTCAGGTGCTTGGGACGGGGCAGCAGCTGGCGCGACTGCACCCGGCAGAACTGGGCGAAGCTGCCGTCCGGCGTCTCGTAGCCCCAGATGCGCTGGCTGGTGGAGAACATCGGGTCGCCGCCGTTGCACTCCTCGTCGTCGCCGTCGTCCTGGTTACAGTGGATGACGACCTCGTCGCCCAGCTTCCAGCGCTTCACCTTCGCGCCGACGGCCCAGACGATGCCCGAGGCGTCGGAGCCGGCCACGTGGAAGGGCTGCTTGTGTCCGTCCAGCGGGCTGATCGGCTCGCCCAGGGCGGCCCAGACGCCGTTGTAATTGACCCCCGCGGCCATCACGAGCACCAGCACCTCGTCCTCGCCGATGGTCCAGGTGGGCACCACCTCGACCTGCATGGCGGTGGAGGGCGTACCGTGACGCTCCTTGCGGATCGACCAGGCGTACATGTTGGCGGGCACGTGGAAGGGCGGCGGGATCTCGCCGATCTCGTAGAGGTCCTTCAGCGTCGGAGTCTCAAGCGCATCGGTCATTCTCGCATCCCTCGCCGCTGTTCTTGTCTCCGGCTCGGTCTGGCCGGTGTTTGAATCGAAGCTGAGACAAGTGTTTGAAACTGGCAAGCGGAAACTTGTGCGGCGCAGCATTGGTTCCACTTTGAAAGCTGTCCTCCCGGGCAAGCGCAGCGCCGACCCGGGACCACAACAGGCTCGACGCTTCCGGCGGTCCCGGCTCGGCGCGCTGCGCGCTTGGACAGTTTTCGAAGGACAGGTCAGCGCATATTGCGCCGCAACAAAACCAAGTTCATGATCGGCGGTAATCAAGAACGATAAGCGGGAAGCGCGGAATGTCAGGCAAGCCGTACCAGCACGCGCCGGATGCGCCGTGGATCTTCCGCACCTATGCCGGCCACTCGACGGCCGAGAAGTCCAACACGCTATACCGGGCCAATCTGGCGCGCGGCCAGACCGGCCTGTCGGTGGCCTTCGACCTGCCCACCCAGACCGGCTACGACCCCGACCACATCCTGTCGCGCGGCGAGGTCGGCAAGGTCGGCGTGCCGATCAGCCACCTGGGCGACATGCGGGCGCTGTTCGACCAGATCCCGCTGGAGCAGTCCAACACCTCGATGACCATCAACGCCCCGGCCGCCTGGCTGCTGGCGATGTACGTGGCCCTGGCCGACGAGCAGGGGGCCGACCGTAAGCTGCTCCAGGGCACGACCCAGAACGACCTGATCAAGGAATATCTGTCGCGCGGCACCTACATCTTCCCGCCGGGCCCGAGCCTGCGGCTGATCGGCGACATGATCGCCTGGTGCTATCGCGAGGTTCCGAAATGGAACCCGATGAACGTCTGCAGCTACCACCTGCAAGAGGCCGGCGCGACGCCGGAGCAGGAGCTGGCCTTCGCCCTGGCCACCGCGATCTCGGTGCTCGATACGGTCAAGGCCGGCGGCCAGGTTCCCGAGGAAGACTTCGAGATCGTCGCCTCGCGGATCAGCTTCTTCGTCAACGCCGGGGTTCGGTTCGTCACCGAGCTTTGCAAGATGCGGGCTTTCACGCGGCTCTGGGACCAGATCCTGCTCGAGCGCTACGGCGTGCGGGACAAGAAGGCCCGCCGCTTCCGCTATGGGGTGCAGGTCAACTCGCTGGGGCTCACCGAGCAGCAGCCCGAGAACAACGTCTACCGCATCCTGATCGAGGCCCTGGCGGTGACGCTCAGCAAGGACGCCCGCTGTCGCGCGTTGCAGCTGCCGGCCTGGAACGAGGCCCTGGGCCTGCCGCGCCCGTTCGACCAGCAGTGGTCGCTGCGCCTGCAACAGGTGCTGGCCTACGAGACCGACCTCCTGGAATACGAGGACCTGTTCGACGGCTCGCACGTGGTCAAAGCCAAGGTGTCGGAGCTGTCGAAGGGCGCGCTGGAGCAGCTGGCCCTGATCGACGAAATGGGCGGCGCGCAGAACGCCATCGACTACATGAAGACCGAACTGGTCGGCTCCAACGCCAAGCGGGTGCGCTCGGTCGAGACCGGCGACATGACCGTGGTCGGCGTCAACCGCTGGACCGACACCGAGGCCTCGCCGCTGTCGGCGGGGGAGGGCAATATCGAGACCGTCGACCCGCGCCTCGAGGCCGGCGTCGTCGAGCGCATCAAGGCCTGGCGCGCGGCCCGCGACGACGGCGCGGTGCAGGCGGCCCTGGCCGACCTGCAGGCCGCCGCGCGCGATGGCCGCAACATCATGGAGCCCTCGATCGTCGCCGCGAAGGCCGGCGTCACCACCGGCGAGTGGTCCGGCGCCCTGCGCGCGGTGTTCGGCGAATATCGCGGCCCGACCGGCGTGGCGGTCGTGGTCTCGACCGGCGAGGCCGAGGATGTCGAGGCCGTGAAGGCCGAGGTCGAGCGGGTCTCGCAGGTGCTGGGCCGCACCCTGACCTATCTCGTCGGCAAGCCGGGCCTGGACGGCCACTCCAACGGCGCCGAGCAGATCGCCACCCGGGCCCGCGCCGTCGGCATGGAGGTCGTCTATGACGGCATCCGCTCGACCCCCGACGAGATCGTCCGCCGCGCCAAGGAAAGCCGCGCCCACGTGGTAGGCCTCTCGATCCTGTCGGGCTCGCACCTGGACCTGGTGCAGGAGGTGATCCGGGTGATGCGGGCCGAGGGCCTGGGCGATGTGCCGGTGGTGGTCGGCGGCATCATCCCCGACGCCGACGCCCTGGTGCTCAAGCAGATGGGCGTGGCGCGGATCTACACGCCCAAGGATTTCAAGATCACCGAGATCATGGGCGACGTGGTCAAGCTGGTCGAGCAGACGGCGCTCACCGAGGCTTGAAGGGCAGGGACGTGACAATCGCGTCGGCGCACGCTTAGATTGCGCCATGACGCGCGCCCGCACCGCCGACACCTCGTCCGGCAGCCTGACCTTCTGGCTGGTCAGCGGGGGCACGCTGCTGGTGCTGATCGGCCTGCAGGCCCTGGCGATCTGGCTGCAGGCGCCGTCCGGGCGACACACCGGGAACGGCATAGTGGTGGTGGGCATGATCTTCGTGATCATGAGCCTGCTGTCGCGTCCCGAGGTCGCCGCGCGGTTCGGCCGCGCCAAGCCCCGGCGGCCCGGCGTCTGGCGCACCTCGCTGCCGGTGCGGCTGCGGGGGCTGGCGCCGATGCTGGCCGTGCTGAGCCTGGGCTACGACCTCACCACAGTGATCCTGCGGGCGGCGGCGAGCGGCGACGTTCCGAGGCTGGTGGTGGCCGTGGCCCTGGTCGTCCTGCTGGCCGCGCTCTGCGGCCTGGGGATCTGGCGCGCGCTGAACCCGCGCGACGAACTGGTCGTCGACGACATCGGCCTGGCCTCGCCGGCCTGGAAAGCGCCCCTCGCCTGGTCGTCGATCGCCTTCGTGGTCGCCCCGCGCAAGGCCGACGGCGGCCTGTCGCTTCGGGTCGGCTCCGACCCGGGCGACCTGATCCGCCTGCCGTTGGCGGCGACGGGCCTGACGGCGTTCGAGGCGCTTGAGGTCCTCAAGGCGGCCCGGCCCGACCTGCGCATCGAGGCCTGGCGCGCGGACGGCGTCGTCCTGCCCATCCACGGCGCCGCCGACCTCCCGGACGTTGCGCGGGTGAACGCCTGATTTCGTGGTAGGATAGGGCCATGACCCTCGACGAAGCCCTCGCCAGACTGCGCGCGGCCAAGCCGCTGCTGGATCGCTACGGCGTGCAGCGCGTGGGCGTGTTCGGCTCGACGGCGCGCGGCGAGGCGGGGCCCGACAGCGACGTGGACGTGCTGGTGGAGTTCGCGCCGACCGTGCTGCCGGGGTTCGGCTTCTTCCGATTGGAGCGGGACCTGGCGGCGCTGTTTGGCCGGCCTGTCGATCTGGTCACGGAGGATGGCCTGCACGAGATGCTGCAGGCCCGCGTGATGGGCGAGACCGTCTTTGCGTGATGCGGACGATATCCTGTACGCCTCGCGCATTCGCGACGCCGTGCTTCGGATCCGCGACTACACGCAAGGCATGGATCAAGCCGCGTTCGTGGCCCATTCTCTGACCTCGGACGCGGTGTCGATGAACCTGCTGGCCATAGGCGAGAACGCTTCCAAGTTGTCGGCCGCCGCGCGAGCGCTGACGTCCGAGATCGAGTGGCGAGACGCGATCAATCTTCGCCACCGCATTGCCCATGGCTATGAGGATCTAAGCCTGTCGATCCTTTGGTCGATCGTCGTGGTCGAGCTCGATCCGTTGAAGGCCGCCGCCGAGCGGATCGTCGCGGCCCAGCCCTAGTTCCGCCCCAGTCGCCAGGCCGCCGCGAAGGCGACTAGGGCCAGGGGGGTGAAGGCGGCGAAAAGCCAGGGGCCGACGGCGTAGGCGGCCTGTTCGTGGACGCCGGCGCCGAAGCCCAGCAGGTTGGCCATGGCCCCGGCGGCGGCCGAGCCGGCCGCGCCGCCGATCAGTTGCACGGTGGGCACGGCCGAGGAGGCCAGGGCCTGCTCGTCGGCCGGGGCGCCGGCGATCACCCGACGGGCCAGGAACGCCCAGCACAGGCCAAAGCCGCAGCCGATCACCAGGAAGGCCAGGCCCGTCTCGACCAGGCCGCCGCGCGTGACCGCCCAGACGCTCCAGACCACGCCCGCTAACAGAGTTCCGACCCCCGAACGGATCGCCAGGCCTTCGCGGGCCGGCGGCAGGTGGCCGACCAGCATGGCGCACAGCGTCCAGCCCGCCGCGATGCCGCCGGTGACATAGCCGGCCAGCAGGGGCGAGGCGTGGTGGCGGGCCTGGATGAAGGCCGGGCCATAGACCGTGAAGCCGATGGCGGCGGCCTCGCAGGCGAACATGATCAGCAGGCCCAGGCCCGTGGCGGTGGTCAGGTCCGACACGGACCGGGGCAGCAGGCGGTCCTTGGTGCGGCGGTTGGCGGCCAGCATGGCGGCCATGCCGACCACGCCCAGCAGGGCGCAGACGCCGGCCAGCAGCGGCGACGACACCACGCCCGCCGCGCCGATCAGGCTGACGCCGACGATCAGCAGAGCCAGTTGCAGGCCGGGAATCTTGTTGCGAGCCTCGCCGCGCTTTTCCGAGGGCAGCATCAACGCCACGGCGACCACGAAGATCGCCGCCTGGGCCACGAACAGCCAGAAGGCGCCGCGCCAGAAGCCGGCCTCGGCGAACAGGCCGCCGAACAACGGACCCAGCAAGGTCGCGCCGCCCCAGACGCCCGCCACGGCGCCATAGACGCGCGGCCACAGGCTTTCGGGGAAGAGGGCGGTGATGGCCACGTAACACAGGGCCACCACCGCGCCGGCGCCCAGGCCCTGCACCAGCCGGCCGACGACGAAGGTGACGAACTCGGGCGCCAGGGCGCTCATCGCGCAGCCGACGGCGTAGGCGATCCCGGCCAGCATGGTCGCCTTGCGCAGGCCCAGGGCGATCGACAGCTTGCCCGAGCAGGCGCCCGCCACGATCGAGCCCATCAGGAACGCCGCCACCGACCAGCCGAAATACTGGTAGCCGCCGATCTCGCGGGCGACGCTGGGCATGATCGTCGCCGTCACCAGGGTGTCGGCGGCGTTCAGCCAGATGCCCAGGCACAGCAGCGCGAACCGCGGCAGCAGCTTGGGATCGAGCAGGGCGGGGCGATCCGTGGAAGAGGACTTGGCGGACGTGGACATCGGCTGGCGGTGATGCCCTTTTCTCGCCGCCGCGCCAAGCCGTCGCCGTGAACCCCGCGCCATTCGCGGCCGTTGCTCACGGGTGAAGCTGACCGCGCCGCCTCCGCCGCATCTGGTCGCCCTGGCCGAGCTGGGCGCGTGGAGCCTCGACCTGCTGTTGGCCGGGATGCTGCTCTTCGCCCTGGTCGACCGCCTGGCCCCGCCGCAGGACCTGCCGTGGAAGCCGTTCGCGCTGAGCCAGCCCCTGGGCCTGGCGACGGCCGGCAAGCTGTCGCGGATCGCGGCCGATCCCGTCGCCTGCCGCAGGGCTCTGGCCGAGGGCGGTGTGCGCTTCGTCGAGCAGCCAGCGCGCGAGGAGGGCTTCTGCTCGACCCGCGACACGCTGCGCGCCGAGAGCCGCCTGGTCCCGGCCGCGCCGGTGATGACCTGCCCGATGGCGCTGAGCTACGCGCTTTGGGAGCGACAGGTGCTGGCACCGGCGGCCCTCGATCTGCTGGGCGCGCGGGTGACCCGGGTCGACCATTACGGGACCTATGCCTGTCGCACGATCTACGGCCGCCCCGGCGAGCGGCCCAGCCAGCACGCCAGCGCCAATGCTCTGGACGTGGCGGGCGTGCGGTTGTCGGACGGCCGCCGGCTCACCATCGCCGGCGACTTCCGCGATCCGGGGCCGGAGGGCCGCTTCCTGCGCGCCGCCCGCGACGGGGCGTGCCAGGTGTTCGGCGCGGTGCTGAGCCCAGATTACAACGCCGCCCACGCCGATCACCTGCATCTGGACCACAGTCCGTATTCTCTCTGCCGGTGACGCGGTTGGAGGTTGAACGGTCGCCGAGCTCGTGCTTGGTGCGGCGTTAACCTTTTCTAGGCGCTCCCCCGCCCCATGGCCTATCGCGTACCGCGCCATCCGCGCATCGAGCACCATGCTCATCATCAGACGCGCCTGGCGCGGCTGACGGGCCTCGTATTGCTGTGGCTGCTGGTGCTGATCATGTGGCTGGTGGCCGAGCGCAGCATTCCCGACCAGCACCTGCCGTGGAAGCCGCTCAGCGTCGTCGACCCCGTCGGCATGGCCACGCGGATCAAGGCCGCCCGGGCCGGCGCCGACCCCCAGCTGTGCCGCGCCATCCTGAGCCGGGCCGAGGTGACCTTCGCCGAGGTCCCCAATCGCGATGAGGGCGGCTTCTGCGTGCTTCGCGATGCGGTGCAGATCCAGGGCGGCGTGGCCAAGCTGGAGCCGGGCGACGCGCCCCTGGTCTGCAAGGAGGCCCTGGCCCTGACCATCTGGGAGCGCCAGATCGTCCAGCCGGCCGCCGACGAACTGTTGGGCCAGGGCGTCGTGGGGCTGGAGCACTACGGCAGCTATTCCTGCCGGCGGATGTACGGCAAGGCGGAAGGCCCGGTCAGCGAGCACGCTCTGGCCGACGCCATCGACATCGCCGGCTTCAAGCTGGCCGACGGCTCGCAGGTGATGGTGGCCAGCGACTGGGCCGATCCGGGCCCCAAGGGCCAGTTCCTGCGTCGTGTGCGCGACGGGGCCTGCAAGGTGTTCCTGACCACGCTCAGCCCCGACTACAACGTCGAGCACCACGATCACTTCCACCTCGACATGAGCGGGTGGAACAAGTGCGCTTAGATCCCTCTCCCACAAGGGGAGAAGGAGCCTCAGCGCTTGCCGACGTCCATGCCGAGCGTCGGGCCGATGCCGTCGGGGTGTTCGCCGAACGGGTGTGATCCGGACCGGCGGTTGGCGACGGCCTCCAGCTTGCGGCGTAGGGGCTCGTCCAGGGTCAGGGCCGGCGGGTCTTCGTCCTCGTCGTCGGGATCGGCCGGGATCGAGGCGGCGATCACCTGACGCAGACGGTCGCCGAAGACGGCGTCGTCGGCCGAGCCGGGCTCGGGCGGGCTGTCGAGGAAGGTCATGACCTCTTCCAGCGCGGTCTCGTGATCGACGGTCTTGGCCATGATGGTCGCTCCCTGATGCTGAAGGGCAACGAGGGAGGCGATGCGCCAGTTCCACCGACAACTCCCCCAGAGGGGGAGCATCGTCCGCGCTACAGCGTGCGCGCCAGGGCCGCCATCTGGTCGGCGACCATGCCCCAGCCCTCCTTGAAGCCCATCTGCTCGTGGGTCGCGCGGTCCTCGGCGGTCCAGTGGCGCGCTACGGCGGTGTAGCGGGTCGTGCCGTCGCCCAGGTCCTCGAAGGTGACGATGCCGACCATGAACGGCTTGGCCGAAGGCTTCCAGGTTTCGGTGAAGGCGTCGGTGAAGACGATCTTCTTGTTCTCGATCACCTCCAGATAGACGCCCGGGTTCTCGACCACCTCGCCGTTGGGGCCGTTCATGACGATCAGGCTGTTGCCGCCGGTGCGCACGTCCATCACGGCCTTGGACACGTACCAGGGCGGCGGGCAGAACCACTTGGGCAGCAGGTCGGGCGTGGTCCAGCACTTGAAGAGCTTTTCGGCCGGAACGTCGAAGACGCGGGTGATGACCAGGTCGCGGTCGGCGTCGGTGGCGGCGGTGTCGAGGGCCATGGTCGTCTCCATCGTAGGGGCGTGACTTTCGCCTCAAGGACGGACGGACTCCAGCCTCCCCGACACGCCGCCGGAACTTTATTTCGCGCCGTCGCGGGCGGCGCGGCCGAACAGCCAGGCCGAGGCCAGCCAGGGCGTGGCCAGCGCCGCGATGAGGCCGCCGTCCAGGCCCCGTCCGCCGATCAGGGCGACCCCGGCCAGCCCCGCCTGGGCCGCCGCCATGGCCAGCATCGTCATCGCCATGCCCCGGGCCTGGAAGCGCGCCAGCAAGGCTCCGACCGCGCCGACCGCCAGCACGCCGCCGAGCAGCAGATTGACCGGATCGCCCTCGTCGCCGATCAGCCCGACCGCGCCATTGGCCCAGACCAGGGCGAAGGCGGTGGCCAGCGCCACGCCGACGGCGGCGCGATAGGCGAGGTTGGCGGTCAGTCGCGTGGTGACCTCGAAGATCCCGCCGACGATGAGCATCAAGGCGGCGGCGAAGGCGAAGTCCGAGGCCGTCCAGTTGACCTCATGGGTGAATTGCATCGCCACCAGGGGCGTCAGCAGGACCAGCGCCGCCAGGCTCCAGCCCGCGATCCGCAGGCGACCGCCCCACCGTGAGCCGCTGTTTTCCATCGAACCGGTCATCGCCTTGTCTCCATGCTGAGCGAGGTCTCCTGGCTAGACCGGGCCGCGCCGGGCGACATGAGCAAACTCTGAGGCTTTGCTGAAAACGCGCCCGCGACCGCTTTTCGCCGGCCTTGACCGCGCCGCCGCCGCGTCACACTGTGGCGAAAATTCAAACAAGCGTTTCAGGGAGCGCGCCATGGGCCTCTTCGACCTCACCGGCAAGGTGGCGATCATCACCGGATCCTCGCGCGGGATCGGCAAGGCGATCGCCGAGCGGATGGCCGAGCATGGGGCCAAGGTGGTGATCTCCTCGCGCAAGGCCGGGCCCTGCGAAGAGGTGGCGGCCGAGATCAACGCCAAGCATGGCGAGGGCTCGGCCATCGCGGTCCCGGCCAACATCGCCTCCAAGGAAGACCTGCAGCGCCTGGTCGACGAGACCAAGGCCGCGTTCGGCAAGGTCGACGTCTGCGTCTGCAACGCGGCCAGCAATCCCTATTACGGTCCGCTGTCCGGGATCGCCGACGACCAGTTCCGCAAGATCCTCGACAACAACATCATCAGCAATCACTGGCTGATCGGCATGGTCGCGCCGGAGATGCGCGAGCGGAAGGATGGGGCGATCATCATCGTCAGCTCGATCGGCGGCCTGCGCGGCAACGCCGTGATCGGGGCCTACAACATCAGCAAGGCGGCCGACTTCCAGCTGGCGCGCAACCTGGCGCACGAGTTCGGTCCCGACAACGTGCGGGTCAACTGCATCGCGCCGGGCCTGATCAAGACCGACTTCGCCAAGGCCCTGTGGGACGATCCGGCGACCCTGGAGCGCTCGACCAAGGGCGTGCCGCTGCGCCGCATCGGCGAGCCGGACGAGCTGGCCGGGGCGGCGATCTACCTGGCCTCCAGGGCGGGCAGCTTCATGACCGGGCAGGCCCTGGTCGTGGACGGCGGGGCGACGATCTAGGGCCGACCGTCCGGAACAGGCTTAACCCAGCGTACATGGTCTTGCGCCAAGGGTTGTCTCCGCAGTCAGAGGACCAACCTTGCGGCGACTTCTCGCATCCCTTGCCCTGATCGGGAGCCTGGCGTTCGCCGCCGGCGCCGGGGCGACGGACGCGCCGGTCTCGCCGATGGCGGCCCGGCTGGACCAGCTGTACGCCGAGATCGACCTGACCCAGGTCGACCATCCGCCGCGCGGCGACGAGGACATCGAACGGGCCGGCCGCAAGGCGCTCAAGCAGCACGGCGCGCGCCGGCTCTACGGCGTGTGGCGCGTGCTCTACGCCTACAAGAGCAACCAGGTGAAGTCGCGCTTCGACGCCTGGGCCGCGCGCGCCCGCGCCGTCGCCCAGGAAGAGCATGACGCCGACCTGCTGACCCTGATCGACCTGGAAAGCACGGCCTACACGCACGAGACCAAAGGCTTCCGCGCCTTCGACGAGGCCAAGTGGAAACGCTATCTGGACGGCTCCTCGCGCGACATCCGCCTGATGGCCGCCGTCGAGCGGGTGCGCGACCTTGGCCGGCGCGGACACTGGGCGGAGGGCGCGCGCTTCGCGGCCTTGCTGTCCCAGGAGATCGAGCGGCGCGGCGACATCGCCCGCCCGGTCCTGGCCGAGCTGCATCAGGTGCATTCCTATTCGCTGTCGCGCATCGGCGACAAGGAAGGGGCCCTCGACCACATGGCCCAGGCCCTGCGCCTGGACGGGTCCGACGGTTTTCACATGAGCAAGATCGAGCGCATCTACGACATCGCCTTCACGGCCGCCCAGGTGGGCGAGCTGGACGCGGCCGATCGCTTCGCGGGCGTCCACCACGCCATGATCGAGGCCGAACACGATCCGGACCTGCTGATCTGGGACCGCTTCCTCTGCGCCATGGTGGCCCAGAGCCGCAACGACCCGGCCAAGATCCTCGACTGCGCCAACGAGCTGGGCCCGGCCCTGCGCCGTCCGACCAAGCGGCTGCAGGTGCTGATGCTGCGCAAGACCACCCTGGCCGAGGCCCGGCTGGGCCGCGCCGAGGCCGCGCGCGCCGATCTCGCGATCCTGCGCCGGGTCTCCGCGGGCCTGGCCGCGCCGGACCCGCAGTCGGAGCTGCTGATCGAGGCCTATATCGACCAGGCCGAGGGCCGCGGCGCGGCGGCGTTCGACAAGCTGGAGCGCTGGCGCCGCGTCGACCAGGCCGAGACCGACGCCGCCCACGCCCGCAGCGTGGCCGAGATGTCCTCGGCGCTGGAGACCGAGCTGCGGGCCAAGCGCGACGAAAGCCGACGCCTGGCCGCCGAGGTCCAGCTCAATCGCCAGCTGGCCCAGGCGTCTGGGATCATCGCCCTGCTGCTGGCGGTGCTGGTGGCCGGCGGGGTCACCTGGGCCATCTATCAGCGCCGCGTCTCGCACAATCTGCGCGAGGCCCGCGAGCACGCCGAGGCCGCCAGCAAGGCCAAGTCCGCCTTCCTGGCCGTGATGAGCCACGAGCTGCGCACGCCGCTGAACGGCATGCTGGGCCTGGCCCAGGCCCTGCGCACCGAACCGCTGGCGGCGCATCAGCGCGACCAGGTCGACCTGATCCTCGACAGCGGCGACACCCTGCTGGTCCTGCTCAACGACATCCTCGACCTTTCCAAGATCGAGGCCGGCAAGCTGGAGATCGCCCCCACCGCCGGCGACCTGGTCCAGACCTGCGCCCGGCTGATCGGCGGCTACCAGCCCACGGCCCGCGACAAGGGCATCGACCTGACCTTCCGCGTCGAGGGCGTGCCGCCCGGCCTGCTGCTGTTCGACGCCGTGCGCGTGCGCCAGTGCCTGACCAACCTGGTCTCCAACGCCCTGAAGTTCACCAACGCCGGCAAGGTCGAGGTGACGCTGAGCTGCGGGCCCGACCTGGTCACCGGCCGCCAGCGCATCCGGCTGAAGGTGTCCGACACCGGCATCGGCATGAGCGAGGCGACGCTGTCCAAGCTGTTCCGCGCCTTCACCCAGGCCGACGCCTCGACCACCCGCACCTTCGGCGGCACGGGCCTGGGGCTCAACATCACCCGCCGGCTGGTCGAGATGATGGGTGGCGAGATCCGCGTCGACAGCGTCGAGGGCGAGGGCTCGGCGTTCACCGTCGAGATGCTGGCCGACTCCGCCATCGACGGCGAGGCTGGCGGCGAGCCCGCCAACGCCGAGGAGCCGGCGGCCGAACCCAGCTTCGCCGCCCTGCATGGCTGCCGCGTGCTGGTGGTCGACGACCATCCGGTCAACCGCCGGGTCATCCGCCTGTTTCTGGCCCCGTTCGAGTGCGAGCTGTTCGAGGCCGAGAACGGCAAGGAGGCGCTGGAGGCGCTGGAGTCCGAGCCCGTCGACATCGTGCTGATGGACGTCAACATGCCGGTGATGGACGGGCTGGAGGCCACCCGTCGCCTGCGCGCCGATCCGCGCTTCGCCCACCTGCCGGTGATCGCCCTGACCGCCGACGTGATGTCGGCCCAGATCAAGACCTGCCTGGCCGCCGGGGCCGACGCCCACGTGGCCAAGCCCATCGACCTGCGCAACCTGCTGTCGGTGATGGACCAGGTCCTGGCCGCGCGCTCCCCGGTCGGCCGGCTCGAGGACGGCGCGGCGGCGGCCGAAGCCTAGTCCCGCCGGACCTCGAACCGCATCACCTGCCCCTCCTGGGGGTCGATATAGCCGCCGACGTGCTCGAAGCCGTTGCGGGCCAGCACCTTCTGCGAGGCCACCAGGGGCGGCAGGGTCTGGGCCACGACCACGGCCACGCGCGGATCGCGGAAGGCCCGCGCCACCAGCATGCGGGCGGCCTCGACGGCGACGCCCTGGCGCTGCTCGGCCTCCAGCACCGAATAGCCGATCTCGACCTCGCCCTCGTCATTGGGCGGACCCTTGAAGCCGCACACCCCGACCAGGCGTTCGCCGACCGCGATGTACCAGCTGCCATAGCCGGGCTCGTCGGGATGGGCCCGCAGCATCTCGCGCGTCCAGTCGCGGGTGTCGGGGTCGTTATGCTCGGGCGGCCAGGCGACCGGTGCCGCCAGGCCGAGCGCAGCGGCCAGCTCGGCCCCGCCGACATCCTCGGCGTCCAGCAGCGCCGGCGTGGCGGCGATCAGGCGGAGCAGGGGGCCGCGTTCCTCCAGCCTTGGCGACGTCATTAGGCCCTCCCGTTTTGAGGGGCACGGTAGCATTGGCGCTTGGCATGCCAAGGTCGGAGGGCGGGGTGTGCTCGCCTCAACTCCATTCGTCATTCCGGGCCTCGTGCCCGGAACCCCTCGTTCAGCTTGCACGTGAAGCGCCAGCGGCGCGCTGGGCGCGACGCCCCATCCGCACCTGCGGCGGACAGAGGGGTTCCGGGCACAAGGCCCGGAATGACGGAATATATCGGATGAGTGTTTGGGTCGGCGCTCTTCGAGAGCCGCTCAAGCCAGCGCCTTCCGCGCCCCCGCCAACCGTTCGACCGCCGCGTCCAGGGTGTCGTCGGCCTTGGCGAAGCACAGTCTAGCGATGTGGGTCACGGGGTCTTGGGCGTAGAAGGCCGAGACCGGGATGGCGGCCACGCCGTGGTCGCGGACGCTTTTCAGACAGAACTCACGGTCGCCGATCGAAAGGCCCGACGCGCGCAGGTCGACATTGAGGAAGTAGGTGCCCGCGCTGGGCAGGACGTGGAAGCCCGCCTGGGTCAGGCCCGCCGCCAGCCGGTCGCGCGAGCGCTGCAGGTCCGCCGGCATGGTCGTGAACCAGTCGCGATAGTGCTCCAGACCCCAGGCCACGGCCGCCTGCAGGTTGGGTGGGGTGGTGAAGGTCAGGAACTGGTGGGCGGCGGCCAGCGCTCGGGTCAGGGGCGGAGCGGCGCACAGGAAGCCGACCTTCCAGCCGGTCATGCCGAACATCTTCCCGGCCGAGCCGATCTTCACCGTCCGCTCGCGCATGCCGGGGAGAGCCATCAGCGAGCGGTGGCGGCGGCCGTCGAAGGTGACCGCCTCCCAGACCTCGTCGCAGACGGCGATGGCGTCGTGGGCCACGCAGAACTCGGCCAGCAGCGCCAGGTCCTCGTCGGCGGTCACGGTGGCGGCCGGATTGAGCGGGCTGTTGAGCACCACCATCCGGGTCTTGTCGCTGAAGGCCGCCTCCAGCATGGCCCGGTCGAACCGCCAGTGCGGCGGCCGCAGGGCCACCAGCTTCGGGACCCCGCCCGCCCGGCGGACCAGCGGCAGATAGGCGTCGTACAGCGGCTGGAACAGCACCACCTCGTCGCCCGGCGAGATCAGCGAGAAGAAGGCCGCCGCCAGGGCCTCGGTGGCGCCGGAGGTGACGGTGATCTCGTCCGGCGTCAGGTCCAGGCCCTGGGACAGGCGATAATGCTCGGCCACCGCGCGGCGCAGGTCGGGCAGGCCGCGCATCGGCGGATATTGGTTGAGGTCGGTCATCAAGGCCTCGGCGGCCTTGGCGCGGACAGGCTCGGGGCCCTGGTCGTCGGGAAAGCCCTGACCCAGATTGATCGCGCCCAGCTCGCGGGCCAGGCCGCTCATCTCCTCGAAGACGGTGGTGGGCAGGTCGGCGAAGACGGGATGGACCATGGCGTACTCCTGACGCTTGCCTAGCACGACCTTGGCGGCATTATCGACGCCATGCGCATCGTTCCCTTCCAGCCCCGACACGCCGCCGCCTGGCGCGACCTCAACACCGCCTGGATCTCCAAATACTTCGCCCTGGAGGCCAAGGACCTGGAGGCGTTGAACGATCCGGTCGGCAAGATTCTCGACAAGGGCGGCCACATCCTGATGGCCGAGACCGACGACGGCGAGGCCATCGGCTGCGTGGGCCTGCTGGCCCTGCCGGACGGCGGCTTCGAGGTGGCCAAGATGACGGTGTCGGAGGCCGCCCGCGGGACGGGCCTGGGCCGCTTGCTGATGCAGGCCTGCATCGACAAGGGCCAGGCCCTGGGCGCGCCGCGCCTCTATCTGGAGACCAATTCCAGCCTGGCGCCGGCGTTGGGCCTCTATCGCGCCATGGGCTTCGTCGACCTGCCGCCGCGGGAGACGCCCTATGCGCGGGCGGATGTGTTCATGGAGCGGCCGATCTCGCCCCCTCCGCGCTGACGCGCTCCTCCCCCATAGGGGGAAGATGAGGTCGGCGCGGTTCATCTTCCCCCTATGGGGGAAGACGATCGCGAAGCGATCCGTAGGGGGCAAGTTCGGTGGCGACGCAACCTTCGCCTTAGCTCGGCATTCCTGCTGCTCAACTGGGCTAACGGGAGAGACACATGAGCGGCGTAGGCATCATCGGCGCGATCATCATCGGCATCCTGGCCGGCTGGATCGCCGAACAGATCATGAAGCGCAATCACGGCCTGCTGACCAACCTGATCGTCGGCGTGGTGGGTTCGTTCATCGGCGCCTTCGTGGCCAGCGCGCTCGGCATCAACTGGGGCGGGTTCATCGGCAGCCTGGTGATCTCGACGATCGGCGCGATCCTGCTCCTGGCCCTGCTGGGACTGTTCAAGAAGCGCTAGCACAAAAATCTTGTCATCCCGCCTCAGCGCAGCGGAGAGCCGGGATGACAAGTTTATCGGGTTTTTGAATTACGCCGAGGCCGCCGAGTCCGCTTCGGTGGCCTCGACGCTTTCGCGCCGCATGCGCCGGGCCAGGTCGTTGACCAGGAAGTTCGGGATGTCGCCCACCGGCATCGGGCGGCCGAACAGGAATCCCTGGAAGTGGTCGCAGTGCATCTCGCCCAACATCCGCACCTGATCGGCGGTCTCGACGCCCTCGGCGGTGACCTGCAGCTTCAGGGTCTGACCTAGCAGGGTGATGGTGCGCACGATGTCGGTGATGGCGGCGTTGTCGCTCATCTCGGCCACGAACGAGCGGTCCAGCTTGATCTTGTCGAACGGGAACCGCCACAGATAGGCCAGGCTGGAATAGCCGGTGCCGAAGTCGTCCATGGCGATCTTCACGCCCAGGGCCTTCAGGGCCGTCAGCTGGTCGATGGTGCGCGCAGTGTCGTTCAGCAACAGGCCTTCGGTGATCTCCAGCTCCAGCCGTGACGGCTCCAGGCCCGAGGCGTCCAACGCGCGCTTGACCTGACCGACCAGGTCGCCCGAGGCGAACTGGTTGGGCGACAGGTTGACCGCCACGGTCAGGGGCGCGGGCCAGCTGGCCGCCTGGCGGCAGGCCTCGCCCAGCACCCATTCGCCGATCTTGCCGATCAGGCCCCATTGCTCGGCGCATTCGATGAAGTCGCCCGGCGGCACCAGGCCGCGACGCGGATGCTGCCAGCGCAGCAGGGCCTCGAATCCGGTGATGTCGTGGTCGCGCGTGCCGATCAGCGGCTGGAAGAACACCTTCAGCTCGTCGTTCTTCAGGGCGGCGCGCAGGTCCATCTCGAGCGCGCGTCGCTCCTGGGCCTTCACGTCCATCGACAGCTCGAAGAACTGATAGGCCCCGCGGCCGTCGCCCTTGGCGCGGTAGAGGGCCAGGTCGGCGTTCTTCAGCAGGCTGTCGGGATCGGCCGCGTCGACGGGGGCGATGGCGATGCCGACGCTGGCCCCGATCAGCACGTTGTGGCCCTTGATCTCGTAGGGCAGGGACAGGCTCTCGACGATCGAGCGGGCCAGATAGCCCAGCATCTGGGCCGGCGGGGCGGGGGCCACGACCACGGCGAACTCGTCGCCGCCCAGGCGGGCGACCAGGCCCATGTCGCCCACGCAGGTGCGCAGGCGCTCGGCCACGTCCACCAGCAGGGCGTCGCCCACCGGGTGGCCCAGGCTGTCGTTGACGCCCTTGAAGTAGTCCAGATCCAGGCACAGGACGGCGCAGCCGCCCTTGTCGGGGCCGTCGGCGTGGTCGGTCCAGGCCTTGCTCAGCGCCTGCAGGAAGGTCAGGCGGTTGGGCAGCTGGGTCAGGACGTCGAAATGGGCCAGGCGCGAGATGCGCTCCTGGGCCTCGCGGGCGGCGGTGACGTCGGCGCCGACGCCGCGGAAGCCGGTGAACACGCCGTCAAGGTCGTGGATCGGCTTGGCGCTCAGCGACCACCAGTGGGTCTGGTCGCCGATCGGCACGGGCACGACCACGTCGCGGAAGGTCTTCTGTTCGGAAAACAGGCTGGCCAGCGAGGCCACCGGGCCGGCCGGGCTCTCGGCGGCCATGCCGCACAGCGAGGCCAGGGCGCGGCCGATCAGGGCCTGCTTGTCGCCGTCGGCGGCGGCCGCCATGCGGTCGGAGACGTAGGTGAGGGCGCCCGTGGCGTCGACTTCCCAGAGCCAGTCGCTGGCCCCTTCCTCGAAGTCGCTGAGCAGCAGGCTGACCACCTGGCGTTGGCGCTCCAGCTCCTCGCCGGCCACCAGGCGATCGGCGAAGACCTTGGCGTGCGACAGGCACGAGACGCTGACGACGAGGTAGCAGAAGATCAGCAGGCCGCCCAAGGCCAGCAGGACCGGATCGCCGCTGCCCAGCAGCACATATAGCGAGCCGATGACCATCGGTGTCGAGTAGGCGATGGCGGCGGGCGGGAGGGTCAGCATGGCGAAGCCGCCGCAGCCGATCATGCCGGCGATGACCGAGGCGACCAGCATGCGCATCTGCGCGCTGGGCTCGTTGGCGTGCATGGCCAGGATCGGCAGGGCGCCCCACAGGCAGCCCAGGACGCCGGCCTGCATGGCGATGCGGCGCAGGCCGCGCGCCGATACCGTGGCCTTGCCGCCCTTGCGGCGCTTGGCGGCCAGCCAGCCGCGCAGGCCCAGCAGGCCGTAGCTGATCACCAGCCCGGCCCAGACGGTCAGGGCGGTGCGGTTGGGACTGGCGCTGCCGGCCAGGGAGACCAGCACGGCGATGATGATATTGGCGCCCATCATCACGGGCGTCAGGCGCAGGATGCTGGTCAGCTGCTCCATGCGGACGCGGCCGGCCATCTCTTCCGGCACGCTGGGCAGCATACGGGCGAACAGCGCCGCGAGGCGGCCCTCGCCCATGAAGTTTGCGGCGGCTGAACGCACGGCGCGGTCCCGATTTCCCATGGACGTGACGTCCCCCGCCTCACCATCGGCGACTTTGATGAACTCGTGGTTAAGCCACTGGTCCAGCTCGCGCTTTTGGATGTCGCGCCTGTTTTATCGGCGCTGGCGCGGCGGCGGGACGGCTTCCGGAAACGTACCAATGTTCGTTCGTATCGTTTCGAACTGTACCGATATGTCTTGGCAAGATTCAGCTACAGATTTGAAAATCTCAAATATCCAGAAGCAATTTAACAGGTCAAACCAGTAATATTTTTGCTGATTGAGGCCATTAATGGTCAAATAGTGCGTAATTAGTGGCCGAACTGGCGGTGATTGCGCCCCAATAGGGTTCTTTGTGTCGATTTGTTCGGCGCGCGGCCTGGCCGGGGTGGGTTGGACCTTGGTGGGACGCGTAAGGGGGCCTCAACAGCAAGGGGTCGCGCCTTGGCGAAAGATCCTTCTCTCTCACGTGCCAACAGGGGCAATTTTGTAATGCGTCAACGTAGTCTTCTCCTGGCCACCTCCATGATCGCGGGGCTCGCGGCCGCGTCGTCGGTGTGGGCCCAAACGGCCTCGTCCGAGACCACGCCGTCGAGCGCAACGACCGCCGCCGCCGCGCCCGCCGCGGCCGAGGTCGAGGCCATCGTCGTCACCGGCTCGCGCATCAAGCGCAACGCCTACAACAGCGCCTCGCCGATCCAGGTGATCACCTCGGAAGAGTCCGCGCTGCAAGGCCTGGTCGACACCACCGAGATCCTGCAGTCCTCGTCCCTGGCCTCGGGCTCGTTCCAGGCCGGCAACGAGCTGACCGGCTACGTCGTCACCGGCGGCCCGGGCGTCAACACCGCCTCGCTGCGCGGCCTGGGCGCCACGCGCACCCTGCAGCTGCTGAACGGCCGCCGCGTCGGTCCGGCCGGCGTGCGCGGCACCGTCGGCCCCGTCGACCTGAACGTCCTGCCCAGCTCGATCATCGAGCAGGTGGTGATCCTGAAGGACGGCGCCTCGTCGATCTACGGCTCGGACGCCGTGGCCGGCGTCATCAACTACATCACCAAGACCAACATCAACGGCGGTTCGCTGAAGCTGTACGGCAACACCCCGTGGGCCTCGGGCGGCGGCGGCGCCACCTGGCAGGCCAGCGGCAGCTGGGGCAAGACCTTCGACAAGGGCTACCTCACGGTGGCCGGCGACTTCTATAAGCAGACGGCCCTGCGTCGCGGCGACCGCGACCAGACCAAGTGCGCCTCGGACTACCTGTTCAACCCGACCACCGGCGCGAGCATCGACTACAAGGAATACGGCACATCCAACGTGAAGTGCTACAATCAGGCCAACAACTACATCTCGTCGTCGACCTACGGTTCGCTGCAGTACCTGAAGTCGGGCGTGACCTATCCGACCTCGGCCCAGGGCAACAACTCGCCGTTCGCCGATCTGGCCCGCCAGGCGCGCGCCAACTATCCCGACACCTATTCCTACGCCAACTACAGCTCGCCCTACTGGGACCGCGCCACGGCGATCAGCCCGGTGCAGCGCACCAGCCTGTTCGTGACCGGCGGCTATCACCTGACGGACTCGATCGAGGCCTATGGCGAACTGCTGTTCAATCGCCGCCTGTCCGAGCAGGACAGCCTGCGCCAGCTGTTCCCGACCGTGGCCGCGACCAACCCCAACAACCGCTTCGGCGCCGCGGGCGGCACGGTCTATCCGGTCATCTCGATCCCGTATGACAGCAAGCAGGACGTCAAGTACGCCCGCGCCATGGGCGGCTTCAAAGGGTCGTTCGGCGACACGCTGAAGAACTGGGACTGGGACATCTACGGCCAGTACAGCGACTCGTCGGGCGATTACTCGATCTCGTCGGTCTATAACGACCGCGTCCTGGCCACGACGGCCTATGGCGTGGCTTGCCAGCAGTCGGCGATCACCATCTCGGGCGGTTCGTGCTCGGACCTGCCCTCGACCGGCATCCCGTGGACCAGCGCCCGCATCGCGGCCGGCCAGTTCACCGACGCCGAGAAGAAGTTCCTGTTCGGCGTCGACGTCGGCCACACCGACTACAGCCAGGCCCTGGTCGAGGCCTCGGTCAACGGCGACCTGTTCAACCTGCCGGCCGGTCCGGTGTCGGGCGCCTTCGGCGTCTCGTTCCGCCACGACAAGATCGACGACCAGCCCGGTCGCGAGTCGATGAACAGCAACAACTGGGGCCTGACCGCCGCCGGCCACACCGTGGGTTCGGACAGCGTCAAGGAAGCCTTCGGCGAGCTGGGCGTGCCGCTGCTGAAGGACCTGCCTTTCGTCAAGAGCTTGGACCTCAGCGTCTCGGGCCGCTACACCGACTACAAGAGCTACGGCGACGGCACGACCTACAAGTTCGGCCTGAACTGGCAGGTCATCCCGTCGGTCCGCCTGCAGTACACCAAGGGCACCTCGTTCCGCGCCCCGGCCCTGTACGAGCTCTACCTGGCCAACCAGACCAGCTATTCCAGCTCGACCACCATCGATCCGTGCGTGAACTACCAGGACAGCACCAACAGCTACCTGCAGGCCAACTGCGCGGCGGCCGGCGTGCCCCAGAACTACACCGGCGGCGGCCCGAGCGCGCTCGTGATCGCCGGCGGCGGCAAGGGCGTGCTGAAGGCCGAGACCTCGGACAGCTACAATGTCGGCCTGATCTGGACGCCCAAGTTCATCAACCTGAACGCGGCGCTGGGCTATTACGAGATCACGCTGGAGAACGAGATCACCCAGCTGGGCGCGGCCAATATCGCGTCGATGTGCTACTCGTCGCCGACCGGCCTCAGCAACGACTACTGCTCGCTGCTGACGCGTGATCCGACCACGCACTACATCACCTCGGTCAAGAACAGCTACATCAACGTCGCCAACCAGTGGCAACGCGGCATCGACCTGTCGCTGAGCTACTTCCACGACTTCGACTACGGCCGCCTGACCCTGGGCGGCGACTTCTCCTGGCAGCTGCAGGACAAGGTGCAGGTCCTGGCCAACACCTATGAGGACTCCAACGGCCGCACCTACGGCTATTCGAGCACCACGTCGGGCTATGGTCCGGACTTCACCTCGAACCTGAAGGCCGGCTTCACCCATGACGACTGGACGGTGAACTGGACCGTCGACGTCCGCGGCAAGGGTTCGGACACCGAGTACTATGCGGGCGACGTCTTCGGCAGCACCCGCTACGCCTCGCTGACCGACTACGACTACATCACCGGCACCACGCGCTATAAGAACGTCTACTACAAGCAGTACACGGAGCTTACGGCCTATCACTCGGTGTCGGTGCGCAGGAAGCTGGACGCCTACACGATCACCGTGGGGATCCAGAACCTCTTCGACGAAGAAGCCCCCAGCGCCTCGACGGGCCAGTTCCGTCTGGGCACGGCGGCCTATGGCTACGACCTGAAGGGTCGTCGCTCGTTCGTGACGCTGGAGAAGAAGTGGTAGCGAACTAGACGCTCCCTCTGAGGGGAGGGGACGGCGAGGGGGCGTTCACCGAGGCGGTGGACGCCCCTTTTGCGTTTGGGGTCGGGGGCTGGGTCAGGGCGATAGTCAACGACCTTTGATCCGCCGTTCCCGTCGTGGATCTGGTGGCGTCCGCCGCTATCGACCGGGGTCCCCAGGGCCGACGGACTCGATGTCGGCTAGGGGTGGCTTGCTGCTTGACTGGGCTCGGCTTGATCTGTGTGGGATGCTGGCAAGGCCAACTTATTGAGGGGTGATGGCTTGGTGCGCGATCTTACCGATAGCGAGCAGGAGTTCTGCCGGGCGTTGGGTGAGGTGGTAGTTTTCTGGAACCACGTCGAGCAGTCATTTCGGTACTTACTTCACAGGGCGACATTCTTGGGCGGGCCAGATGGCCGCATTTGGGCCCTCATCGCACCCTTGACGCCTGTTCAGCTCAAGGACGCGATGATGTCCTTGGCTGCGGACCACGCGCCGGAAAGGGAAGAGCACCTTCGCCACTGTGCGCTAGTCTTCGACCGGGAACGGGAATACCGAAACCATTACGTCCACGGCCCTCTCACATTTCTGACGACTGAGTCATCTAGTGAGGCATTGGCGTCTGCCGTTGCGTCGCGTGGTGGCATTCTACGAATACAGCAAGCTAGGAACACTGCTGCGGAGTTGCTGCAATTTCGAAACCGGCTTGGCGTCCTCCAAGCCTACATCGGCGATTTGCTTGAAGACTCCCGGACCCTTCGAGATGGTCAGCCGCTGTCGGGCCTAGCTCGCCCGCCTATCCATCCTGCCCCGACCGTTGTCAAACATGGCTGGTGGGAGGGGCGGAGTTAGGTGGAATTTGCATCATGTCGAGTGGGCGGAACGTCCGACTAGGATCGGGAGCCGAAGTTTGCCCCGTTGCCTGCTTCAGACCGTCAATCACCATCGCGCGCAAGCGGAGGTCTCGGTCAACACCGGCCACAGGCGCGGAAATGGCGGCGCTAGACGAGGCTGGGCGTCAGGCGTTGTCGAAGTCATGACCGTGGAGATGTTCTAGGCCGTAGCCAGGTCGCCGAACCAGGAGGCGGCCTTGACGTGCTGGCGGCGGCCTCGGCGTTCTCGAGCCGGAGGTCGGCTTCAAGCCAGCCTGAACGCCCAAAGAAAAGGGCCGCCGTCCCTTCCGGGGCGGCGGCCTTTTCAGTCTTGGAACCCTTGAGGTCCTACTCTTCCTTGACGCGGCGCTTGCGGAACGACGGGTTCAGGATCTGCTTGCGCAGGCGGATGTTCTTCGGGGTCACTTCCACCAGCTCGTCTTCCTCGATGTAGGCGATGGCCTGTTCGAGGGTCATGCGGCGCGGCGGGGTCAGGCGGATCGACTCGTCCTTGCCCGAGGCGCGGACGTTGGTCAGCTGCTTGGCCTTCATCGGGTTGACGTCGAGGTCGTCCTGACGGGCGTTCTCGCCGATGATCATGCCCAGATAGGTCTTCTCGCCGGCGCCGACGAACATGGTGCCGCGCTCTTCCAGGTTCCACAGCGCGTAGGCCGCAGTCTCACCGTCCGAGTTCGAGATCAGCACGCCCTTGCGCTGCTGGTCGATGGCGCCTTTGTAGGGCTCGTAGTGGCTGAACACGCGGTTCAGCACGCCCGAGCCGCGGGTGTCGGTCAGGAACTCGCCCTGATAGCCGATCAGCGAGCGCGAGGGGGCGACCAGCTGGATGCGGGTCTTGCCCGCGCCCGACGGGCCCATGTCCTTCAGCTCGGCCTTACGCAGCGAGAGCTTTTCGATGACGATGCCCGAGAACTCGTCGTCGACGTCGATCATGACGTCTTCCATCGGCTCCAGGCGCTTGCCGGTTTCCGGATCGGTCTGGAACACGACGCGCGGACGGCTGATCGAAACCTCGAAGCCTTCGCGGCGCATGTTCTCGATCAGGACGCCCAGCTGCAGTTCGCCGCGGCCCGACACTTCATAGGCGTCGCCTTCGCTGGTCTCGGTGACCTTGATGGCCACGTTCGACTCGGCTTCCTTCAGCAGGCGGTCGCGGATGACGCGCGACTGGACCTTGTCGCCTTCGCGGCCGGCCAGCGGGCTGTCGTTGACCGAGACGGTCATCGAGATGGTCGGCGGGTCGATCGGCTGGGCGGGCAGGGCCTCGGTCACTTCCAGCGCGCAGAGCGTGTCGGCGACGGTGGCTTTCGACATGCCGGCGATGGCGACGATGTCACCGGCTTCGGCGCCTTCGTCGACCGGCGAGCGCTTCAGGCCGCGGAAGGCCAGCACCTTGGTGATGCGGCCGCGTTCGATTTCCTTGCCGTCGCGGTCCAGGGCGTGGATGGCCATGCCGGGAACGGCCTTGCCGCTCTCGATGCGGCCGGTCAGCAGGCGGCCCAGGAACGGATCGCTTTCGATCAGCACGTTCAGGATCTGGAACGGCTCGTCCTTCTTCTCGATCTGCTTCGGCTCCGGCACGTGGCGGACGATCAGGTCGAACAGCGGGGCGAGGTTGTCGTTGGGGACGTTCAGGTCCAGCGTGGCCCAGCCGGCGCGGCCTGACGCGTAGATGTGCGGGAAGTCCAGCTGCTCGTCCGTGGCGCCGATGGCGGCGAACAGGTCGAAGGCGGCGTTGTGGACGCGGTCCGGATCGGCGTGGGCGCGGTCGACCTTGTTGATGCAGAGGATCGGCTTGAGGCCCATCTTCAGCGCCTTGGTCAGCACGAACTTGGTCTGCGGCATGACGCCTTCCTCGGCGTCGACCAGCAGGACGCAGCCGTCCACCATGCCCAGGATGCGTTCGACTTCGCCGCCGAAGTCGGCGTGGCCGGGGGTGTCGATGATGTTGATGCGGGTTTCGCCCGCTTCACCGTTCCACAGGACGCTGGTGCACTTGGCCAGAATCGTAATGCCGCGCTCGCGCTCCTGGTCGTTGGAGTCCATGGCGCGTTCCGTCGTCGCCTCGTTGGCGCGGAAGACGCCGGACTGGGCGAGGAGCTGGTCGACGAGGGTGGTCTTGCCATGATCGACGTGCGCGATGATGGCGATATTTCGCATGGACATGGGAGCGGACGGACTTTCGGGAGGAAACGGGGATGACGCTGTGCGCGTCAGGCGCGCGGCTTTTACGCGACTGCGCTGCGTTTATCCAGCCCATCCCTGATGAAAGGGCTTTTCGTGGAAACCGGTGTCATCGTCAAAGCCTTGATGGGCAGGGGTTTGACGCCTGTTCACGGCAGAGGTTGTTTCACGGGCAACTAATTGTGCAGTGCAGCATGCTTAGATTTTATACAGCTTTACCGGACGTCATCGTCTATTCCTTGCTGCGCAAAGGGTTTCTTCAAACCCCTCTGAAAAAATCGACATTAACGTTCAAATTTACGCTTGCTCAATTTCGCACCGCACCCTATAAACGACCTGTGAGGCGGCGCTGCCGCTTCTGCCCTTCCTGGGCGTTTCCTCCCTAATGAACTGCCCGGCTTTCGAGCCGGGCTTTTTTTTGGCCTGAGCTTTGGTACCGGTCCCGCGACGATCGGGCGCGGAGCGGGGCGGGGACGAAACGGCCCGTCGAGACTGTCGAAGCGCGCGCGGACGTGGAGAGTAACGCACGGCCCGGCCGCGTGATCCGCGCTCGTTCCCTGGCCGCCGTCGCCACGAAGGGAGCCCCAGTGAGTCTGTCCAGAATCGCGCTTCCGGTCCTTCTTCTCCTGCTGAGCCATCCCGCGTCGGCCGCCGCCGCGCCCGGCGAGGGCTTCGACGTCGTCGGCTACGACCTGGCGCTGACGCCGGACATCCGCGACCGGACGGTGGCGGGGCGCGAGGTGATCACGTTGCGCGCCACGCAGCGCGGCCTCCGGCGCCTGAGCTTCTCGCCCAACGCCCTGACCATCGACGGCGCGACCCTGGACGGCGCGCCGGTCGTCGTCCGGTCCGACGCCGAGGGCCTGGACTTCGAGCTGGCCAGGCCGCTGGCGCGCGGGCGCGGCGTCAAGCTGGCCCTGACCTATCACGGCCGGCCCGCGCGCGGCCTCTCCGGCGCGGGCGACACGCTCTATACGTCCTATTTCGCCTGCGACTGGATGGTCTGCGCCCAGGATCGGTTCGGCGACAAGGCGGCGTTCTCGCTGGCGCTGCGCGTTCCGGCCGGCCTGGAGACGCTGTCGGTCGGCCGCAGAACCGCCCGCACCCCCACGGACGACGGCGACGAGATCCATCGCTGGACCGCGCCCCGGCCCTATTCGGCCTATCTGTTCGGCTTCGCGGTGGGGCCGTTCGCCCGCGCCGAGGATCGCGTCGGCAAGGCCAGGCTCTCCTATCTGAGCGCGGTGGCCGATCCGGCCGAGCTGAAGCGGCGGTTCGGCGAGACCGGCGCCATGGTCGCGTTCTTCGCCGCCAAGGCCGGGGCGCCGCTGCCCGTCGCCGACTACGCCCAGCTTCTGGTGCCGGGACGCGACGCGCAGGAGGCGGCCTCCTACGCCGTGCTCGGGGTCGAGGCGTTGCCGACCCACGCCGACGATCCGGCCCAGGACTGGGCCGTCGCGCATGAGCTGGCCCATCAGTGGTGGGGAAACCTGGTCACCTGCGCGACGCTGGACGACTTCTGGCTCAACGAAGGCGTCGCCACCTTCATGACCGCCGCCTGGAAGGAGCATCGCTACGGTCGCGCCGCTTACGACGCCGAGCTGGCCGTGGCGCGCGCCCGGCTGGACAAGGCGCGGGCCGCCGGCTTCGACAAGCCCCTGGCCTGGAGCGGGCGCTATCCCAACCTGGCGATGCGGCGCGCGGTCCAGTACGGCAAGGGCGCGCTCTTCCTGGACCGCCTGCGCGCGGTGCTGGGCGAGGAGGCCTTCTGGGCCGGCCTGCGACGCTATACCCGCGCCCATGCGGGCGGGACGGTGGTCAGCCTCGATCTGCAGCGCGCGATGGAGGCCGCCAGCGGCCGGGATCTGCGCCCGCTCTTCGCCGAATGGGTGTTCGGGACCGACGCCGCGCCGGCGCCTTAGCGGGTCCTACTTCAGTTCCGACACGTTCAGGGCCGCCAGGGCCTGGGTCAGGCGCTCGGCGTCGGCGGTCAGCCGGGCCAGGCCCTCGGTGGGCTCGCGCGTCACTTCATTCATATAGAGCGCGCGGTTGATCTCGATCTGCAGCGCGTGGGTGCGCCGGGCGGGGCGGCCGTAATGCTCGGTGGTGTAGCCGCCGGCATAGGGCGCGTTCCGGGCCACGCGGTAGCCCATGGCTTCCAGCTCGCGCTCGACCAGGCCGGTCAGCTTGGGCGAGCAGGCCGCGCCGAAGCGGTCGCCCAGCACGATGTCGCACGGACCGCCGCCCCGGGCCCGCTGGCCGCGCGCCGCCGCGGCCGGCATCGAATGCCAGTCCACCAGGATCGCCACGCCGTGAGTCGCGCGGGCGTTGGCCAGCAGGCGGTCCAGGGCGTCGTGATAAGGACGGTGGGCCAGGTCGATGCGGGCCTTGGCTTCGGCGAAGGTCAGCTTGCGGGCGTAGATCTGCCGGCCTTCCCCCGCCACTCGCGCGATCGCGCCCAGGCCCGCGGCCACCCGGGCCGAGCGGCCGCGGGCGAATTCGGGCAGCTCGTCCTCGAACATCGCCGGGTCCAGCTCCCAGGGATCGCGGTTGAGGTCGATATAGGCCCGCGCCAGCCGCGCCCGGATCACCGACGCGCCCAGGGGCGGGGCGCCGGAGATGATGCGGTCGACGAAGGCGTCCTCCGATCCCCGGATCGCCTCGCAGGTCAGCTTCGAGGCGGCCATCATGTCGGCGGGATAGATGTCGCCCGAATGCGGGGAGGCGAAGACCAGGGCGGTGGGCGGCGGAGCCGACTCGCCGCCCGCGCGCTGAATCTCGTGAGCGGGCGCGGGAACGGGGCCGGCCGACGGCGGGGCGGCCGTCGCCGACGGCTCCGTCGACGCGATCGGCTCCCATGCGGTCATGCGTCATATTCGCAAGTCGCGCCGCCTGTGGTCAAACACCTTTGGACGATCCAGGCGTTCCTGTGGACAGGACGCCTGGTTCATCCCCGATTTACAGACTACGCGTTACAGTAAGCGCCCAACGCCGACGATTTCTCCGGAAACAGACCGACATGGCTCGCATCCTCCTCGCCGAAGACGACGATTCCCTCCGGGGCTTCCTCGCCCGCGCCCTCGAGCGCGCCGGGTTCGAGGTCCAGGCCTGCGCCGATGGCGAAGAGGCGGTCCAGCACCTGGAGCATCCCTGGGACCTGCTGCTGACCGACATCGTCATGCCCGGCATGGACGGCATCGAGGTGGCCCGCCAGGCCGCCGCCCGCGATCCTTCCCTGCGCATCATGTTCATCACCGGTTTCGCCGCCGTGGCCCTGTCGGCCCAGGACCGCGCGCCGGCCGGCGCCAAGGTGCTGTCCAAGCCCGTCCACCTCCGCGACCTCGTCGCCGAGGTCGAAAAGATGATGGCCGCCTAAAACCTAAAAAGGCGGCTTGCGCATCGCGGAGGCCGCCGCTATATCCCCGTTCCTCCCGGCCGGGACGCCTTTCGAGGCCCACCTGGACCGCTTCGGCGGACGCGTAGCTCAGCGGGAGAGCACCTCGTTGACATCGAGGGGGTCACAGGTTCAATCCCTGTCGCGTCCACCATTTCCTTCCCGGAAAACCTAGGCTGACCAACCGCTTGAGCGTCCGCTTGCGGCTGCGTTCCGCGGTGATCCACAGCTTTCCAAGCGATCTGTACGGATTGTGGCGCTTTGGCCACACCCATTTTCGATCGTGGCGCGTTTGTCGCCTTGGGTTCGATGAATGTCGGGTCCAGGACAATTCCACGAGAGGGTTCACCACCATGAAATTCCAATTGCTGGCTGGGGTCGCCGTTGTCGCGCTCTGCGCGGCTTCCGGTGCGTCCGCGCAAAGCGCGACGAGCGGTTGGTATGTCGCCGGCGATGTCGGCTACCACGCGCCCAAGGACGTGAAGGCCACGTCGTCGACCGGTTACAACTGGACGTTCTCGCAAGACGAGGACTGGGCCGGTTTTGGTCGTCTGGGCTACAAGTTCTCGCCGAACTGGCGTCTTGAAGCCGAGTACGGCTATCGCAATTCCGACATCAAGTCGGTCCGCGGCACGGGCAGCAGCACGGGCGGCCAACCGGTCGGCCTCTGCACCGCCGGCCCGACGCGCACCGCGGCCAGCCCGATCTGCGGCGAGCCCAACGGCGAGATGAAGGCCACGACCGCGATGGCCAACATCATCTTCGACTTCATGCCGGAGTCGAGCCTCCATCCGTTCGTCGGCGCCGGCGCCGGCGCGGCCTGGGTGCACAACAAGGTCTATGGCCAGCTGAGCGGCGTCCCGACCGGCGGCGCGCCGTTCCAGAACGTCAGCTTCGACGACGTCGACCGCGCGTTCGCCTATCAGGGCCTGCTGGGCCTGGCTTGGGACTTCGCTCCGAACTGGAGCCTGGACCTGACCGGCCGCTATCTGGCCACCAAGGACCTCAGCTGGGGTTCGGTGACTCAGAACGTTGGTCCGGGCGTGGGCGCCATCACCAATGTCGGCACCTTCGACGGCAAGTACAAGGACGCTTCGGTGACCCTGGGTGTTCGCTACACCTTCGGCTCGCCGCCGCCGCCCCCGCCGCCCCCGGCTCCCCCGCCCCCGCCGCCGCCCCCGCCGGCTCCCCCGCCCCCGCCGCCGCCTCCCCCGGCGCCGGTCGCCTACGAGGCGCGTGAGTTCGTCGTGTACTTCCCGTTCGATCAGTACGTCCTGACGCCGGAAGCCCAATCGGTGGTCCAACAGGCCGCTGACTACGCCAAGGCTGGCGGCGCCACGAAGATCACCGTGACGGGTCACACCGACAAGTCGGGTTCGGACAAGTACAACGCCAAGCTTTCGGAACGCCGCGCCAAGGCCGTCGCCGATGGCCTGGTCGGTCTGGGCGTCGCCGCCACCAGCCTGGCCGTCGACTGGAAGGGCGAAAGCGCTCCCGCCGTCGACACCGCCGATGGCGTGAAGGAACCGCTGAACCGTCGTTCGGCGATCTCGATCAACTTCTAAGATCGACGCCTGACAAGAGATCGGGGCTCGGCCGCAAGGCCGGGCCCCTTTTTCATGGGCGGAACGCCGGGAGACGAGGGCGACCCCAAACGAAAAGACGCTCCCGATGGGGTTTCGGGAGCGTCATCCCCGACAACCCCAAGAGGGCATGAGGGGCGTCGGAAAATGGGCCGACAGATTTGGGGGCGTCGACCCACCGTCGAGATGGTCTTCAGGGCGGCGCTCTCCAGCACCCCGGTCCCCTCGGAGTCATCCCAAGCGTCGCATTAACGCGATCGGATCACGGTTCGATCCAGAGGTCACGGCGATCGTGATCGGACTAGCGCGGCGGGCTCCGTAGGCGCTCCGGCCGCACCAGATGCGACAGGGCGCGGGGCAGGGGCGAGGGGATGTCGAGCATCCGGGCCACCACGTGCTCGGCCAGCAGCGGCGCCAGGCAGAAGCCGCGTCCGCCCAGTCCGCCCAGCACGAACAGGCCGTCCTCCAGCCGTCCGGCCAGGGGCAGGTGATCGGCGGTCGTGGCGCGCACCGCCGCCCGGCCCGACAGGCTCGCGCCGGTCAGCCGCTCGGCCAGGACCGGCAGGCCCTTGGCCAGGGTTTCCAGATTGCGGACGTGGTCGGCGGGACGCGTGTCCGTCGCGCGGTCATTGCGGTCGTGGGTGGCGCCGAACAGCACGCCGTCGCGGGTCGGTACGGCGTAGCCGCCGAACGCGGCGGGCGTCGGCGAGGCTCCGTCGGTCGTCGTCCAGCTGGCCTGGCCGCGCACGCGGCGCCAGTCGATGTCGGGCGCCAGGGCATCGAGCTTGGCGCCCGCCGCCAGCACGACGGCGTCGGCCCTGGCGATCTCGCCGCCGGTCGCGTCCAGCAGCTTCCAGCCGGTCTGCGTGCGCTTCAGGGCGTGGACGTTGGCCTCGAGCGCCTCGCCGCGCCAGGCCGCCACGACCGTCTCGGGTTCGACGACCAGGGCCTGGGTCATGTGCAAGGCCGGGCCGGCGGGCTCGCCCAGGCGTTCGGCGGCCGAGGGCAGCAGGGTCATGGCGCCGGGCTCGAACAGGTCCTGGTCGGCCACGGCGGCGAAACGGGCGGCGGCCGGGTCGTCGCCGGCCAGCTGCAGCACGCCCCGGGCGAGGATCGCCTCGGGCAGGGTTTCGTACAGCGCGACGGCGCGGGCGAAGGCCTGGGCGGGCAGGGCGGCGCGCGGACCGCCGCCGGCGTCCAGGGCCGGGGTGACCAGGGCGGCGGGATTGCCCGAGGCCGGGGCCTCGCCGTCGTCGATCACGGTGACCGCCAGCCCCTGGGCGCGCGCCGCGCGGGCCAGGGACGCCGCTGCGATGCCGCCGCCGACGATCGCCAGGCTGGCGGGGCGCTTCGGCGCGGGCGTCTCGCCCGGCAGCCAGGCCTCCAGCCGGTCCTTCTTGCGGCCGAAGCCCGGGCGCTTGGCGATCTCGAAGCCGGCCGCCTGCAGCCCGCGCCGCACGAATCCGGCGACGGTGAAGGTGGCGGCGCGCGCGCCCGGGGCCGAGCGCGCGGCGACGGCGGCCAGGATGTCCTCGCTCCACATCGCCGGATTGAGGGCGGGCGAGAAGCCGTCGAGGAACCAGGCGTCGGCCGCGCCGTCCCAGGCTTCCAGCGCGTCGGCCACGTCCATGATCGCCAGGTCCAGCGTGGCGTTGAAGGCCCGCAGGTCCACCCGGTGGAAGCCGCGCGCCTGGCCCGGCCAGGCGTCGAGCAGGGCGCTGGCGGCCTCGCCCAGCTCGGGCCAGACGGCCAGGGCGCGGGCGGCGTCCTCGCGGCTCATCGGATGGGCCTCGATCGAGAAGACGTGCAGCCGCGCCCCGGACGGGGCCTCGCGCCGCCACAGGTCCAGCAGGGCGGCGATGTTCAGGCCGGTGCCGAAGCCGAGCTCGCCGACCACCAGCCGGTCGCGGCCGGCGAAGACCTCGGGCATGCCGCAGCCGGCCAGGAACACCGCCCGGGTCTCCGCCAGGCCGTCGGCGCTGGAGAAATAGACGTCGCCATAGAGCTTGGAGCGCGGCAGGCCGTCGTCGTTCCAGACCAGGGGCGAGGCGTCGTCGGCGTGGCTCATGCCCGCGCCTTCAACCGTTGAAGGCCGAGATAGGCGACGGCGGCGACGACGAAGGCCGGCAGGGTCGCGCCGAGGTCGGGCGCCAGGCGGCTCAGGGCCTGGTAGGCGGCGATCCCGGTGACCCAGGCCAGCAGGCCCGGCAGGTTCAGGCCATCCGTGGGCGGAGCATCGGCCGGGCGACGGCGACGGACGATGAAGTGGTCGCTCAGCATCACCCCGAACAGCGGCGCGAACACCGAGCCGATCAGCAGCAGGAAGCCTTCGTAACGGGCCATTGGGGCCAGCAGCGCCACCAGCGTGCACAGCGCGCCGAAGCCCAGCGCCAGGCGGGCGGGCTTGAGGCGGACCAGGGTGGCCGTTGAGATCGCGGCCGAATGGATGTCGGCGAAGGTGTTGTCGGTCTCGTCGATGACGATCAGCAGCAGGGCGATCCCGCCGCCGCTGGCCGCCAGGGCCGTCAGCAGCACGCCCTCGCCGCCGCCGGCCGCCAGGGCGTAGGCCGCGCCCAGTCCCATGAACCAGATGTTGGCCAGCAGGTAGCCGGCGGCGCTGCCACGGAACATGCCGCCCGGCGTGCGGCCAAAGCGGGTGTAGTCGGCGATCAGCGGCAGCCACGACAGCGGCATGGCCACCACAAGGTCGACGCCGGCCCCGAAGCTCATCTCGCCGGTCCCGGCCTTGGCCATCAGCGCGGCCAGGTCGTGGTCGGCCAGCAGCCGCCAGGTCAGCCAGCCGGCCCCGGCCAGCAGCAGCCACAGGCCCCAAGCGCGCAGGAACCGCCGCACGAACGACACCGGCCCCAGGATCGCCAGCGCCGTCGCCAGGACGCCGAACAGCAGGGTCCACAGCAAGGGGCTCGAAAAGCCGAAGGTCTGCCGGGCCAGGGCGTCGGCGGAATCGCGCATGGCGATGATCTCGAACGCGCCCCAGCCGGTCAGCTGGACGGCGTTGAGCACCGCCGGGATCGCCGCGCCCCGCGCGCCCAGCGACAGCCGCAGGGTCCCGATCGCCGACAGGCCGGTGTCGGCGCCCACCACGCCGGCGGCGGCCAGCAGCAGCACGCCCAGCAGGGTGCCGGCGACGATGGCGGCCAGGGCCGCGCCCAGGCTGAGGCCGGGCACGAGGAAGGCGCCGGCCTGCAGCACCAGCAGGCCGATGCCCAGGCTGAACCACAGCGAGAAGGCGTCGAAGGCGCCGAACGCCCTGCGGTCCGCCGGCACCGGCGTCAGGGGATCATAGGTGTCGTCGGGCTGGGCCATGGTCACAGTCTAGCAAACGGTCTGGGGCGTAGGCGCTTAACGAAAAAGGGCCGCCCTCGCGAGCGGCCCTTTCGTGATGTTGTATCCAGCCCGCGCTTAGTGCGCGGCCTTCTTTTCTTCCGGAGCGGCCGGCGGGGTGGCAGGGGCCTTGGTCGGGGCGGCGGGGGCTTCGGCCGAGGTCGCGCCGGTGGCGGCCGCGTCGGCGGCGATGTCGGCTTCGGTGGCCGGCGCGGCGGCGGCGTCGCTGGCGGCCTTCAGGGCGTCGGCCGAGGCCTGGTCCTTGGCGGCGGCGGCGTCGGTCACGGTGCTGGCGCCCGCGGCGGCGGCTTCGGCGGCGGCCGTCGAGGCGTCGGCGCCCTCTTCGTGCTTGCCGCAGGCGGCGAGCGACAGGGCCGAGATCGCCACGCCGGCGATGAGGAGCTTGCGGAGAACGGCGGTGGTCATCGGAGATCCCTTGCGCTGAGGTGTTCGGCCAGCGTCGCGGAGACGCTGACCTTCCCCTCAAGGGATACCGGTTTCGAACGGACGCGCAAGCGCCGGATCACGCGTCCGTGATTACAAGTGCGACAGACTTTCTGTCGGCCCTATCAGGCTTCGTTCGGGATCTGCTGCAAGGCCTCTTCCAGCTCCAGGAAGCTGGGTTGCGACTCCGAGGGCACGTTGCCGCGGCCGATTTCGACCGAGATCTGGGCGGCGTTGCCGTGCAGGTGGGCCACCAGGACGGCCTGGATGATCTTGTAGAAGGCATGGTCGTCGTCGACCACCGAGGCCAGGCGCGTGGCCATCGGGCCGACCAGGCCATAGGCCATGAACACGCCCAGGAAGGTGCCGACGAGGGCCGAGCCGATCATGCCGCCCAGGACGGCCGGCGGTTCGGTGATCGAGCCCATGGTCTTGATGATGCCCAGCACGGCGGCGACGATGCCCAGGGCCGGCAGGCCGTCGGCCAGCTGGGTCAGGGCGTGGGCCGGAGCGTGGGCCTCGTGGTGGTGCTTCTCGAGCTGCTTCTCCATCGCGTCCTCGACCTGGTGGGGATCCTCCAGGTTCATGGTCATCATCCGCAGGGTGTCGCAGATGAAGTCGACGGCGAAGTGGTCGTGGCTGATCTTGGGGTAGCGGTTGAAGATCGAACTGTCGTGCGGCTTTTCGATGTGGCTTTCCAGGGCGATGACGCCCTTGGACTTCATCGTCTTGGTCAGCAGGAACAGCAGGGACAGCAGGTCGCGATAGTCGGAGGCCTTCCACTTGGGGCCCTTGAAGATCTTGCCGAAGCCGCCGCCGGTGGCCTTGATCGTGGTCATCGAGTTGGCGATCAGGAACGCGGCGACGCCGGCCCCGAGGATGGCCATCAGCTCGTGAGGCGCGGCCTCGATGATCACGTCCAGCTTGCCGCCGGACATGATGAAGCTGCCGAACACCAGGCCGAAGAGCAGGACGATGCCGATGATCTGGAACATGACGTTAGGCCGACCCCGAGAATTGATCCGGCATCATCGCCATTAATGCTTAATCCAAGGTTCTCGCCGCGCAAAGACCCCGTCGCCCGGCGAGTTGCACAGCCGGACCGACGCGCCTAACAATCGTTTGATGTCAACCGGCCTACAAGAAGCCCGGACCAACCGGGGCGCGTTCGCCATCCTGTTCGGGGTGCAGGTCGTCTCGGCCATGGGCAACAGCGGCATGTGGTCGGTCCTGCCCGCCATCGGCCGGCAGATCGGCATTCCCGACGTGCTGGTGGCGGCGATCTTCTCGCTGTCGGCGGTGCTGTGGGCGGTCAGCTCGCCGTTCTGGGCCAGGCAGTCGGACCTGCGCGGCCGCAAGCCGATGATCCTGCTGGGCATGACCGGCTTCTGCGTCTCCATGACCCTGTGCGCGATCGTGGTCAGCGCCGGCCTGCATCACTTCGCCGCGCCAATGATCATCTTCGGCCTGTTCCTGACGGCGCGGGCGCTGTTTGGCCTGTTCGGCTCGGCCTCCAACCCGGCCACCCAGGCCTATATGGCCGAGCGCACCAGCCGCGAGGAGCGCACCCAGAGCATGGCCACCCTGGCCGGGGCGTTCGGCCTGGGCACGGTGGTGGGACCTTTGCTGGCGCCGCTGTTCGTGCTGCCGATCGTCGGCCTGGCGGGGCCGATGTTCGCCTTCGCCATCCTGGCCGGCGTGATGCTGGTCGTGGTCCAGCGCGGCCTGCCCGAGACCTTCACGCCCGGCAACGCCGACACCCCGCCGCGCCGACGGATGGGCCTGCCGTTCCGCGGCGTCGGCGCGGCGCTATGGAAGGACCCGCGCCTGAAGCCGTTCCTGATCTACGGCTTCCTGGTCGCCTCGTGCCAGACCGCCCAGTCCCAGACCCTGGGCTTCCTGATCATCGACAAGCTGAAACTCCCCCCGATGCAGGCCCAGGGCTACATCACCCTGGCCATGGCGGCCGGGGCGGTGGCGGGGCTGCTGGCCCAGTGGGGCCTGATCCGGATGTTCTCGATGCGCCCGCGCGACCTGATGCGCTGGGGCGTGGCGGCCGCCGCCGTCGGCAATATCGTCGTCGCCTTCTCGCCGGACTACGCCGCCGTGGCCATCGGCTTCGCCATCGCCAACCTGGGCTACGGTTTCGCGCGGCCGGGCTTTACGGCCGGGGCCTCGCTGTCGGTCGGGGCCAAGGACCAGGCCGGGGCGGCCGGCGCGATCGCGGCGATCAACGGCTTGAACGTGGTGTTCGGCCCGCTGTTCGTGCTGCTCTACCGCCACATCGGCTGGGGCCCGTTCATGCTCAACACCCTGATCCTGGGCGGTCTTCTGATCTATGCCCTGCGCCAGGAACGGTTGCGCCACGCCAACGCCGGCGACGCCCAGGAAGAGGCGACCCTGGCGAGCCTGGAGCGGAGCGACGAGGGGAGTTAGCCGTGCAGCCGCTTCAGCGCGGCCCGGTCCTTCAGCACGATGTGCCGGGTGGTCGGCAGGGCGATGACGCCGTCGGCCTGCAGCTGGGTGAGGGTGCGCGACACCGTCTCGATGGTCAGGCCCAGATAGTCGGCCATGTCCTGGCGCGACATCGGAACGTCCAGCTCCTCGCGCGCGCCGGAGCGCTCGGCCAGATCGATCAGCAGGCCCACCACCCGCTCGCGCGCCGACTTGCGACCCAGCATCACCACATGGTCCTGGCTGCGCTGCAGACCCGCGACGGTGAGGCGGAACAGGGCCTTGGCCACGTCGCTGCGCTGGGCGGCCAGGTCGCTGAGCGCGCCCCGGCGGACCATGCGCACGGTGGTGTCGACCATGGCCTCGGCGGTGACGCGATGGACGTCGCCGGCCTCGATGCCGAAATAGTCGCCGGCGAAGTGGAATTCGTCGATCTGCCGACGGCCGTCGCGCAACAGCCGGCAGGTGCGCACCGAGCCGGAGATCACTTGGTAGACATAGTCGGCAGCCTCGCCCTCGCCGAAGATTTCCTCGTCGCGCGCATGGCGCAGGCAGGGACCGGTGAAGCCGAAGGGGGCGGTTGGAACGGTGTTCAGAGCCAGGGGAGACAGCATGCGAGGTGTCCGTGTTTGACCCATGTCTGAGCCTGGCCGGGCGCGCGGTAAATTCGGGTGCGACGCCTAAGGCCTTCTACTTACGCGGGGCCGCGTAGCCCGGTCTGGAACGATCTTGCGCTAGATCAAGGCGGGTCTCGGCGGCCTGTGATGAGGTCGCCCGATGTGCGGCGCTCCCGACATTGGCGACGGCGATCCCCTGATCGTGGTGCTCGATCCCGACGAGGCCCTGCGCGAGGCGCTGCGGTTCTCGCTGGAGACCGAGGGCTACCGGGTCAGCGCCTTCGGCTCGGCGCGCGAGCTGCTGGACTGCGCACCCTGCTCGCGGGCGGCCTGTTTCGTCATCGACGACGCGGGCTGCGACGCCCCTCTGAGGGCGATGCTGCGTCGGCAACGCGCGCCGGTGATCCTGCTGTCGGGACGGCCCGAGCGCGTGCGGGCCGGATCCCGCATGGCGATCGTCGAGAAGCCGCTGGTGACCGACGCGCTGAGCCGGCGGATCGCGGCGGTGCTGAGCGCCCCCTCCGTCACGTCGCCTAGCGGCGCCGCGCCACCTCCCCCGTTTTACGGGTGAGGAGAAGGAGCGCTTTGTCCTCCCATGCGAAACGGGGGAGGTGGCGCGATGCGAATACGCATCGTGACGGAGGGGGCGTCGAGCATCACCCCCGCGCCGACAGCGTCATCCGCACCAGGGCCGCCAGGTTGTCGGCGTGCATCTTGGTCATCAGCTTGGCGCGGTAGATCTCGACGGTGCGCGGGCTGATGCCCAGGTCGCGGGCGATGACCTTGTTGGGGTGGCCGGCGACGACGCCGTCCAGCACCTGGCGCTCGCGTTCGGACAGGGTCTCCAGCCGCTGCAGGATCTCGGCCTTGTCGCCGGAGGCGGCCGAGGCCTCGGTCATGGCGCCCAGGGCCCGCTTCAGGGCGTCGAGGATGCGGCCTTCCGAGAACGGCTTTTCGATGAAGTCGACGACGCCCGAGCGCATGGCCTCGACCGCCATGGGGATGTCGCCGTGGCCGGTGATCATGATGATCGGCATGCGGGCGTTCAGCGCCGCCAGCCGGGCCACCAGCTCCTGGCCGCTCATCTCGGGCATGCGCACGTCGGTGATCACGCAGCCGGACTTGGCGGTGGGCAGGGCCTCCAGGAAGGCCGGCGCGCTGGCATAGGCCACCACCTCGAAGTCGGCGGACTCCAGCAGGAAGGCCAGGGACTCGCGGGCGCTCTCGTCGTCGTCGACCACATGGACAACCGCCTCAGTCATGCACGTCTTCCTCCTGGTCGGCCGGGGGCAAGGTGAAGCGGAAGAGGGTTCCGCCGCGCGGATTGGCCTCGGCCCAGATCCGCCCGCCATGGGCCTCGATGATCGAGCGCGAGATCGAAAGCCCCACGCCCATGCCTTGCGGCTTGGTGGTCATGAACGGCTGGAACAGTTTTTCCAGCACGTCGTCGGCGATGCCGCCGCCGGTGTCGGCGACGCTGACCCGCGTCCAGCCGTCCTCGGTCAGGTCGCTGGAGATCACCAGCTCGCGGCGCGGCTTGTCCTCCATGGCGTCGATGCCGTTGCGGATCAGGTTCAGCAGCACCTGCTGGATCTGCACCCGGTCGGCGAAGACGATGTCGGCGGCCGGAGCCAGGGACAGGCGCACGTCGACCTGCCGCTCCTTCTCGCCGATCAGGGCCAGGGCGCTGGCCTCCTCGACCAGCTTGGAGAGGCTGGCGGCCTCGCGTTGGCTGGCGCCGCGCCGGACGAAGTCGCGCATGCGGTGGATGACGTCGCCGGCCCGCAGGGCCTGGGCGGCGGCGCGGTCGATGGCGTCGCGCACCTTGGCCTGGTCAGCCTCGCGGCCTCGGTCGATCAGGCGGCGCGAGCCGGTCAGCAGGTTGGCGATCGCCGACAGGGGCTGGTTCAGCTCGTGCGCCAGGGTCGAAGCCATCTCGCCCATCGCCGTCAGGCGCGAGACGTGGACCAGCTCGTTCTGCAGCTCCTGCAGGCGGGTCTCCGTGCGCTGGCGGTCCGTCAGGTCACGGATGAAGCCGGTATAGGAGGGGCGGGGGCCCTTGGTCTCGCCGACCGCCAGCTCCATCGGAAAGGTCGAGCCGTCCTTGCGTTCGCCCACCACCACCCGGCCGACGCCGATGATCCGTCGGTCGCCGGTCATGGCGTAGCGGTTGAGATAGCCGTCGTGCTGTTGGCGGTGCGGGCTGGGCATCAGCAGGCTGACGTTCTGGCCGATGGCCTCGTCGGCGCTCCAGCCGAACAGGCGCTCGGCGGCCGGGCTGAACGAGGTCATGATCCCCTCGCGGTCGATGACCACGACGGCGTCGGGCACGGTGTCGAGGATCGACTGCAGGTGGGCGTTGGTCGCCGCCGCCCGCCGCCGCGCGGCGTGGAACCAGCCGCCGCCGATGGCCATGCCGATGCCGACCAGCAGGAACAGAACCCCGCTCAGGGCCCCGACCAGGTTCTGGGGATCGTCCTGGGTGACCCAGCCGACCGCCAGGCTGGCGAAGACGGTGGCGAACAGGCCGCAGATCAGCCCGCCCAGGGCGGCGCTGACCAGAACGGCGGGGATGAACAGCAGGAACGACGAGGCGGCCGTGAAGGCCTCTCCCAGCGACAGCCGCAGCACGAAACTGGCCGCCACCGCCGCCGCCGCGACCATGTAGGGGCCGGGGCGCGGATCGCTGAACAGGGGATAGGAGGTCTTCCGGACCGCCGTCATCGCGTGATCGTCTCCATCGTGTTGTCTTATAGCGAAGGCTCGCCGCATTGCACTGGCCCCCTCCGCGCCTTCGGCGCTCCTCCCCCATAGGGGGAAGATGAAGGTCGGCGCGGCTCATCTTCCCCCTATGGGGGAGGACGACCGCAAAGCGGTCAGGAGGGGGCGAGTATCCGCCCACAAATCCCCACCGGCGCCGGCCGATGGCTGACGATCACCGCGCCCTGCCCCGTGCGGTCCAGTCGCGCGGCCAGGCGCTCCAGCACCAACGCCTCGGTCGTCGCGTCCAGGCCCTCGGTGGGCTCGTCCAGCAACAGCCAGGGTGCGGGGCGCAGATAGACGCGGGCCAGGGCCAGGCGTCGCCGCTCGCCGCCCGACAGCCGCTCGCCGTTGTCGCCCAGCCAGGCGTCCAATCCGCCTGGCGCCGCGCGGATGCGGTCGTCGAGGCCGGCGTCGCGCAGGGCGTCCCATAGGACGTCGTCGGGCGCGTCGGGCGAGGCCAGCCGCAGGTTGTCGCGGGCCGAGCCGACGATCAGGGCGGCGTCCTGCGGCAGGTAGGAAAAGACGGCGCGGGCCACGGCGGGATCCAGCCGCGCCAGGTCCGCGTCGCCCACCAAAATCTGACCCGGTTCGACCGCGCGCAGGGCCAGAAGGCGCTCCAGCAGGGTGGTCTTGCCGGCTCCGGACGGACCCAGGATCGCGACGCGCTCGCCGGGCGCGAGGTCCTGGCCCAGCAGGCGAAGGCCTGGGTCGCGCAGGCGCGGCGCGGTGGTCGTGGCGGGGGCGTGACGCAGCACCGCGTCCAGCCGGTCGGCGGCCTCGGCGGCGGCGCCGTCCTGGTCGAAGGCGTTGGCCATCCCGATGACGCCGTCGACGGCCATGGCGGCGGCCAGGCCCGCCAGCGCGGCGAGCGCCGGACCGGCCGGGGCGGCCAGGGCCGTGGCGCAGGCGACGGCCAGGCCCAGGATCGCCACTTGCGACAGGGCGATCCAGCCCTTGGCGCGGGCCGCGTCCAGGCGGGCGGCGTCCAGCGTCCGGGCGCGGTCGGCCAGGGTCTCGCCGGCCCAGGCTTCCAGGCCATAGGCGCGCAGTTCCGGCGCGGCGGCGGCGAGGCTGGCGGCGGCGTCCTTCAGGGCGCCCGTGCGGGTCTGGATCGCGCGGCCGGCGGGAGCCGACAGGCGGCGAGCCAAGGTTCGGGCCGCCAAGATCGCGGCGGCGGCGGACAGCAGGATCGCCAAGGCCGGCGCCCATCCCGCCAGCGCCGCGAGCGTGACGCCGGAAACCACCGCCGCCCCCGCGCCCCACGGCGCGGAGAGACGCACGAAGCGGGTCTCGATGGCGTCGACGTCCTGCACCAGCCGCGCTGAGGCCTCGCCGCCCGAAAGCGCCATGGCCTGAGCGGGCGGGGCGGCGGCGAGGGACGAGAACAGCACCGGTCGGATCGCGGCCAGGGCCCGCAAGGCGGCGGTGTGTCCGGAGAGGCGCTCGACGTAGCGCGCGCCGGTCCGCAGGATGGCCATCAGCCGGATCGTGGCGCTGGGCAGCAGCACGTTGAAGGCCTGGGCCGCCGTCAGGCCCGCCGCACCGGCCAGGGCGGCGCCCGTGATGAACCAGCCCGACAGGCCCAGCAGGATGGTCGAGGCCGCGCCGACCACGGCCGCGCCGGCGGCGGCCAGCATCACGGCCTCGCGCTGCTGGCGACGCTGGGCGCGGACCAGGGTCTGGAGAGGCGAGCCGCTCACGCCAGCCTCACGACGTGGTCGGCCAGGGCCGCCAGCGCCTGGGAGTGGGTGGCGATCAGCGTGGTGCGACCGCGCGCGGTTTCGCGGATGGCGTCCAGCAGGTCCCGTTCGGCGGCGGCGTCGAGATTGGCGGTCGGCTCGTCCATCAGCAGGATCGGAGCGGGCTTGAGCAGGGCTCGGGCCATGGACAGCCGCCGGCGCTCGCCGCCCGACAACCCGCCGCCGCGCTCGTCCAGCAGGGCGTCCAGGCCCCCGGCGCGGGCCGACAGGGCGCCGGCCAGACCGACCCGTTGGGCGGCGGCCTCGATCTGCGCGCGCGTCGCGTCGCGATTGGCCAGGGCCAGGTTGTCGGCGATCGAGCCGGCGACGATCAGCGGCGACTGCCCGGCCCAGGCGACCTGGCCCGACAGCGCGCCCAGCTCGTCCAGCGGCCGGCCGTCGATCCGGATCGTCCCGGCGCTGAGCGGGGCCAGATCCAGCAGCAGGTTCAGCAGCGAGCTCTTGCCCGAGCCGCTGGGGCCCAGCAGCACGGTGATCTTGCCGGCGGGAGCCTCGAGGTCGAAGCCGTCGACGGCCGGGGCGTCGGCGTCGGGATAGCGCACGCTCACGCCCTCGAAGCGGAGGGGCGGCGGGGCGGTGAAGACCGGCGCGGCGGGCCTCGGCGCGGGCGAGGGCAGGGCGATCAGGCTGGCGGCGGCGGCCTCGGCGGCCTGCTTGTCGTGATAGGCGGCCGCCAGGCGGCGCATCGGGGCGTAGACCTCCGGCGCCAGGGCCAGCACGAAGAAGGCGCGCTTCAGGTCCAGCTGCTCGGGAACCGGGAAGGGCAGAAGGCGCAGCAGATTGAAGCCGCAATAGACCGCCACCAGCGCCACCGACAGGGCGGCGAAGAACTCCAGCGCGCCCGACGACAGGAAGGCCACGCGCAGCACGCGGATCGTCCGCCCGGCCAGCTCGTCGGCGGATTTGGCCAGGTCGCGGGTGACCCGGCCCTCGGCCTGGAAGGCCAGCACCACGGGAAGGGTACGGACGCGGTCGAGGAACAGGGCCGACAGCCGTTCCAGCGCCTGGAACTGGGCGCGCGATTCGGCGGCGGCCGCTGTTCCCGCCAGCGCCATGGCCAGGATGAAGGGGATCATCGCCCCCAGCAGGATGGCGGCGGCGATCGGGCTGGCGAAGGCGGCGACGCCGATCAGGGCCAGGGGCGTGGCGGCGGCGGCCAGGCGCGCGGGCAGGAAGCGCGAGACGTGGCCGTCCAGCGCCTCGACCCCCTCGACGAGGGCGGTCGTGGCGTCGCCGCGCGACACCGCCCCGTCCGGGGCGCGGGTCAGCAGGGCGGCGGCCGTCTGGGCGCGGGCGGCGGTCTTGACCAAGGCGGCGGCCTTCGCGCCCGCCTCGCCGGCGGCCTTGCCCATCAGGCCGCGCGCTACGGAGGCGACGACCAGCAGGGTCAGCCACCCGACGACGACGGTCAGACCGCGTCCCTTGGCCAGGGCGTCGACGGCGCAAGCGAGGGCGGCGGCGAAGACTGTCGCCGCCGCCCCGTCCAGCAGGACCAGGAGCCGGGCGCGACGCAGAGGTGAGGCGCCGGCCTGGCTCAGGGTCTTCAATCTCGTCGCGACCTGGGGAAGGTCGTCGATAAGCGCTGGACGAGCTTGCATGGGTTGAGTGTAGGCTAGCTTTGCCTGTCGACCTTGATCTGGATCAAGGTCGGCGCGGCCCGACCGGTCCAGGCTGTCGCTCTCGGTCGGCGTGATCATTCGCCGTCCGCTTCGGAGCTGTGCATGGACCCCGCCGTCATCGACCTCTCGAGGCTGCAGTTCGCGCTGACCGCGCTGTACCACTTCCTGTTCGTGCCTCTGACGCTGGGGCTCTCGTTCATGCTCGTCATCATGGAGAGCATCTACGTGATGACCAAGCGTCCGATCTGGCGGACGACGGTGCGGTTCTGGGGCGTGCTGTTCGGCATCAACTTCGTGCTGGGCGTGGCCACGGGCCTGACCATGGAATTCCAGTTCGGCATGAACTGGGCCTACTACTCGCACTATGTCGGCGACATTTTCGGCGCGCCGCTGGCCATCGAGGGCCTGATGGCCTTCTTCCTGGAGGCCACTTTCGTCGGGCTGATGTTCTTCGGCTGGGACAAGCTCAAGCCCGTCGCCCACCTGGCCGTCACCTTCCTGGTCGCCCTGGGCACCAACCTGTCGGCCCTGTGGATCCTGGTCGCCAACGGCTGGATGCAGAACCCGGTCGGCGCGGCGTTCAATCCCGACACCATGCGCATGGAGGTCGCCGACTTCCGCGCCGTGCTGTTCAACCCGGTGGCCCAGGCCAAGTTCGTCCACACCGTCAGCGCCGGCTACACCATCGCCGCCGTCTTCGTGCTGGGCGTGTCGGCCTTCTACCTGCTGAAGGGCCGCCACGTCGGCTTCGCCAAGCGCTCGATGACCGTGGCCGCCGCCTTCGGGCTGGCCTCGTCGCTGTCGGTGGTCGTGCTGGGCGACGAGAGCGGCTACGCCCTGACCGACAACCAGAAAATGAAGCTCGCGGCCCTTGAGGCCATGTGGGAGACCGAGCCCGCCCCGGCCGGCCTGACCGCCTTCGGCATCCCCAGCCTGGCCGACCGTAAGACCCACTACGAGGTCAAGATCCCCTATGTGCTGGGCCTGATCGCCACCCGCAGCATCGACCGTCCGGTCTCGGGCATCTTCGAGCTGGTGGCCACGGCCGAGGACCGCATCGAGTCCGGCGTCGTGGCCTATGGCGCGCTGGAGACGCTGAAGGCCAATCCCAAGGACATGAACGCCCGCGCGGCCTTCGAACTGCATCGCCGCGACCTGGGCTACGCCCTGCTGCTGAAACGCTATGTGCCCGACCCACGCATGGCCGATCCGGCCACCATCAAGAAGGCCTCGTGGGACACCGTGCCCAATGTGCCGGTGATGTTCTGGGCGTTCCGGATCATGGCGGGCACGGGTCTCCTGATGATCGCCCTCTTCGCCACGGCCTTCCTGCTGGTCACCCTGCGCAAGCACGAGACCAAGTGGTTCCTGGTCCTGGCCGTCTGCGCCATTCCGCTGCCGTGGATCGCCACCGAGCTGGGCTGGGTGCTGGCCGAGGTCGGGCGCCAGCCCTGGGCGGTGGAAGGCGTGCTGCCCACCTTCCTGGGCGCCTCGACCCTCACCGTGGCCCAGCTGTGGACCACCATCGTGCTCTTCACCCTGCTGTACGGCGCCCTGGCGGTGGTCGAGGTCGGGCTGATCGTGCGCGCCATCAAGAAGGGCCCGTTCGCCGAGCAGGAGGCGTTCGGAACGCCCGCCTCGGCCGAACCCGCCGTCGCTTAAGAGGAGAGACCGACATGGAACTCCCGATCGACTACGCGACCCTTCGGGTCATCTGGTGGGCGCTGATGGGCGTCCTCTTCATCGCCTTCGCCCTGACCGACGGCTTCGACATGGGGGTCGGCGCGCTGCTGCCTTTCGTGGCCAAGACCGACGAGGAACGGCGGATGGTCATCAACACCATCGGCTCGACCTGGGAAGGCAACCAGGTGTGGTTCATCACCGGCGGGGCGGGGATCTTCGCCGCCTGGCCGCTGGTCTACGCCGCCAGCTTCTCGGGCTACTACCTGGCCATGTTCCTGGTGCTGGCGGCGATGATCCTGCGGCCGGTGGGCTTCAAGTACCGCTCCAAGCGGCCCGAGGCGCGCTGGCGGTCGTTCTGGGACTGGGCGCTGTTCACCGGCGGTTTCGTGCCGGTGCTGGTGTTCGGCGTGGCCGTGGGCAATGTTCTGAGCGGCGGCCACTTCTCGTACGACAGCGACCTGCGCCTGACCTTCCACGCCGGCTTCTGGGCCCTGTTCACGCCCTTCACTCTGCTGTGCGGCCTGCTGTCGGTGTCGATGCTGGTGCTGCACGGCGCCGCCTGGCTGACAGTGAAGGCCGAGCCCGGCCCGGTCACCGACCGCGCCCGGGTGTTCGGCGAGATCGCCGGCCTGGCCAGCATCGTCCTGTTCGCGGCCGGCGGCTTCTTCGTCGCCTTCGGCGGCATGGGCTTCCGGCTGGAGGGCCTGACCGACGCGGCCGGCCCGTCCAACCCGCTGCGCACGGCCATCGTCGCCGCGCCGGGCGCGTGGCTCGACAACTATGTCCGCCACGGCTGGATGATCGTCTTCCCGGTGCTGGGCTTCGTCGGGGCGGGCCTGGCCCTGCTGGGCCTGCGGCTGGACAAGGCCTGGATGTCGTTCAGCGGCTCCTCGGCCTCGGCCGTGGGCATCATCGCCACGGTCGGCCTGTCGATGTTCCCGTTCATCCTGCCCAGCGCCAGCAATCCGGGCTCCAGCCTGACGGTGTGGAACGCCTCGTCCAGCCATCTGACGCTGTTCATCATGCTGCTGGTGACGGCGGTCTTCCTGCCGCTGATCCTGCTCTACACCAGCTGGGTCTACAAAGTTCTGTGGGGCCGCAGCAGCACCTCCGCCCTGTCCACCAATCCAGACCTCTACTGAGGGAGCAAGAAAACCATGTGGTACTTCACCTGGATCCTGGGCCTGGGCCTGGCCGTCGCCTTCGGCGTGCTGAACGGCGTCTGGTACGAATTCAACCTGTCGGATGACGGCGACGAGGGCTTGTCGGAGCCTTGAGCGCCTGGATGCCGAGCAAAGGAGGGCGCGACAAACGAGCGCGCCCTTTCCGGCGTCACCGTTAACCGTTGTTAAAGAGCGGATCGGCTCTTGTGTCAGCGTGGCCTGGGGCGCGTGAGCAACGCGACCGAGCGCTCGCGAACCGCATTCAGGGGACCTGAGATATGACCGATCAAGCCGAACCGGCCCTGGAGCTGATCTCCTTCTGCATCGGCGAGCAGGAGTTCTGCATCGACGTGAAGACCGTCCGCGAAATCCGCGGCTGGACTCCGGCGACGCCGATCCCGCACGCCCCGTCCTACCTGCGCGGCGTCATCAACCTGCGCGGCGCGATCATGCCGGTCATCGACCTGCGCAACCGCCTGGGCCTGGGGGTCACCATCCCCGAGACCCGCCACGTCATCGTGGTGGTGGAATGCCAGGACCGCCTGGCCGGCATCCTGGTGGACGCCGTGTCGGAAACCTTCACCGTCTCGCGCGACCATCTGCAGCCGGCTCCGGACATCGGCGTCGAGGAACTGCGCTTCATCCAGGCGATCATCTCGATGGAGAACCGCCTGATCACTTATCTGCGCATGAACGACGTGTTCCCGGCGCTGGTCAGCGAAGCGGCCTAAAGCCAAGTTTCCGACCACATCGACAAGGAGCCGCCGTCCCCGTGACGGCGGCTCTTTTCGTTTCCAGGCCTGGGCCCGCCGCGCCTGCGTCCAGGCGGCCTATCAAATCTGATAGCTTGCTCCCGAACTCTCCTGGCCCTCAGGCTTTCGTCGGCTCCCCGCATGCCGAGGGGGCTGCAATGCGCCAGCACCCAACGAAGGTGCGGCCATGAGGAGGAAACGGGATGGGAACGCAGTTTCAGGGCGCGTTGGCGCCGATGCTTGGCGTGTCGGTCATCGCGCTGATCGCCGCTTCGCCGGCGGTGGCCCAGGGGCAGGCCGCTACGCCCCCCGCCGCGCAGGCCGGTTCGAGCACCACCATCGAGACCCTGGTCGTCACCGCGCAGCGCCGCGAGGAATCGATCGAGACCGTCGGGATCCCGATCCAGGCCTTCAAGGGCGAGACCCTGGAGCGGCTGCGCATCAACGATCCCGAGGACCTATCGGCGGTGGCGCCCAGCTTCTCGGTGTCGCAGAGCTATCAGGGCGTGCCGACCTACACGCTGCGCGGCATCGGTTTCAACACCATCAACATCTCGGCCACCTCGACCGTGGGCACCTATGTCGACGAGGTCGCCTACGCCTATCCGATCATGAACAGCGGCCCGATGTTCGACCTCGAGCGGGTCGAGGTGCTCAAGGGGCCGCAGGGCACGCTGTATGGCCGCAACACCACCGCCGGCCTGATCGACTTCGTGACCGCCAAGCCATCGCCGGTGTTCGAGGCCCGGGCGGGCGTCGAGGCGGGCAACTACGACACCGTGAACGTCGAGGGCGCCCTGTCGGGGCCGCTGGGCGACCACGTCCAGGCCCGCGTCTCGTTCCGCACCGAGGACAGCGGCAAGGGCTGGCAGGTCAGCAACAGCCGGCCCGGTGATCGGCAGGGCGAGGTCCATCGGTACGGGGTGCGTTGGGGCGCGGCCTTCCAGCCCAGCGCCAACCTCACGATCGACGCCTCGTACAACCTTTGGCACAACGGCTCCGACACCGTCGCGGCCCAGGCCATCGGCTTCACGCCGGGCACGGCCGCCAGCCCGTTCAACGCCCCGGGCCTGGTGGCCTATGTGAACAGCCACGCCCCCACCAAGTCCAGCCAGGCCGACTGGTCCTCGCTGGCGTCGCGCTCAGCCGACATCGGCACGGGCCTGGGCATAAGCGGTCCGGCCAAGGAGAACACCGACTTTGGCGGCGCCAAGCTGCGGGTGAACTGGGACCTGAGCGACAACATCCGTCTGGTGTCGCTGACCAGCTACAACGACCTGGAGCGCCACTCGGTGTCGGACTGGAGCGGCGCGCCCTATGAGATCCTGGTCCAGAAGACCAGCGGCCGGATCAAGTCGTTCGCCGAGGACTTCCACCTGGAGGGCTCGACCGACGCCTCGCACTGGCTGATCGGCGTCTACTACGCCAAGGACGACATCCTCGACAGCAACCGCACCATGCTGGGCCAGAACGCCAATGTCGGCCTGATCCGCTACAACGGCGCCCTGCTGCTGGCCACGCCGTTCAACTCGAACGGCTACACCGCGCTGCAGATGAGCCAGGCGTTCCGGACCTACGAGGACATCGGCAACATCACCGCCAAGACCTCAAGCGTCTTCGGCAATTTCGACACCAAGCTGGGTGACGCGTTCAAGCTGTCGCTGGGCCTGCGCTACAGCGAAGACAAGCAGGACTACGCGGGCTGCTCGCGCGACTTCAACGGCAACATGCTGCCCAACGTCAACGTCGTGAACCGCTATCTCTACTTCTCGGCCTACGGGACGATCCCGGCCCAGATCACCCAGGGCGCCTGCAACACCTTCAATCCCATGACCAAGACCTTCGGTCAGGTGACATCGTCGCTGGACGAGAACAACCTGGCCTGGCGGGTGGGGCTGGACTGGACGCCGGCCGAGAACTTGCTGTGGTACGCCTCGGTGTCGAAGGGCGCCAAGGCCGGCTCGACCCCGATCAACGCCGCCAACATCTCCACCCAGAATGCGCCGGCCAAGCAGGAACTGCTGACGTCGTACGAGACCGGGGTGAAGGCCGGGCTGCTGGAGCACCGCGTTCAGGTCAACGCCAGCGCCTTCTATTACGACTACAAGGACAAGCAGCTGAGCGGCTATTTCGCCGACCCGATCTACACCGCCCTGGCGCGACTGGTGAACATCCCCAAGTCGGCCGCCTATGGCGTGGACGGCGACATCACCTGGCGCGCCGCCGCGCCCCTGACCCTGATCGCCTCGGCCACCTGGCTGCACACCGAGGTGAAGGGCTATTCGGGCACGAACGGCGCGGGCAAGACGGCCAATTATGACGGGTCCGAGTTCCTCTCCAGCCCCAAGTTCCAGGGCGGCCTGACGGCGCTGTTCTCGCAGGACCTGTCGAACGGCCTGGTGTTCCAGGCGGCCTTCACCGGCCGCTACCAGTCCAAGTCGCACGCCGATCTCGAGGGCAACCCGCTCTACGAGATCAAGGCCTACGGCCTGGTCAACGGCAGCGTGGGCGTCGGCGCCGCGGACCAGCGCTGGAACGTCTCGATCTGGGGGCAGAACCTGGCCGACAAATATTACTGGAGCGCGGTCAGCAGCAACGCCAACACCGTGGTGCGCTTCCCCGGCAAGCCGCGGACCTACGGCGTGGCGCTGACGTCCAAGTTCTAGGCGGCCGCCAGCAATCGGACCGTCCCCGGCGTGATGGCCGTCGGGGGCGAACCTCTCCCGCCATCACCTCGGTCCCTGGAGCGTGGCGAGCGATCGCCGCGCTCCTTCTTTGGGGCCTCAGGCCTTGCGGACGATCTTGGCGGCGGCGGCGTGGAAGCTGGCTTCCGCCTCGGCGGCGGCGGCCACGCCCGCATGACGGTCGGCGGCGACGCTCATCGCCGCGCGACCGGTGGTGGGGTGGGCGTAGGCGGCCGAGACCTTGCGGGCGTCGGCGCCGCGCAGGGCGGCGTTCGAGGCCTGCGTCTCGTGCCAGGTCGCCAGCTGGTCGGCGGTCAGCACGCCCTCGGCCGGGGCGTCGGGATGCGGCATCACCTCGCCAAAGCCGATGACCACGAAGCCGTGAATGACGCCGTAGTCCTCTTCCGACAGCAGGAAGGTGATCTGACGCTCCTCGACCTGGCCGGTATAGGCGTCGTCCTCGGGGTGGAACTCGCGCAGCACCAGGATGTCGCCGACCGAGAAGTCGCGGTCGTTGCGGCGGATCTCGAACCGCTTGTGGCCCGACCGCACGGCGGCGAAATATTTGGGCCAGGTCTTCAGTTCGTGGCGGGTCATGGTTCGGGCCTTCGAGTCGGACGGATCGTGGATCGCGGGGTTTCCACTTGAAGACCCTAGCGGAGGATTAACCCGGCCGCACCCGCCTGTGGAGCGTCCTTACGCCGGGGACACGTTTGACGGCTCGCATAACGCTGATACGCTTTCCTGAACAACGATAAGTCAGGCAGGGCGGAAATGACGGGCAAGCTTCCAAAGGCGTGTGTCATCGGCGCGGGCTGCAGCGGCTTCACGACCGCCAAGCGGCTGAAGGACCATGGCATACCGTACGACTGCTTCGAGATGTCCGACGACGTCGGCGGCAACTGGTACTTCAAGAACCCCAACGGCCTGTCGGCCTGCTACGAGAGCCTGCACATCGACACGTCCAAGTGGCGGCTGGCCTTCGAGGATTTCCCGGTGCCGACCGACTGGCCCGACTTCCCGCACCACGCCCAGCTGCACCAGTACTTCAAGGACTATGTCGACCATTTCGGGCTGAGACCGACCATCACCTTCAACACCCGGGTCGAGCGCGCCAAGCGCACGGACGACGGCCTGTGGGCGGTGACGCTGTCGACCGGCGAGACGCGGCTGTACGACGTCTTGTTCGTCTGCAACGGCCACCACTGGGACCCGCGCATCCCCGACTATCCCGGCGAGTTCGACGGCCCGGCCTTCCACGCCCACGCCTATTCGGATCCGTTCGACCCGGTCGACATGCGCGGCAAGAACGTCGTGGTGGTGGGCATGGGCAATTCGGCCATGGATATCGCCAGCGAGCTGTCCCAGCGTCCGATCGCCAAGAACCTCTGGGTCTCGGCCCGGCGCGGTGTGTGGGTGTTCCCGAAATATCTGAACGGCAAGCCGTCGGACAAGTCGGCCATGCCGGCCTGGATGCCGAAGGCGCTGGGCCTGAAGCTGTCGCGCGCGGTGATCAAGAAGACCATCGGCAGGATGGAAGACTATGGCCTGCCCAAGCCCGACCACGAACCGCTGGAGGCCCACCCTTCGGTCTCGGGCGAGTTCCTCACGCGAGCCGGCTGCGGCGACATCAAGTTCAAGCCGGCGATCAAGGCGCTGGAGGGCCGGAACGTCCGCTTCGCCGATGACAGCGTCGAGCGAGTGGACGCCATCGTCTTCGCCACAGGCTACAAGATCAGCTTCCCGTTCTTCGACGATCCGTCCCTGCTGCCGGGCGCCGATCACCGCTTCCCGCTGTTCAAGCGGATGATGAAGCCGGACGTGCCGAACCTCTTCTTCATGGGCCTGGCCCAGCCTCTGCCGACCCTGGTGAACTTCGCCGAACAGCAGGCCAAGCTGGCGGCGGGCTATCTGGCGGGCGTCTATGCGCCGCCGTCGGCCGAGGAGATGGTTCGGATCACGGAGAAGGACGAGGCGCGGCACCTGGGGCAGTTCTACGCCTCGGCGCGGCATACGATTCAGGTGGATTTCAATGTCTACTGCGCGGACCTGAAGAAGGAGATCGCCAAGGGCGAGAAGCGGGCGCGGGCGGCGGGGAACCGGCTGCCGGTGGCGGCTAGAGCCGCTGAGAGGTCGTCCGTTCCGGCTTAGGCCGTTGAGGACCCCCTCCGAACCTCCGCGACAGCTCCCCCGAAGGGGAGCAGCTCGCGGCGTAGATCCTCCCCCTTTGGGGGAGGTGGCCCGGAGGGTCGGAGGGGGTCCTCAACGGCGCCAGATGCTAGGCTCCCCAAAGAATCGGAGCCTCCCCAAATGCCCAAGATCGACCTCGACAAGGACACCCGCGGCAAGCTGGCCGACGGCCTGTCGCGCTACCTGAAGGACGAGCTCGACCTGGAGGTCAAAGGCTTCGACGCCCAGTTCCTGCTCGACTTCATCACCGAGCGGCTCGGGCCGTATTATTACAACCAGGGCCTCCACGACGCCCAGGCGCTGTTCGCCAAGAAGATCGAGAGCATCACCGACGCGGTCTACGAGCTGGAGATGCCGACGAAAGGGTTCTGAGTCACAAAATAGCGTGTCATCCCGGCCGCAGCGCAGCGGAGAGCTGGGACCCAGGGGCAACCGCTGTGCGCCGGCCCCTGGGTCCCGGATAGCCTCTGCGAGGCTTCCGGGATGACAAGGCTTGGGAGGCTTCTCGTAGCGGAAGCGTTGACCTCTGACACAGCCGGTCCATCATCCCTGAACAACGATCAGTCTCCGCATGACGGAGGCTGACGCCTGGGAGGAAACTCGATGGCCGACGGTTCCGTGGGGCGTCAGCGCGCGCCCGATCCCGCCCTGCCCAAGGTCTGCGTGATCGGCGCGGGCTCTTCCGGCATCGCCACCTGCAAGCAGCTGGCCGAGGCGAACATCCCCTTCGACTGCTTCGAGGCGTCCGACCGCATCGGCGGCAACTGGGTGTTCCAGAACCGCAACGGCATGAGCAGCGCCTATCGCTCGCTGCACATCAACACCAGCCGAGACAAGATGGCCTATTCGGACTTTCCGATGCCGGCCGACTATCCCGACTACCCGCACCACAGCCATATCGCCCGCTACTTCGACAACTATGTCGACCACTTCGGCTTTCGCCAGCACATCACCTTCAACTGCGCGGTGACCTGGGCCAAACGGCGCGAGGATGGCCTGTGGGAGATCACGCTGGAGACCGGCGAGAAGCGGCTCTACGACGTGCTGTGCGTCGCCAACGGCCACCACTGGGATCCGCGCTGGCCCGACCCCAAGCCGCCCGGCCATTTCACCGGCCTGGAGATGCACTCCCACCACTATATCGACCCATCGGCCCCGCATGACCTGCGCGGCAAGAAGGTGGTCATCGTCGGCTTTGGCAATTCGGCGCTGGATCTGGCCTGCGAGCTGGGCCGCAAGGAGAACGCCGAGCAGGTGTGGCTGTCGGTGCGGCGCGGCTACTGGGTGGTGCCGCGCTATTTCGGCAAGGAGGTTCTGGACGCCGGCAATCCCCATCCCAGCCAGGATCCGCCGCTGCTGACGCGCATCCTGCCCGGCAAGATGATCGCCAGGATGCTGGAAAAGAAGATCGCCGCCGTCCACGGCCGGCCCGAAGACCACGGCCTGCCCAAGCCCGACCATGACTTCGGCGCCAGCCACCCGGCCATCAGCCACGAGATCTACAACCGCATCGGCTCGGGCGACGTGATCATCAAGCCTGACATCGAAAGCTTCGACGGCCAGCAGGTGCGGTTCAAGGACGGCACGAGCGTCGAGGCCGACGCGGTGATCTGGTGCACCGGCTACAAGGTGACCTTCCCGTTCTTCGACGACGCCACCCTGGCCGCGCCCGACAACGACATCGCCCTGTGGAAGCGGATGGTCGATCCCAGGTTCGACAACCTCTTCATGGTCGCCCTGGTCCAGCCGCTGTGCGCCATGATGCCGATCGCCGAGGAGCAGTCGAAACTGATCGCCGCCTGGCTGACGGGCCGCTATGCCGCGCCGCCCGCCCAGGTGATGGCCGCCGAGCGCGACGCCATGCACGCGGAGGTCAAGTCGCACTACGTCGCCTCGGCCCGCCACACGATCCAGATCAACTGCGGGGCCTACGCCTTTGATCTGCGCAAGGAGCTTAAGCGCGGGATCAAGCGGGCCAAGGCGCTGGGAAATCCCCTGCCGATTCAACCGCGAGCGGCGAAGGTCTTGCCCCATGCGGCGGAATGAGGCTCAAATCATGACGGGGCGTCAGGATCGCCTCGCCGTCGAGTCGCGTTCCATGTCGAATATCGCCTACTTCCCAAAGGCCCCCGTCGTCGACGACCGGCCCGGCAAGCGCGAGCGCACCAAGGTCGCCAATCGCCAGGCGATCCTCGACGCGGCGCGCGAGGTGTTCGGCGAGTTGGGCTATGACGGCGCCACGGTGCGCGACATCATCCGCCGCACCGGCCTCGCCTCGGGCACCTTCTATAACTACTACAAGTCCAAGGAAGAGGTGTTCGACGCCCTGGCCGACGACGGCGCGCGGCGCTTCCGGCCGCTGCTGCGGGTGGAGATCGACAAGGCCGTCGACTTCGAATCCTTCCTGCGCGGCGCGATCAGCGCCTATTTCGTCTTCGTCGCCACCGAGCAGGAGAACTGGCGGCTGAACCGGCCGGCCGGCGAGCAGATTCCCCACGCCCGCGCCACGCCCGAGATCGTGGCGGTGTTCGACGAGGTCCGCGAAGGCTTCGCCAAGGTGCTGGAGCTCGACCACGCCCCGGCCGTCGACCTCGACTACCTGACCGCCGCCTGCATCGCCGTGGCCCGCGAGATCGGCGACAAGATGCTGGAGCGCCGCCCGGTCGACACGGCCGGCGCCGCCGACTTCGCCGTCAAGATGATCCTGGGCGGCTTGCCCGCCCTTCCCAAGCTTTAGTCCCGCCCGGAGCCCGCATGGCCGACGTCCAGAAGTTCGTCCTCAAGACCATCCTCTCCCTGCCCAGCCCGGTCCTGCGGGCGATGTCCGGCGGCGGGGTGGTCTATCGAGGCGGGCGAACCCTGGACCCACGTTTCCAGTTCTTCGCCCACGCGGCCAAGAAGCTGCCGTCGATGACCAGTCTGCCGCCCGACGTCGCCCGCGACGCCAGCGCCAAGGGCTTGCTGGCCGTGTCGGGGCCGCCCGAGCCCGGCGTCCGCAACGAGGCGCTGTCCATCGACGGTCCCGGCGGCCCGCTCAAGCTGCGCGCCTATCGACCGGCCGAGCAAGACAGTTCGGCGCCGCTGATCGTCTTCGCTCACTTCGGCGGCGGGGTGATCGGCGACCTGGAGACCTGCCACGCCTTCTGCGGAATCCTGGCCAAGATCGCCAAGACCGCGGTGCTGTCGGTCGATTACCGTCTTGCCCCTGATCATCGCTTTCCGGCGGGGCTGGACGACGTGCTGGCCGCCTATCGCTGGGCGCGCGACAACACCGCCCGCTTCGGCGCGGCCCAGGTCCCGCCGGCGATCGGCGGCGACAGCATGGGCGGCAATTTCTCGGCCATCGTCGCCCAGGAGATGCAGCGCCTCGGCGAGCCTCAGCCGGCCCTGCAGCTGCTGATCTATCCCGCCGTCGACGTGGCCAGCGAAAGCGCCTCGATGGCCACCTATGCCGACGCCTATCCGCTGAGCCGGCCGATCATGGACTGGTTCATGGGCCACTATATGGGCCCCGACGCCAATCCGGCCGACCCGCGCCTGTCGCCCAACAAGACCGAGGACCTCTCGGGCCTGGCTCCGGCGGTGGTGGTCACGGCCGGCTTCGATCCGCTGGTCGACCAGGGCGAGGCCTACGCCAAGCGGCTGCAGGCGGCCGGCGTGCCGGTGACCTATCGCTGCTACGACAGCCTGGCCCATGGCTTCACGGCGTTCACCGGCGCGGTGCCGGCGGCCGACGCGGCGTGTCGCGAGATCGCGCGGCTGGTGCGGGCGGCGTTTGATCAGCGGGCCGCCAGCCCATCGGCATGATCCAAAATTCTTGTCATCCCGGAAGCCTCGCAGAGGCTGTCCGGGACCCAGGGGCCGGCGCACAGCGGTTGCCCCTGGGTCCCTGCTCTCCGCTGCGCTACGGCCGGGATGACAAGTTATTTCCGGTTCCAAGGGGATGAGGCCACTCACCATGCGCGCCCTCGTCGTCGAAACCCTCGCCCCAGACTTCGCCGGCTGCGCCGTCCGCGACGTCCCGACCCCAGCCCCCGGTCCCGGCGAAGTCCTGGTCCGCGTCCGCGCCGCCAGCGTCAACTTCCCCGACCTGTTGATGACCAAGGGCGAATACCAGTTCAAGCCGCCCACGCCGTTCACGCCGGGCCTGGACCTCTCGGGCGAGGTCGCCGCCCTCGGGGACGGCGTCACGAACTTCCAGATTGGCGACGCGGTGGTTGGCGGCGCGCGGCTGGGCGGGTTCGCGGACTATGCGGTGCTCTCCGCCGAGGCCCTCAAGCCCAAGCCCGAACGGCTGTCGTTCGCCCAGGCCGCCGCCTATGGCGCGGCCTATCTGACCGCCTATGTCGCCCTGGTCCGCCGCGCGCGGCTGGAGCCTGGCGAGTGGGTGCTGGTCCATGGCGCGGCAGGCGGGGTCGGGCTGGCGGCGGTGGACCTGGCCAAGGCGCTGGGCGCTCGAGTGATCGCCGCCTCGGCCTCCGACGACAAGCTCGCGGCGATCCAGGCCCTCTACGCCCCCGACGCGACCATCAACGTCACCGGCGGCTTCCGCGAGGCGGTGAAGGCGATCACGGGCGGGGAGGGGGCCGATGTGATCTACGACCCCGTGGGCGGCGACGTCTTCGACGAGAGCACCCGCTGCATCGCCTTCGACGGCCGGCTGCTGGTGATCGGCTTCACCTCCGGGCGGATCCCGACGGTCTCGGTCAACATGCCGCTGATCAAGGGCTTCTCGGTGATGGGCGTGCGGGCCGGGGAATACGGCCGCCGATTCCCCGACAAGGGCCGCGAGAACGGCGAGGCGGTGTGGCGGATGGCGGACGAGGGGGTGATCAAGCCGCACGTCCATGCTGAACTTCCGTTGGAGCGCTGGCGGGAGGCGTTCGAGCTGCTGAGCGAGCGCAAGGTGGTGGGCAAGGCCGTGATCACGCCCTAGCCCCCTCCTGACCGCTTCGCGGTCGTCCTCCCCCATAGGGGGAAGATGAGACGGCGCACTTCATCTTCCCCCTATGGGGGAGGAGCGCGAAGCGCGGAGGGGGCAAGTCTCGCGGAAAAGGACCTAAGTCCCCGCAGCGACTCAGGTTGACAGCCGCCGCCCGTTCCCTTATCCACCGCCCCTCACTCGCGGGGCCTCACGGTTCTCGCGTCCCACTATTATACTCGGAGCCACCTCGTGAAGCGGACATTCCAGCCGTCGAAGCTCGTGCGAGCCCGCCGTCACGGCTACCGCGCGCGTATGGCCACCAAGAACGGCCAGAAGATCGTTGCGCGTCGCCGCGCCAAGGGCCGTAAGCGCCTGACGGCCTAAGAGCGGTTCATCCCGCTCTTTTCTCCCGCTCGCGGGAGGCTTTAGACCATGACAAAAGCCGCCTTTTCCCAGAGCCTGACCTCAGGTTTTCGCCGGAAAGGGCGGCTTTTTTCATGACCGCGACGCAAGCCGGCGCGGCCATGTCCGACGCCGTGAAGATCGAGCGTCTGAAAAAACGCCCCGACTTCCTGAAGGCCGCCAAGGCGCCGGCCCTGTCGCGCGGCGCCGTCTTCATGCAGATGCGGCCGCGCCAGGACGACGATCCGCTGATCCGGGTGGGCTTCACCGCTACCAAGAAGATCGGCGGCTCGGTCGAGCGCAATCGCGCCAAACGTCGCCTGCGCGAGGCCGCTCGTCTTTTGTTGCCCCTTCATGGCCGCCCCATGTGCGACTATGTGTTCATCGCGCGCGGCGGCACCCGCAGCCGCGAATGGGGGCGTTTGCTTGACGATGTGAAAACCGCGCTGATAAGCCTCGCGGCCGAACATGATCGCGCGGAAGTCCGGGCCCGGCAGGCCGCTTCCGCAGATCAATCCGACACCCCTTCTAGCGCTCACGCGCCCGATCCCTCCGTTTCCGGTTAAGTCATCCCAATGCAGAACGACAACAAAAACACGTTGATGTTCATCGTCAGCGCGTTCGCGATCCTGATCGGGTACCAGTTCTTCGTCCTGGGTCCGCAGCAGAAGAAGGCGGAAGCCCAGCTGCAGGCCAAGAAGGCGGCCGAAGCCAGGATGCTGGCCACCCAGCCGGGCGTCGTGCTTGGCCCGGACGGCCAGCCCGCGCCGCTGAAGCTGTCGCGCGACGCCGCCAAGGCCCAGAGCCCGCGCGTCGCCGTCGACACCCCGGCCCTGTCGGGTTCGATCTCGCTGAAGGGCGGCCGCATCGACGACCTGTTCCTCAAGCGCTACGCCGAAACCACGGCCAAGAATTCCCCGCCGGTCGAGCTGTTCCGCCCCGAGGGCGCCGAGCACGCCTGGTTCGCCGATTTCGGCTGGGCCGGGGCCAACCTGCCGGGCCTGCCCGACAGCCGCACCGTCTGGACCGCCGCGCCGGGCCAGGTGCTGCGTCCGACCACCCCGGTGGTGCTGACCTATGACAACGGCCAGGGCCTGGTGTTCACCCGCACCGTCTCGGTCGACGACCAGGCGATGTTCACGGTGGCCGACAGCGTCCGCAACCAAGGCGGCGCCGCCCTGTCGCTGGCCCCCTACGCCACTGTGCAGCGCCAGGGCATCCCGGCGACGCTGGGCAAGACCGGCATCGTCCACGAAGGCGCCATCGGCGTGTTCGGCTCGGCCGACGGCAAGGGCCACGATCTCAAGCAGTCCAAGTACCAGAAGTGGAAGAAGGACAAGCCGCTCGAGACCTTCACCTCAAAGGGCGGCTGGACCGGCATCACCGACAAGTACTGGCTGGCGGCCCTGATCCCCGACCAGGCCCAGGACGTGACCGCGCAATACCGCGTCACCCAGGCCGGCCCGGTGGACATCTATGACGTCAACTTCGTGGGCCCGACCAAGTCGCTGGCCCCCGGCCAGACCCTGACCCAGACCACCCGCCTGTTCGCCGGCGCCAAGACCGTACCGCTGCTGCGCAGCTACGAGTTCGCCGGCTCGCCGCCGCCGTGGTGGAAGTTCTGGGACGGCAAGCAATCGGTGATCCCGCGCTTCGACGACGCCGTCGACTGGGGCATGTTCCGCTTCTTCACCCGCCCGATCTTCAACATCCTGGAGATGTTCTACAAGCTGGTCGGCAACTTCGGCGTGGCCATCCTGCTGCTGACCGTGGCCCTCAAGCTCGTCCTCTACCCGATGGCCGACAAGAGCTACGAGTCGATGGCGAAGATGAAGAAGATCGCCCCCGAGGTCGAAAAGCTGAAGGTCAAGCACAAGGACGACCCGGCCAAGCAGCAGCAGGAAATGATGGCGCTGTACGCCAAGGAGAAGATCAATCCGATGATGGGCTGCCTGCCCATGCTGATCCAGATCCCGGTGTTCTACTCGCTGTACAAGGTGCTGACGGTCACCATCGAAATGCGGCACGCGCCGTTCTTCGGCTGGATCCAGGACCTCTCGGCCCGCGATCCGTCGACCTTCATGAACCTGTTTGGCCTGATCCCCTGGGATCCGGCGACCGCGCCGCTGATCGGCACGTTCCTGGGCGGCCCGCTGCACATCGGCGTCTGGCCGCTGCTATACGGCTTCACCATGTGGCTGACGACGTCGATGAACCCGCCGGCGGCCGACCCGGTGCAGCAGAAGATCTTCCAGTTCTTCCCGATCGTGTTCACCTTCACCCTGTCGCAGTTCTCGGTCGGCCTGGTGATCTACTGGTGCTGGTCGAACGTTCTGACCATCTTCCAGCAGTACATCATCATGCGTCGCTACGGCGTCGAGAACCCGATCGACAAGATCATCGCCCGCTTCCAGGGCAAGAGCGTTGCGACCACCTGATGACTGAACCCAACTTCGCCGCCTCGACCGATCCCGTCTTCACCGAGGAAGAGATCGAGGCGGCGCGGGTGCTGTTCGCCCAGCCCGTCGCGTTCATGATGGGGGCCGTCAAGATGGACGGCCTGCCCGCTCCGATCGCGCCGGAAGTGGCCTTCGCCGGCCGCTCGAACGTCGGCAAGTCCAGCCTGATCAACGGGCTGGTCGGCCAGAAGTATCTGGCGCGCGCCTCCAACGAGCCGGGCCGCACGCGCGAGATCAACTTCTTCCTGCTGGCCGAGAAGCTGCGCCTGGTCGACCTGCCGGGTTACGGCTTCGCGCGGGCGTCGAAGACCACGGTCAGCAAGTTCCAGGACCTGGGCCGGGCCTATCTGCGCGGCCGCGCCACGCTCAAGCGCGTCTACCTGCTGATCGACTCCCGCCACGGCCTCAAGAAGGTCGACGCCGAGGCGCTGGACGCCCTGGATATCGCGGCGGTTTCCTACCAGATCATCCTGACCAAGGCCGACAAGCTGAAGCCCCACGAGGTCGAGAAGGTCACGGCCGAGACGCTAAAGGCCATCGCCAAGCGTCCCGCGGCTTTCCCGCGCGTGCTGGCCACCTCGTCCGAGAAGGGCCTGGGCATGCCGGAGTTGCGAGCCGAGATCGCCCGGGTCTGCCTGGACGAATAGGGGCCTTTACAAGCCCAGCCGCCGGTAGGTGGCGGTGCAGCGGGCCTTGCACTGGGCCCAGTCGGTCGGACAGTTCTCGTCGACCGTGCTCGACGCGCAGAAATAGTAGGCGCGGGCGCAGCTGGCCCGGCACTGACCCACGTCGCCGCCCGGCGTGTTGGACGCCAGCGGGATCGGCGATTGCAGCACCACGCTGGGCGCCGTGGCCGGCGCGGCCGCGACGGGCTTTGGCGCGATGACCACGGTCTTGGGCGCGGCGCCGGCCGTGCCGGCCAAGGCGAAGGTCATCAGCATCAGGGCGGGCACGCGGCGCATGGTCGGCAGATTAGCGCGCGCCGGGTTAAGGTTTGGCTAACCATGTTTTGGCGGTCGGCCGTGACGCCCCCTCCGTCATGTCGCGTATTCGCGCCATGCCACCTCCCCCGTTTCACAGGGGAGGAGGTCGCGTCTTCTCCTCACCCGTGGAACGGGGGAGGTGGCGCGATGCGAATACGCATCGTGACGGAGGGGGCGTCCGGCGCCCGCCCCTACTTCAGCTTTTCGATCAGCGCCATCGCCGCCGCCGGATTGCGCACTTTCGCCCCGGCGATGAAATAGGCGAAGACGTCGCCGCGCTTGGCCCAGGCCTTGGTCTGGTCGGCGATGCCGTCCAGTTCGTCCGAGGTCATGCCGGTGGGCTCGTCGGGCTTGCTCGACATCAGGCGGGCATAGGTGAAGTCGGCGGTCGGCGCGTCGATGCAGGGCCAGGTCGGCTCCTCGTCGTCGACGGCGTAGACGATGGCCGCGCCGTACTTGGCGGCCAGATCGTAGAATTCCTGGGTGGCGAAGGTGGGGCTGCGCACCTCCAGCGCGTGGCGCGCCGGGCACCCGCCGATCTCCTTGGGCAGCAGCTTCAGGAAGCCCTCGAAGTCGACCGGATCGAACTTCTTGGTGGCCATGAACTGCCAGTTGATGGGGCCCAGCTTGTCGCCGAGCTCTTCCAGGCCCTGAGCCAGGAATTTCTCCATCGAGTCGTTGTTTTCCGACAGCACCCGGCGGTTGGTGCAGTAGCGGCTGGCCTTGACCGAGAACACGAAGTCGTCGGGCGTCTCGTCGCGCCACTTCTGCCAGCTGTTGGGCTTGAAGGTGGAATAGTAGGTGCCGTTGATCTCGATGCTGGTGACGTTGGACGAGGCGTATTTCAGCTCGTCTTTCTGCTTGAGCGTGTCGGGATAGAACACGCCGCGCCAGGGCTCGAACGTCCAGCCGCCGATGCCGGCTCGGATCACGCCTTTGGACATGTTCGTTCCCTTCCTGTTCCGCCGCGCACCCTAGAGGAGCGCGGCGGTTGTCGGCAAGAGCCTAGCGGCGGGGCTGGAGTTCCTGGACCTCGACCTGGCTGGTGCGCTTGTCAAACACGCAGATCGCCTTGCCGCGCGCGCCCTTCATGTGCTTGGGCCGGTACGTGCCTTCCACGGTCGAGACGGTCACCGACTGGAACGTGTCGCCATAGGCGGTGACGCGGGTGTTGCGCAGCTCGCTGGCGGCCTTGATGCAGGCGCGGTCGGAGCGGTCGCGCAGGTCCTTCCAGGCGGCGTCGCTGGAGGCCAGGGCGGGAACGGCCGACAGGGTCAGCAGGGCGGCGGCGGTCAGGGCGAGGCGCATGAGGGAGGTTCCGGATGGGTTGGGGTTGGTGGAAACGCTTGGGGCGTCGGCCGGTTCAGTGGAGGACCCCCTCAGTCGCTCTGCGACAGCTCCCCCAACGGGGGAGCATCTAACGCGGCATAGATCCTCCCCCTTCGGGGGAGGTGGCCCGGAGGGCCGGAGGGGGTCCTCAACGGCGCTTGCCGCTCAGCACTCCACCCGGTTGACCGACAGCCCCACCGCCAGACCCCCCATCGAGGTCTCCTTGTAGATCTCGTTCATGTCCTCGCCGGTGCGCTTCATCGTGGCGATCACCTTGTCCAGCGATACGCTGTGCTGCCCATCCCCCAGCAGCGCCAACCTTGCGGCGTCGATGGCCTTGATGGCGCCCATGGCGTTGCGTTCGATGCAGGGGATCTGCACCAGGCCGCCGATCGGATCGCAGGTGAGGCCGAGGTTGTGCTCCATGCCGATCTCGGCGGCGTTCTCTATCTGGGCGTTCGTGCCCCCCAGAGCCGCGCACAGGCCGGCGGCGGCCATCGAGCAGGCCACGCCCACCTCGCCCTGGCAGCCGACCTCGGCGCCGCTGATCGAGGCGTTGCGCTTGTAGAGCGCGCCGATGGCGGCGGCGGTCAGCAGGAAGACGCGGATCTGTTCCGGCGTGCCATTGTGGAAGCGCACGAAGAACCGCAGCACGGCCGGCACCAGCCCCGCCGCGCCATTGGTCGGGGCGGTGACCACCCGGCCGCCGGCGGCGTTCTCCTCGTTGACCGCCATGGCCCACAGGTTGACGAAGTCCATTGCCGCCAGCGGGTCGCTGATCTGGCGCTCCATGCGGCCCTGGATGGTCTGGTGGATCTGGCGGGCGCGGCGCTTCACCGACAGCCCGCCGGGCAGGATCCCGTCCACGCGCATGCCCCGGTCGATGCAGGCTTCCATGGCGTTGAAGATGCGGTCCAGGCCCGCGTTCATGTCGTCCAGCGACATCCGCGCCAGCTCGTTGGCGCCCATCACCCCGGCGATCGACAGGCCCGCGTCGGCGGCGCGTTGCAACAGGTCCGCGCCGCTCTCGAACGGGTGCGGCAGCAGCGGTCCTTCCTCGGGCGGGGCGTTGCGGCCCATCTCGCTCTCGTCGCGCACGAAGCCGCCGCCGACCGAGAAATAGGTGCGCTGGGCCAGCACGGCGCCGGCGGCGTCGAAGGCCACGAAGGTCAGGCCGTTGGGGTGCTGGGGCAGGCGCTCGTGGCCCAGCCAGACGATGTCCCGCGCCTCGTCGAAGGCGATGGCGTGGTCGCCGCCGAGCGACAGCGACTGCGTGGCCTTCGTCTCCAGCAGGGCCGCCTCGCCGGCGTCGGGGTCGAGGTCGGCGGGCACGAAACCCATCAGCCCCAGGATCACCGCCCGGTCGGTGGCGTGGCCCTTCCCGGTCAGCGCCAGGGAGGCGTAGAGCCGCGTCTCGACCCGCGCGGTGATCGCCAGCCTGCCGGCCTCGCGCAGCCGCCCGACGAACAGCACCGCCGCCGTCATCGGGCCCATGGTGTGGCTGCTCGACGGACCGACGCCGAGTTTGAAGAGGTCGAAGACGGAGGCTGTCATGCGGGGAACTTTACGAGCAAATAGCCTGTCATCCCGGCCGTAGCGAAGCGGAGAGCCGGGACCCAGGAGCCGCCGCAATGCGGTTGCCCCTGGGTCCCGGATAGCCTCTGCGAGGCTTCCGGGATGACAAGAAAAGTTAGATTACTTCCGATCGGCCTTGGACTTGTCGCGGAGGTCCTTGAACTCCGAACCCGCCTGCCATTCCGGCCAGACGCGGGAATTGGCGAGGTCGGCGCCGACTTCGTAGAACAGCTCCAGATCCATGGCCTGGCCGCTCAGGTCCCAGTCGGCCGACCATTCGTCGGCGGGCTGGTGGTAGCGGTTGGTGACGTAGTCCTGTTCGGCCTTCTCGCCGGCTTCCTTGCCGCCCTTGTAGAGGTCGTTGCCCGAGCCGACCGAGATCGCCGGCACGCCGCGCTTGGCGAACGGGAAGTGGTCCGAGCGGTAGAAGTGGCCGGCCTGCGGCACGGGGTCGGGCGTGAAGTAGCGGCCGTGGGCCTTGGCCTTGGCCACCAGCATGTCCTGCAGGTCGACCTTGCCGTCGCCCGAGGTGGTGATGTCCTTGGCCGGACCGGCGGCCGACAGGGCGTCGATATTGAGGTCGCCGACCGTCTTGCTCAGCGGATAGAGCGGGTTGGCGGCGTAGTACTCCGAGCCCAGCAGGCCCTTTTCCTCAGCGGTGACGGCCAGGAACAGCACCGAGCGCTGCGGCTGCGGGGCGGCCTTGAAGGCGCGGCCCAGTTCCAGGAGGGCGGCGATGCCGTCGGCGTTGTCGACCGCGCCGTTATAGATCTTGTCGCCCTTGGCGTCCGGCAGGCCCACGCCCAGATGGTCCCAGTGGCCGCTGTAGACGACATATTCGTCCGGGTGGGTCGAGCCCTTGACCACGCCGGCGATGTTCTTGGAGACGATCACCTCGTGCTTGACCTTGTAGTCGGCCGAGAACTTGGCGCCGGTCAGGACGACAGGCTTGAAGTCGCGGGTCTGGGCCTGCTTCTTCAGGGCGTCGAAATCCAGGCCCGACGTCTTGAAGAGGTCGACCGCGACGTCGCGCTGGATCCAGCCTTCCAGCGACGGGTGGCTCTTGGTCGGCTCCTTGCGGACGATGTCGAACATCACGTTGGTGTTGGAGTTCTTGACCGTCGCCCAGCCGTACGAGGCCGGGGCCGTCTCGTGGACGATCAGCATGCCGATCGCGCCCTGGCGCGCGGCCTCCTCGAACTTGTAGGTCCAGCGGCCGTAATAGGTCATGGCCTTGCCGCCGAAGTCGCCGCTTCCGGTCTCGAAATCCGGGTCGTTGATCAGAACGACGGCGATCTTGCCCTTCAGGTCCACGCCCTTGAAGTCGTCCCAGTTCCGCTCGGGCGCCTTGACGCCATAGCCGACGAAGACCAGCGGGGCGTCCTTGATCGAGACGCTGTCGACATTGGTCATGGCGGCGCGGATGGCGACCTGTTCGCCCTGGGCCAGGGCGACATGGTCATTGCCGACCATCACGTGGGCGGCGACCGGGCCGGTGATCTCGAACTTGCCCAGCGGCACGTCCTGGGTCCAGGCGCGGGTCCCGTCCTTTTGCAGGTCGCCGGCGGGAGCCAGGCCGATGGCCTTCATCTGGTCGACGATATAGGCGACGGCCTTCTTCTCGCCCTCGGTGGCGGGGCCACGGCCTTCGAACGCGTCGGAGGCCAGCACCTTGATGTGGGCCGACAGCTTGCCGGGGTCGATCTTGGGCGCGTCGGCGGCGTGCGCGAGCATGGGCGCTGTGAAGAGGGCGGTGGCGAGCAGCAGGCGTTTCATCGTTTCCACTCTTTTGGGGCAGTTCTGGTCGTTGGGCGCGGACCGTATGCGGGGTCCATGGCCGTGGCTAGGGCGATCTTTCGTCCGCGACGCCCCCTCCGTCACGCTGCGTATTCGCAGCGCGCCACCTCCCCCGCACGCTTCGCTACGGGGCAGGAGAGAGCGCTCTTCTCCTGCCCCGTGAAACGGGGGAGGTGGCGCGGCGCCGATAGGCGACGTGACGGAGGGGGCGTCCGGTGCTCAGGTGGAAATCCGTCGCCCATCCACCGCCCATCGCTCCAGCGTCTCCCCGTCCCAGACATGCAGGGCGTCATAGAGATTGATGGTCGGATCGCAGTGGCCCGGCTGCAGCCAGACGATCTCGCCGACCTTGGGGGCGTCGGCCGGAAAGGCCCGTGCCGGATCGGCGTCGGCAGCCGTCACGGCCTTGTCGAAGCCCAGCGGGTCGCGGCCGCCGGCCTTCAGCACGTCGATCATCGACGGATGGGCGATCATGCCGTGCTCGTCGCCCATGGGTCGCCACAGCGAGCCTGGCGCCGCGCCGGAGATCACCCGCGCCGGCGGGCCGTCCATCGACATGGCCTTGAAGCCGGCGTCGACCACGACGTGGCTCTTGTGGCGGGCCGAAACGACGCTGGCGGCGACGAACAGCGCCGGCTCGAACGGCCAGTCGCCGCCGCCGGGCGGACCGCAGTCATCGTACTCGACATCCATCACCGCGTAGGAGCCGGCCTGCAGCTCGGTGAACACGCCCGAGGCCAGGTCGAACGCATGGGTGCCGGTGCCGCCGCCGGTGACCACGGGCGGGGGCAGGCCGGCGGCGGTCAGCTCGGCGACCAAGGCCTTCAGCGTGGCGAAGGCGGCTTCGTCGGCGGCCCTCCTGCCAGGCTCGTCGTCCATATGCTGGAGATGCCCCAGATAGGCCTGGATCCCGGCGAAGCGCAGACCGGGCGAGGCGTCGGCGGCGCGAGCCAGCGCCAGGGCGCCCTGTGGATAACTTCCGGTGCGATGGGTGCCGAGGTCGAGGTCGACCACAAGGTCCAGCCGCGTGCCCGCCGCGACGGCGGCGTCCGACAACCTGTCGATCTGACCCTCATCGTCGGCGGTGACGCCGATCGTGGCGCCGGTCTTGGCCAGGGCGGCGAGGCGCGGACCGGCCCAGGCGGGCGGCGGGGCGGTGACCAGGACGTCCTTGATCCCGCCGGCCACGAAGGCCTCGGCCTCGCCCACGGTCTGGGCGCACAGGCCGACCGCACCATGCTCGACGATCAGCCGGCCCAGGGTGGAGCATTTGTGGGTCTTGCCGTGAGCCCGCAGGCGAACCCCGGCGGCGTCGCAGAGCGCCTGCATGCGGGTGATGTTGCGTTCGAGGGCCGCGCGGTCGACGACCAGCAGCGGCGTCTGGGGGAGGGCGGTGTTCGGCGGCAGGTTCACGTGTTCCATCCTGATCCCGTGGACGCCCCCTCCGTCACGTCGCCTATCGGCGCCGCGCCACCTCCCCCGCTTCGCATGGGAGGAGAAGCTTGCATCTCCTCACCCGTAAAACGGGGGAGGTGGCGCGCTGCGGATACGCAGCGTGACGGAGGGGGCGTCACGATGGTTCCGCTCAATTCACCTACCCCGCCGCCTCTTCCGTGATCCGCACGTGCGCGTCGGTGATGTGAAAGCCGTACACCGTGATATCGTCCAGGCACTCGTCGACGTTCACACCGGGCATCGCTTGGCCCCGGATCATCTCGACGCTCTTGAACGCCGTCCACGGCGCGTAGCGGTCGGGCAGGTTGGCGCCGCTGGCGTCGCTGGTGACGCCGAACACCCGGCCGGGGCCACGAAAGAGGTAGGTCTGCATGGTCTAAATCTCGCCCGCCAGCACCCGCGCGAACAGCGCCGGATCGACATTGCCCCCCGAGAGGACAATCGCCGAGGTCTTTCCCGCAACATCGATCTTGCCGGTCAGCGCCGCCGCCAGGGCCACGCAGCCGCCGGGCTCGACCACCAGCTTCAGGACCCCGAAGGCGTAGCGCATCGCCTCGGCCACCTCGGCGTCGGTGACGGCGACGACGCCGCTGAGCGTCTGGCTGTTGATCGGCCAGGTCAGTTCGCCCGGGATCGGGGTCAGCAGGGCGTCGCAGATCGAGCGGGCGTCCTTGTCGATGGTCTCGCGCTGGCCCGAGATCATCGAGCGGCGGGTCTCGTCGAAGCCGGCGGGCTCGGCGCCCCAGACCTCGGTCGAGGGCGACAGGCCCTTCACCGCCGTCGAGGTCCCGGCGATCAGGCCGCCGCCGCCGACCGGACTGAGCACCCGGTCCAGCGTGACGCCCAGGGCCTGGGCCTGGGCGACGATCTCCAGCCCCAGCGTGCCCTGACCGGCGATGATATGCGGGTCGTCGTAGGAGGGCACCACCACGCAGCCACGCTGGGCGGCGATCTCGTCGGCGATGGCGATTCGGTCCTCGGTGAAGCGGTCGTAGAAGCGGATCTCGGCCCCGAAGCCCTTGGTGCCGGCCACCTTCACGGCTGGCGAGTCGGACGGCATGACGATCAGGGCCGGGCAGCCGATCAGCTGGGCCGCCAGGGCCACGCCCTGGGCGTGGTTGCCCGACGAGAAGGCCACGACGCCGCGCGCCTTCTCGTCGGCCGACAGCTGGCTCAGCCGGTTGTAGGCGCCGCGGAACTTGAAGGCCCCGGCCCGCTGCAGCGTCTCGGGCTTCAGCAACACCCGCCCGCCCAGGCGATCGTTCAGCGCGGGGCTCTCGATCAACGGAGTCTCGACGGCCAGGCCCTTCAGGCGTCCGGCGGCGGCTTGAATGTCGGCGAGGGAGACGGTCATGGTGAAGGTGTATGGGCTTATGGGCGTGATTTGAAGACCGCCGGACGCCCCCTCCGTCACGATGCGTATTCGCATCGCGCCACCTCCCCCGTTACACGGGGCAGGAGAAGAGCAGCTGAATTCTCCTCCCCCCGTAGCGAAGCGTGCGGGGGAGGTGGCGCGGCGCCGATAGGCGACGTGACGGAGGGGGCGTTTTCTTTCCCCTTCGAAACCCTTTGCGAGCTTCGCCGTTCAAGCCATAACCCCGGGGTAGGGCTGTTCAGGGATATCCAGATGAAGACCGCAATGTTCGCCGCCACGGCCGTCGCCGCCGTGCTGGGTTTCGCCGCGCCGTCGATGGCGGGCGAAGTGTTCGTCGGCGCCTACAAGCATGACGTGACCTTCCTGGGCAACGCCGTGGGCCTGGGCGCCGCCGGTCGCGAGGATGGCGTCGACATCCACCTGGGCTACCGCACCGATCGCCTGGAGAACCTGACCTGGCTGGGCAAGCCGCAGGTCCACGCCTTCGTGTCGATCAACAGCGAGAACACGTCCAACTTCGTGGCCACGGGCTTCGACTGGCCGATCGAGCTGGGCGCGCCGGGCGGCTTCTATCTGCGTCCGGGCTTCGGCCTGGCCTATACCGACGGCAAGGCCGGCCTGCCGCCCGCCAACGCGCCGGGCCTGACCCAGGCCGAGCGCGACCGCCGCACCAACCTCTATTACACCCGCATCGATTTCGGCTCGAAGGTGCTGTTCGAACCGGAGCTGGCCCTGGGCTACAGGTTCAACGACAGCTGGTCGACCGAGCTGTCCTACACCCACCTGTCGAACGGCCAGATCTTCCACCAGGGCAAGAACCAGGGGCTTGACGACGTAGGGGTTCGGCTGGTCTACGCCTTCTGACTTCGCGGGGGATCGGTTTGACCGGCCCCGTGTCGCCGCCCAAAATTGAATAAACGTCTGCGGCCGAGTCCTGTCGAAGGGCCGCTGGACGTCACCGGGCAGGTGACAAGGCATATCTCTACCATGGCCAATGTGACCGTCGTCGGCGCCCAGTGGGGCGATGAAGGCAAGGGCAAGATCGTCGACTGGCTCTCCAACCGAGCCGATGTCGTCGTTCGTTTCCAGGGCGGCCACAACGCCGGCCACACGCTGGTGGTGGACGGCAAGGTCTACAAGCTGGCCCTGCTGCCCTCGGGCGTGGTGCAGGGCAAGCTGTCAGTGATCGGCAACGGCGTGGTGGTCGATCCCTGGCACCTGCTGAGCGAGATCGGCAAGATCGCCGAGCAGGGCGTCGCGATCACGCCGGACCTGCTGGTGCTGGCCGACAACGCCACCCTGATCCTGCCGCTGCACAAGGACCTGGACCAGGGCCGCGAGGCGCAGTCGAGCCAGAAGATCGGCACCACCGGCCGCGGCATCGGACCGGCCTATGAGGACAAGGTCGGCCGCCGCGCCATCCGCGTCGCCGATCTGGCCGATCCCGAGGCCCTGAAGCCCAAGATCGAGCGCCTGCTCAGCCACCACGGCGCCCTGCGTCGCGGCCTGGGCCTGCCGGAGGCTGACGGCGAGGCCCTGTTCGACCAGCTGATGGAGATCGCGCCGAAGATCCTGGCCTACGCCCAGCCGGCCTGGCGCCTGCTGGACCAGGCCTACAAGGCCGGCAAGCGCATCCTGTTCGAAGGCGCGCAAGGCGCTCTGCTGGACGTCGACCACGGCACCTATCCGTTCGTCACCTCGTCCAACACCGTCGCCGGCCAGGCCGCCGCCGGTTCGGGCATGGGTCCCAAGGGCCCGGGCTACGTGCTGGGCATCGTCAAGGCCTACACCACCCGCGTCGGCGAAGGTCCGTTCGCCTGCGAGCTGGACGATGAGGTCGGCAAGCACCTGTCGACCGTCGGTCGCGAGGTCGGCGTCAACACCGGCCGGCCGCGTCGCTGCGGCTGGTTCGACGCGGTGCTGGTGCGCCAGTCGGTGGCCATCAACGGCATCGACGGCATCGCCCTGACCAAGCTGGACGTGCTGGACGGCCTCAAGACCCTGAAGATCTGCGTCGGCTACAGGATCGGCGATCGCGAGGTCGACTATCTGCCGGCCGGCATGCGCGACCAGGCCGCCGCCGTGCCGATCTACGAGGAGATGGAAGGCTGGAGCGAGAGCACCGCCGGCGCTCGCTCGTTCAAGGACCTCAACGCCAACGCCATCAAGTATGTGCGCCGGGTCGAGGAACTGATCGGCGCGCCCGTCGCCCTGCTGTCGACCAGCCCCGAGCGCGACGACACCATCCTGATGCGCGATCCGTTCCAGGGCTGATCGGCCCAAACGTCGATCCGCCAACCCTGATCGCGTCAAAACGACACAGGGTTAAACGGTTGGTGAACCTTGTTAGCCTTAGCGTCCCGCAGCTTCACATGGCGGGACCGAGCGCTTGGCTTTCCGGAACTCTCTGGACGACGGACTGGGCGGCGCGACACTCGCCATGAGTCGTCGCGGCCGGCCCGCCCGGCTGTTCGTCACGACCCTGGCCGGCGGGCTGCTGTTCTTCCATTTCGGTCTGGTCGCCGCCCTGGTCTGGGGCGCGGTCAACCTGGTTCTGGAAAGCTGCCTGGTGGTCCTGGAGCGCGGCCTCAGGTCGATCGAGGGCGGCCGGAGTATGGCGTGGGCCCGACTGGGGCCGCCCGCCGTCTTCGCCACGGTCTGGTCGGTCATGGCGGCGCTGAGCGCCGTGCAGGGCTCGCCCGCCATGAAGTTCGCGGCCCTGGTCATCCTGTTCGGCCTGCTGGTCGAGGGCCTGAAGTACGCGACGATCAGCTGGACGGCGACCCTGGCCATCGTGCCGGCGCCGCTGATCGCCCTGATCGCCGCGCCGATGCTGGGCAAGCATTTCAACGGCTGGGACAAGCTGGTGGCGCTGATCGTCCTGGCGGGCCTGGTCGCCTACCTGCTGGACGCCGTGCGCCTGATGCGCGGCGCGACCCGGGCCCTGGAGCGGGCCCAGGCCGAGGCCCAGGAGGCCAGCCGCGCCAAGTCGGCCTTCGTGGCGATGATGAGCCATGAGCTGCGCACGCCGATGAACGGGGTGCTGGGCCTGGCCCACGCCCTGGGCTCGACCAAGCTGGACAAGCGTCAGGCCGATTATCTGGAGATGATCATCCAGTCGGGCGACGGCCTGATGACCATCCTCAACGACATTCTCGACCTGTCCAAGATCGAGGCCGGCAAGCTGGAACTGGAGAACGCGCCGTTCGACGTGCGCCAGCTGGCCGGCCAGATCCAGGCGGCCTGGAGCGAAACCGCCCGCCGCAAGGGACTGGAGCTGCTGCTGACGGTCGCGCCCGAGACGCCGGCCTGGGTGTCGGGCGACGCCTTGCGGGTGCGTCAGATCCTGCTGAACCTGCTGTCCAACGCCCTGAAGTTCACCGAGGTCGGGCGCGTGGAGATCGCGGTCGGGCCGGGGGCGGAGGGCGAGCTGGTGCTGTCGGTGGCCGACACCGGCCCCGGCCTGACGCAGACCCAGATCGACGGCCTGTTCACGCCCTTCACCCAGGGCGACCGGTCGACGGCGCGCCGCTTCGGCGGCACGGGCCTTGGCCTGACCATCTGCCGTCAGCTGGCCGAACTGATGGACGGTCAGATCGCCGTGACCAGCCTTCCGGGCGCGGGCGCGACCTTCAGCGTCGCCCTGGCCCTGCCCAAGACCGCCGCGCCGCCCGCGCCCGCGCCGCTGCCGCCGGCCTTCTATGTCGACGGCTCGCGGGTGCTGGTGGTCGACGACAACGCCGTCAACCGCACGGTCGCCCGGGCCATCCTCGAGGCGGCCGGCCTGTTCGTGATCACCGCCGACGGCGGCCGCGAGGCGCTGGCCTTGTTGGCGGTTGAAAGCTTCGACGTGGTGCTGATGGACGTCCACATGCCCGACATGGATGGCATCGAGGCGGTGCGCCGCATCCGCGCCGGCGAGGCGGGGCGTCCCGACATCCCGATCCTGGCCCTGACGGCCGACGCCATGGCCGGCGACGCCGAGCGGCTGTTGGCCCAGGGCTTCGACGACGCCCATCCCAAGCCGATCCGCCCGGCCCAGCTTCTGACCGCCGTGGCGCGCCTGGCCGAGGGCGCGGCGCAACCTTCGCGGCTGTCCGCCTGATCCGCGTCCGATTAGCGATTGTTTAGCTTGCGATCGCTACAACCCCTTATCTGATTGGGGGATCGCGGATCTTGTTAGCGCGTCGCAAGCTGAGACCGGTCCGCTCGACCGACCGTGTCACGCGTAGTCTGCGCGCCCTTGAGCGCACGGCCTCGACCAGCCGCGTGCTCAACCTGCTGGCCATCGCCGCCGACAGCCAGCACCGCCCCGAATACGCCCAGCATCCGCTGTTCCGGAACAAGATCCTCAACACCGCCCTGGTGGTGAAGCACCGCCTGCGCAACGACGACGTCTTTCTGTTCGACGAGGCGCGGCCCACCGCCACCAAGATCATCATCCCGTTCGACCGCGGCGACCTTGGCCTGGGCGGCCAGTCGTTCTTCGTGGGTCAGCGCGGCTGGGTCGAGCTGCTGCGCGAGGCCTGCAACGACCACTCCGACATGACCCGGGATCTGGCGACCCTGCGCATGATCGACATGCTGCCGTCGCTGGATCCGTTCCTGCTGCGCGAGCACCTGCGCCGCCACGGCATGAACATCGCGCCGTGCTATTTCGCGCTGTCGCAGGGCGACCTGCAGCTGATGCAGGGCTTCGTCAGCTCCGAGATCTCACGCCTGATCGAGCTGGCCTATCGCGACTCCGGCCGCTTCTCGGGCGCCCATGTGGCCCGCCTGGTCGAGGCCCTGCTGTCCACCGACGTCGACGAGCGTCTGACGCCGCTGCGCGAGACGCTGGTGATGGAGGGCGAGAGCTTCAAGGAGGGCGTCTTCAGCTGGAAGGGCTTCCTCTATTACAAGTGGATGCTGACCCACCTGTGGCCGCAGCTGTCGGCCGTGGGCGGCGAGATCGGCCAGCTGGTCATCACCGGGGCCCGCGACACCGAGACTGGCCGCTATATCGACGAAGCCCGCCGCCGCCTGCAGGGCGCGGTGCTGGTCGAGCGCAACGCGGTGCTGCGGTCGATCAAGATCTATGACGACGCCTTCGAGGACCTGATCGACAACGGCCGGCCCCAGGCCTTCCGCGAGTTCCTGCTGCGCGCGCCGGACATGTTCCTGTCGCTGGGGGAAAAGGTCGGGGTGATCTCCCACATCGCCAGCTTCTGGCGCTACCGCTTCCCGCCGGGGCGCACGCCGACGGCCGATGTCGACGAGGCCATCGACATCTTCCAGGATTTCGAGGGCGGCCTGAGCGTCTCTCTGACAAACTGACGCGGTTAAGCGCGGCGTTCATCAAGCTGATTTTTACGATCGGGCCTTAGGTTCGGACCCGAGTCTTCTCCTGGGAGCCCTTAGGTCTCGTGTTCGACGGCAATATCCGCACAATCCAGCGAGTCTCCGCGAAGGTTCAGCGGGTGCTGGTCGTCGACCCCAATCCGGCGACCGGGCGGTTGCTGGGCGACCAGATGCGCCAGCTGGGCGGGGTGCAGATCTACGCCGCGCCGACGATCGAGAAGGGCTATGCGATGGCCCGCACGGTCGATCCGCAGCTGATCTTCGTCGAGCACGCCAGCGCCGGCCTGGACGGCCTGCTGCTGGCCAGGAAGATCCGCCGCAGCGACCTGGTGTGCCGCGAGGCGCCGATCATCATGTGCACGGCCGAGGCCACCGCCGAGACCATCTTCGGGGCCCGCGACGCCGGCATCCACGAGTTCATGCGCAAGCCGTTCACGATCAAGGATCTGGAGCGCCGCCTGGAAGCCGTGACCCTGAAGCCGCGCGACTGGATCGAGGCGGTGCAGTATGTCGGTCCCGACCGCCGCCGCTTCAACTCGGCCGAATACAAGGGCCCGCGCAAGCGTAAGGCCGACGCCGCCGGCACCGTCGCCGCCCGGCTTTCCCAGGCTCTGCGGATCATCAAGTCGGCCGCCGGCGCGCTGGACACCGACCCCGCCCAGGCCCGCCGCGCCCTGGCCGCCCAGGCCCTGGAGCTGCGCAAGGTGGGCGACGCGGTCAAGGAGCCGCGCCTGACCGCCGCCGCCGAGGCGCTCGAGAGCTGCATGAAGACCGGCGTCGACGGGCCCATGGCCCGCGCCGCCCTGCTGGCGCGCATCGACACCCTGATGGGCTTCATGGCCGCCGATGACGACGGCGGTCGCGGCGCGGCGTAAAACCGCCTCAATTTGCGCCGATTGGCGATCTCGCAGGACCAGCTTCAGTCTAACGTGGGTGTGACCATCATGCCGCACGCGGCTGTTCTTTGCGCGCGTGTCACAATTCTAAAATCCAAAATGCGGAAATGTGTCACCGAGGCTAACTAACCCTGCCCCCGCTTTCGAAGGGGGTTCCATTGCAAATTCGAGTTCTTCTGATGGGCGCGGCGTCCGCGCTCTGCCTGGCGTCGCTGGCGCACGCCGAAGTCGCCGCGACCGCCGCCGTCGCTCCGGCCGCCGCCGACAGCGCCGATAGCGCCGAGGTCAGCGAACTCCTGATCACCGCGCGCCGCCCGATGGCGGAAAGCGAAGCGGCCGCCCTGCAGGTGCAGCGCAATTCGAACTCGCTGGTCAGCGTCCTGTCGGCCGACGCCGTCGGCAACCTGCCTGACCAGAACATCGCCTTCGCCGTGGGCCGTCTGCCCGGCGTCGGCATCGAGCGCGACCAGGGCCAGGCCCGCTACGTCAACCTGCGCGGCGCGCCGGTCTACTGGACCACCCTGTCGTTCGACGGCCTGAGCGTGGTCAGCCCCGAGGGTCGTTCGTCGCGCTTCGACAACATCCCCTCGGCCATCGCCAGCATGATCACCGTGCAGAAGGCCGTCGTGCCGTCGATGCCGGGCGACACGGTCGCCGGCAATGTCGACATCCGCACCCGCCGCGCCTTCGACTACAAGGGCCGCAAGATCACCGGCAAGTTCGGCATGGGCGTGGTCGAGCTGGGCGACGGCACCGAGCTGGACACCAACCTCGTCTATTCGAACATCTTCGCGGACGGCAAGCTGGGCGTCGTGGCCCAGGCCTCGTACTATTCGCGCGGCATGGCGACCGACAACTGGGAGACCGATCCCTACCTGTCCAACACCGTCGATCCCACCAAGCACTTCGCCCGCGAACACGAAAACAAGCACTACCGCCTGGTGCGGGAGAACATCTCGGCCTCGACGCGCATCGACTACAAGTTCGACGACAACAACAGCGTTTTCTTCAGCACGATCAACACGCTGTACCATGACGACGAGCTGCGCGACAATTTCATCTTCCGCCTGGACCAGGGGACGGACGCGGCCGGCAACAGCTACACCAGCGCCGCCTACATCAACGCCAACAGCCCGACCAAGGGCACGGTCTACGGCGCGCGGATCAACGCCCGCATCGACTATCGCGACGCCAAGGAGTTCATGACCACCAACACCGCCGGCGGCGAGCACAGCCTGTCGGGGTGGGACCTGTCCTGGCGGCTGAACTACACCTTCACCAATGACGGCCGTAACAACACCGCCTCGGGCGCCTTCCAGAGCCCGTCCAGCTTCCTGCTGCGCCCGACCATCGAGTACGACTTCACCAACGGCGATGTGAACACGGTCAAGCTCTACACGACCGGCGGAACCAGCACGGCGCGCACCAAGGGCGCCCAGGTCACCGACATCGAGGCGTTCGCCTTCCCGATGCAGACCATGGCCTTCCTGGACGGCGGCGACATCACCGGCGCCTGGACCGGCAAGTTCGACCTCGACCGCGAGGGCGAACTGTTCGGCCACGCCACCAAGTTCGAGTTCGGCGGCCTCTATACCGACCGCACCAAGAAGTCGCGCGAGTTCGGCTGGACCCGCACCTTCGCCGCCGCCGAGGCGCCGGCCTGGAACCTGTTCGCCGACACCATCGGCTATCTCGGCTCGCAGAACCTGAACTACACGTTCCGCTACACCGACAAGGGCTTCACGAACCACTTCATGAAGAACGAGATCGCGGCGGGACGCGCGGTCTATAGCGACGGCCTGGCCAACTACTGGAAGGTCAGCGAGAAGATCACCGCCGGCTACGCCATGGCCACCACCACCTTCGATTGGGGCAATGTGGTCTACGGCGCCCGCGTCGAGAAGATCGAGAACAGCGGCGAGGCCTATGTCGCCTTCCCGGCGGCGGGTTCGACCCCGGCCGGCAACCGCCTGGTCAAGACCTCCAGCGACGACACCCTGGTCTATCCCAGCATCCACCTGAACTGGAACCTGCGCGAGAATGTCAAGCTGCGGGTGGGCGTCACCACCTCGGCCTCGCGTCCCGACTTCGACGACCTGCGCCCCAACTACACCTTCAACGACGCGGCCCAGACGATCTCGGGCGGCAATCCGGACGCCAAGCCCGAGAAGCAGATCGGTCTGGACACCTATGTCGAGTGGTACATGACCCCCGAGGGCTTCTTCTCGGCCGGCGTGTTCTACAAGGACATCAAGGACGTGCTGGTCCAGACCTCGGGCGTGTTCGGCAAGGACACCCTCAACAGCAACGGCATCGATCGCAGCAGCTACACGGTCAGCCGTATCGACAACGGCGGCGACGGCCACCTGGAAGGCCTGGAGGTGTTCTATTCGGGCACCGCCAAGCAGCTGGCCGAGGACCTGAACCTGCCGGAATGGATGCAGGGCTTCGGCGTGCGCGCCTCGGCCACCTGGACCAAGTCGGAAGTGAACCTGCCGGCGGTCAATGGCGTCCCGGCCCGGACCATCAGCCTGCTGGGCACGTCGGACGGCGTCTACAACATCCAGGCGCTGTACGAGAAGTACAAGTGGAGCCTGCGTCTGGCCTACCAGTACCGCACGCCCTGGGGCCAATCGATCGGCACGTACCGGGTCATCAATGGCGGCGTCTATCCGGTCGACAACGGCGACATCTACTGGGACGGCGACGAGGAGATCGATTTCTCGGCCCGCTACCAGTTCAACCCGCGCATGGAAGGCTTCTTCGACGCCTCCAACCTGAGCAATCAGGGCGCGCGCCGCTATGGCGACCAGTCGCGCTATCCCATCGAGTACGAGAAGTTCGGCCGCCGCTACGTCGCGGGCATCCGCTTCAACTTCTAAAGGCTGGAGAGGCTCCCCCTTTGGGGGAGCTGTCGCGGAGCGACTGAGGGGGTCCTCAACGGTGTATGCCGGAGAAGACCCCCTCCGGCCCTCCGGGCCACCTCCCCCAAAGGGGGAGGATCTGTTTATCGCCTATCGCGCCAGCCAGTGCCGCAGCGCCCCGTTCACCGGTCCCGGGGCCTCCATCGGCGTCATGTGGCCCGTCTTGGGGATCACCAGCAGGTGGGTGCAGCCGATGGCCTTGGCCATCTCGCGGTGGCCGGCGGCGGGGGTGATCTGGTCGGTCTCGCCGCAGACGATGGTCAGCGGAACGCGCAGGGCCTTCAGCGCCGCCTCGCCGTCCTCGCGCTCCAGGCTGTTCTGGCGCAGGAACACCTCACGGCCCAGGCGCTGGGTCATCTCGACGATGCGGGTGGTGAGTTCGACGTCGTCCAGGTGCGAGGGATCGACATAGCTCTTCAGGATCGCCTGGCCGATGCCCAGGAATGTCCCGCCCTTGCGCGCGGCGTTGTTGAGCGCCTTGCGCTGGGCGGCGCGCTCGGGGGTGTCCAGGCGGATCGAGGTGTCCAGCAGGGCCAGGCGCTCGATGCGCTCGGGCGCGATGCGGGCGATCTCCTGGGCTACGTAGCCGCCCATCGAGAACCCGGCCAGGGCGAAGGTCGGCTCGGCATCGGCCAGCACCGTCTCCGCGAGGCCCCGGATCGTTTCGCCTTGGGTCAGGTCGGGGACGTGGCAGCGCGCGACGTCGGAAAGGCCGCTGATCTGATCGCGCCACAGCTCGGCGTCGTTGAGCAGGCCGGGCAGGAGGAGGAGTTGGGGGAGGGCGGTCATGGCGACCCTATAATAGATCCTCCCCCTTTGGGAGAGGTGGCCCAGAGGGCCGGAGGGGGTCCTCTCCGGTCTAAGCTGTTGAGGACCTCCTCAGTCGCTCCGCGACAGCTCCCCCAAAGGGGGAGCATCTAGATCGTCGTTACGCCTCGACCATGTTCTTGGCGATGGCCGCCTCGCGCATGGTCTTCTGCAGCTTCTCGAACGCCCGGACCTCGATCTGGCGCACGCGCTCACGGCTGACGCCGTACTGGGCGGCCAGTTCTTCCAGGGTGGTCGGGTCGTCCTTCAGCCGGCGCTCGGTCAGGATGTGACGCTCGCGGTCGGTCAGCTCGACCATGGCCTCTTCCAGAAGAGTCATCCGCAGGGACTTCTCTTCGTTCTCGGCGACCACGGTCTCTTGGCTGACCTGCTCGTCGTCGGCCAGCCAGTCCTGCCACTCGCTCTCGCTGTCCGAACGCAGCGGGGCGTTCAGCGAGGCGTCGGGGCCCGACAGGCGGCGGTTCATCGAGATGACCTCGCTGTCCAGCACGCCCAGCTTGGTGGCGATGGCGCTGACCTGCTCGGGACGCAGGTCGCCGTCCTGGAAGGCCTCGATCTGGCTCTTGGCCTTGCGCAGGTTGAAGAACAGCTTCTTCTGCGCGGCCGTCGTGCCCATCTTCACCAGCGACCACGAGCGCAGGATGTATTCCTGGATCGAGGCTCGGATCCACCACATGGCGTAGGTGGCCAGGCGGAAGCCCTTGTCGGGCTCGAACTTCTTGACGGCCTGCATCAGGCCGACATTGCCTTCCGAGATCACTTCGCCGATCGGCAGGCCGTAGCCGCGATAGCCCATGGCGATCTTGGCCACGAGGCGAAGGTGCGAGGTGACCATCTTGTGGGCCGCGTCGCTGTCCTGATGCTCTTTCCAGCGTTGGGCGAGCATGAACTCCTCGTCCTTGGGCAGCATCGGGAACTTGCGGATTTCGGTCAGGTAGCGCGACAGGCCGCCATCGGGCGACATCACGGAAAGTGAATTCACAGCCATGCTACTAATCCCCTTGAGTTCTATGGATCCGCACGCGGGCCGCGCGCCATCATCCCCTCACGCAGGGTCAGATAGGAACGCGATGCGGCCAAGTTAAGTCCGATAACGCATTTGTAATGTCCGACGTTTGCGCTCGGGTATTGAACGTTCGTGCGGTCCTGGCTTGAACGCCCGCGCCTTCGCGGCGATCCTCCGGCCAGGCTTAAAGACTGAGGCAGAGTCGCGATGGTCCGTTTCATCTTCCGTGTGCTGTTCGCCGCGCTGGGCCTCTATCTGGCCTCCCGCTTCGTGCCGGGAATCTCGGCCGACGGCTGGACCACCCTGATCATCGCGGGCCTGCTGCTGGGCGTCGTCAACGCGGTGGTCAAGCCGATCGTGGTGATCCTGACCTTCCCGATCACCATCATCACCCTGGGGCTGTTCCTGCTGGTGGTGAACGGCGCGATGCTGTGGCTGGTGGCCTGGTTCCTCGACGGCCTGGTGGTCAGGGGCCTGGTCGCCGGGATCTTCGGCGCGATCGTCGTCGGCGTGGTCAGCTGGATCGGCCAGGTGATGATCGGCGATGGGAAGTCGGAGCGGGCGTGAGGCGAGAACCTCGTCCTTCGACAGGCTCAGGATGAGGTTCTCGACTGCCAAGGCTTTGAACTCGTCCTCACCCTGAGCTTGTCGAAGGGCGAGGATCGCGGCCTTGCGAGCACGGCTGTCCCAACGGCACGCTGCCCACGGGCTCCATCCTGATCTAACCTCCAGGCCATGACGCGCCGGCCATGGGACCGGCGTGCGGGAGGAGAACCGGGATGAGCATCGCCGGCGTCAATCACCTGGCCCTGGTCTGCCGCGACATGGCGCAGACCACGAAGTTCTACACCGAAGTCCTGGGCATGCCGCTGATCAAGACCGTGCAGCTGCCCGACGGCGGCCAGCACTTCTTCTTCGACTGCGGCGGCGGTTCCAGCCTGGCCTTCTTCTGGTGGGCCGACGGACCGCCGGCCGCGCCGGGGATCGCCTCGGTCAAGGCGTTCCCCGCCGACAGCCGCACCGCCGTGGGCTCGATGAACCACATCGCCTTTTCCGTCCCCGAGGACGAGCTGGAGACCTGGCGGCAACGCCTGGTCGACGCCGGGGTCAAGACCTTCCCGATGGTGGTCAATCACGACGACAGCGAGATGGGCGTGGCCGCCCAGCCCCACGACGGGGTCTTCGTCCGCTCGGTCTATTTCACCGATCCCAACGGCATCATGATGGAGCTCGCGGCTTTCACGCGACCGTTCACCGCCGAGGACGTCAGGCACGAACCGGGCCGCGTCCCGGCGGAGGCCTGAGCGCGTGCCGCGCCTGCGCGAGGTCCCCCGCGCCGAGGTGAGCGATCCCAAGGTGCTGGCGCTCTACGACCAGCTGTTCGGCGACCGCGATCCGGTGGCCCAGCCCGGCACCGCCACCGGCACGCGCGGCGACTGGTGGACGGTGTTCGCCAACAGCCCCGACGTGCTGATCCACGCCGCGCGCGGCTTTGGCCTCTATCGCGACCCGGCCCGCAAGCTGGATCCCGTGCTGCGCGAGCTGGCCCAGACGCGCGCCGGCTGGACGCGCGGCAGTCAGTTCGTGTTCTCCCAGCACTGCAAGTCGCTGCGCGGCCTGGGCGTGTCGGACGACAAGATCGCCGCCGTGCCGGACTGGCAGGTTAGCGACCTGTTCGACGCCCGGGAGCGCGCCGTGCTGGCCTATGCCGACGGCCTGGTGCTGGACGGCGGCCGCGTCGCCGACGGCGTGTTCGCCGCGTTGAAGACCTTCTTGGACGACGAGCAGATCCTGGAGCTGACCTACATCACCTGTCTCTATGAGATGCACGCGGTGATGGCTCGGGCCCTGCGCCTGGAGTTCGACGACCGCCCCGAGCCGGTGGTCGAGGTCGCCGCGCCGGAAGGCTTCAAGGCGCGGGATTTCATGGATACGGGGCGGTAGTTCCCTCATCCAAATCTTGTCATCCCGGAAAGCGCGAAGCGCTTGTCCGGGACCCAGGGGCAGCCGCACTGCCTTGGCCCCTGGGTCCCGGCTCTCCGCTTCGCTGCGGCCGGGATGACAAGTCTTGTTGGATTTTGGTTGATATTGGCGCTCACCGTAAACGCCCCCGCAAACACTGTGACACCCCGGTGAAGTTTTCGCGAAATGAACGCCGCCAAGCCTCACCATTAGCACCGCGTTAGTCGTGGAAATGGTCCCTCCCTCGCGCAGTGGAGGCGTACCTATGTTCACGTTGCGAGACACCGTTTCTTCCCTGGCGCCGGCGCGTCGCGACGACCTGGGCAAGACGCTCTACGAGCGGTTCCGCGAGGAGCCCGACACCCTGATCATCCCCGTGCTCGACGACGAGGACCGGCCGGTCGGCCTGGTCGAGCGCAACGCCTTCTTCCTGCGCATGGCCGCCGAGTATGGCCGGGCCCTCTACGCCAACCGCCCGATCTCGGCCCTGATGGACGTCGAGCCCCTGGTGGTCGACGCCGACATGGCCCTGGCCGACTTCACCAGCGACAGCCTGTCGTACCGCGCCTCCGACCTGCTGCGCGGCTTCATCGTCACCGACAAGGGTCGTTATATCGGGGTCGGCACGGTGCTGGCTCTGCTGCAGGCCGCCAACGAGACCAACCGACGCGGCGTGGCCGAGCTGGCCGCCGCCAAGGCCGCCGCCGAGCGCGCCCAGACCTTCATGACCGCCGTCGTCGAGGCCATGCCCTCAATGGTCTTCGTCAAGCGGGCCGACGATCACCGCTACGTGCTGCTCAACCGCGCCGGTGAAAAGATCCTGGGCTTCTCGCGTGACGAGGTGATCGGCAAGACCGACGCCGACTTCCAGCCGGCGGAATACGCATCCTTGTATGTTGAGCGCGATCTCGAGGTTATCGAGTCCGGCGAGGTGCGGGTCATCGAGGAGGACCTGGCGCCCCGCAAGGACGGCTCCCTCGCCATGCTACGCACCAAGAAGATCGCCATCGCCGACGCCGACGGCCGCGCCGAATATCTGCTGGGCGTCTCGGAAGACATCGCCGACCGCAAGCGCGCCGAGGCCCAGATCGCCCGCCTGGCCCACTACGATCCGCTGACCGAGCTGCCCAACCGCGTGCTGTTCCAGAAGCACCTGGGCGAGGCCCTGGCCCGCCGGGCGCGCTCGGGCGACCAGCTGGCCGTCCACTTCATCGATCTCGACCGCTTCAAGACCGTCAACGACACCCTGGGCCATCCGATCGGCGACGCCCTGCTGCGCATCGCCGCCGAACGTCTGCGGGGCTGCGTGCGCGAGGGCGACACCGTCGCCCGCCTGGGCGGCGACGAGTTCGCGGTGGTGCAGACGGGCCTGGCCGACATGTCCGGCGCCACGCGCCTGGCCGAGCGGGTGGTCGAGGCCATGGCCGCGCCGTTCGACCTGCAAGGCCATCAGGTGATGATCGGCGCCAGCGTCGGCGTCTCGGCCGCGCCGTCCGACGGCGACGACGCCGACGAACTGCTGAAGAAGGCCGACATGGCCCTTTACCGCGCCAAGGCCGATGGCCGCGGCGCATTCCACTTCTTCGAGCGGGCCATGGACGAGCAGCTGCAGGCCCGCCGAGCGCTGGAGTTGGACCTGCGCCGGGCCCTGCACGCCGGCGAATTCCAGCTCTACTACCAGCCGCTCTATCATCTGGGCGACGATCGCGTGACCGGCTGCGAGGCGCTGCTGCGCTGGAAGCATCCCGAGCGCGGGATGGTCTCGCCCGCCGACTTCATCCCCCTGGCCGAGGAGATCGGGCTGATCGTCCAGCTGGGCGAATGGGTGCTGCGCGAGGCCTGCGCCGAGGCCGCCCGCTGGCCCGACCACGTGCGCCTGGCGGTCAACCTGTCGCCCGCCCAGTTCCGCGACCGGGGCCTGGTGCGCACCGTGGTCTCGGCCCTGGCCGCCTCGGGCCTGCCGGCCCAGCGCCTGGAGCTGGAGATCACCGAGTCGGTGCTGCTGCAGGACAACGCCGCCAACATGACCATGCTGCACGACCTGAAGGCCCTGGGCGTGCGCATCTCGATGGACGACTTCGGCACGGGCTACAGTTCGCTGAGCTATCTGCGCAGCTTCCCGTTCGACAAGATCAAGATCGACCAGACCTTCGTGCGCGACATCTTGAACGACAGCGACGCCCTGGCGATCATCAAGGCCGTGCTGGACCTGGGTTCGAGCCTGGGCATCGTCACCACGGCCGAGGGCGTCGAGACCGTCGAGCAGCTCAACGCCCTGCGCGACCAGGGCTGCGCCGAGATCCAGGGCTATTTCATCAGCCGCCCGGCCCCGGCCAGCGAGATCGCGCGGCTGCTGGAGGTGATCGTCGACCGGCCGGAGGGCGGTGCGACCGTCGCTAGCCTGGAACTAGCCTCAGCGCCGAACGCTAAGCCGGCGGCGCAGATCAAGCGGCGGGCTTGACCGAGCCGATCACGGTGTCCACCTCGGGCAACTCGGCGCCGTAGTAGTGCTCACTGGGGGCGATGTAGAGCACCACGTATAGGCGCTCCTTGTGTTGCGCCACCACGGCGGTGGCAGAGATGTCGAGCCCAGCCTTGGTCTTGGCCTTCAGGTCGAAGCGCACGCCCGAGGTGACCCCAAAACGGGCCGGACGGGGGTTTTCGACTTCTACTCGTTGGTAGTCGAGCGCGGCCATGCTGTCGGAAACGAACTCGATCAGTTCGTTGGGCGACATGCCGGCGCGATAGGTCGGTGTCGGGAGTTCCTTCGCGATGGGGCGGACCATGAACTCACCGGGCGCCAAGCCGTCGGTGACATAAAGCCGGTTGAGCAACGGACCATCCATCGAGAGCAGCCGCACCTTCGGGGGGCGGCCGTTCATCACCGCGCTGATGTCCGACCATTCGTGGCCCAGGGTCACCTTCGCGGCCCCCACGGTGTAGGCTCCCGCCGGGGCGGTGGTGACGCTCACGCAAGCCGACAATGTCAGAACGCAGGTGATCGCCGCGACGCGGAGGGGCAGGTGTTTCATGGGGTGTTTCCTTGCATTAGCGTCTGGAGGCTGGCCTCGACCAGCCAGCGATCCGCCGCCTGAGGCGCGCGGGCCAGATAGGTTTCGTAGGCGTGGAGAGCGTCTGGCTTGTCGCCGGCTTGGACGGCCAGATCGCCGAGGGTCCGCCAAGCGGTGACCGGAGCATCGGAGTGGGTCGTGGCCTCTGTATAGGCTTTGCGGGCCTGAACGAGGTCATCGTCTTGGCGGCGTTGCCGATAGACCTCGCCGCGATAGAAGCCCAGTACGCCCAAATCTTCTCCCAAGGCGCTGAGCCGCTCGATAAGGGCTAAGCTCTGGCCTGGGTCGCGACGGCGCAGATCGTCCTTCAGCCAAGCCGACAAATGCGGCCGTATCATATTGCGATAGGCGTGAGCGTCAGTCGTGGAAGCTTGTGGCGCTTTGGCCGCCAGGGCGTCCAACGCCGCGATACGTTCGGCAGTCAGCGGGTGGCTGTTGAAGATGCTGGCTCGCGCTTCTTGCTCGCGCACCTTCTTGTAGCTGGAGGCCTGGGTCTCGGCGACCTGGCGTCGCCACATCTGCGCCCCGGCGCGTGGGTCATAGCCGGCGGTGACGGCGCGCTGGAAACCGAGGGCGTCCGCCTGACTCTCGTTCTCGCGCGAGAAGCCGAAATAGGCCGAGATCTGGTTCAGATACAGCAGATCGTTGATCGAGCCGGCCGTGCGCATGATGTCGTTGGAGACCTGAACCGAGCCTGAGTTGACCGCTACGCCAGCGGCTACAACGGTGACCGCCACCTGAAAGGCCAGAGTGGTCTGGGCTCGTGACTTCTGGGCGCGATGGGCTTCGAGCGTGTGGTTTTCGGCGAAGTGACTGATCTCGTGCCCAATCACGAAGGCCAGCTGATCCTCGTTCTCGGCGCGCAGCAGCAGGCCCGACCACACCTCCGTATAGCCGTTGGGCGACATGGTGGCGTTCAGGAAGGGCCGGTCCATGACATAGGCGCGGATGTCACCGTCATATTCCGGTGCAAGCTTGGCGACGATCCTGGAGACATAGGCGTTCAAGGCCGGGTCCCGGTTGCGCTCGGCCGACTGGCGGGCTTGCTGTTCGGCCTTGTCGGTCATGGCCCAAATGCCCCCTTCATCAGAGGTCTCGGACGGGCGTAGGTGGGGCGCGCGTGGCTGGGCCTGCACGGTGGTCGTGGCCAGCGTTGCGATCATCAAGACCAACCCCGTCCGCCAGCCGACGGCGGAGGGCGCCATTAGAGTGGGGCGTCTTTCAGCAGGGCTTCGGCGAAAGTCTTGGCCCCTTCGGCGGTGCGCATGTCCGAGCTCGCCCCAGCCACGGCGACGTTAAACCAGACGACCTTGCCGGTGCGCAGGTCTACCAACGAAGTGAATGCCTGCTGAGTGGCCATGGGTATGGCTACGCCCAACATCGCCATGCCGACCATCGCCGCTTTGCGTCCGCCGCTTGAATAGGATCCTCGACCGTAGATGAAGAGGGCGTAGTCGGCGTCATAGGCCGTGGCCAGGGATGACACGCCCGAGCCCAGGGTCCAGTCGAAACCCTTCTTGGTCGGTAGCGAATAGGCGCCGTAGTTGAACGCCTGGATCGAGTTGCCGACCGCCTCGTGCAGACGCAGCAGTTGCAGGGCGCGTGGATCGTTGACCGTAGCGGGGTCCAGCTCCCGGAAGACGTGCTTCTTGTCCTGCGTGGCCAGCTTGATCTCGCGTTTGATGTTGTCGCGGGCTTGGCTGGACCAGTCGGCCCGCGCCTCGGAAATGCCGGTCACCGTCAGCAGCGAAAGCTCGATGTCGGGCTGGATGATCAGGATGCGGGCGCCTGGCGCGGGCCGGGCTGGAGCCTTTTCGGCCAGTCGAGTGCTGGTTGTGGTGCAGGCGGCAAGAAGCAGGCACGCCGAAACGGCGAGCGCACGAAGCATGGACACGAAGCGGATCTCCCCCGAGATGCTTGACCGCGCAGTCAAATGGTCAAGCTTCGCATGCATAGCGAGAATATTTCGGAGCGTCGAGCCTAAAAGTTGCGGAAAATTTTGACGGATTTCACGCGATCTTCTTCAGCGCCGCGCCCAGTTCCTCGACCATATCGGGCGTCGTGGCCCAGGAGCACATGAACCGCGCGGTGCCATCCAGGAAGCGATAGACGAACCAGCCTTCGCCGCGCAGGCGCTCCAGGGCGGGCTCGTCCATGTCGACGAAGACGCCGTTGGCCTCCACGGGGTGGCGGATCGGGAAGGGCATCAGGGCCGCCAGCTTTTGCGCCATGGCGTTGGCGTGGCCTGCACGCGCCGCCCACGGGCCGCCGTCATGGGCCTCGCCCAGCAGGCCCAGCCACGGGGCGGCCAGGAAGCGGCCCTTGCTGACCAGCTGGCCGGCGTGCTTGAGGCGGGCGTCCAAGCGCCGGGCGTGGTCGGGATTGAGGAACACCACGGCCTCGGTCGGGGTCGAGCCGGCCTTGGTGCCGCCCATCACCAGGATATCGACGCCCATCTTGGCGACGCTCTTGAGGTCAAAGCCCGCCGCCACCGCGTTGGCCAGGCGCGCGCCGTCCAGATGGACGCCGTAGCCCTTGGCCTTCACCGGCGCGATCAGCGCGCGCAGGTGGGCCTCATCATAGACCGTGCCGTATTCGGTGGCGGTGGTCAGGGACAGGGCCGCGGCCGGCTGGTTGTAGGACACCTCGGGCCGCGCCAGCGCCGCCTCCAGGGCCGAAAGCTCGATCCGTCCCGACGCGCCCGGCAGGCCGATCAGGCCCACGCCCTGGCCGAAGAAGCCGGGGGCGCCGGTTTCGTCGGTGCAGATGTGAGCGTGCTCGTGGGCCAGCACCGCCTCATGCGGATGCGCCAGCACCGTCAGGGCGAAGGCGTTGGCCGCCGTGCCCGAGGCCGTGAACCGCACCTGGGCGTCGGCGTCCAGCAGGGCGCGGATGCGGTCGGCGGCGGCCGCGCTGACATGGTCCGTGCCATAGCCCGAGGCCGTGCCCCCATTGGCGGCGACCAGCGCCTCCATCACCTCGGGCATGGCGCCCGCCACATTGTCGGAAGCGAAGTCGTAGCGGGGGGGCTGGGTCATCTAGCTCGGTGGGAAGGGTGGGTTCTGCGGGAAGGCCGGAAGGCCCGGATCCATCCGATGCCACGGCTGGGCCTCGCTGGTCCAGATGTGGATGTTGGGGGTCACCGCCGACGGATCATCGAAGCTGCCCAGCTTCACGGGATAGAACGGGCCGACCGTGTCGGAGATCAGCGGCGTGCCGCAGTCGGCGCAGAAGACGCGGTCCACGGCCTGGCCGCTGCCGCCGGGGCTGCTGAAGCGCTTGGGCTGGCCCTTGGTGAAGGTCAGGCCGTCCTTGGGCGCGAGGGCCACATAGTTGGGACCGCCGCCGCTGCCGTACTGGCATTGCCGGCAATGGCAGACGCCGACCCCGATCAGCGGCGCGGTGATTTCATAGCGAACCGCGCCGCATGCGCAGCCGCCCTCGATCTTGCTCATGGTTTTCTCCCCGGCGGGCCTCAGTGGTCGCGGGCCCACGCCCGCACATCCTGCACGAACAGCTCCGGCTCTTCCATCGCCGCGAAGTGACCGCCGCGCGGCATGTCGGTCCAGCGGACGATGTTGTAGGCGCGGTCGGCCCAGCTGCGCGGCGGGGCCGAATAGAGCAGCTCGCCGGGGAAGTTGGCGTAGGCGGTCGGGGTTTCGCAGCGCACGCCTTCGGGCAGGGTGACGCCGCCTTCCTCCATCACGCCGCGATAGTACCAGGCGCCGGTCGTGAAGCTGCCGGTCATCACGTAGATCATGATGTTGGTCAGCAGCTTGTCGGGGCTGAACACCGCTTCGAACGGCTTGTGGGTCAGGTCGGCCCAGTCGTGGAAGCGCTCCAGGATCCAGGCGGCCTGACCGACGGGATTGTTGGCCCCCAGCCAGGCGATGGACTGCGGCTTGGAGACCTGCAGGCGCAGATAGGCGCCCATTACGTCCATGGCGAAGGCGGTGCGCTGGATCCAGGCGACCTCGGCCCCGCCGTCGGGCGGGCCGTGCGGGCGAAAGCCGATCATGTTGAGGTGGATGGCCTTCACATGCGCGGCATGGTCCAGGCCCAGCCACGAGGTGACCAGCGAGCCCCAGTCGCCGCCTTGGGCCAGGTAGCGGTCGTAGCCGAGCCCCTGCGTCATCAGGGTGTTGAACAGCCGCGCCGTCGCCCGCTGGCCGATCGGGGCCTTGGGCTTTCCGGAAAAGCCGAAGCCGGGCAGGGACGGGATCACCAGGTCGAAGGCGTCTGCCGGATCGCCGCCGAACCGCGACGGGAAGGCCAGGGGCTCGATGGCGTCCCAGAACTCGAAGTGGCTTCCCGGCCAGCCGTGTGTCAGCAGCAGCGGCCGCGTGCCCTGGGCTTCGCCGACGACGTGGACGTAGTGGATGTCGAGGTCCTCGATCCTGGCCGTGAATTGCGGGAAGCGGTTGAGGGTCTCCTGGGCCTTGGCGACGTCGAACCCGTCGGCCCAGTAGGCCGTCAGGCGCTTCAGCGTCTCGGCGTCGCACCCATGGTTCCAGCCGCCGCCTTCGGGCGCGACCGGGAACTCATAGGCCCGCACCTGGGCCAGGACCTTGTCGATCGCCTGTTGGCTCCACTCGACCTCGAACGGCGTGGCCATGGCGTCCTCCCTTGTTTTGCGGGGAGGGTCCGGCGGGTGACGCGGGGGAGGTCAAATGAAACTCTGGCCTCCAAAACACTCGTCATTCCCGCCCTTGTGGCGGGAACCTCTCTATCCGCCGCAGGTGCGGGAGGGGCGAAGTGCGCGCACTTCGCTCGCGCTTCACGTGCCCGCTGAACCAGGGGTTCCCGCCACAAGGGCGGGAATGACGGTTGATAGGATGAGCTCAGGTGGCCTTCACCGCCACAAACCGCCCGCGCACCTTCGGCCACAGCATGTTCACCGCCAGGCCGGTCAGCACCAGCGCGGCGGCGCCGAGCTTCCAGGCCGGCAGGCCCTCGTGCAGCAGCAGCGCCGAGGCGCCCATGCCGAACACCGGGATCATCAGGGCCATCGGGGTGATGGTGGCGGCCGGGTGCCTGGCCAGCAGCCAGCCCCAGGCGGCGTAGCCGAACATGGTGTTGCCCACGGCCTGCCACAGCACCGCCGCCCAGGTCAGGGCGTCGGCCGAGCGGACGCCGTGGACGATGGCCGGCCAGCCCTCGACCCACAGGGTCATGAGAAACAGCGGCGGGATCGAGAACAGGCTGGCCCAGACCACATAGCCCAGCATGTTCACGGTGCCGGCCTGGCGCGCGACGATGTTGCCGCCCGACCAGCTGGCGGCGGCCAGCAGCACCAGGGCCACGCCCAGCGGCTTGGCCGATCCGCCGCCGTGCGCGGCGATCAGCACGATGCCCGAGGCGGCCAGCAGCAGGGCCACCACCTGGAACGGCTGCACCTTCTCGCCGCTGATCTTCATGGCCATGCCGATCGTGAAGAACACCTGGGTCTGCACCACCAGCGAGGCCAGACCCGGCGAGATCGAGCCCTTCATGGCCACGAACAGCAGGCCGAACTGCCCCGCGCCGATCAGCACGCCATAGGCCGCCAGGTTCCACCACGGCACGGCCGGACGCTTGACGAAGAACACCATCGGCAACAGCACCAGGGTGAAGCGCAGGGTGGCGAACAGCAGCGGCGGCAGATGGTCGAGCCCGATGCGGATGACCACGAAATTGGTGCCCCACACCGCCACCACGGCCAGCGCCAGCAGGAAGTGGCGCAAGGGCAGGGGCGCATTGTGCATGGGACAAATCCTATCCGAAGCTGAGCTTGACGGGGATTTGGGCCTCCTTGTGCGGCGCGGCAACGGAAACATTGTCTCCGGTGACAATGCTGAAAATCAGGGGCGCGCCAGCCCCAGGCCGCGCAGCAGGGTCGAGAACACCAGCCGCCGCAGCGCCAGCGGATCGATGGACGGCGCCAGCTTGCCGGTGATCTGCAGCATCAGCATGCCGTGCAGCACCGACCAGAACATGTGGCCGATCAATTCGGCGTCGCCTTCCAGCAGGCCGGCCTGGATCATCGCCTCGACGTGGGCGGTCATGGTGCGGCGGGCGCGGGTGAGCGCCGCCTGCAGGTCGGGGTAGTCGCCCTCGGTCGGCTGGTCGAGGTCGAACATCAAGCGGTAGGCCTGGGGTTGCGACAACGCGAAGTCGATATAGGCCATGCCCGCCTGGCGCGACCAGGCGACCGGATCGCCGGACGTGTCCGTCGCCGCCTCCAGCGCCGCGGCGAAGCGGCCGAAGGCGGCCGTGCGCACGGCGGCCAGGATGGCGTCCTTGTCCTTGAAGTAGCGATAGGGGGTCATCGGGCTGACGCCCAGGGCCTGGGCCAGCTCGCGCATGGTCACCGCCTCGATGCCGTGCTCGGCGAACAGGGTCTCGGCGGCCTCGCACAGGCGGCGGCGGAAGTCTTCGACGTCTTCGGAGGACAGGACGCGGGGCACTGAAGAATCCCAGTTGACTCGTATAATCGCTTACAACATAAATTTACACCGTAAACAACGAGCCTTTGAAGAGGCTGACAGGGAGATCGACCATGGACGGCGAGGTTCGCATCAACCCCTATCTGAGCGGCAATTTCGCGCCAGTGCGCAGCGAGGACGACTTCGTGCTGACGGTCGAGGGCCAGCTGCCCGCCGGCCTTTCGGGCGTGCTCTATCGCAATGGCCCCAACCCGCAGTTCGACCCGCGCGACAACAATTATCACTGGTTCGTCGGCGACGGCATGCTGCACGCCTTCACGATCGCCGACGGCAAGGTGAGCTACAGGAACCGCTGGGTGAAGACGCCCAAGTGGAGGACCGAGCACGAGGCCGGCCAGGCCCTGTGGGGCAGCTGGGGCAATCCGATGACCTCGGACCCCTCGGTGATCGGCCGCACCGACGGGGCGGTGGCCAACACCAATGTCGTCCAGCACGCCGGCCGGCTGATGGCGCTGGTCGAGAGCAATGCGCCCTTCACGGTCAGCCAGGGCGACATGGAGCCAGAAGGCTTCGCCGACTTTGGCGGCAAGGTGACGGCCCACCCCAAGACCTGCCCGCTGACCGGCGAGATGGTGTTCTTCGCCTATGCCGACGACCCGATGCCGCTGTCCAGCAAGGTCAGCTGGGGCGTGGTCGACGCGGCCGGCACGCTGCTCAAGCGCGAGACGTTCGAGGCGCCCTATTGCTCGATGATCCACGACTTCGCCGTCACCCGCGATTACGTGGTGATCCCGGTGCTGCCCCTGACCGGCAGCCTGCAACGGGCCATGGGCGGCAAGCCGGTCTTCGCCTGGGAGCCCGAAAAGGGCGGCCAGCTGGCGGTGATGCGCCGCAGCGAGGGCGTATCCAGCCTGCGCTGGATCGAGGCCCCCAAGGGCTATGTCTTCCACGTGATGAACGCCTTCGATGACGGTGAGCGGATCATCGTCGACGTCATGCGCTACGCCTCGGCGCCGCTTTTCCCCAACGCCGACGGTACGCGCGGCGAGAACGCGGCGGCCTATCTGATGCGCTGGACGATCGACCTGACCGCGGGAACGGTGACCGAGACCGCCCTCGACGACCTGGCCGGCGAGTTTCCGCGCTTCGACGAGCGGCTGTCGGGCCTGCCCTATCGCCACGGCTGGTTCGTCGGCCAAAGCCTCAAGCCCGGCGATTTCCGCTCCAATGTCATCGCCCATATCGACCTGGAGACCGGCGTCCGCACCGACTGGACCGTGCCCGAGGGCGACGCGATCTCGGAGGCGGTCTTCACCCCGGCCTCGGCCGACGCGCCGGAAGGCGAGGGCTGGCTGACGGCGGTGGTCTATCGCGGCCAGCTGAACATCAGCGAGCTGGTGGTGCTGGACGCTCAGGACGTGGCGGCGGGGCCGGTGGCGAGCGCCAAGCTCCCGAGGCGGGTGCCGTTCGGGTTTCACGGGAATTGGGTGTCCAACTAATCTTGTCATCCCGGAAGCCTCACAGAGGCTGTCCGCGACCCAGGGGCGACCGCACTGCACTGGCCCCTGGGTCCCGGCTCTCCGCTTCGCTGCGGCCGGGATGACAAGCTTTTATGCCATCGAACAATTGTTTGACGTCTGGGTCAGGGCTGCGCTTACCTCCACCCAACACCAAAAGGAGCGCCGCCATGGCCTGGGATTTCGTGGTCGCCAAGACCGACCTGCGCGCCGCCGAGTTCCGCTCCGCTACGCTCCCCGACCTGGCCGAAAACGAAGTCCGCCTAGCCGTCGACAGCTTCGCCCTGACCGCCAACAACATCACCTACGCCGTGTTCGGCGAAGCCATGCGCTACTGGGATTTCTTCCCGGCGGCCGAGGGTTTCGGCCGCGTGCCGGTGTGGGGCTTCGCGACGGTCGAGGCGTCCGAGCATCCCGACATCGCCGTGGGCCAGCGCTTCTACGGTTATTACCCGATGTCGAGCCACCTGACGGTGCAGGCCCGCAAGACGCGCAGCGGGTTCGCCGACGCCGCGCCGCATCGCCAGCACCTGGCGGCGGTCTATAACCAGTACGCGGCGGTGGCGGCCGATGATGGGCTGGAGGCGCATCGGGCGCTGCTGCAGCCGCTCTACATCACCGCCTTCCTGATCGACGACATGCTGGGCGAGAACGCCATGTTCGGCGCCAAGTCGATCATCCTCTCCAGCGCCTCGTCCAAGACCGCGATCGGCCTGGCGTTCCAGCTGAAACAGCGCGGCGGGGTGACGGTGGTCGGCCTGACCTCGCCGGGCAATGTCGCCTTCGTCGAGCGCCTGGGCTTCTACGACCAGGTCGTGACCTATGCCGACCTGCCGGCCGCGCCCATCGAGACGCCGGCGGTGTTCGTCGATTTCGCGGGCGATGCGGGCGTGCTGGGCGCTGTCCATCGGCGGTTCAAGGACGACCTGGCCTATTCCTGCCTGGTCGGCGGCACCCACTGGGAGGCCGAGCGCGGAGCGGGCGATCTGCCGGGGCCGCGCCCGATCCTGTTCTTTGCCCCCGACCGCGTGAAGAAGCGCCAGCAGGACTGGGGTCCCGGCGGTTTCGAGAGCCGCTACGGCGCGGCCTGGAGCGCCTTCGTCGCCGACGCGGCGCGCTGGCTGAAGGTCGAGACCGGCGTGGGCCAGGACGCCATCGCGGCCACCTATCGGGCCGTGCTCGACGGCAAGGCCTCGCCGGAGACCGGGCAGATCCTGGCGGTCAAATAGCCGCGCTTCGCCGATCGGATTTGCCGGGTCTGGGGAAGCGCTCTATCCCTGACCTTCACCTCAAATCGTCAGCGAAGTTGGCCATGCACGAGTCCAGCAAGTCGGTCTTTCACAAGCTGAAGGATTCCCGCTACGCCACCCGCTACATCGTCGGCGACGGCATCGACATCGGGGCGGGCCAGGACACCATCGGCCAGTACTACGAGTTCTTTCCGCTGATGAAGAGCTGCCGGGGCTGGGACCTGCCCGACGGCGACGCCGAGCTGATGGCCAGCGTGGCCGACGAGACCTTCGACTTCGTCCACTCGTCCCACTGCCTGGAGCACATGGTCGACGCCCGCAACGCCCTGGAGAACTGGGTGCGGATCCTGAAGCCCGGCGGCCACCTGGTGTGCCTGATCCCCGACGAGGACCTCTACGAACAGGGCGTCTTCCCCTCGACCTACAACACCGACCACAAGCACACCTTCACGATCTTCAAGAAGAGCTCGTGGTCCAGCGCCAGCATCAATGTCACCGAGCTGCTGGCCGGGCTGAAGCAGCCGGTCGAGGTCAAGAAGATCGAGCTGCTGGACGCGACGTACCGCTATGAGCTGAACAAGCGGATCGGCGTGGAGCGCTACGACCAGACCGCCACGACGGTGGGCGAGTGCGCGATCGAGTTCGTGCTGAAGAAGCTCTGAGACTTATAATCTTGTCATCCCGGAAGCCTCGCAGAGGCTGTCCGGGACCCAGGGGCAGCCGCTTTGCATTGGCCCCTGGGTCCCGGCTCTCCGCTGCGCTGCGGCCGGGATGACAAGCTTGGTTTGATGGTTGTTGGGACGCCTCACGCCGCCCGCAACCCTTCCCCCTCCAGCTCCACGCCCAACCGCTCCCTCAACGCCTGGCGCCCTTCAACGGTCAGCCGCACGGCCCGACCTTCGCGCTCGAGCGCCAGCCAGCCCAGGGCCGTCATCCGCTCCAGCAGCTTGACGCCCAGCGGCCCCGCCAGGTGATGCCGGCGCTCGGTCCAGTCCAGGCATTGCCGCGCCACGCCGCGCGGCGAGCGCAGGGCCGCCACATCGATCCCCAGATCCTCGAACCAGGCCCGGCCCGAGGGTGTGATGGCGTAGAGCTTGTCGTCGTCGGGAGTCAGCAGGCCGCGCGCCACCAGGGCGTCGGCCACGCCCACGCCCAGCCGGCCGGCCAGGTGGCCATAGCAGCAGCGGGCGTCGCGCAGGGCTCGGGCCTTGGGCGTGCGCGGCGTCTCCAGCGAGCGGACCGGCGCGGCCAGTACCGACAGGACCTCCAGCGCGTGGGCGACTTCCGGACTGGCCAGGCGGTAATAGCGGTGACGTCCCTCGCGCTCGACAGCCAGAAGACCGCCGTCGACCAGCCGGGCCAAGTGGTTGCTGGCCGCCTGGGCGGTGACGCCGGCCGCCCAGGCCAAGGCGCTGGCGGGCTGGGCCCGGCCGTCCTGCAGGGCCTGCAGCATCGCGGCGCGGGTCGGGTCGCCGATCAGGGCGGCGGGAGCGGCGATATTGGCGTCCATGGGATCATCCTAGCCGATCTCCCGGGACGAACAGTTCAGCCTTTCGTGTAGCGTCGCGCGGGCTCCCGAGGGCATGAGAGGCCATGACCCAAGCTTCCGCCGCCCGCCTGCCGCTGATCGTCGTCGCCGCCAGCTTCGGCTTCCTGGTCACCCAGCTGGACGTGACCATCGTCAATGTGGCGCTGGACGCCATCGGCAAGGCGTTCGAGGCGCCGATGGCCGAACTGCAATGGGTGGTCGACGCCTATGTGCTGGCCCTGGCGGCCATGCTGTTGTCGGCCGGGGCGCTGGGCGACCGGATCGGACCCCGGCGTGTGTTCCTGGCGGGACTGGTGCTGTTCGCGGCGGCTTCGGCGGCCTGCGGCCTGGCCAGCGGTCCCGCCGCTCTGATCGCCGCCCGCGTGGCCCAGGGCGCGGCTGGAGCCCTGCTGGTGCCGCCTTCGCTGGCCCTGATCGCCCACGCCTGCGACGGCGACGCCGCCAAGCGCGCCTGGGCCGTGGGCTGGTGGACGGCGGCCGGCGGGGTGTCGATCGCGGCCGGACCGGTGCTGGGCGGCCTGCTGATCGCGGCCCTCGACTGGCGCTGGGTGTTCCTGGTCAACCTGCCGCTCTGCGCCATCGGCGTGGTCCTGACCCTGGCGGTGGTCCCCGAAGCCCCGCCCAAGGCCAAGGTCCCGCTCGACCTGCCCGGACAGGCCCTGGCCCTGGTCGCCGTCACCGCCATCGTCGGGGCGGTGATCGAAGGCGGCCGGCGCGGCTGGGGGCATCCGGGGCCGGTCCTGGCCCTGCTGGCGGGTCTGGTCGCGGCCGGCGCCTTCCTGTGGGTCGAGGCCCGCAGCGCCCATCCTGTGGCGCCGCTGTCGATGTTTCGCCTGCGTCCCGTCTCGACGGCGGTGCTGGTCGGGTCGATGCTGAACTTCAGCTATTACGGCCTGGTCTTCGTGCTGGGCCTCTACCTGCAGCGCGCCGTCGGCTATCCGCCGGCCCAGGCGGGCCTGGCCTTCCTGCCCCTGACGGCCACCTTCATCGTCTCCAACCTGCTCAGCGGCGGCCTGGTGGCGCGGCATGGCGCGGCGCGGGTGACCACGGTCGGGGTGCTGATCGCCGCCGGCGGCTACGCCCTGACCGCGCGTCTCGGGGCGGGGAGTGCGTTTCTCGAGATGCTGCCCGGCTTCCTGCTGATCCCCGGCGGCATGGGCCTGGCCATCCCGGCCCTGACCAGCGGCCTGCTGGCCAGCGTCGACCGTCACGTCTCGGGCGCGGCCACCGGCGTCCTCAACGCCTGCCGCCAGGCCGGCGGCGCGGCCGGCGTGGCGGTGTTCGGCGCGGTGGCGGCGGGCGGTCCGGAGCGGATCGTGGCGGGCTTGCGGGCCTCGGGGCTGATCGCGACGGCGATGCTGGTGTGCGCGGCCTGGGTGGCGGGGCGATCTGCTGCCAAGCGCCTGTAAGTCTTGTCATCCCGGCTCTCCGCTGCGCTGCGGCCGGGATGACAAATCAGATGGAAAACGCCCGCCCCGGTTTTCCCAGGGCGGGCGCTGCTCAATCCAGAACTCAGTACCCGGTCGCTAGACCAGCGACCCGTGGCACTGCTTGAACTTCTTGCCGGAGCCGCAGGGGCAGGCGCCGTTGCGGTTGGTGTTTTCCCAGCCTTCCGGCAGCACCGAGATCGGCAGGGCCTGGCGTTGTTCGGGCGACAGGCCTTCCGGGATGGCGCCGGCCACCGCGACGTTCTCGCCGGTCAGCGGGTCCATGTGGACCTCGATCAGGTTTTCCGGCGAGTGCAGCGGCTCGGGCTCGGCATAGGCGATCTCGACCGTCATCAGCCAGCGGGTGGTGTTGGTGCGCAGATCGCCCAGCAGCTTTTCGAACAGGCTGAAGGCTTCGGTCTTGTACTCGTTCAGCGGATCGCGCTGGCCGTAGCCGCGCAGGCCGATGACGTTGCGCAGGTGGTCCAGGTGCATCAGGTGCTCGCGCCACTGCAGATCGATCATCTGCAGCAGGAAGCTCTTTTCCACCTGACGCATCTGGTCGGGGGTGATGATCTCCTCGCGCTGGGCGGCGTACTCGTCGACCGCCTTGGTGATGCGCTGGCTCATCTCCTCGTCGGCGATGCCTTCCTCGGCGGCCCACTCGGCCAGGGGCAGGTCCAGGCCGAAGATCGACTTCACCCGCTCGGTCAGGCCCTCGATGTCCCACTGCTCGGCATAGGCCTTGGGCGGCAGGTGGCGCAGGACCAGGTCGTCGACCACGTCATGGCGCATCTCGTGGATGATGTCGGAGAGGTCGGTGGCCTCCATGAACTCCTGGCGCTGCTCGAACACGGCCTTGCGCTGGTCGTTGACGACGTCGTCGTACTTCAGGAGGTTCTTGCGGATCTCGTAGTTGCGCTGCTCGACGCGCTTCTGGGCGGTGGCGATGGCGTTGTTCAGCCACTTGTGGGTGATCGCCTCGCCTTCCTGGACGCCGAAGGTGCGCATGATCGCGTCCAGGCGCTCGCCGGCGAAGATGCGCAGCAGGTCGTCCTCGCACGACAGGAAGAACTTCGAACGACCCGGGTCACCCTGACGGCCGGTGCGGCCGCGCAGCTGGTTGTCGATACGGCGGCTTTCGTGGCGTTCGGTGCCCAGCACGAACAGGCCGCCGGCGTCCAGCGCCTGCTTCTTGGCCTCGGCGATCTCAGCTTCCAGCGCCACGCGCTGGGCGATCTCGTCGGCCGGGTCGATGGCCAGGCCCAGGCCCTTCTGCTGCTGCTTCCAGCTGGCCAGGCGCATGTCGACATTGCCGCCCAGCTGGATGTCGGTGCCGCGGCCGGCCATGTTGGTGGCGATGGTCACCGCGCCGGGCACGCCCGCGTCGGCGACGATGCCGGCTTCCTGCTCGTGGAAGCGGGCGTTCAGCACCTGGTGCGGAATGCCCTTCTGCTTCTTGCCGTCACGCTCCCAGGCGTAGGTGGCCAGCAGCTTGGACAGCTCTTCGGACTTCTCGATCGACACGGTGCCGACCAGGATCGGCTGACCGCGCATGTGGCAGTCGGCGATCTGCTTGAGGATCGACTGGTTCTTCTCGGCCTCGGTCCGATAGACCTCGTCGTCGTCGTCGATGCGCTGGATGTTGCGGTTGGTGGGAATTTCCGAGACGCCCATCTTGTAGATGTCGTCGAATTCCTGGGCCTCGGTCGAGGCCGTGCCGGTCATGCCCGACAGCTTCGTATAGAGGCGGAAGTAGTTCTGGATGGTCACCGAGGCCAGGGTCTGGTTCTCGGGCTGGATGGCGGCGCCTTCCTTGGCCTCGATGGCCTGGTGCAGGCCTTCCGACAGGCGGCGGCCGGTCATCATGCGGCCGGTGAACTCGTCGATCAGGACGATCTCGTCGCCCTTGACGATGTAGTCCTTGTCGCGCGTGTACAGCACGTTGGCCCGCAGGGCCTGGTTGACGTGGTGGACGATCGAGATGTTGGCGGCGTCATAGAGGCCGGCGGTGTCCTCGGCCAGGTGGCCGCCCGACATCAGGATCTCTTCGATGCGCTCCTGGCCTTCCTCGGTGAGGATGACCTGCTTCTGCTTCTCGTCGTGGTCGTAGGTGGTCTTGTCCTTGATCATCTCTTTGATCAGGACGTCGATGGTCTTGTAGAGCTCGCTGCGGTCCTCGGTCGGGCCCGAAATGATCAGCGGGGTGCGGGCTTCGTCGATCAGGATCGAGTCCACCTCGTCGACGATGACGAAGTGGTGGCCGCGCTGGACCATTTCCTCGACGCTGTAGACGAGGTTGTCGCGCAGATAGTCGAAGCCGAACTCGTTGTTGGTGCCGTAGGTGATGTCGCTGCGGTAGGCGCGCTGACGCTCACCCTGGCTGAGGCCGTTGACGATGACGCCGTAGCTCAGGCCCAGGAAGTTGTAGAGCTGGCCCATCCACTCGGCGTCGCGCTTGGCCAGGTAGTCGTTGACGGTGATGACGTGGACGCCCTTGCCCGCCAGGGCGTTCAGATAGGTCGGCAGGGTGGCGACCAGGGTCTTGCCTTCGCCGGTGCGCATTTCCGAGATGCCGCCGAAGTGCAGCACCATGCCGCCCACCAGCTGGACGTCGAAGTGGCGCATGCCCAGCACGCGCTTGCCGGCCTCGCGCACGGCGGCGAAGGCTTCGTGCAGGATGTCGTCGAGGGTTTCGCCCTTTTCCAGGCGGGCCTTGAACTCGTCGGTCTTGGCCTTCAGGGCCTCGTCGGAGAGCGCGGCGTATTCAGGCTCCAGGGCGTTGATCTTCGCCACCCGGGCGGTCAGCGTCTTGACCTTGCGATCGTTGGAAGAGCCGAAAAGCTTTTTGGCGAAGCCGAGCATGAAGTCGAAATTCCGGTGAAGTGTTATGCGTTCCGGGCGTTGGCGATCGTGCAAGGTCATTTCCCAGCACGACTATTTCGGCCCTTTGAGCGCGCGCGAGACTTAAGCAGCGGTCATGTCAGTGTCAACGCGAGCGCCCCTTATAGAGCGTGGCGAAGGCCAAGGTTTCCGACTCTCTTCGACTTCTGTGGCCGCCCCGCCCCAATTTCGCGGAAAGCCTTCTGGTAGAAGCGCCCGAGTTGCATTCCCCTGGGGCCGAAACCACGCTAGAGCCGAGCCACGACCTGTGCGGAGATCCGTCTTGACGAAACCTGCCCATACTCGCGTCTGGATCGCCGTGGCCGCCGCCTTGGTGCTGGCCGCCTGCGGTCAGAACAAGAGCGCCGAGAAGCCGCCCGAGCCGGGCGACACCGCCGTCGCGCGCGTCAACGGCCACAATGTCTGGGCCTCCGACGTCAAGCGCGAGGCCGTGGCGCAGGGCCTGATCAGCGAGGGCGAACCGCTGGACATCTCCAGCGAGCTGTTCCGCCAGCGCCTGGACGAGGTGATCGACCAGAAGCTGCTGGCCGCCGAGGCCCTGAAACGCAAGTTGGACAAGGATCCGGTGGCGCAGCGCCGCCTGGCCGCCGCCCGCGAGCGCATCCTGGGCGACATGCTGGTCGAGAGCGTGGTCGAAAAGGCCGTCAACGAAGACGCCATCCGCCGCCTCTACGCCGAGCAGCAGAAGCTGTCCAAGCGCTCCGAGGAGATCCGCGCCCGCCAGATCCTGGTGGCCAACCAGGCCGAGGCCGAGAGCATCAAGAAGCTGTTGGCCAGCGGCGCGTCGTTCGACGCCCTGGCCATGGAGCGCTCCACCGACCAGGCCACCCGCTTCAACGGCGGCGATCTGGGCTACTTCACCGTCGACGTGATGCCCGAGGCCTATGCCGGCGCCCTGAAGGACGCCCAGAAGGGCCAGCTGGTCGGTCCCTTCGCCACCGAGGGCGGCTGGGCCGTGCTGCGCGTCGAGGACAAGCGCATGGAAGAGCCGATCACGCTGGAGGCCGCCCGTCCGCAGATCGTCCGCTTCCTGACCTATGATCAGGTCCGCGACCTGCTGGAGAAGCTGCGCGGCGGGGCCAAGGTCGACATGCTGACCGGCAAGGCCCAGGACGTGCCCGGCGCGCCGCAGGAGCCGGCCTCGGCCCCGCCGGAGCTGCAAGGCTCCGCGCCGGCCTCCGCGCCCGCTCCGGCCCCCGCGCCGCAAAAGAAATAGACTTCCAGGATCCAAGGCTCGCCCATGGCTCGCAAGACGACCAAGACCGACAAGACCGATTCCGCCGCGCCCGAAGGCGCCGTCGAACGCGTGGGCCATACGCTGGAACGCGCCCTGGTCGATCCCCTGACCTCGGCCCTCAAGCGCGCCGGCCGGGCGTTCACGTCCGACGAGGCGGCCAAGGCTCCTGCCTCGACCAAGAAGGCCGCCGCCGCGCCGGGCAAGCCGGGCCTGGCGATCTCGCCCCTGGCCGTGCCTTTCCCGCATATCCCGCCGATCGCCGGCGTCGAGATCGCCACCGGCCGCGCGGGCTTCTACAAGCACGAGCGCGAGGACCTGCTGTTGATGCGCTTCGCCGAGGGCACCTCGGCGGCCGGCGTCTTCACCCGCCACGGCGTCGGCTCGGCGCCGGTCGACTGGTGCAAGCGCCAGCTGGCCGCCACGGGCGGCGCCGACGTGCGGGCCCTGGTGGTCAACGCCGGCTGCGCCAACAGCTTCACCGGCAAGCCGGGCGCCGACGCGGTGCGCCGCGTGGCCACGGCCGTGGGCAAGCGCTTCGATTGCCGCCAGCGCGACGTGATGATGGCCTCGACCGGCGTCATCGGCGTCATCCTGGACGACGCCAAGATCACCGCCCGCCTGCCTGAGGTGGAGACCCGCCTGACCGCCGACGCCTGGGCTCAGGCCGGCCAGGCGATCATGACCACCGACACCTTCCCGAAGGGCGCCTACGCCACGGCCCTGATCGACGGTCACGAGGTGAAGATCGCCGGCGTCACCAAGGGCTCGGGCATGATCGCGCCCGACATGGCCACCATGCTGGCCTTCGTGGCCACCGACGCGGCCATCGCGCCCGCCGCCCTGCAGACCCTGGTCAGCCTCTATACCCGCACGACGTTCAACTGCGTGACGGTGGACGGCGACCGCTCGACCAACGACACCCTGCTGCTGTTCGCCACCGGCCAGTCGACCGCGCCCAAGATCCACCGCGCCGGCGACAAGCGCCTGGCCGACTTCCGCGAGAAGCTGGAAGCGGTGCTCCTGGACCTGGCGCTTCAGCTTGTGCGTGACGGGGAAGGCGCGACCAAGTTCGTCAAGATCACCGTCAACGGCGCCGAGAGCCCGGCCAGCGCCCGCAAGATCGCCCGCACCATCGCCGAAAGCCCTCTGGTCAAGACCGCCTTCGCCGGCGAGGACGCCAACTGGGGCCGCATCGTCATGGCCGTGGGCCGCGCCGACGAGCCGGTGGCGCGCGAGCGCATCAGCGTCAAGTTCGGCGACCTCTACGCCGCTCGCGACGGCCTGGTCTCGGCCGAGTACGACGAGGCGGCCATGAGCGCCTACGTCAAGAAGGCCGAGTTCGAGGTCAGCGTCGACGTCGGCGTCGGCAAGGGCTCGGCCACGGTCTGGACCTGCGACCTGACCAAGCAGTACGTGGCGATCAACGGCGATTACCGCAGCTAGGGCGAAGCGGCCCCGGCCCAAGCTGGCCAACACATCGTGTCGATCGACCGGGTGAAGCCGGCGGCGCTGAGCGCGGTAACGGCGGGACGATCCGGTCCATCCCACCAGGACAGACCTTCGCCCCGTCCGCTGACCCGCATGGCGACCAAGGTCCGGTTTCGGGCCACGCCCTCGTTTCCGCACCCGACCCTATGCGGACGTTTGGCGTTGAAGCCTTCGCTAAAAACACACGTCATCCCGGGCCTTGTGCCCGGGACCCCTCTGTCCACCGCAGGTGCGGGAGGGGCGGCGTGCTCAGCACGCCGCTGGCGCTTCACGTGCAAGCTGAACGAGGGGTTCCGGGCACAAGGCCCGGAATGACGGAGGTTTATTTGAAGCGCGGAGAACTTCCCAAACCCACCCATCGCAGACCTCCAAAGCTTCTGTTGTCGGCGGCTGTCCCCACGCCGCCACGAGCATAGCGGCTCCTCGAGCTCAACGATTTCAATCGCCTGACGTAGCGGTCCAGCGTCACGCTGCAAAATCGACGCCTCGCTCCCAGAACCGCCCGTAGACTTCTCCTCGGCCCGCCGCTGGGGAGGCCGTCCAGCTGGCGACCTGACTGGTGGCGGGGGCGGTCGAGCGGGTCGTGTTCGGCGCGGTTGCCTGAGGGGCCCGGCGGGATCGGTGTGGCGAAGTCGGCTTCCGAGGAGGCTGGCGGTTCATACCGTTGCCGATCCGGGAGCCTCCTTCGGCGACGGCGGCGAGCGCTCCAGGCGCGGGCTGAAATCGCCCGCGCGGTCCGGAAGGGTCGCTTCCCTTCCGCCCGCCGAGGGCCTCTCAGTCGGGAGCGGGTTAAGACCCCGCGCCCCGAGGGCTCATCGGATAACGATCGCGCGGAGCGCTCCGGCTCAAGCCGAAACGGTACTCCCCTATCACTCATCCGGGCCTGGCCCGGACGCTCCGCCGCCTCCCCACGCTCGCCGGTGAAAAATCGGCGAGGACGCGAACCCGTGCGTGCGACGCCATGGCGGCGAAGGGCGCCAGGCGGTATGCCATCGCCACAACGATGATCGGATCCGCCATGACCCGCGACACCCACCCCTTCAGCCTCGACGACGTCGCCGAGGCCTGCCGCGAGGCCGGCTATGTCGTCGCCGAGATCGACAACGGCCTGGAGGTTTCCGGCGCCGAGGACGGCGGGGCGTTCTACCTGCTGCCCGAGAACGGCTGGCTGCAGGTGCGCTGCCAGGTGCTGGACGGCGAGGACCTGGATCGCGCCCGCACCTTGGACGCCCTGTTCGAGACCCTGGCGCGCGCCCAGTTCCGGCTGATCGGCAGCCGCTTCGGCTTCGATCCGCATACCGGCCTATGGTTGATCGAGGACCTCTATCCGGGCTTCGAGGCCGAGAGTCTGCCCGCCGTCCTGGAGCAACAGGCCTTCGTGTGGTCGGCGCTGGAAGGCTTGCTGGACAGCGCCTTGGGCGGGGTGGTGGCCGACGACGACGCCCTGAACGCGGCCTTCGACCTGGAGTTGTCCGCCGCGCCGAACTAGATGTTTCTCGCACGTGCGAGCCAGGATGGAACCTGTTGCCAAGCTTGCCGTTCCTTATCGGTGTTCATCTGTGACGGCGTAGGGGGATCCCATGAGCGTTTCCAATTTCGGACGTAAGGCGGCGATCGTGGCGGCGGTGCTGTCTCTGGCCGGCGTGGCCCAGGCCCAGACCGGTCCGACGAAGAAACCGGCCGAGCCGGCCAAGGTCGAACCCGAGACCTCGCGCTGGGGCGAGACCCGCAAGAAGGCCGTGGACATCGGCTCGCAGCCGGCCCGCGACGTGGGCATGTCCAAGCGCGAGATCCCGCCGATCCTGGAAAAGGCCCTGTCCGATCCCTACAGCCTCAAGGGCCTGAAGACCTGCGTCCAGCTGTCGGGCGAGGTGCGCAAGCTCAGCGAGGTGCTGGGCCCGGACTATTCGGTCGGCGGCTCGTATAGCGAAAACCGCGCCGGCAAGCTGGCCGAGGCCGGCGGCAAGACCCTCATCAACAGCATCATCCCGTTCCGCAGCCTGGTGCGCGAAATGACCGGCGCGGCCCCGGCCGACCGGCACATGAACGCGGTGGTCGACGCCGGTCTGGCCCGTCGCGGCTTCCTGCGCGGCGTGCACTACAAGCAAGGCTGCAAGACGAAGTTCTAGGCAGCGGCGGGCTCGCCCCCTCCGCGCCTGCGCCTCATCTTCCCCCTATGGGGGAAGACGATCGCGAAGCGATCCGTAGGGGGCAAGTGCCGACTTGAACCTAACCCCCCAATCACGTTCACATGCCCCTGCAGTAGCGGGGGGATGACGCGTGACCGAAGCTTTGATCGTCAGGGGCCTGAACAAGGCCTTCTCCAAGCCCGCCGTGTCCAATCTCGACCTGACCGTCCATGCGGGCGAGCTCTACGCGCTGCTGGGGCCCAACGGCGCCGGCAAGACCACCACTCTGCGGATGGTCGCCGGCCTGACCCAGCCCGACAGCGGCGAGATCAGCGTGTTCGGCATCGACGCTCGCAAGGACCCGTCGGCGGCCAAGGCGGTGATCGCCTGGGCTCCGGACGAGGCGATGATCTATGACCGCCTCAGCCCCCTGGAATATCTGGAGTTCGTCGCCGGCCTCTGGAACGTCGACCCGACCCTGGCCAAGACTCGCGCCGAACAGCTGCTGAGCCAGCTGGGTTTGGCCGACGAGGCCCGCCGCCGCTGCGAGGGTTTCTCGCGCGGCATGAAGCAGAAGGTCGCCCTGGCCGGGGCCCTGATCCACGATCCCAAGCTGCTGATCCTCGACGAGCCCCTGACCGGCCTGGACGCCGCCGCCGCGCGCCTGGTCAAGGACATGCTGCAGGCTCGCGTCGACGCCGGCGGTACGGTGATCCTGACCACCCACATCCTCGAGGTGGCCGAGCGGATGGCCGACCGCATCGGCATCATCGCCGGCGGCAAGCTGCTGGCCGAGGGCCGGCTGGACGAGCTGCGCGCCCAGACCGGCGGCGCGTCGGGCGATTCCACGCTCGAGGATCTCTTCCTGCAGTTGACCGCCGAAGGCCTGCCCGCGTGAGCCTGTTCAAGCCCGCCGGCGCCGCCTGGCTGCTGGCCCACGAGATGCGCCTGGGGTGGCGCGGCTATCGCGCCGGTCGGGTCGGCAAGGGCGCGGGCGGCCTGATCGGCCTTGTGATCCTGTTCGCCTTCGCCTGCGTCGGCGGCGTGTTCCTGGCCCTGGGCGTGCATGGCCACGAGATCCCGATCGTCCCGCTCGCCGTGGTGCTGGCCGACCTGGCCTGCGCGGTGGTCTTCACCCTGATGCTGTCCCAGACCCTGGGGGCGTCGGCCGAGGCCCTGTACGAGCGAGGCGACCTGGACCTGCTGTTCTCCTCGCCGATCGCCCCGGCCAAGGTGCTGCTGGTGCGGGCGATCGGGTTGGCGGCCAATGTGGCGACGATCTTCCTGATCTTCGCGACGCCGATCCTGCTGCCGTCGGTGCTCTACGGCCATCCCGGCTGGATCGGCGTGTTCGGGGTGCTGATCGCCCTGGCCCTGATCGCCACGGCGGCCGGGCTGTCCCTGGCCATGGCCCTGTTCGCCCTGATCGGCCCGCGCCGCACGCGCACCGTGGCCCAGGTGCTGGCCGCCCTGGTCGGCGCGGCCTTCTTCCTGGCCAGCCAGGCCCGCAACCTGATGGGCAAGGCCGCCAGCGAGACCCTCTACGCCCAGATCGCCCACGAGGCCACGAGCGGACGCCTGGCCCCGCCGCCGGCCGCCAGCCTGCCGTTGCGGGCCATGATCGGTCAGCCCCTGCCGCTGCTAGGCCTGCTGGCGATCGGCGTGGCGCTGTTCTGGCTGGCCGCCCAGACCCTGGGCCGCCGGTTCTCCGACTCCGCCGCCGCCGCGCAAGGGGCGTCGACCCGGCGGTCGCCCGGTCTGTCCAAGCCGGTCGCGGCCTTCGCCGTCGGCGCTTTCCGGGCCACGGTGCGCAAGGAGCTGCGGCTGATCGGCCGCGACGCCACCCTGCTGTCGCAGGTGTTGCTGCGGGTGCTCTATCTGATCCCGGTGTCGCTGATGCTGGTGCGCTCGGCCTCGCACGGCCAGTCCAGCGCCCTGGCCGGCGGCGCGGGCGTCGTGGTCTTCCTGGCCGGACAGGTGGCTGGAAGCCTGGCCTGGATCACCCTGTCGGCCGAGGACACCCCCGACCTGCTGGCCGTCTCGCCCGCCTCGACCGCCACCCTGCGTCGCGCCAAGCTGGCCGCCGCCCTGATCCCCGTGGCCGTGCTGCTGGCTTTGCCCATCATCGGCCTGACCTGGCTCGCGCCCTTGACGGGTCTGGTCACCGCCATCGGCGCGGGCCTGTCGGCCTGGTGCTGCGGCCTGATCAATGTCTGGCACCAGAAGCCCGGCAAGCGCGCCGACTTCCGCCGCCGTCGCGGCGCCTCGTGGTTCGCCACCCTGGCCGAGATCTTCATCGCCATGCTGCTGGCCGGCGCGACCAGCCTGACCGTGGCGGGCCTCGTGACCTGGGGCCTGCTGCCGCTGATCGTCGCCGGCGCGCTGATGATGGCGCTACGGCGTACGGACGAGCAGATCGGAACAGTGCTCAGGGCAGCGTCCTAAGCGTCCAGCAGCGCTCGGATCTTGCAGACCACGCCGTCGGGTTCGAACTGGATGGAGGCCTCGCCCGACAGTTCCGCCGCGAGGCCGCGTTCGATTAGGCGCGAGCCGAAGCCGCGGCTGGACGGCGGCTTGACCACCGGGCCGCCGCGTTCGGTCCAGGTCAGGTCCAGCCGCTCGGCGCCGGGGCCGGGCGCCAGGTCCCAGCTGACGACGATCCGGCCTTCGGGGACCGAGAGGGCCCCGTATTTGACGGCGTTGGTGGCCAGTTCGTGCAGGGCCATCGACAGCGACAGGGCCGTGCGCGGCGACAGCCGGATCGACGGGCCGGTCAGCTCGAACCGCGCCCCGCCGCCGTGCAGCAGGGCCAGACGCGAGGCGATGTCGTGCAGCTCGGCGCCTTCCCAGTTCTCGCGGGTCAGCAGGTCGTGGGCCTCGGCCAGGGCGACGATGCGGCTGGTGAAGGCCTCCTGCGCCTGGGGCAGGGACCGCGAGGCGTTGAAGCTCTGGGCGGCGATCGCCTGGATGGTGGCCAGTGAGTTCTTGACCCGGTGGTTCAGCTCGTTGACCAGCAGCCGCAGATGGGTTTCGGCCCGCTTGCGGTCGGTGATGTTGACGGTGGCGCCCAGCAGCCGCGTGGCCTTGCCGTCGGGCGAGAAGAAGGCCTGGCCCTTGGCGCCGATCCAGCGCTCGACCCCGTCGTCGCGGCCGATGGCGCGGAACTCGATGGCGTAGTCGGCGCGGATGCTCGGGTCCAGGGCCTGGGCGATCGAACGCCGGGCGCTCTCGCGATCGTCTGGATGCAGACGGTCGTAGAAGTCTTCCGTGGTCACGGGCTCGTCGGGGGCGACCCCGAACATGGCGTAGCAACGGTCCGACCAGGTCAAGCTGTTGGTCTCGATGTTCAATTCCCACACCCCGACGTCGGCCGCGTCGATGGCCAGGCGCAGGGTCTCTTCCTGACGCAGCAGGTGGGCCTCGGCTTCCTTGCGGTCGGTGACATCGGAGACCACGCCCACGAAGCGGGTGCAGGCGCCGCCGTCGAAATAGGCCCGGCCGAAGGTCTCGATCCAGCGCAACGCGCCGTCGTCGAGGCGATAGATGCGGTATTCGTGGTTGATCTTGCCGTCGCCGGTCGGGTCCATGGCCGCGGCGATCGCCGCCTCCATGCCGGGCTTGTCGTCGGGGTGTATCAGCCGCGTGTAGGTCTCGTAGGTGTTCTCGTCCTCGTCGCGGAGGCCGAAGATCCGGCGCGCGCGCTTGTCCCAGAACCGCTTGCCGGCGTCAGGATTGTGATCCCAGCGGCCCATGCGGGCGGCGTCGACGGCCAGGTCCAGGTCGGCCTGGGCGGCCAGCAGGGCGGCCTCGACGGCCTTGCGCTCGGTGATGTCCAGCACCACGCCGGTGTTGCGCGAGGGCTTGCCCTCGGCGTCCAGGAAGCAGCTGCCGCGCGTATAGACCCAGCGGATCGAGCCATCGGCCTGGATCAGACGGTACTCGTCGCAGAAGTCGCCGCCGGTCTCCATGGCCGCCAGGCTGATGTCGCGGATGCGGTCGCGGTCCTCGGGATGGACGGCCGGCGTGAAGCTCTGCACCGGCAGGCCGGCCTGGGCGTAGTCCGGCGACAGGGCGTGCAGGGCGGCGTAGGCGGCGTCGCAATAGACCTTGTTGGCCTGGATGTCCCAGTCCCAGGCCCCGATGCCGCCGGCCGCCTCGATGGCCAGGCGATAGCGCTTCTCGGTGTCGCGCAGCACCTTCTCGGTCTCGACGGCCTCGGTGATCTCCACGGCGGTGACCAGCACCCCGCCGACGCCGTTCGGCGCCGTGGCGTCGGGAATGGGGCTGTAGCTGATGGTGAAGTGGCCGATGCGCGACTTGGCGTCGCCGTCGCGTCGCAGCTTCAGGGGCAGCTTCTCAAAGGCGTAGCCGCCGCTGGCGCCCGACATGATGTCGTCGTGGGTCGACTTGAGGCTGGCCTGGAAGTCGGCCGAGTGCTGCGAGAACGGCATGCCCAGGGCGCGCGGGTGCCGGTCGTGCAGCGACGGCGCGTAGGCGTCATTATAGATCAGGCAGAGCTCAGGACCCCAGCGCAGGGCCATGGGGAAATTGGTGGCCAGGATCATGTCCACGGCCAGCTTCAGGCTGGGCGACCAGGCGTCTATCGGACCCAAGGGCGTCTTGGACCAGTCGAACGCGCGCACGCGTTCGCTCATCTCGCCCCCAGCGATCCTGGTCAGCGTCGGTGCGGCGCGCGGCTGTCCCTCCGCCATCCGGATGTCCCCTCCAGCCGGCGTGCGGACCGGCCCCCAAAGCTACCTGAACCTCATAGCGAACGTGGTTTCAAGCGCTGTCTGGCGGACCCAACGGGCAGACCCTGCGACAAGTTCAGCTTGCGGACGAAAAAACGGCCATTTCCACGCCTGCGCGTGAAAATGGCCGTCAATTCAGTCACATGAGATGTCGCTTGTTTAAAGCGACGTACTCATTTTGAGCATTTAGTCGATCGGGTTCCAGCGCTTCTCGGCCGGCGCGGCGCCGCCGCCACGCTTGGGGCCGCGGAAGTCGCCGCCGGCCGGCTTGGCCTGGGCGTTCTGGGCCGAGGCGTTCTGGCCGCCGTTGCGACCGCCGCCGTTACGGCCCTGGCCGCCGCCATTGCCGCCGCCGCTCTTGGCGGGACGGTTGCGCTGGCGACGCAGTTCCGAGGGGACGTTGTTGCGCGGGTCAGCGCGGCGCGGATCGACGTACTTCTCCGGCGGAGCCAGCTTGTCGGCCACGGCCGCGGCGGCCGCTAGGCTCTTGTCGTTGCGGCGGTCGAACGACGGGATGGTCTGGCGCGTGGCCTTCTGGATGTCGCGCAGCAGGGTGCGTTCGTCGTCCGAGCAGAAGCTGATGGCGATGCCGTCCTTGCCCTTGCGGGCGGTCCGGCCGATGCGGTGGACGTAGGACTCCGGCACGTTGGGCAGCTCGAAGTTGAACACGTGGCTGATGTCGTTGACGTCGATGCCGCGCGCGGCGATGTCGGTGGCGATCAGCGCCTTGACCTGCCCGGCCTTGAAGGCGGCGAGGGCGCGTTCGCGCTGGCCTTGGGTCTTGTCGCCGTGGATGGCGGCGGCTTCGATGCCGCTGGCGACCAGGTACTTGGCCACCCGGTCGGCGCCGCGCTTGGTGCGGGTGAAGACGATCGAGCGCTCGACGGCGTTGTCGGCCAGCAGTTCGGCCAGCAGCGGACGCTTGCGCTGGGCTTCGATGAAGATCAGCGACTGCTCGATGCGCTCGACGGTCGTGGCCTGTGGGGTGATCGACACCTGGGCCGGGTTCTTCAGCAGCTCACCGGCCAGCTTGCCGATTTCGCTGGGCATGGTGGCCGAGAAGAACAGGTTCTGGCGTTCCTTGGGCAGCTGGCTGGCGATCTTGCGGATCGGCACCACGAAGCCCAGGTCCAGCATCTGGTCGGCTTCGTCGAGGACGAAGATCTCGACGCCGCCCAGGGTGGCGCTCTTTTCGCCCAGGTGGTCCATCAGGCGGCCCGGGGTGGCCACGACCACGTCGACGCCGGCCGCCAGGGCCTTCATCTGCGGGCCGTACTTCACGCCGCCGAACACGGTGGCGACGGTCAGGCCGAGGTGGGCGGCGTAGGCCTTGAAGTTGTCGGCGATCTGGGTGGCCAGTTCGCGGGTCGGCGACAGCACCAGGCAGCGGAAGCCGCGACGCGGGGCGGGGCGCTTGTCTTCCGCCAGGCGGTGCAGGATCGGCAGGGCGAAGGCGGCGGTCTTGCCGGTGCCGGTCTGGGCGATGCCCAGCAGGTCGCGGCCCTGCATCACGATCGGAATGGCCTGGGCCTGGATCGGGGTAGGGGTGGTGTAGCCCTTGTCGGTCAGCGCCTTGAGAATGGGTTTGGCGAGGCCGAGATCGGAAAATTGAGTCAAGTCGGGTGTCTTTCAGACAAAGCCGCATGACGGCGCGCGCGGTCCTCGCGCGGCTCGTCCATGGGACGGGTCGGTTGGGGAGCGCCCCGCGTGGCCCGGGCGGTCTATGATAAGTTTCAGGGCGCTCGACAGGCTGGTCCGAAAGGGACCCTCACGCGGCTGGAGCGCCGATAGCGTCCATGGACGCAGGGCCCATATCGTTTATTGCAGGTGCGAAGTCAAGGGCGAGGCCCCGGCAAGCCTTTACGCCACACGGGTTGCCAAGGTGGCGCGGTCGCGCCAAACCCGGTTTCATGACCAAGCCCACCGTCCTCGTCGCCGCCGCCGCCCTGATCGATGTCGACGGCCGGGTGCTGATCTGCCAACGCCCGCAGGGCAAGTCGCTGGCGGGACTGTGGGAGTTTCCCGGCGGCAAGGTCGAGCCCGGCGAGACCCCGGAGCAGTGCCTGATCCGCGAACTCGACGAGGAGTTGGGGATCAAGGTCGCGCAAGCCTGCCTGGCGCCGTTCGTTTTTGCATCCCACAGTTACGAGTCCTTTCACCTCCTGATGCCACTCTATCTGCTGCGCCGCTGGGAGGGCCTGGTCACGCGCAAGGAACACGAGGCCATGGCATGGGTGAAGCCAGACAAGCTCGCGGACTATCCGATGCCGCCGGCGGACATCCCGCTCGTGGCGTGGCTGCGCGATCTGCTCTGAGCGCCTTCTGGCGCGACGAACGCGGCGCCACCGCCGTCGAGCTGGGGATCATGGTGGCCTGCATCTGCGTGGCCCTGATCGTCGCCCTGACGGCTATCGGCAACAAGATGAACACCGCCTTCGGCAAGGCCTCGACCGCCATCGGCGGCAGCTAGCTCCCGCGCCGATTTCGTTCGAGACGACCTGCGCGGCCGGCGGCTATGGTCAGCCCATGACCCACACGGCCAAGTCCCCGCGTGAACTCAGCGCCGTGAGTTCGGAGCAATTCCACAACGACATCGTCCCGGCCGGCCAGCCCGTGATCCTGCGCGGCCTGGTGTCGGACTGGCCCGCGGTGCAGGCGGCGCGCCAAGGCGACGAGGCCCTGTTCGCCCATCTGTCCAGCTTCGACCGGCACGAGCCCGTCACCGCCTTCGTCGCCGAGCCGCAGGCCGGCGGGCGCTTCTTCTATAACGACGACCTGTCGGGCCTGAACTTCGGCAGCGGCGCGGCCCATCTCGACAAGAGTTTCGACCTGCTGCTGGCCCAGAGGTCCGAGCCCCGGCCCCTGGGCCTGGCCATCCAGTCGATCCCCGCCGAGCGGCACCTGCCGGGCTTCTGCGCCGCCAACGCCAATCCGCTGCTGGAGCCGTCGGTTGAGGCTCGGCTGTGGATCGGCAACCGCGTGATCGTCGCCGCCCATCAGGACCCCTACGAGAACCTGGCCTGTGTGGTGGCCGGCCGCCGGCGCTTCACCCTGTTCCCGCCGGAAAGCGTCAAGGATCTCTATATCGGCCCGTTCGAGCGCACCCCGGGCGGTCCGCCGATCAGCCTGGTGTCGTTCGACGATCCCGATTTCGAGAAATATCCCCGCTTCGCCAAGGCGCTCGAGGTCGCCCTGGTCGCCGAGCTGGAGCCGGGCGACGCGCTCTATATCCCCTATCTGTGGTGGCACCACGTGCGCTCGCTGGCGCCGGTCAATGTGCTGGCCAACTACTGGTGGTCGGCGCCGGCCCAGGGACGCGGCGCGGCCTATGACGCCTTCCTGCACGCGGTGCTGGCCCTGCGCGCTCTGCCGGAGACCCATCGCTCGGCCTGGAAGGCGGCGTTCGACCACTATGTCTTCGGCGACCCCGACGCGGCCGTCGGCCACCTGCCGCTCGAGCGTCAGGGCATGCTGGGCGCGCTCAGCCCCGAGGACGCCGCTCGCCTGCGCCGGGCGCTCGGCGAGAAGCTGCTGGGCTAGACCGGCTTCTCGCCCGTCGGCTGTTCGGTCGTTCCCAGGGCATCGGCCAGGCGCATCTTGGCCGAGCCGGGGCGCAGGGGTTTTTGCTGGCTGTCGTGCGGGGCCCAACCGGTGACGGCCACGATCTCGAAGGTGGCCGGAACGCGGCCGTCGGGCTCGGCGAAGCGCTCGACATAGAGCTCCATGGCCCGCATCAGCACCCGCCGGCTCAGCGGCTTGCGCGAGCGGTCCAGCAGCACGCTGGTCTCGCCCATCCTGCGCAGGTCGCGCAGCAGTTCGATCGGATGGCCGTAGCGCACCTTCACCCGGTCCACGTCCGCCACCGGCAGGGCGAAGCCGGCCCGCTGCAGCAGGCCCGCCGCGTCGATGGCGTCGGCGAAGGGCGAGACGCGGAACGCCGCGCCGCCGCTGACCTCGTCCTCGGCCTGCAGCAGCACCTGGCGCAGCTCGGTCAGGGTGGCCCCGCCGAAGATCGCGCCGATGAACAGGCCATCGGGCCGCAGCGCCCGGCGGATCTGGATCAGCGCCCCGACCAGGTCATTGGTCCAATGCAGCGACAGGGTCGAGGCGACCAGATCCAGGGTGGCGTCGCCGAACGGCAGGCGCTCCTCGTCGGCCACGACCTTCAGGCCGTTCCCCGCGCCCAGCATCCGCGCCGACAGGTCGGCCTGGAACAGCACGTCGATCTTCTCGGCCGCGTCGCTCTCGGCCAGGGCCTGCGAGAAAGCGCCGTTTCGGCTTCCGAGATCGACGGCGACCGGAAAGCGTCGCAGGATCGTCTCCAGCCGCATGACGACATCCTCGGCCACGCGGCGCTTGAGGAAGTCGGCGCTGGCGTAGTCGGGCGCGGCGCGGTCGAGCCGGGCCTTCAGAAGGGCGCGGTCGAAAAGGAGGGGCGAGGCGGTCATGCGCGCGGAACATGGCGATTCCGAACCGTTATGGAAAGCGGGGCCGCGTCTATTGGGTCTCGGAAGAGGCTTTCTGGACCTCGTCCTGCCGCCCCGCGCCTTCGACGGCGGGCCGGCGCTGAGCGGCGGACTGACCGCCGGAGCCTGGAGCCGCATCACCTTTCTCGACGATCCGGTCTGCGACGGCTGCGGCGCGGCCATGCCGTTCGACAGCGGGACGGTCGAGCGCTGCGTGCTGTGCCTGGCCAGGCCCCGAGCGTTCGGACGCGCGCGGGCGGCCTGCGTCTATGACGAGCACTCGCGCGACCTGATCCTGAAGCTGAAGCACGCCGATCGCACGGACCTGTCAGGTCTCTTCGCCCGCTGGCTGTCGCGCGCCGCCGCGCCGCTGCTGGAGGAGGCCGACGCCATCGCGCCGGTGCCGATGCACCCAGGCCGCCTGCTGCGCCGCCGCTACAACCAGGCCGCCGAAATCGCCCGGCCCCTGGCCCGTGTCAGCGGCGTCGCCTACCTGCCCGACGCGCTCATTCGCCAGCGCGACACGGTCAGCCAGGGCGGCAAGTCGGCCTCGGGCCGTCGTCGCAACGTCGCCGCCGCCTTCGCCGTGCCCGAGGCGCGCCGCCATCGGGTGATCGGCCGGCGGATCGTGCTGGTCGACGACGTCCTGACCACGGGCGCGACGGCGGAGGGCTGCGCGCGGGCATTGTTGGCGGCCGGCGCGGCGGAAGTGACACTCGCCGTGGTCGCGCGCGTTACAGAAATGCAAGCGCGTCCTATATGAGGACCAAGGAGATTCAGGAACTCATGGCTCACGTCACTATCTACACCCGTCCGTTCTGCGGCTACTGCGCCCGCGCCCTGAAGGTGCTGGGCGAAAAGAACGCCGACTTCACCGAGATCGAAGCCGGCATGGACCCCAAGCTGCGCCAGGAAATGATGGACCGCTCGGGCCGCACCACCTTCCCGCAGATCTTCGTCGGCGAGCAGCACATCGGCGGCTGCGACGACATGCTGGCCCTGGATCGCGCGGGCAAGCTGGACGCCCTCCTTGCCGCCTAAGGGGTTCACGGCATGAGCCTGCGCGTCGGCCTGATCCAGACCCGCACCCCCGCGACGCACGAGGCGGCGCTGGCCCATGTCGCGCCGATGGTGCGGCAGGCCGCCGAGCAGGGCGCCCAGTTCATCCTGACGCCCGAATGCACCAACGTGCTGCAGAAGGACCGGACCAGGCTGCTGCCGTCTCTTCGGAGCCTGGAGGACGATCTGGTCGTCCAGGGCCTGCGCGACCTGGCCGCCGAGTTGGACGTCTGGATCGACATCGGCTCGGCCCTGGTGCTGCGCGAGGACGGCAAGGCCGCCAATCGTCAGGCGGTGATCGACCCGACCGGCGCGATCGTGGCGACCTACGACAAGCTGCACATGTTCGACGTCGATCTCCCGACGGGCGAGACCGCGCGGGAATCGGCGACGTACGAACCGGGCGAGAGGGCGGTGACGGTCGACACCCCGCTGGGCGTGTTCGGCCTGACTATCTGCTATGACATGCGCTTTCCGGCCCTGCATCGGGCCCTGGCCCTGAAGGGCGCGACCATCCTGACCGCACCAGCCGCCTTCACTCGCCCGACGGGCCAGGCGCACTGGGAGGTGCTGCTGCGGGCGCGGGCCATCGAGACCGGCTCGTTCGTGATCGCCGCCGCCCAGGGCGGTTTCCACGAGGACGGACGCGGCACCTGGGGGCGTTCGATCGCCATCGGGCCGTGGGGCGAGATCCTCGGCCAGCTTGACCATGACGAGCCCGGCGTGCTCATGGCCGATCTCGACCTGGACGCCGCCGCCAAGGCGCGCGCCGCCATTCCCGCCCTCAAGAACGCTCGCGCCTTCGTCGGTCCCTAAGCCCAGATCATGATCAAGTACGCGCTCCAGTGCGACCAGGCCCATGCGTTCGAGGGCTGGTTCGGCTCGTCGTCCGACTATGACGATCAGAGCGCGCGGGGCTTGGTCGACTGCCCGGTCTGTGGCTCGAGCGGCGTGAGCAAGCAGATCATGTCGCCCGCCGTCGCCGGGACCAAGGCCCAGAAGATGACTCCCTCAGTCGATCCGAAGATGCGCGAGATGATGATGACCGCCATGGGCGAGGTCCGCCGGCACGTCGAGGAGAATTTCGACAATGTCGGCGACGCCTTCGCCAAGGAAGCCCGCGACATCCACGAGGGCAAGTCCGAGGAGCGCGGCATCTACGGCCAAGCCACCCCCGCCGAGGCCAAGGCCCTGATCGACGACGGCATCAAGGTCGCGCCCCTGCCGCCGCCAATTCCGAAGAAGACCGAGGTGAACTGAGCAGCGTAGATCCTCCCCTTCAGGGAGGGCGTCCAACGCAAAACGCCCCGGTTCTCACCGGGGCGTTTCGTTGGGTCCGACCGACCGCTGTTAGCGGTAGCGGTACTCGTAGTGGCACTTCTTCTTCTTGGCGATCTGGTTGCCGGCGACTGCGCCGACCACGCCGCCGAGGATGGCGCCTTCGGTCTTGGCGCCGTTGCCGGCGACGGCCGCGCCGAGCGTGCCGCCCGTGAGGCCGCCGATGACGGTGCCGTTCTTGCCCTTGGTCTTCTTGCAGACCGTGATGCGATAGCGTTCACGAGCGTCGGCCGAGGTGGCGACCACCGACGAGGTCGCGAAGCCGAGCGAGATGGCGACGAGAATAGCTTTGGTATGGGCGCGCATGGCGGGCTCCGATTGCTTTTGTTGGTGTCCCTGTCGTCAAAACGCACAGGTCGCGCTTCGGTTCGACAAAGGTCGGGATGGCGACAAATAAGCTTGGCTGAAGGCCGTTTTACGGCCTTCAGCCTTGCTGTCAGCCTTCGACGCGATAACGGCCTTCGGCGTCCGGGCAGACCCGGATGTAGCGGGTCTCGGTCCGGCCGTTATATTCGGTCGGGGCCGGAGCCAGGCGGCAGCGGTCCGAGGGCGAGCCATAGGACGGGCCGTTGTAGCCGACTTCGCGATAGGGCTGGGTTTCCTCGTAGGTCCAATAGCTCCCGCGCGTGTCGCACTTGGACTTGGCCGAGGCGTTGCCGATGGCGGCGCCGACGCCGGCCCCGACCAGGGCGCCCAGCACGGTGCCTTCCGGCTTGGCGTTGCGGGCGGCGGCGTTGGAGCCGACCACACCACCGGCCAGGGCCCCGATCACGCCGCCGACGGCGGCGTTCTTCTTGGCGTCCTGGCGACAGGGTTCGGTGTAGGCGACATTGGCGCTGCTGTTGTAGCTGCCGGCGTACGGCGCGCTGTAGCGCGTGGCGTAGTCGGGATAGCGGCGGTCGTAGGAGCCGGTCCCGTAGCGGCGGTCATAGTCGATGCGGGCGCGCTCGTAGTCGGCGCGATCGCGGTCGTACTGTTCGTGCTGGGCGTCGTACGAGCCGTTGTTGGCGTAGCCGCGGCCGTCGATGTTGAAGCGGGCGGCCAGGGTCGGATAGCGGCGGTCATAGGCGCCCACGCCGCGGCGGCGGTCATAGTCGCGGCGATCGCGCTCATAGGCGGCGCGGTCACGCTCGAAGGCGACCTGCTCGGCGCGATAGGCGGCGCTGTCGCGGTACATCGCGGTGGAATAACGCGTGGCGTATTCCGGATAGCGACGGTCATAGGCGCCGACGCCGTAGCGGCGGTCATAGTCACGGCGCGCCTGTTCGTACTTGGCGCGATCGTTCTCATACGCGCGCTGCTTGGCGTCGTAGTCGGCGATCTGGGTGCGGTAGTCGGCGCGCTGGTCGCGATAGGTGTCCAGGCGGTCCTGATAGGTCGCTTGGGCGCTGGCGCTCTGCGCCATGGCCGGTGCGACGGCGCCGCAAGCGATGGTGGTCGCCAGAAGCATGGCGATGTTCTTGTTGATGGTCATGGATGTCTCCCGTTCGTTGGAACGAACTGACGTCCTTGCCCCCGATGGGCCGCCAATCCTTCTCGAGTCCCTGTGCGGAGGGTAAGCCCCGGCGCCTGTTAAGGTTCCGCAGCCCGCCCTCGGCGGCGTTCAGGCCCGGGTGACGGTCATCATGTAGTTGATGTCGACATCGCTCGATCGGCTCCAGCGGCCGGTCAGCGGGTTGTAGGCGACGCCGAACGGGCCCTGCATCTCCACCGGCTCGCCGGCCAGGAAGGCCCGCAGTTCCTCGGGTTTCAGGAACTGCTTCCAGTCGTGGGTGCCGGGCGGCACCCAGCGCAGCACGTATTCCGCGCCGATCTTGGCCAGGGCCAGGGCCTTCAGCGTACGGTTCAGGGTGGCGACGATCATCAGGCCGCCGGGCTTCAAGAGCCGCGAGCAGGTGCGCAGGAATTCGCCCGGGTCGGCCACGTGCTCGATGACCTCCATGGTCAGCACCACGTCGAACGGCCCCGCGCCCTCGGCCAGCAGCTGCTCGGCGGTGGCGGGGCGATAGCCGATCTCCAGCCCCTGCTCGGCGGCGTGGGCGGCGGCGGTCTTGATGTTCTTTTCCGAGGCGTCGATGGCGGTGACGTCGAAGCCCAGCCGGCGCATCGGCTCGCTCAGCAGCCCGCCGCCGCAGCCGATGTCGAGCAGCGACAGCCCCTCGAACGGCGCGCGGACATTGGCGTCGCGCTCGAACCGCGCCAGGGCCTGCTCGCGGATGAAGGCCAGGCGGCAGGGGTTGAACACGTGCAGCGGGGCGAACTTGCCGTTCGGATCCCACCACTCCGCCGCGATGGCCGAGAACCGCGCCACGTCGGCGGGATCGATGGACCAGGAGGGGGCTGCGGTGGTGGCAGACGGCATGGAGTTCTCTACCTACAGTTTAGACAGAATGTCGTCGTACGCTCTGTCGACTCCAAGCGCATAGCGTCTGGCAGATTCGTACATATTTTCTAGCAATTTCCAATACTTGATGCTGGGGTCTGGCTTTGGTACTAGGTCGTACAAATTTCCCGGAACTATTTCATCGATAAGTGCTCCGTCGTATCTTCTGATTTCGACCTTTATATAAGACTCATCGGCATCTGCATCGTATTCTTGAGAAAGCTGTATAGTGTAATCTCCAATGCTGGTAAAATAGGAATTTTTGCTGGACATTTCCTCCCAATTGATTTTCCCCTCATTTGTCCTGGTGTAAAGTCTATCCAATATAGCGGATGCTTTAATTTTATCATTCTCGTTCATTTTGCTGCCCTTTGCACTTTTATCGCTAGCCTGTTAAGGAGTTCCAGAGATTGGGCAATTTTAAACCTTATCTTCTGAGCTCCAGTTACCTCTCCTTTCTCAATTTGCTTTGAAAGTGATAGAGCTGACATTGATAGATCAGATATAGTCAATTTAAGTGAATTTTCTTCACCTTTTAGGGAATTTCCAGATAATTCCAGCATTCTAACTAAGAAGATTTTTGTCTCTTCTAAGCCATCTAATGCGTACTTCCATTGCTGGCCGTCGATGTGTCGTTTGATTTCGCGAGCAGCGGAAATAGCAAGCGTGAGCTCAGCCAACGTATCGTAGTCGGCTATTCGTGATTTAAGGGCGTTTACGGCTTCCGATGAGGCTTCTGCCGCCGTCTTTGTGCGCTTCAGTTGGATCCATGTGATCACGAAGCCCACAAGCGTTCCGAGCAGCCCCAAAATGGATAGAATGAGGCCCACACCCCCGACTATCCCGGAATTTTTTGCGTCAAAGATGTCCATGCGTGCTCGTTCTCAATTCGCACTTTAGCGTTGAGATTCCGGCGGTGCCAGGGTTGGTAAGGTTTGCGGGTGAGGGACCTATTGATTTTCTCCCACTACGACATTGCCGTTGCGCCATTGCGCCGCTAGAAGGCCGTGGCTTGCGCGGCGGGGAGTGATCCGGCCGGGTGGGCGCAAGAAAAAACCGCTGTCGATTGAGGGTTTAGAGACGTGTCTCGTCTGGTGATGAAGTTCGGCGGCACCTCCGTGGCCGACCTGGAGCGCATCCGGCGGGTGGCCCGTCTGGTCGCCGCCGAGGTCGCGACCGGCAAGAAGGTGGCGGTGGTCGTCTCGGCCATGTCCGGCAAGACCAACGAACTGGTGGCCTGGACCGACGGCGCCGGCCGCGCCGCGCCGGGTCTTCCCGAGTCGGACGACGAATACGACGCCATCGTCGCGTCGGGCGAACAGGTCACCGCCGGCCTGCTGGCCATGACCCTGCGCAACATGGGTCACGACGCTCGCTCGTTCCTGGGCTGGCAGGTGCCGATCATCACCGATACCGCCCACGGCCGCGCTCGCATCGAAGACATCCCGCCGGCCAATCTGGAGGCCTGTTTCGAGGCCGGCCAGATCGCCGTGATCGCCGGCTTCCAGGGCGTCACCGCCGGCGGCCGCATCACCACGCTCGGCCGGGGCGGCTCGGACACCAGCGCCGTGGCCATCGCCGCCGCCGTCAAGGGCGCGTGCGACATCTATACCGACGTGGACGGGGTCTACACCACCGACCCCCGGATCGAGAGCAAGGCCAAGCGCCTAGCCAAGATCTCTTACGAAGAAATGCTGGAAATGGCCTCGCTGGGGGCCAAGGTGCTGCAGACCCGCTCGGTCGAGATGGCCATGGCCCATCGCGTCCCGGTGCGGGTGCTGTCGAGTTTCGTCGAACCGGGCGAAGCCCCGGGCCAAGGTACGATCGTCTGCGACGAGGAAGAAATCATGGAAAAGCGCATCGTCTCGGGCGTCGCCTATAGCCGCGACGAAGCCAAGATCACCCTGCTGGGCCTGCCCGACCATCCGGGCGTCTCCTCGCAGATCTTCGGCCGTCTCGCCGACGCCAACGTCAATGTCGACATGATCGTGCAGTCGCGCGCCCGCAGCGCCGACACCGCCAACATGGAGTTCACGGTCGGCAAGCGCGACGCCGCCCGCGCCGTCGAGATCGTCCGCGCCGCCCAGACCGAGATCGGCTTCGAGGACGTCGCCGTCGACGAGGATGTCTCGAAGGTGTCGGTGATCGGCGTCGGCATGCGCAGCCACGCCGGCGTCGCCCAGTCGATGTTCGCGGCCCTGGCCGAGAAGAACATCAACATCCAGGTCATCTCGACCTCGGAGATCAAGATCAGCGTGCTGATCGATTCGGCCTACACCGAGCTGGCCGTTCGGGCCCTGCACGCGGTGTATGGGCTGGACCAGCTGTAAACGCTGACGACGGCGGGACGCCCCCTCCGTCACGGCGTCTATCGACACCGCGCCACCTCCCCCGTTTCACGGGGGAGGAGAAGATTGCGTCCTCCTCCCTTGCGAAGCGGGGGAGGTGGCATGGCGCGAATACGCGACATGACGGAGGGGGCGCTGCGGCGCCCGAAGTCGGCGCCAAACGTCACCGAGTCGCGTTATCAGCGGATAAGCGACCACGAGAGCACCCATGTCCGACGTCTTCTATTTCGACCCCGCGAAGAAGTCCGTCACCTTCGAGGGCGAGGCTGGGCTGGAGCTGCTCTATGATCTCCTGCTGCGCGCCAAGTTCGGCGACGGCTATGAAAAGCCGCTGCTGGTCAGCCCGTGGCTGGCCAAGCTGCTCAAGCAGCTCGACGTCGCCCTGCCGGATGACGGCCAGTGGTTCCCCGAAAAGCCGGGCCAACCGATCTTCGACACCGACGACCTGCTGGCCATGGGCGATGCGGTCATTGAGGAAGGCCACACCGTCGGCTGGTGGTCGATGACCGAGCCTGAGAAGCGCACCTATCTGCGCGAGACCATCGCCGCCCCGCACCCGCTGACCGATCTAGAGGTCGAGTTCATCGAGGCCGACATCGACGCGGCCCTGGCGCAGGCCCGCCGGCTGGTCGAAGATGCGTCTGAACCCTTGGCCCAGCCGGGGCACGGCTAGCCCCGTCAGCGAGGAGAGGGCGGTTTGGACCATCGGAATCCGTCGCTCTCGTTCCGCCGTTACGGCCTCAACGCGCCGCCGCACGCGCATGACGACCACGACCAGATCGTCCTGCCCCGACGCGGGGTGATGGAGATGGACGTCGAGGGGCGCGGCGGCCGGGTCGACGCCGCCGGCGCGGTGCTGGCTCCGGCCGGGGCCCGCCACGCTTGTGCGGCCGACGGCGACAATCTCTTCGTTGTGGTCGACATCCCACCGGCGCTGAGCGCGCCCTATGGCTTCCTGCGCGACCGGGTGTTCCTGGACATCGACGCCCCGGTGCGCGGCCTGCTCGACTATCTGGCCGGTGAGGCGGCGGGGCCGATCGACGACGGCGTCGCCAGCCTGTGGACCCCGCTGCTGCTGCGGGCTCTGTCGCGCGGCGAGAGCGGGCTCGACCCGCGCCTGGCCCGCGCCGTGGCCCTGATCGAAAGCCGTTACGCCCAGCCCCTGTCGGTGCGCGATCTGGCCAGCGAGGCCGGCATGAGCCAGAGCCGCTTCTTCGCGGGGTTCGCCGCCGCCCTGGGCCAGACCCCGCACGCCTATCTCGCCGACACCCGGCTGCGCATGGCCCAGCGGCTGCTGGACGGCACGACGCTGTCGGTGGCCGAGATCGCCGTCCGCACCGGCCACGCCGACCAGAGCGCCCTGACGCGGCGGATGCGAGCGGCGCTGGGCGTCACGCCGGCGGCGTGGCGCCGGTCGCGCTGAGGCTTTATTGCGCCTCGCCGATCCGCGCCCGCATGTAGGCCTCGACCGCGTCGGTATAGGCGCCCGGCAGGCCCAGGGTGCGGTTGACGTCGGCATGGGTCAGGTCCTGGGGGAGCACGGGCATGTCGCGGCCGCCGCGTCGCGCCAGGTCCTGGAAGGCGTGGGCGTCGTCGCACGGCTTGTCGGGGCGGCGCGTTGAGCAGACCAGCATCATCGGCACGGCGTCCGGGGTCCACTGATCCATCGGCGAGGCCTTGGCCCAGCCGGCCGGATCGGCGCCGAACGCCTCGTCATAGAAGGCTGGGTGGCGGCCCTTCATCGTCTCGGAAATCTTCATGGCCGCGGAGTCCAGCACCACCGTGCCGGCCCAGCGCTGGCCGACCATCGAGGGTTTGGACGACAGCAGGGCGACCAGATGGGCGCCGGCCGAGTGGCCCATCAGGACGATCTTGCCGGGATCGCCGCCCCAGGCGCTGGCGCGCGACTGGACTCGGTTCAGCGCCTTGGCCACGTCCTGGGCCTGTTCGTACGCCTGGGCGGTCGGCAGCAGGCGGTAGTTGACGCTGACCAAGACGTAGCCCCTGGGCAGCCAACGTCGGAGCTTGTTCTCGACCGAGCCGGTATTGGCCTTGTCGCCGATCTTCCAGGCCCCGCCATGAACCATGACGATGATCGGGGCGTCGCGGGCGCCCGGTGGCGCATAGACGTCGATCTGCTGGGCCGGATCGGCGCCGTAGGCCTCGGTGAACTTGCGGGCTCCGGGCGCGATAGCCTGCAGGTCGATCGGCCGCTCCTCCTGGGCGCGCTTGACCTCCAGCCGCTCGGCCAGGCGCTTGCGCAGCGGGCCCTGGAACCGGCCTTGCGCAAGACCGTCGCCGGCCAGGCCCAGGGTCAGCGCGACGGCCAGGACAGAGGGCAGAAGGGCACGGGGGAGGGCGCGAGATCTCATGGCGGGCTCCGGGCGGGGTCGATTGGGCGAACGCCTTTGAAACGCCCCGGCGCGGCGGTTCCGTCGCGGGCAAACGAGAGCTTTCGCCCTGAGCGTGGGAGCTTTTGCCAAGCCCCGCCGTCGCGTCGCCTGCTAAAGCTGTGCCATGACCGACCCTCGCAATCTCTTCCTGGGCCTGCTGTGCGGCCTGATCGCCGGCGGATTCTGGGGCGGGGTGTTCCTGGCGCCGATGCTGCTGCATGCGTTCACGCCATTGCAGATGACCGCCGGGCGCTACCTGGCCTATGGGCTGGCGTCGATGGTGCTGTTGGCGCCAACGGCCAGGGCGGTGTTCGGGCGGATGACCGGCCGGGATTGGCGCGACCTGGCCCTGCTGAGCCTGCTGGGCAATCTGATCTACTATGTCGGCCTGGCGGTGGCGGTGCAGAACGCCGGCGTGGCGGCGGCGTCGCTGATCATCGGCCTGCTGCCGGTGACCGTGACCCTGGTCGGCGCCAAGCCCGGCGAGGGCGTGCCGATCCGGCGGCTGGCCGCGCCCCTGGCCCTGCTGGCGGCCGGCGTGGTCTGCATCAATGTCGACGTGTTCCGCGCGGGCGGGGAGGGCGTCCCGGTTGCGCGCCTGGTGCTGGGCGTGCTGGGCGCGGTCCTGGCCCTGGCGGTGTGGACGGTCTACGCGGTCTGGAACGCCCGCCGGCTGGCGGTGACGACCACCTTCAACAGCCATGAGTGGTCGCTGCTGAGCGGGGTGGTGACCGGCGCGCTGTCGCTGGTGCTGGTGGTCCCCGCCTTCGCCCTGACCGGCGCGGCCCACGCGCTGGGCGCCTGGGCCTATTTCTGGGGCGTCAGTTTCGCGGTGGCCGTGGGCGCCTCGGTGATCGGCAACGGCCTGTGGAACGCGGCCAGCAAGCTCCTGCCGCTCAGCCTGTCGGGCCAGTTGATCGTGTTCGAGACCCTGTTCGCGCTGCTCTACGGCTTCCTGCACGAAGGCCGCTGGCCGCGTCCGCTGGAAGGCGTCGCCATCGGATTGATGCTCGCCGGGGTGCTGTGGTCGGTGCAGCTGCATCGGCCGGCGGCGGTGTCTGCCGCTTGAAGCACCCTGCGTCCTTCGAGGCTCGCCTTCGGCTCGCACCTCAGGATGAGGAATTCAGCACAGAGCTCCTCATCCTGAGGCGCCCGCGCAGCGGGCCTCGAAGGATGCACGGCTTTGGCGCAAACCCCGCGCCCCCAACATGACCGGAACCTGAACGGCGCCGTTCAGATCGGGTTCAAGCGGCGGTCTCTAAAACGGACATCAACAGCGCCGCACCGGACTTTCCGGACCTGGCGACGCTTCTCGAAAGGAGAACCGCCATGAAGACCGTTTCGAAGACCCTGATCGCCGGCGCCGTCACCGCCGCCCTGATCCTTCCCGCCTCGGGCGCGTTCGCCGGCGAGAAGACCAACAAGGCCATTCTCGGCGCCGTCATCGGCGGCGTGGCCGGCGCGGCCCTGGGCAAGGGCGACAAGGGCGCCATCGCGGTCGGCGCGGTCGCCGGCGCGGCCATCGGCGCTTCGACGGCCAAGGACAAGAACGATCGCCGCTACAGCCACGGCTATCAGAGCCGCCCGGCCTACAACAGCGGCTACGGCTATCAGTCGAGCAACCGCTACGGCCAGTACGACAACCGCTACAGCCAGTATGGCCGCGGCGACCGCTACGACGCTCGCTATGACACCCGCTACGGCCACGACTATCGCCGCTAGGGTCTGATCCCGATCCCTAAGGCGTAAACTGGACGCCGTCCTCTTTCTCCCCCGGAAAGAGGGCGGCGTTTTTTTGCGTGCGACCGATACAATCTGCGCGTCATCGCGCAGTCGCCGCTGTGCGATCCGCGAAATCTGCTATAGCGCCGTAAGAGCCGTAGCGGCGTCTTAACCCATCGCGCTTTCAGTGGGGTTAGATCGCTCCGGACAGAGGGAGTGCGCATGGCGGCATCGGGCATCGCCGTTCGGGGACCACGCAGTCTGCTGCGGCAGATTCGCGAGGCCATGGCCGGGGGCGGCCCCGCGCAGGCCAAGCTCGACATGGTGGTGCGCACCATCGCCATCTCGATGGTCGCCGAGGTCTGCTCGATCTATCTGCGCCGCGCGTCCGGCGACCTCGAACTGTTCGCCACCGAAGGCCTGTCGCCCGAGGCCGTCCACGTCACCCGGCTGAAGCCCGGCGAGGGCCTGGTCGGCGAGACCATGCGCCTGGGTCGGCCGCTAAACCTGTCGGACGCCGCCAGCCACCCGTCGTTCTCGTATCGTCCGGAAACCGGCGAAGACCCGTACCACGCCTTCCTGGCCGTGCCGCTGCTGCGCGGCGGGCGGGCGATCGGGGTGCTGGTCGTCCAGAACCGCACCGAGCGGGTGTATGACGACGAGGAGGTCGAGGACCTCCAGATCATCGCCATGGTCCTGGCCGAGATGGTCAGCTCCAGCGAGCTCCTGGGCGCCGACGAGCTCAAGGACGTCGAGCTGGCGCCCCACAAGCCCGAGCGGCTGAAGGGCGCGCGCTTCGCCGAAGGCCTGGCGTACGGCGTGGCCGTGCTGCACGAGCAGCCGGTGGCGCCCGAGCAGTTGCTGTCCGACGACGCCCTGGCCGAGGAGGCCCGGCTGCAATATGCGCTGGAGGCCCTGCAGACCCAGATCGACCAGATGCTGGACGGCCAGCATGGCCTGGTCGGCGCCAGCTACGAGGTGCTCGACACCTACCGCCTGTTCGCCCACGACCGGGGCTGGAACCGGGGCCTGCAGGAGGCCGTGCGCTCGGGCCTGACCGCCGAGGCCGCCGTCGAGCGCGTCCGCTCCGAGCACCGCGCCCGGCTGGGCCAGGCCCGCGATCCCTATCTGCGCGAGCGTCTGCACGACCTGGAAGACCTCAACGACCGGCTGCTGCGCCACCTGTCGGGCGACGTCCATGCCGTGCGCCAGCTGCCCGACGACGCTATCCTGATCGCGCGGAACCTCGGTCCCGCCGACCTGCTGGAATATGACCGCACCAAGCTGAAGGGCATCCTGCTCGAAGAGGGCTCGGCGGCCAGCCACGCCGGCATCGTGGCCCGGGCGCTCGACATCCCCTGCGTGGGCCGTCTGGCGGGCTTGCGCGACCGGGTCAGCGAGGGTGACCCCGTGGTCGTCGACGCCGAGACCGCCGAGGCCTGGCTCCGCCCGCGCCCTGACGTGGTCAAGTCGCTGCAGGCCCGGATGGAGGTCCGCGCCCAGCGCAAGGCCGAGTTCGCCCGCCTGCGCGACACCCCGGCCTTCACCAAGGATGGCGACAAGGTCACCCTGCTGATGAACGCGGGCCTGGCCGTCGACCTCGACATCCTGGGCGAGACCGGCGCGGAGGGCATCGGCCTCTTCCGCACCGAGTTCCAGTTCATGGTCGCCGAGGAGATGCCGCGGCTGGAGGCCCAGACGGCGCTCTATGAAAAGGTGTTGGAGGCCGCCAACGGCATGCCGGTGACCTTCCGCACCCTGGATCTCGGCGGCGACAAGCTGCTGCCGTACATGGAGCTGGAGCGCGAGGACAATCCGGCCCTGGGCTGGCGCGCCGTGCGCATGGGCCTGGACCGGCCGGCCCTGCTGCGCATGCAGATCCGCGCGCTGATCAAGGCCGCCCACGGCCGGCCCCTGCGGATCATGTTCCCGCTGGTGGCCAATGTGGACGAGTTCCGCGCCGCCCGCGCCTTCGTCGACCAGGAAGTGGCCTGGGCCCTGAAGCGAGGACGGCCCGCGCCTCAACGCCTGGATGTCGGCGCGATGATCGAGGCGCCGTCCCTGCTGTGGCATTTGGACGCGCTTTTGCCGATGACCGACTTCGTTTCGGTCGGCACCAACGACCTGATGCAGTACCTGTTCGCCGCCGACCGGGGCAATCCGCGGGTGTCGGACCGCTACGACCCGCTGTCGCCGGCCGCCCTGCGCGCGCTCAAGACCATCCAGCAGGCCTGTTTCGATACCGGCACCCCGGTGTCCGTGTGCGGAGAGATGGCGGGGCGGCCGCTCGAGGCTTTCGCCTTGGTGGCCTTGGGTTTTGACCGTTTATCGATGCCGCCGGCCGGCATCGGGCCCGTCAAGCAGATGGTGCTGTCCTGCGATCGCGAGGCCGCCCGGCGCAATGTCGAGGCTCTGCTGAAGACGTCGGCCGGATCGCTCCGCGGCGAGATCGAAACCCTGGCGCGCAAGCTCTACGTGGCCGTCTGAATTTAAGGCCAAGATTAACCAAGCTTCGCTGTTAGTGTATTGAATCCCGTAACTTACTTTGATATCCACAAAGGATTGTTAAGAACTTCGTGCAAACGAAGTTGGGGTGGGGCGTCGCGTTCGCGCGCTACGCGAAATTTTGGGGTGATATAGCCGCCATGCCGCTGGACACTGGCAGTGTGAGGCACTTGCATCTGGTTTCCGACGCCGAGTCCGACGAGGGCTTTGTCGGCGTGGGCCAGCCGTCGGTGGACGAGGGCGTCGATATCGGCGCCGCTCTGAAGGCCGCCCGCACCTTCCGCGGGCTGACCACCCAGGACGTGGCCGACGCCACGCGCATCCGTCAAAGCTACATCGAGGCGCTCGAGGACCTGCGGCTGGAAGAGCTGCCCTCGCGTCCGTTCACGATCGGCTACGTCAAGGCCTATGCCGGCCTGCTGGGGCTGGACGGCGAGGCGGCCGTGCAGCGCTTCAAGAACGACGTGCCCGACGACGGCGGCGAACTGCGCGCCCCGGTCGGCGTGCGTCGCGAGCGTGACCCGCGCCTGGCCCTGATCCTGGCCGGCGGCCTGCTGGTGGTCGGCGCCATCCTACTGTGGAACGTGGCCCAGCGCGCCATGGCCAAGGACGCGCCGCCGACCCAGGTGGCCGCCAACGCCGCCGCCCCGCACGCCCAGGCCGCGCCTTCGGGTTCCGCCGTGTCGCTGGGCGCGCCGCTGCCGGCCCCGGTCGAAAGCACCACGCCCGAGCCCTACAAGACCCCCGGCCTCGACGACGCCGCCGCCAACGGCGGTTCGGCCGACGCGGCCACCGCCGCCTCCAAGGCCCGCGCCTCGGCCCTGGCCGAAGCGGGCGGCGCGGTTCCCGACGCGGCCCAGATCGCCGCGCTCGGCTCGTCGTTCAAGCCCCGGGGCGTGGTCCACGGCGCCGCCGCCAGCGACGGCTCCGGCGTGATCATCCAGGCCCGCAAACCCGCCACCCTGGTGGTGCGCGGCGCCGACGGCTCGGTGTTTTTCGCCCGTCAGCTCAACGCCGGCGAGGCCTATCGCGCGCCCCGCACCAACGGCCTGATCGCCGAGGTCTCTGAGCCCTCGCTGTTCGACGTCTATTCGAACGGCGCCCTGACCGGCCGCCTGACTTCGGCCCAGACGGCGCTGAGCAAGCTGATCAAGCCGGTCGCGGCGCCGGTTCCGGCCCAGCCTCAATAATCACCGCGTCATCCCGGGCCCCGTGCCCGGGCCCCCTCTGTCCGCCGCAGGTGAGCGGACGTACGCGCGTCGCGGTCTCGGCTGAACCCGATGTTCCCGTGCGCGCCGACGCAGGGAGGGGCGGGCTCAAGGCCCAGGATGACGGTTGAGATGCTTGTTCTGGCACGGACGCTCTTGGGTTCCGCCCGCAAACCCCTTAGATTGCCCCCATGGCCGCTGACCACACCCACGTTCGTCCCTGGCGCATGATCGAGCGTCGCAAGTCGCGCAAGATCCGCGTCGGCAATGTCGAGGTCGGCGGCGATGCGCCGATCTCCGTCCAGTCGATGACCAACACCCTGACCAGCGACGCCGCCGCGACGCTGGAGCAGATCCGCCAGCTGGAAGAGGCCGGCGCCGACATCGTCCGCGTCAGCTGCCCCGACACCGACTCGACGGCCGCCTTCAAGACCATCGCCCGTGAGGCCAAGGTCCCGCTCGTGGCGGACATCCACTTCCACTACAAGCGCGGCATCGAGGCGGCCCAGGCCGGCGCGGCCTGCCTGCGGATCAATCCGGGCAACATCGGCAGCCCCGACCGCGTGCGCGACGTCATCCAGGCGGCCCGCGACCACGGCTGCTCGATGCGGATCGGCGTCAACGCCGGCTCGCTGGAGCGCGACCTGCTTGAAAAGTACGGCGAGCCGTGCCCCGACGCGATGGTCGAAAGCGCGCTGAACCACGCCCGCATCCTGCAGGACCACGACTTCCACGAGTTCAAGATTTCGGTGAAGGCGTCCGACCCGTTCATGACGGTGGCGGCCTATCACCAGCTGTCGGAGCGCATCGACTGCCCGCTGCACCTGGGCGTCACCGAGGCCGGCGCGCTGCGCACCGGCACGGTGAAGTCGTCGATCGGCATCGGCTCAATGCTGTGGGCCGGCATCGGCGACACCATCCGCGTGTCGCTGGCCGCTGATCCGGTGGAAGAGATCAAGGTCGGCTTCGATATCCTGAAATCGCTGGGCCTGCGTCACCGCGGCGTCAACATCATCGCCTGCCCGTCCTGCGCCCGTCAGGGCTTCAACGTCATCAAGACGGTGGAGGCCCTGGAAGAGCGTCTGGCCCACATCAGCCAACCGATGTCGCTGTCGATCATCGGCTGCGTGGTCAACGGCCCGGGCGAGGCCCTGATGACCGACCTCGGCTTCACCGGCGGCGGCGCGGGTTCGGGCATGATCTACATGGCCGGCAAACCCGATCACAAGCAGTCCAACGACGGCATGATCGACCACATCGTCGAGCTGGTCGAAAAGCGCGCCGAAGAGCTGAAGGCGGCGCAAGACGCCGAGGCGATCGCGGCGGAGTAGCGCGTCGATCCTCCCCTTTGGGGGAGGTGGCCCAGAGGGCCGGAGGGGGTCCTCTCCGGCTTAGACCGTTGAGGACCCCCTCAGTCGCTCCGCGACAGCTCCCCCAAAGGGGGAGCATCTCGCACGCTCAGAACAAGCTCATCCCAGCGACGTCTGGATCCCCACACCGCCCTTGATGGCCAGGGTCACCGGCGTGCGCTCCGCCACATCCGCCAGCCTTGTCCGCTGCGCCTCGTCCAGCGGTCCAGTCGGGACCAGCACGCGTTCGATGCGGGGCGGGGTCTCGCCGCCGTGATAGTGCAGCCGCACCTCCAGCGCCTCCAGCGGCCAGGCCTTGTGCTCGGCGTACATCTTCAGTGTGATCGATGTGCAGGCCCCCAGGGCCGATAGTAGAAGGTCGAACGGCGCGGGCCCGGCGTCGGCTCCGCCCAGCCGTTCGGGCTCGTCGGCCGTCAATGTGTGGCTGCCGGTGGTGATCGTCGTGGCGTAGCGGACGTCGGCGATGCGGGCGGTGGCGATGGCCATGGGGACTCCTGAACGGCGTGCCGTCCCTTGTGCCGTGAGTCCGGCTTGGCGCTCTAGAGGTCGAGCGACCAGGTCTGGCTGACCAGGTCGTGGCCGAACGCGTGGTGCGGCTCCTCCTCGACCAGAACGAAGCCGGCGCGCTCATAGAGGCGGCGCGCGGCGGTAAGCACGCTGTTGGTCCACAGGGTCAGGGTCTGGTAGCCGACCGCTCGGGCGCGGGCAACGCAGGCCTCGACCAGCCGTCCGCCCAGGCCGGTCCCGCGCATCTCCGGCTCGACATAGAGCAGGCGCAGTTTGCCGACGCCGGGCGTATCGCCGCGCACCAGGAAGATCGAGCCGACCACCCGGCCATCGACCTGCGCGATCCAGGCGGCCTCGCGGGCCGGATCGAAGAGGTCTCGACGAAGCGCGCCAGGATCGACGCGGCCAGGGCCTCGTAGTCCTGGTTCCAGCCGTATTCCTGGGCGTAGAGGATCGCCTGCCGATGGGTGATCCAGCCCAGGTCGCCAGGCTGCAGATCGCGCAGGATGACCTCGGCGGCGGGCTCGAAGACCTGCCGGATCGTCTGCGCCGCCTGCAGCAGGCTGCGGCGCTTGCAGGCCGGCAGGGTGTCGAGCAGCTCGCCGACCGCGTCCTTGGTGTTCTGCTCCAGCGCGGCATAGGCCGCCTGGCCGGCCGGCGTCAGGCCGATCGGGCGGCTGCGCCCGCCTCCGGGGTGCTCGGAGGTCTCGACCAGACCCCGCGCCTCGAAGCGCTTGAGGGTGCGGCTCATCTGGGCGGGATCCAGGTCCAGGGCGCGGGTGATCTCGGCGGCGGTCGGCGCCTGGCGGTGAGCCAGTTCGTAGAGGACGCGGGCCTCGGTCAGCGAGAACGGGCTGTCGTCCAGGTGTGGGTTCAGCAGGCCCAGCTTGCGCGTGTACAGCCGGTTGAAGGCGCGTAAGGCGGCGATATCGTCTTCAGTCGGGGTCATGGCGAGGCTCGGCGGCGTATGTTGACTGAGTCAATTAGCCCTTATCTTGACTGAGTCAATACGTTGCTTCAGATCACGCCGCGCGATCGTTCGTCCACGTCCGACACCGCCGACGCGACGATGCGCAGGCCGCGTTCCAGGTCGTGCATGTCCCGCGCCGCGCCCACGCACAGGCGCACGCCGCTGATCGCGCCGCGCGAGACGATAGGGGCCGAGGGCGGGGTCAGCTCGACGCCGCCGCGCAGAGCGCGACCGGCCAGACGCTCGGCGGCCAGCTCGTCCATCGGCAGCCAGACGTGGGGACTGAAGGCCGAGGCCGGCGTCTCCATCGTGGCGCCCAGGATCGACCGGGCCAGGGACAGGCGCCGTCCCATCTCGTCGCGGATCTCGCCGGCGATGGCGTCGGCCGAGCCGTCCTCGATCCACTGGGCGGCGATCAGGGCACCGAAATTGGGCGGGGCGTAGAACTGGACGCGGGCGGCGTGCAGCACCCGATCGAAGAGCTCGCCCGGCGGGGCCAGCAGGAAGCCGACGCGCAGGCCGGGCGACAACGACTTGGACATCCCGGAGATGTGCAGGGTCCGCTCGGGCGCCAGTTCGGCTAGGGCGGGCAGGGGCTCGCCGCCGAAGACCGCATAGATGCCGTCCTCGACGATCCACAGGTCGCGCTTGCGGGCCACGGCCACGATCTCGGCGCGGCGGGCGGCGCCCATGGTCCGGCCGGTGGGGTTCTGCAGAGTCGGCAGGGCGAACACCACCTTGGCCCCGTTCGCCGCGGCGCGGTCGAGGGCCTCGGGCAGCAGGCCTTCGCCGTCCATCGCCACGCCGGTCAGCCGGTAGCCCGCGTGATCGGCCAGGGCGCGCGCGCCGGGGAAGGTGGCGGCTTCGCACAGCACTTCGTCGCCGGGTTTGCACAGGGCCGACAGCGCCAGGCTCAGCGCCTGCTGGGCGCCGGCGCAGCAGATCAGCCGCCGCCAGTCGGCGCCCTCGATCCCGGCGGTGCGGGTCAGCCAGGCGGCGAAGGCGCGGCGGTGCGGCTCCAACCCCGTCGAGGGGGCGTAGGCCAGGTTGTCCATCAGGTCGGAGCGCCGCTGCAGCCGCGCCAGGGTCTGGACGATGCGCTTCCCGGCCGGGCCGACCGGGGCGATGTTCTGGGAAAGGTTGATCGGTCCGAGATCTTCGGGCGCTGAACGCTGGGCCGCCCCGCCGCGCACAAAGCTGCCGCGTCCGACATGGGCCTCGACCAGGCCGGCCTTCTCGGCCTCGACATAGGCGCGGGTGACGGTGCCCAGGCCAACGCCCAGTCGGTGGGCCAGGTCCCGCTGCGGCGGCAGACGCGCGCCGGCGCTCAGGGCGCCGGAGGCGACGTCGGCGCGCAGGGCGTCGACCAGGCGCTCGTACAGCGGCGCGTCGCTGTCGATCAGCGTCGGGGTCCAGCTCGACATGCCGTCTCCATAATTGTCACCGTGACAATACTTCTTTTGACTCGTAGAGCAATCGGGAAGATCACGATGACATTCCATAGCCGTGGAGCGTCGCCATGACCCCCGACCTGCTGCTCGCCTTCGTCCTGTTCGCCTTCGCCACCGCCGGCACGCCCGGTCCCAACAACATGATGTTGCTGGCCTCCGGTGCGAATTTCGGGTTCCGGCGCACGATCCTGCACATCCTGGGGATCAGCGCCGGCCTGGGCGTGATGGTGGTGGCGATGGGCTGGGGCCTATCGAGCGTGTTCAAGGCGTTCCCGGTGCTGCACGAGATCCTCAAATGGGTCGGCGCGGCCTACATGCTGTGGCTGGCCTGGAAGATCGGCACGGCCAGCGGCGTCAACGACAAGGCGGTGGGCGGCCAGCCGATGACCTTCCTGCAGGCGGCCGGCTTCCAGTGGCTGAACCCCAAGGCCTGGGCCATGGCGGTCGGCGCGGCCACCACCTACACGCCGGAAGGCAGCGGCCCGCAGACCGTGCTGTTGCTGGCCGGAACCTTCATGCTGGTCGGCGCGCCGTGCAGCGCCGCCTGGGCCGGCTTCGGCCAGGCCATGCGGCGGTTCCTGGACCGGCCTGCCGTGCTGCGGACATTCAATGTCACCATGGCCGTGCTGCTGGTCGCCTCGCTCTATCCGCTGTTCGTCGAGCACGGCGCCAAGCCCGCGCCGGCCCCGCGCGAGGTGGCTCAGGAGCTCCCGGCCCTGCCGGTGGTGCGCTCGCACGGGTAGGGCTCCGCGCGCTTACAATCTTGTCATCCCGGAAAGCGCGAAGCGCTTGTCCGGGACCCAGGGGCGACCGCAGTGCGCCGGCTCCTGGGTCCCGGACAGCCTCTGCGAGGCTTCCGGGATGACAATCGATTTAGCCCTTTGATATTGGCGAGAGCCGGCGCCACATCGCGCGTCTGTCCGGAGTTCCCCATGCGCCTGATGCTCGCCCTGACCGCCGCTCTGCTGATCGCCACCGGCGCGGCGGCGCAGGACCTGAAGGTCACGGTGGCCGGCCGCGACTCCGTGGTCCTGAGCCCCGCCGAGGTGAAGGCCCTGCCGCGCGCCAAGGCCACGATCCAGGTCAAGGGCCAGCCCGTCGTCTATGAGGGCGCGGTGTTGCACGAAGCCCTGCTGAAGGCCGGCGTGGTCTCGGGCGATCGGCTGATGGGCCGCTATCTGAACCAGATCGTCATCGCCCGGGCCTCGGACGGCTATTCCAGCATCCTGTCGATCGCCGAGACCGATCCGATCTATCGCGCCAATCCGGTGATCCTGGCCGACACCGTCAACGGCAAGCCGCTGGACGCCCGCGAGGGTCCCTATCGCCTGGTGGTCGACGGCGATCTTCGCCCGTCGCGCTCGCCGCGCGCGGTGGTGTCGCTCGAGGTCAAGCAAGGGTTCTAGAAATGCAGATCGCCATCCTCACCTTCGACGGCTTCAACGAGCTGGATTCGTTCATCGCCGCCGGTGTCCTGGGCCGCATGAAGGCCAAGGGCTGGGCCGCGCACATCACCTGTCCGACCTCGGAGGTGACCTCGATGAACGGCGTGACCATCCAGCGCCAGAAACCGTTGGCGTTCGCCGCCCAGGCCGACGCCGTGCTGATCGGCAGCGGGATCAAGACGCGCGAGATCGCCAACGACGCCGCTCTGCTGGCCAGCCTCCAGCTGGATCCGGCACGCCAGCTGATCGGCGCCCAGTGCTCGGGCACGCTGCTGCTGGCCAAGCTGGGCCTGGTCGGCGACCTGCCGGCCTGCACGGACCTGACAACCAAACCCTGGGTGATCGAGGCCGGCGTCCAGGTGCTGGACGCGCCTTTCGTCGCCCACGGCAATGTCGCCACCGCCGGCGGGTGCCTGGCCTCGCAATACCTGGCGGCCTGGATGATCGCGCGCCTGGCCAGCGTGCGCGACGCCGAGGAAGCCATCCACTATGTCGCGCCGGTGGGCGAGAAGGCCGCCTATGTCGAGCGCGCCCTAGCGGCGATCACGCCGTTCCTGCCGACGGCCAAGACCGAGGCGGCCTGAACGAAGATCTGTTCTTCGATCAGCCCAGCGGGCCCAGATAGTCCAGCTTGCCGATCGCCACGCCCTGGTTGCGCAGGATCCCGTAGGCCGTGGTGAGGTGGAAGTAGAAGTTCGGCAGCACGAAGCCGAACAGGCAGTCCTCGCCGCTCATCTTGGCCTCGAACGGGCCGGCCTTCAGCGTCACCTCGCGGGTGTCGGCGCCGTCGAAGGCGGCCGGGTCGACGCTGTCCAGGAAGGCGATGGTCTTGGCGATGCGGGCCTGCAGGTCGGCGAAGCTGACCTCGTCGTCGGGCATCGGCGGCGGGGTCACGTCGGTCAGGCGGCCGATGGCGCCCTTGGCGGTGTCGGAGGCCCGCTGGATCTGGCCGACCAGGGTCAGCATGTCGGGCGCCAGTCGCGCGCCGGTCAGCTCGGACGGGTCGCGATCGGTGGCCTTGGCGTGGGCCTCGCCCTTGTCCAGCAGGGTCGAGAGGATCTTCAGGCCCCGGACGAGAACGGGGACCGTGGCGCGGTGCATCGAAGGCATGGGCGGTTTCCTGGACGTGATCGGCGGCTTCGCCGTTCCCTCCTAGATGGGGCGAGCCGCCGCGATTGCATCCCGCCCCGCCGCCGATTTCAGGTCGGACGTCCTTCCAGCCAGCCGCCGATCCGCGCCGCGACCGCGCCGCCCAGCCGCATGCCGGGCGCTTCGACCAGGCGGTAGGTGAGGGCGGCGCCGGCCACGACCAGCGCCAGGACGATCCCGAAACCCTCGATCGCCGCCAGGTACGAGCCCTGGGCCTCCTTGAGACCCGCCACGAGCGGCATGACCGCCACGATCACCAGCGGATGCAGCAGGTAGAGGCTGAAGCTGCGTCGCCCCAGGAACAGGCTGCCGCGATTGACCAGCGCCCGGCTGGGCGTCTCCAGCTGCGAGAGCACGATGCACGGAAAGGCCAGGGCGATCAGGTACTGCTCGGCGTCGACGCCCCAGACCGTCACGTGGCCCAGTCCCAGCAGCGCCATCAGCGGCCACACCGCGATCCCCGCTAGGGCCAGCAGGCCGAGTCTGCCGCCCAGCCGGTCGAGGATGCCGGCGCGATGGATGTGGAAGGCGACCAGGCCCAGCATGAAGTGCGGCAGCTGGGTGACGATGTTCATGTAGCCGTACGAGGTGGCTTCGCCGACGTGCCGGCGAAAGGCGATCGCCGCGACCAGCGACAGGGCGTAGAGCGCCAGGCTCGACCCCACGCCGCGCGCCGCCAGGAACAGCAGCGGGAGCAGGGCGTAGAAGATCATCTCCACCCCGATCGACCAGCCGGCCCAGACGAGGCTCTCGTGGATCCCTGGAATGAAGCCGAACAGGAAGGTCAGGTTGGCGATCACCACCTTGGGCGTGGTCGGCTGGGCGAACTTGAACCACATTACGCAGACCCACACCGGGATCAGCAGGTAGAACAACGGCGCGATCCGGAAGTAGCGCCGCACGGCGTAGCGGGCCAGGGCTCCGACCGTGTCGATCCGGCCGTAATAGCCCACGGCCAGCGAGAAGGCCGACAGCAGGTAGAACAGCGGCACGGCCAGGCCGAACCGGTACAGCACATGGCTGCTCCAGGCCGGGATCGACAAGCTGTTGAGCAGGATGACGTGGTAGGCGATCACGCAGACCGCCGCGACGGCCCGCAAGGCGTCCAGCGCCGCGAAGCGTCCGTGGGCGGCGTCCGGCCACGATCGCGCGTCCGAAACGCGGGATGCTGTCGTGGCGTCCATGCCCAACCTCTACGCGGCGTTACGAAGCGCTCTATGGGCTGGGGCGAGGCCCCGCGACAAGCGCTAATTCGCCCTATGCTCGCAAGGTCGATCGCGCACGCCAAAGCTGTGCTTTGGCTGGGCTAGGCGACCGACGAAGCCGCCTGGACCGGATGCACATGGCCGCCGCCGGCCATCAGGGCGTCGATGGCCTCTGCCGGGACCGGCGCGCTGAACAGGAAGCCCTGGGCCATCGTGCAGCCCACCTCGCGGAGCTGGGCGCGCTGCAGGTCGGTCTCGACGCCCTCGGCGATCACCGACAGGCGCAGGGCCTTGGCCAGGCGGACGATGGCCGCCACCACGTCGCCGGCCTCCTTGTCCTCGCCCAGCGGGGTGATGAAGCTGCGGTCGATCTTGATCTTGTCGATCGGATAGCGCCGCAGGTAGCTGAGGCTGGAATAGCCGGTGCCGAAATCGTCCAGGGCCAGCGAGAAGCCCATGCCGCGCAGACGGTCGATGGCCAGGTGGGTGGTCTCGTCGTCTCCCAGCAGCGCCCCTTCGGTGATCTCCAGCTCGATGCCGCGCGGATCGGCGCCGGTCTCGGCCAGCAGCGTGGCGACGTCGTCGGGGAAGTCGTGCTGGCGCATCTGCAGGGCCGAGACATTGACCGCCACCTTCACGCCTCGCCAGCGCTGGCTGTCGATGAAGGCGCGGCGCATGACCAGGCGGCCCAGCTCGTCGATCAGGCCGCAGTCCTCGGCCAGGGGCACGAAGGCGCCGGGCGAGATGGCGCCGCGCGTGGGATGAGTCCAGCGGGCCAAGGCCTCGACGCCGATCACCTTGCCGGTCGCGTCGACCTGCGGCTGGTAGGCCAGGTGGACGCCGCCGTCGCTCATCGCCCGGCGCAGGTCGGCTTCCAGACCGCGACGGGCCTTCAGCGCCGCGTCCATCTCGGCCTCGAAGAAGCAGTAGCGGCCCCGGCCCTGGTCCTTGGCCCGGTACATGGCCACGTCGGCGCGCCGCGCGGCCTCTTGCGAGCCGATGTGGGCCTCGACCACGTCGATCAGGGCCACCCCGACCGAGCCGCCGACGAACACCTGGCCGCAGCTGAGGTCGGCCGGCTCGCCCAGGGCCTGGACCAGGCGGTCGGCCAGGGCCGCCGCGCCGGCGGGGTCGATATGGGGCGCGACCACGGCGAACTCGTCGCCGCCCAGGCGGGCCACGGTCTCGTTCGCGCGGCAGATGCCGGCCAGGCGCGTGGCCATCAGCCGGATCAGCTCGTCGCCGACATTGTGGCCGTGCGTGTCGTTGACCGCCTTGAAGCGGTCCATGTCGATGGCCAGCACCGCCATGGCCCCGCGACGTCGGCCCAGGCCGTCGATGGCTTGGCGCAGACGTTCCTCGAACAGGATGCGGTTGGGCAGGCCGGTCAGGGCGTCGTGCAGGGCCATGTGCTTGGCCCGCGCCTCGCTGGCGATCAGGCCCTCGGCGATCCGGCGGCTGCGGCGGGCGAACACCACCACCGTCGCGCCCAGCCCGCCCACCACCAGCAGGATCGGCAGCATCGCCTTGCGCAGCAGGGCCTCGCCCGGATGGGGCGGCGACCAGTCCAGGGTGGCGATGACCTCGCCGCGCTGGTCGCGCAGCGGCACGTGGGCGTCGTGCGCCTGGCTGGTCTTGTCGCCCCGGTGCAGGTGGACGCCCGACAGCAGGAAGCGGTTGGAGAAGCTTTCCAGGAAGGCGGCGTCCAGCTTCAGGGCGGTGACGATCACCGGCGCGCGCGCATGGATGGGCATGACCTTTCCGAAGTCCGGCCGCACCAGCGTGGCGGTCAGCAGGTAGATGTCGCCGTCCAGCACGTCCATGGTGCTGATCTGCACGGGTCGGCCGATCAGGCCGTCGTCCTCGCGGGGGCCTTTCAGTCGGGGCAGCGTGGCCTCGCGGGCTCGCAGGCGATCGACCAGGGTGGTTAGGGCCAGGGACCGCCGTCGCGCGCCGATCGGCGGACCGGCCTGGCCGGAGATCTGGGCGAAGACCGGCCGGTCGCCATGGTCGAGGACGAAGATCAGGTCGAAGCCGGACTGGCCCAGATAGGCGCCGATGTTCTCCTTGGCCCAGGCGGCGGAGTAGCGATTGTCGAGGTTGCGGACGGCCTCGTCCCAGACGGCCTGGGGCGCGACCAGGCGCTCGACCTCGATGATCTTGGAGGCCACGCCGCGCTCGACCAGGGCCTGGTCGTGCAGCAGGGCGTCGTGGTCGACGCGGGCGGCGATGGCGAACATCACCGTCACCAGGATCGCGACCGTCAGCAGCGCCAAGCCCGCAAGCGGCGCGGAGAGTCGGGTTCCTGGACGCGTCATGGTTGAAAAGCCCAAATTTCAGAATGACTTGCGGCCCATCTGCGTCAGCAATGCCTAAGCTTGGCCTAATCGGGCACGGCCAATTTGTCGCAGGGATCTCGGCGCCGACGGCAAGCCGGCCGAGGCTTGGTCGACGCCCAACGCCGCCGCGCTGAAGGGCAGGCCGCCCTTCGACCCGGTCGAGGTTTCGGTGAACGGCGGCGCCGCGGTCGCCGAGACGGTGATCTATCCGAAGTCGGCGGGCCGCGCCGGGGTGACGTCGCGCCGCTGGGGGGGTACAGAGACCGCCCGTTCTCCTTCAGATACGTGACGTTTCCCCTTGCGACTGCCCCAGGCCCGACTCGACCAGGTTCTCGACCGTTTCCGCGAAGTGGAAGCCCGCATGGGCGCCGCCACCGACGGGTCCGAGATCGTCAAGCTCTCCAAGGAGCACGCCGAGCTGCGTCCGGTGGCCGAGGCCGTCGAGCAGCTGGCCAAGCTGTCGGCCGAGCGCGCCGAGCTGGAGGAGATGGCCGGCGATCCGGAAATGGCCGCCATGGTCCGTGACGAGATGCAGGCCCTGGACGACAAGCTGCCGCTGCTGGAGCGCGAGCTGGCCCTGATGCTGGCACCGCGCGACAAGGACGAGAACGCCTCGGCCATCCTCGAAGTCCGGGCCGGCACCGGCGGTGACGAGGCGGCCCTGTTCGCCGGCGACCTCTTCCGCATGTACCAGCGCTACGCCTCGCTGCAGGGCTGGCGGGTCGAGATCGACAGCGTCTCCGAAGGCGAAATGGGCGGCTACAAGGAAATCATCGCCTCGGTCACCGGCGACGGGGTGTTCGGCCGCTGGAAATTCGAGAGCGGCGTGCACCGCGTGCAGCGCGTGCCGGCCACCGAGGCCCAGGGCCGCATCCACACCTCGGCCGCCACCGTCGCGGTGCTGCCGGAGGCCGAGGACGTCGAGATCGAGATCAACGAAAGCGACCTTCGGATCGACACCTACCGCTCTTCCGGCGCCGGCGGCCAGCACGTCAACAAGACCGACTCCGCCGTGCGCATCACCCACTTGCCCACGGGCGTGGTGGTGACCTCATCGGAAAAGTCGCAGCACCAGAACCGCGCCCGGGCGATGAAGAACCTGAAGGCGCGCCTCTACGACATGCAGCGCGAGGCGCTCGACACGGCCCGATCGGACGCCCGCAAGAGCCAGGTCGGCAGCGGCGACCGTTCGGAACGCATCCGCACCTACAACTTCCCGCAGGGCCGGGTCACCGACCACCGCATCAACCTGACCCTCTACAACCTGGCCCGGGTGATCGAGGGCGACGCCCTGGACGACATTATCAAGCCGCTGATCGCCGAGGATCAGGCCGCCCGCCTGGCGACCCTGGAAGACGGCTACAACTGATGGCCTTCACCAAGACCTACGACGAGGCCGAGCCCCAGCGGGTCAACAAGTGGCTGGCCCAGTCGGGCGTCTGCTCGCGCCGCGAGGCCGAGGCCCTGATCGCCGACGGCCTGGTGTCGATCGACGGCGAGCGAGTTGACGACGTGGGCCGCAAGATCCTCACCGGCCAGACCCTGGTGCTGGCCGACCGCGCCACGGCCAAGCTGGAGTCCAGCCTGACGGTGCTGATCCACAAGCCGGTCGGCTTCGTCTCGGCCCAGCCCGAGGCCGGCGAGGTCCCCGCCGCGCGCCTGCTGACCCGCCAGAACCTGTGGACCGGCGACGGCCCCATCCCCGGCAGCGGCGACCTGCTGCCGCCGATCGGGCGCCTCGACAAGGATTCGCGCGGCCTGCTGCTGCTGTCGGAAGACGGCGTGGTGGCCAAGGCCGTCATCGGCCCGCAGTCGGACCTGGAAAAGGAATACCGCGTCGCTGTGATGGGCGAGATCACCGAGGAAAAGCTGGAGCTGATGCGCTTCGGCCTGGAACTGGACGGCCGCGAGCTGCGCCCGGCCCAGGTGGAGATGATCTCCGACCAGCGCTTCAGCATCGTCCTGCAGGAAGGCCGAAACCGCCAGATCCGCCGGATGTGCGAACTGCTGGAGTGGAAGGTCGTCGACCTGTTCCGCGTCCGCGTCGGTCCCCTGACCCTCGGCGACATGCCGGAAGGGTCCTGGCGCCACGTAACCCCACAGGAACGCGCGGCCCTGATCGCCGGCTGAGGCGGGCGAAAGTCCTCGCCGGGGCGGCCGTGCGCCTATAGCGTGAGCGGACAACCTTGAGGTGGTCATGCTTCGCCGCGTTCTGATCCTGGTCGCCAGCCTCGCGGTCGCCGCGCCGTCCCCGGCGTCCGCCGCGCCGTGCGCCACCACCGGCGACGCCTTGGCCGCGCCGATCAACATGCGCGACATGCAGGTCGCCGCGCCGCTCTATGTGCATCTGGGACTGTGGCTGAGCATTCTGACCAAGCAGAGCTTCGACGCCGATCTTAAGCGGGTGCGCGAGGGCTGCGAGCGGGCGCCGTTCAAGGCGGGCTCGGCCGACTACCGGCTGCTGGGCGACGAGGACAAGAGCGGCCTGGCGCGCCTGGCCCTGCCGGCCTCGAAGAAGGATCCGATCGGCTATCTCACCCCGATCCCCGACCTGACCGTCGCCCTGACGCCCGGCCACACCGGCCCGGCGCCGATCTCGGGCTATGCCCTGGTCACCACCAGCAAGGGCGCCCACACCACCTGGCGGGTCTATGACCGCCTGCCGACCGACGCCGTGCTGCTGACCGACTTCGCCCAGGCGCTGACGGGCCAGACGCGGGCGCTGATGCGCTGGCGCGACGGCCAGATCGAGATTTCGGCGCATTAGGCCGCTAGCCGGCGCCGTCGCGGATCCGGCGGCGGATGTCATCATAGGCGGCCACGATCAGCGCGCCTAGCGCCTCGGTGTCCGTGGCCTGGCCCCAACGCAGCTTGACGTGCCGCATGCGCTTGCCGGTTCCCTCCAGCAGCTTCGCGGGATCGTCCAGCGCCGCGCCCTGGAAGAAGCCGATGTTCACATGGGCGCTGAAGGCGTTGACGTAGCCGAACGCCGCGTCGCCCACGCAGGCCGTCGGCGCGCCGTCGTGCAGCAGCTCGCGGACATCGGCTCCGCAGTCGCGCATCGCTTCGAACCACGGCCGGGCCATCTCGCGCAGGCCAAGGTCCGGGCCGGAAAGCCAGGCCTCGACCTCGGGGGCGCGCGCGACGGCGCTGGGGAACCGCATCAGCTTTTCCATCGGCCAAGTTTGCCAACTCGGCGGCCGATGTCGAGACGGCGGCGCCTAGCCGCGTCGCAGCTGACCGTCGCGCAGCGTCAGCTCTGCGGTCTCGCCGCGCTTCAGGTCGACGACCAGTGACTGCCCCGCGGCCTTCACCACGTGCCGGCCGGCCTTGTCGGCGATCAGCCGCGCCCGTTGCAGGCCGCCGTCCTTCCACCAGACGTCGACGCCCAGGGCCCCTCGCGCACGCAGGCCGGTCAGCTTGCCGTTGGGCCAGGTCGAGGGCAGGGCGGGCAGCAGATGGACCGCGCCGTTGCGGCTCTGCAGCACCATCTCGGTCATGCCCGAGGCGCCGCCGAAATTGCCGTCGATCTGGAACGGCGGGTGGGCGTCGAACATGTTGGGATAGGTCCGCTCGGGACCCAGCAGCAGCTTGAGGATGCCGTGGGCGTGGTCGCCCTGGCCCAGCCGCGCCCACAGGTTCAGCCGCCAGGCGATGGCCCAGCCGGTCGAGAGGTCGCCGCGCGTCTCCAGCGTCTTGTGGGCGGCGGCCGCCAGGTCCGGCGTGCCGTCCAGGCTGATCTGGTCGGACGGGAACAGGCCGTAGAGGTGCGAGACGTGGCGGTGGTGGATGTCCTTGGCGTCGGCGTCCCAATCTTCCTGCCATTCCTGAAGCTGGCCGTCCTTGCCGATCTTGTAGGGGGCGAGGCGGTCGCGGGCGGCGGCGAACTGGGCGGCCAGATCCGTGTCGACGCCCAGGATGCGAGCGGACTCGATACAGGCGTTGAAAAGGTCGCGGACGATGGCCTGGTCCATGGTCGGGCCGGCCACGATCGACGAGCCGTGGCCATGATCGTTCTCGGGCGAGATCGACGGGCTGGTCACCAGCTTGCCGGTCTTGGGATCGACCACCAGGGCGTCGAGGAAGAACAGCGCCGCGTCCTTCATGACCGGATACACGTCGGCCAGATAGGCCATGTCGCGGCCGTAGTCGTAGTGGTCCCACAGGTGCTTGCAGAGCCAGGCGCCGCCCGTGGGCCAGACGCCATACTTGGCTCCGTCGATCGGCGCGGTGGCCCGCCACAGGTCGGTGTTGTGGTGCGCCATCCAGCCGCGCGCGCCGTACATCGCCTTGGCCGTCCGCGCGCCGGTGACCGAGAGGTCGCGGACCAGCTCGACCAGCGGAGCCACGCACTCGGCCAGGCCCGTCGGCTCGGCCGGCCAGTAGTTCATCTCGGTGTTGATGTTGATCGTGTATTTGCCGCCCCACGGCGGGCTCATCTTGTCGTTCCAGATCCCCTGCAGGTTGGCCGGCTGGCCGCCCGGGCGCGAGCAGGCGATCAGCAGGTAGCGGCCGTACTGGAAGTAAAGCGCCGCCAGGGCGGGATCGTCAGTGGTCGGCGACAGGCGGATGCGCTCATCGGTCGGCCGCAAGGCCGCGCCGGTGGTTCCGAAGTCGACAGCCACCTTGCGGAACAGGCGTCGATGGTCGGCGCGATGGTCGGCCAGCAGCCGGGCCCACGGCTTGCGGGCCGCCTTGGCCAGCACCGCCTTGTTGACAGCGACCGGATCGCCCGAGACGTCGTCGAAGCGGCGATAGCTGGTGGCCGCCGCGATCAGCAGGATCACCTCGTCGGCCCCGCGCACCGACACCGTCCTGTCGCTGGCCGAGACCTTGCCGCCCTTGGCGATCACCTTGACCCGGCAGTCGACCTTCAGCGCGCCCTCGATCCCGAAGTGCGTGCCATTGCGGCCCGACAGCACCAGGGTGTCGCCGCCTTCCGTGCCGATGACGGGCTTGAGCGGGCTGTCATAGCCGAGGTCCACGAAGATCGATCCGGGCCGGTCGGCGCTCAGACGCACGGCGATCACCCGGTCAGGGGCGCTGGCGATCACCTCGCGGGAATAGGCCACGCCCTGGTGCGAGAAGCGGGTGCGGGCCGTAGCGGCGTCCAGGTCCAGGTCGCGGACATAGCCTTCGGCGGGCTCAGTCAGGCCGGGGAAGGCCAGGGTCAGCGCCCCCAGCGTGTTGTAGGGCATCTGCCGCAGCGGCTTGGCCATGAACTTGGCGTCGGCCAAGGCGGTTGCGGCCGCATAGTCGCCCGCTGCGATCAGCCGGCGGATCTCCGGCAGGGTGCCCGCGGCTTCCGGATTGACGGGATCATAGGGCCCGCCGCCCCACAGGGTGTTCTCGTTCAGCTGCAGCTGCTCGGCGGCAACCCCGCCGAACACCATCGCCCCCAGACGACCCGACCCGACCGGCAGGGCCTCGACCCAGGTCTTGGCTGGCTGGCGGTACCAAAGGCGCAGGTCGCTGGCCGCCTCCAGCGGGACCGCTCGGGCCAAGCCCGGCAAGGCGGCCGCGGCCGAACCGGCCAGCAGGACGGCGCGACGGGTCGGATCGATCATGGCGTGCTCCCTCGTCTCCGCCGCTTCCGGGCGGATCATGAGGGTGTTCTAGGCGCGGCGCGACGGTTGTCGCAACTGGTGAAAACGATTTTACTAATGATCGCGCTGTCAGGCGATGGTGGAAAACGCCGTCCCGAACGCGGGTTGGGGACGGCGAGCGTTCCCTAGTACTTGAACTTCAAACCCGCGCTCCACATCGCCGGCTCGTCCGCGCCGCGATAGACGATCAGGCCGGGGATGAAGACCGCGCCCGAATAGTAGTCCTTGGAGTCGAAGACGTTGCGGCCCTGGATGAAGGCCTGCCAGTGGCCGTCCGGCGACTCGTAGGTGACGCTGGCGTTGACCCGGTCGACCGAGCCGATGTGGCCGGCCTCGGAATTGGTGGCTTCCGAGTAGCGGGGCGAGCGGTGGCTGTAGTCGGCGGCCAGGGTGATCGCGCCGCCCGACAGCGACTCCGGCTCGACGCGCCAGGAGCCGCCGACCTGTGCCTGGACCTTGGAGATCAGCGGCAGGTGGTCGGCCTTGGCCTGGGCTGCGGCCGTGGCGGGGTCCAGCTCTTCGTACTTGGCGTCGGTCAGGGCCAGCGAGGCGAACAGGTTGACGCCCTTGAACGGGGTCACAGCCGCCTCCGCCTCCAGGCCCGCGATGCGCGCCTCGGCGGCGTTCTGGGTCAGGGTCGAGCCGTTCTGCAGCACGTTCTGCTGCAGGTCCTTCAGCCGTTCGACATAGGCCGCCAGGTTCAGGCGGGCCTTGCGGTCGAAGCCCTCGATCTTCGTCCCGGCCTCGTACGACCAGGCGTATTCAGGATCATAGCCCTGGGTGAAGATCGACGGATTGGCGATCGACAGGGCCACGAAGCCGCCGGCCCGATAGCCGCGCGAGACGGTGGCGTAGGCCATGACGTCGTCGGACACATCGTATTGCAGGTTGAACTTCGGGGTCCAGACCTTCCAGTTGGCCTTGTTCGATCGCGAGACCAGGGTGGCCGGGAAGGCGGCCAGGCCGTTTTGGATCGTGCCGTTGATCGACTTTTCGTCGTCGGTGTAGCGCACCCCGACCGAGCCCTTCAGCTTGTCGCTGAAGGCATATTCGGCCTGGGCGTAGGCGGCCTTGCTCTCGGAGCGGGCGTGGATGGTGGTGGGCAGGATGGCGATCGGGAAGGCCGCATAGACGCCCGCGCCGATGGTGTCGGTCACCACCTGGGTCCCGGTCTCCTTGAACCAGAACACCCCGCCGATCCATTGCAGCTTGCCGTCGACGGCCTCGCCCGAGGCTTGGAACTCCTGGCTCAGCTGCTCCTGGGCCGTGTCGCTGCCGCGCAGGAAGCCGGCCACGGTGGCGCCCGCCGAGTTGGTCAGGCCGCCGGAGAAATCGAGCGTCCAGTGGTCGTCCAGGCGCTGATAGGCGGTGATCGACTTGAACGTCGCCGCCTCGCCCTCGTAGCCGAGGTGCAGGGCCAGGGTCTTCTGCTCGTTGCGGGTGTCGGTCTTGTTGGGCGAGCGGGTCGAGCCGAACGGTCCGTTGGCCAGGGGCTGCAACGTCACCGGGTTCAGCGGGACGAAGTACTGGCCCTCGCTGTCGGTGCGGGCGTAGCTGCCTTCGATCATGGCGCTATAGGGCCCGACGTCGGTCAGGCCCAGGGCCGCGCGGACGCCGGAGTCCTGGCGCTTGCCGACCTTGCTGTTGAGGGTGGTGTCGTACTGCCAGCCGTCGCGCTTGGAGAACAGCCCCGAGGCCGTGGCGGCGACGTGGTCGGTGATGGCCCCGCCGACCGTGCCGCGATAGCGCTCCTGGCCGTGATTGCCGGCCGACACTTCAAGCGAGCCGCCACCCGCGCCGTCCGGCTGGCGAGTGACGTATTTCAGCGCGCCGGTCATCGAGTTGCGGCCATACAGCGTGCCCTGCGGCCCGCGCAGCACTTCCACCCTCTGGACGTCGGCCAGGTCCATGTTCGCGACCGACAGGCGGGCCTGGTAGACGTCGTTGATATAGATGCCGACCGGCGGCTCGGAGGTGATCATCCCGCCGGTCTGGTCCAGCGCGCCGCGCAGGCTGATCTGCACCGTCGAGGGCGAGGCGCTGATCTGCGAGATGTAGAGGCTGGGCACGGCGGCGGCCAGGTTCTGCACCTTGGCGATCTGCAGCTGGTCGAGGGTCTTGGCCGAATAGGCGCTGACGGCGACCGGGGTCTCCTGCAGGTTCTGCTCGCGACGCTGGGCGGTGACGATCAGGTCCTCGACCTGGGTGGGCTCGGCGGCCTGGCGCGCCTGGGCGGCTAGGGCGAAGGCGTCGAGCATGACGACCGACAACGCGGTGGCGGCGAAGTGAACGGACTTGCGCATCTTGGTTCCCCTTTTCATTTCCCCGCGTGAAAGGGGCGACCGGGCTTGGAGCCCGCGCAAACGGCGTCTGGATTTTCGCCGCGCCTCGGACAAAGCCTCTCCGACTGACGAGGAAAATCGCCCTTTGCGCGCGTCTGGCGGGGCGAACTGATTTCCTGCGGGCATGAGCTCTCGCGCCGTCACCCGCCACGTCGTCGATGTCGGCGACCGCGCCCTCCACGTCCGGATGGCCGGCGCGGGCTTTCCAGTGCTGATGCTGCACCAGAGCCCACGCTCGTCTGTCGACATGGTCGCGCTGATGACCCGCTGGTCGCGCGACTTCCTGTGCATCGCGCCCGACACGCCGGGCTTCGGCGACTCCGAGCCGCTCACCGGGCCCGTGTCGCTGGACCGGCTGACCGACGCGGTGGTCGAGTTGATCGACGCCCTGGGACTGGAGCGGGTCGGGCTGTACGGCGTCCATACCGGCGCGATCCTGGCGGTCAGCGCCGGCGTCCGTCATCCGGACCGCATCGCCGCCGTCGCCGCCCACGGCTATGGCGCCTGGACGCCCACGGAACGCGAGGCTTTCACCGGCGGCTATGCGCCGCCGTTCCATCCCGTCGCCTCCGGCGCGCACCTGACCTGGCTGTGGAACCGGCTGCGCGACCAGCGCCTGGTCTTTCCGTGGAACGACTGGGAGGCCGGTCAGCGCCTGGGCTGGGGCGAGGGGACGCCGGCCGAGCTGCACCAGGAAGCGTTGGATTTCCTGCGGGCCGGGTCAGCCTATCGCGCCGGCTATCTGGCGGCCTTCGAGTCCGACGCGGCTCTGCCTCGACGCCTGACGCCGCCAAGCCTTTTGGCCGCCTCGCGCCACGACCCGCTGTCGGTTCATCTGGAGCGACTGACCGACCTGCCCGCCTCGACCGGGGCGCGGATGGTCGAGACCTGGGATCAGGCCGAGGACGCCTGTCGCGACCACCTGCGCCGCCATGCCGGACCGCCGGTGACGATCCGGCCGCTGGTCTCGCGCCGGCACGCCTTCGTCGACGTCCGCACCGCCGCCTTCGAGGGCCGGCTGCATGTCGGGATCCGGCCCGGCGAGGGCGAGGGGCCGGTGGTGATCCATGGGCCCGGCGAGTCGCACCGCACGGCCCTGGCCGCGACCGCCCGCCTGCGCGGTCCAGTGCTGGCGCCGGACCTTCCCGGCCACGGGCTCAGCGACGGCCTGACGGGCGAGGCGGCGACACCCGAGCAGTACGGTGAGATCCTGGCCCAAGCGCTTGCCCTGCTCGACATCCAGCCCGCCCGCCTGCGCACCGAGGGTCTGTCCCACGCGCTGGGCGAGGTGCTTTGCGCGTCCACGGGCCTGAAGCGCGACGCCGCCTCTGCGTCGCCGCGCGCCCTGATGCGGAGCGATCTGCGCGAACGCTGGCTGCCCGACCTGACGCCCGACGCTGAGGGCGCCCACCTGCTGAGGGCCTGGACGGCGGTGCGTCGGCAGGCGCTGTACGACCCCTGGTACGAGGCCGCGCCCGCCAACGCCCGTCCCGCCGGCGATCTGTCGCCGACGAGCCTGGCTCGCCGCGCCCTGGCCCTGCTGGAGGCGCCCGGCGCGGCGGCCCTGCTGGAGGCCTGCGCCTACAGCGTCGCCATGTCGATCACGAAGCGATAGCGCACGTCGCTGCGGGCCATGCGCTTGTAGGCGTCGTTGATCTGGTCGATCGCGATGGTCTCGATGTCGGCGACGATGTTGTGCTGGCCGCAGAAGTCGAGCATCTCCTGCGTCTCCTTGATCGAGCCGATCATCGAGCCGGCCAGGGTGCGGCGGCCGGGGATCAGGGCGAAGGCGTTCAGCGGCACGGGCTCTTCCGGCGCGCCGACCAGCACCATGGTCCCGTCCACCTTCAGCAGGTTCAGGTAGCTGCCCCAGTCGATGCCGGCCGAGACGGTGCAGATCAGCAGGTCGAAGGTCCCCGCCAGGGTCTCGAAAGTCTTGGCGTCGCTGGTGGCGTAGTAATGGTCCGCGCCCATCGCCAGGCCGTCGGCCTGCTTGGACAGGGTCTGGCTGAGCACCGTGACCTCGGCCCCCATGGCGTGGGCCAGCTTGACGCCCATGTGGCCCAAACCGCCTAGGCCCAGGATGGCCACGTTCTTGCCGGGACCGGCGTTCCAGTGGCGCAGCGGCGAATAGAGGGTGATGCCGGCGCACAGCAGAGGCGCGGCGGCGTCCAGCGCCAGGTTGTCGGGGATCGACAGGACGTAGCCCTCCTTGACCACCATGTGGTCGGAATAGCCGCCGTAGGTGGGCAGGTCGCTGCCGGGCTGCGGGCTGCTGTAGGTCAGGATCAGGCCGGGCATGTATTGCTCGCGGTCCAGGTCGCGGGCGGCGCAGGTGGTGCAGCTGTCGACGAAGCAGCCGACGCCGACCCGGTCGCCTTCCTTGAAGCGGCTGACCTTGGAGCCGACGGCGGTGACCACCCCGGTGATCTCGTGGCCGGGCACGATCGGATAGACGCTCTGGCCCCAGCCGTTGTCGACCATGTGGATGTCGGAGTGGCAGACGCCGCAGTGCTTGATGGCGATGACGACGTCGTCCTCGTTGGGCTCGCGGCGGTCGAAGGTGAAGGGCGCGAGGGGCGCGCCGGCGGCGGGCGCCGCGTAGCCTTTGGCATGGGCCATCGGGAAATCCTTGGATTGGGGGAGCGATCGGGGAGGATCAACGACGGCAGCTTTGCCATGCGCCGGGCCGGCGGCGTTACGCCGATCCTCCGAGTGTCATGCACGATCCTGCAAAGCGCGGTCGAAGCGGTTTTCAGCCGACGGGCGCGGGCGTAGAAAGCGAGCGTCGCGAAAGCCAGGAATACCAAGCCTTTGACCACCTCCGTCCCGTTCGACGTGTATGGCGAGCTCGCCCAGATCGTCACCCGTTACGCCACGGGCGGCCTCGAACCCGCTTCGCCCGTCGAGGGCCTGTTCCTCACCCGTCGCGATCATCCGTCCCAGCCGCTGTACGCGGCCCAGCGCCCCAGCTTCTGGCTGGTGGTCCAGGGCCGAAAGTGCCTGAGCATCGGCGACGAGGAGCTGCACTACGGCGTCGGCGACTGCCTGCTGGTGGCGCTGGACCTGCCGGTGACGTCGCGCATCACCCAAGCCAGCCCGTCCGAGCCGCATCTATGCGTGGGCATGGCGATCAATCCGGTCAGCCTGGCCGAGCTGGTCAGCCGCGCTCCGGCCCCGACGCCGGTCCCGGCTCAGTCCCAGTGTCGGCGCGGGGTGGCCGTCCACGCCGCGTCGTCCGAGCTGCTGGACGCCATGCTGCGCCTCCTGCGTCTGCTGGATCGCCCCGCCGACCTGGCCGCCATGGGGCCGCTGATCGAGCAGGAAATCCTGTGGCGCCTGCTGACCGGCCCCGACGGCGCGCGGCTGCTGCGGGTGTCGATGGGCGAGGGCCAGGGCGCGCGGGTGGCCAAGGCCGTCTCGTGGCTGCGCCAGCACTTCGCTGATCCCCTGCGGATCGAGGTCCTGGCCGACCGGGTGGGCATGAGCGAGTCCTCGCTGCATCACCACTTCAAGGCCGTCACCAACATGACGCCGATGCAGTACCAGAAGCAGCTTCGCCTCTACGAGGCGCGCCGCCTGATGCTGGCCGAGGGGCTGGACGTCGGGGCGGCCGGCTTCAACGTCGGCTACCAGAGCCCCTCGCAGTTCAGCCGCGAATATCGCCGCTTCTACGGCCTGTCGCCGGCGCGCGACATCGAGGCCCTGCGCGCGCCCTTGGCTGCGGAATAGACCTTCAGATCTGCCGTCCGGTCCCGTAGGCGCGCAGGATGGTGTCGACCGCGTCGCCGCTGGCCTGGGCCTTGCCCACGCCGACGAAGTCGTCGTCCGCCGCCAGCATGGCTGGGACCAGAACGTCGTTCTCGACCATGCCCATCAGCTGCCGGGTCACGCGGTCGACGTCGCAGTCGACCAGCTCGCCCCGCTGCACCAGGTCGGCGACCAGGGCCACGCCCTCGGTGCGCGCCCGCGCCCGCGTCTCCTGCTCGAAGAAGGTCCGGGTCTCGCCGAACCGTCCGCCCTCGGCCACCATCAGGCGATGCAAGGCGCGGATGGTCGGCCGGCTGAGAAAGTCGACCCCGACGTCGGCGAAGCGGGTCAGGCGCTGCCGGGCGTCCAGGTTCGGCGCGTCGGTCTCGAAGGTCATCCGGGTCTCGGCGATCATCGATGCGACCACGACCTCGAACAGGCGCTCTTGTTGGGGAAGTAGGCGTAGAGGGTGGCGGTCGACACCTTGGCCAGCTTGGCGATCGGCTCGACCCGCGTCGCGGCGAAGCCATGGGCCAGGAACAGCGCGCGTCCGGCGCGCAGTATGGCGTCGTATTTGGCTCCACGACGGGTGCGAGGCGGCGGGTGCTTCATCGACGATCTGCCGATTTACTGGACGCCCGACAGTATGCAGACAATTTCAGGCTGTCGATGCGCTATTTACCACCTTTACGCTGCGTCGCGACGCGTCAGGCGGCCAGTCGGTTGTCCTGCAGCACGGGATGGACGGCCAGGATCGCCTGGGCGCGATTGCCCACGTGCAGCTTGCGGAAGATCGCCGACATGTGCGCCTTGATGGTCGCCTCGCTGAGGTTCATTTCCCAGGCGACCTGCTTGTTGAGGCGGCCTTCGGCGACCTTCAGCAGCACGCGCGTCTGGATGGCCGAGAGGTCGGCCAAGTGTGTCTTGGCGGCCTGCACCTCGGCGGACGGAGCCGGCAGGGGCTCGCATTGGACAAAGGTCTGCTCGCCGCTGGCGGCCTTGCGCAGGGCCTCGGTGATCTCGGGAAGGGCCGCCGACTTGGGAAGATGGGCGACGGCGCCGAACAGATAGCTGCGGGCGGCGGCGTCGATCTCGCGACTGGCCGAGAAGACCATGACCGGCGTGCGGGGCAGAGCTTTCCTCAGCAGGATCAGCGCCGAAAGGCCCCGGGCGTCGTCCAAGAACGGTTCGAGCACCACCAGGTCGATCTTGCGACCCACCGCTTCGCGCTCGGCCTCGGCCAGGCTGCCGGCCTCGATCACGCTGGCCTTGGGCCAGATGAGCTTGATCACCAGGCCAAGCCCGTCTCGGGCCAGGGGGTGGCCGTCGACGACCAGTACGCGTTTCATACTCAGACTTTCCCAGCGTGATCGCCATGGAGAGCATGCTTAAAAAACAACGTGCGGTCACTTTCACCAAATGTCGCACCTCGAAGCTGCAAGAATTTCCGGAAGAACGCAGCTTGGGAGGCGTTTTTCACCGTCGCCCTGGTCGCCGAACGACCACGATAAAAATGAATAACTCACTTTTTTACGCGCGCCGTGCTACGGCGTGATCGATCCCGGCGGGCGAGGCGGCGACGTTGCCAGAACCAACATTCTCCATCGGCCCGGACGAACGCGCGGGACTGGATGCTCGCCTTGACGACATGCTCCGCGGGGTCGGGGCCGACGCGGCTGCGCGCTTCCTGGCCAAGGCGCGGGACGATCTCAGCTGGATCCTTGACGAGAGCGCCGCCGGCCGCGCACCGTTCGAGCGGGCGGTCAGCAGCGCCATGCTGCTGGGCTTCACCACCATGGAAGCGGCCTGGCGTCGCTTCGAAGTCAGCCGGTCGACGGGGGACCGCGAGACCGCCGAGTCCGCCACCCTGGCCGCCCTCGGCTATCTGGAAACGCGCTGCCGAAACACCGCCTGAGGCTTCAAGCTCGCCCCAGGCTCAGCAGATAGGCGCGGAACATGTCGGCCATGGCGTCGGCATAGGTCTCGATCTCTACGTCCGTACGCGGCGTTTCCGAGAACTGCTTGCCGACCTGGCTCAGGGTCGTGGTGATCAGGTCGCCGGCCATCGCCCGGACGGCGTCCGGCGCGTTGGGCAGCACCTCCAACATGAAGGCCTGGACGATGTCGGTCCCCGACACTCGCGCGGCCTGGGCCTCGGGCGCGTCGCGATAGAGCGGGGCCGCGTCGTTCAGCGCCACGCGCATCTGGGCTTCTTCGCACTCGGAGCGGACGAAGGCGTGGACCAGGGCGCGCAGGCGCTCCAGCGGCGGTCTCCCGGTGTCCTGCAGGATGGCGCGCAGCAGGTCCGTGGTCTGGCGCCACTCGTCGCTCTGCAGTCGGAACAGGATCGCGGCCTTGTTGGGGAAGTACTGATAGACCGAGCCGACGCTGACCCCGGCCTTCTGCGCCACCCGGGCGGTGGTGAAGCGCTGGGCGCCGTCCTTGGCCAGAACCTGAACAGCGGCCTCCAGGATCGCCGCCACAAGCTCGGTCGAACGGGCCTGCTGGGGCTGTTTTCGCGAGGAAATCCGAGGGCTTGGGCGATCGGTCATCGCGCCTCCAGGCAATGCGAATAGTCAACCTGACGAATTAGTCGCATTTCTGAGGGGGCGCAAGGACGCGCCGTTCAGATCCGGAAAACCCCATGAGCACCCTGACTTCCGCGCCCCTCGCGCCGCTGCTGGACCGCCTGTTCGCCGCGGCCGACGCGGCCTCGCCGGCGACCCACTCCGCGGTCGCCGCCCTGTCGCCGCAGGACCGCGAACGCCTGATGCGCTCCAAGACCGACTATCTCGACTTCTACGGCCAGTTGAAGGACCTGCCGCTGGCTGTCTCGCGCGAGACCGGCGTGCTGCTCTACATGCTGGCGCGCGGCGGCGGCGTCCGGACCATAGTCGAGTTCGGGACCTCGTTCGGAATCTCGACCCTGCACCTGGCTGCCGCCCTGCGCGACAATGGCGGCGGCCGGCTGATCACCAGCGAGTTCGAGCCCTCCAAGGTGGCGCGCGCCCAGCAGAACCTGGACGCCGGCGGCCTAGCCGACCTAGTCGAGATCCGCGTCGGCGACGCCCTCCAGACCTTGGCCATCGACCTGCCCGAGTCCATCGACCTGCTGTTGCTGGACGGCGCCAAGGCGCTCTATCCCGAGGTCTTGGCGCTGGTGGAAAGCCGCCTGCGCCCGGGCGCCTTCATCGTCGCCGACAACGCCGACTACAGCCCCGACTACCTAGCTCGCGTGCGCGATCCCTCTCAGGGCTACCTCTCCACGCCGTTCGCCGAGGATGTCGAGCTTTCGATGCGGATCGGTTGAGCATCTTCACGGTCAAGCTAACGGAGACTTGAGCATTGGCGGGATGTTTGACGTCATCTTCGGCATTCCCGTCAAGCTTGACGGTTAAGAGGGCGCGGCCAGAGGTCGCAGTGGCTTCGCCACGTCTTCGCCATATCTGGTTAATAGGTCACCGCAACGCCGAAACCTGAAAATCGATCCCGCGACAACTGAAGGTAATTTGATGACGCCATCCGCCGCGAAGACCTTCACCCCCGCGGCGCGCTGCGCCCTCGGGCTGGCCCTCGTCTTCGCGCCGATGGTGGTGGCCGCCATGGAGGCCCCCGAGGCCGCCCGCCATGCGCCTACGCCGATCATGCGCCGGCTGCTTGACGACATGGCCGCCAAGGCCCAGAAGCCCGTCCGCAAGGAGCTGGTCTGGAGCGGCGCGGACATCGACGGCGACGGCGCGGCCGACTTCGCCAACCCGACCGGCGCGGCCCCCCGCGGCCACGACGACTTCGGCGACGGCCAGTTCGGGGCTCGCCGCGACGGCGGCTCGCGCAACCACGAGGGCGTCGACTACACCGCCGTGGCCGGCCAGGCGGTCAAGGCTCCGATCTCGGGCTATGTCACCAAAATCGGCTACGCCTATGCCGGCTCCACCGACCTGAAGTTCGTCGAGATCACCAATCCGGCCCTGGGCTATGTGGCGCGCGCCTTCTACGTGAACCCCGGCGTCGAGATTGGCCAGACCGTCCGCCTGGGCCAGCCCATCGGCCGGGTCGAAAGCCTTCAGGGCCACTATCCGGGCATCACCGACCACGTGCATCTGGAAGTCATGCAGCCCGGCGGCGAACGCGTGAACGCGGCCGAGTTGATCACGCCGAAGCTGGTGGTTCGCGCCTAGGCGCTCAGCGCCAATTGACGGCGACGGCGCGCAGGGTGGGGCGGCGAAGGACGTCGCGGACATCCTCCTCGCCGACGGTGCAGCGGGCGAGGCCGCCTGCGCCGACTTGGCACGACACGCGCTTGGCGAAGACGGCGGCCATCACCATTGGAACCGACACGTCCGGGCCGGAGCCCGCGATGCGCAGGGCCACCCATTGCGACGGATCGGAGCCGGTGGCCACGCAGACGGTCTGGCTGTTGGGAACGGCCAGCACCGGGCCGCTGACGACCGCGCCGGGGGCGGGCGCCGGGGCCGAGCAGGCCGAGGCCGAGCCGGCGATCGCGGTCAGGCCGAGGACTCCACAGACGATCAGGGCGGCAGATTGGGGTCGCATCAGCTTGTCCTCGCAAGACAAGAAGCGTTAACGGGTTGGTAAGTTCCACACCCTCGCGACACGCCGGTCTTGGACGTTTCCGTGTTCTCCCCATTTGAAGACGACGAGGGTCCAGAAGGACGAGACCCGAAGGACGACGTCATGGCTCAACTGGTGTGCTTTTCCTGCGGCGCGGCCAACCGTGTTCCCGACGACCGCGACCCGACGGCGGGCCGCTGCGGACGCTGCAAGACCGCTTTCTTCGCCGGCGCCCCGGCCGAGGTCTCGGGCGAGCAGTTCGATCGCCATCGCCGCCTGACCCAAGGCGTCGCCCTGCTGGTCGACGTCTGGGCGCCCTGGTGCGGCCCCTGCCGGGCGATGGCCCCCAGCTTCTCCGCCGCCGCCGCCCGTCTGGAGCCGGCTGTGCGCCTGCTCAAGCTCAATTCCGAGGCCCATCCCGAGGTGTCGTCCAAGCTGGGCGTGAGCAGCATTCCGACCCTGCTGCTGTTCCGCGACGGCGCGCTCGCCGCCCGCTCCTCCGGCGCGATGAGCCTGGACCAGATCGTCGGCTGGACTCGTCAGGGCCTGGCCAAGGCGCCGGCCTAGCGCCGCCCCCTTTGCTCACCCGGCGCGGTTCTGTGTATCAAGGCTGAAGCAAACTCCGCCGGAGCCTCACTTGCGCCGTTCCGTCTCTATCGCCCTCGCCGCGCTGGCCCTGTCGGGTTGCGCCTACAACGCCGAACTGGGGCGCGACCAGTTGCTGATCGTCAATGACGACAGCCTGGCCCAGGCCAGCGACAGGGCGTGGGCCAACACCCTCAAGACCGGCTACGTCTCCAGCGACGCCCGCAAGAACGCCCGCGTCCGCGCCGTCGGCCAGCGGGTGGTGGCGGCCGCCGGCCTGGCCGACCGGCCGTGGGACTATGTGGTCTTCCTGGACGAGGCCCCCAACGCCTTCGTCATGCCCGGCGGCCATGTCGGCGTGACCGTGGGCCTGCTGGACCTGGTCGACAACGACGATCAGCTGGCCGCCGTGATCGGCCACGAGGCCGGCCACGTCGTGGCCCACCACGCCGCCGAGCGGGCCTCGCAGCAGAGCACCTCCAGTCTGCTGCTGGGCATCGCCGGCGCGGCGGCCGGCGGCTCCGACTTCGGCCGGGGCTTGAAATCGTACGGCGGCGACGCCAGCCAATATCTCTTCCTGCTGCCATTCTCGCGAAAGCACGAGCTGGAGGCCGACCGCCTGGGCGTCGACTTCATGCAGCGCGCCGGCTACCGGCCCCGCGAGGCGGTGACCCTGTGGCGCAAGATGGAGGCCCTGACCCAGGCGGGCGGCGGTTCGGGCAAGCCCGAGATCGCCTCCACCCACCCCTCGGACGCTTCGCGGATCGCCGCCCTGCAGGCCTATATTTCCAGCAAGGGCTGGTGACGCCTTGTGTGGCCGATGGGCCACACCTACATCCCCCTCGCGGACGGCTTGTGCTTGATCAAGGCGAGGCGTCCCGATCCGCCTAACCAGGGGACACCATGAACATCGACCTCTATTCCGACCGCGCCAAGCACGCCGTGCAATCGGCGCAAAGCCTGGCCCTGGCGCGCGGCCACCAGCAGTTCGCGCCCGAACACCTCCTGAAAGTCCTGCTTGAGGAGAAGGACGGCCTTTCCCGCGCCCTGATCCAAAGCGCCGGCGGTCGGCCCGAAGCCGTGGACGCCGCCACCGAGGCCCTGCTGGCCAAGACCGCCCGCGTCGACGGCGCCGGCGGCCAGCTCTACATGAAGCCCGACACCGCCCGCGTGTTCGCCGAAGCCGAGAAGGGCGCGAAAGCGGCCGGCGACGCCTTCGTCACCACCGAGCGCCTGCTGATCGCCATCGCCAAGGAAGGCGCGGACGCGGCCAAGGTCCTGAAGGACGCCGGCGTCTCGGCCCAGAGCCTGGAGACTGCCGCCGCCGCCATCCGCAAGGGCCGCACCGCCGATAGCGCCAATGCCGAGGAAGGCTATGAGGCGCTGAAACGCTATGCCCGCGACCTGACGGCGGCCGCCCGCGACGGCAAGCTGGACCCGGTGATCGGCCGCGACGAGGAAATCCGCCGCACCATCCAGGTCCTGTCGCGACGCACCAAGAACAATCCCGTCCTGATCGGCGAACCCGGCGTGGGCAAGACCGCCATCGTCGAGGGTCTGGCCCTGCGCATCGTCAATGGCGACGTGCCCGAAAGCCTGAAGGACAAGAAGCTGCTGTCGCTGGACATGGGCAGCCTGATCGCTGGCGCGAAATATCGCGGCGAGTTCGAGGAGCGCCTGAAGGCGGTCCTCAACGAGGTCACGGCCGCCGAGGGCTCGATCATCCTGTTCATCGACGAGATGCACACGCTGGTCGGCGCGGGCAAGGGCGACGGGGCGATGGACGCCTCCAACCTGCTCAAACCCGCCCTGGCGCGCGGCGAGCTGCACTGCGTCGGCGCCACCACGCTGGACGAGTACCGCAAGCACGTCGAGAAGGACGCCGCCCTGGCGCGCCGGTTCCAGCCGGTGTTCGTCAGCGAGCCGACGGTGGAAGACACCGTGTCGATCCTGCGCGGCCTGAAGGAGAAGTACGAGGTCCACCACGGGGTGCGCATCTCGGACTCGGCCATCGTCGCCGCCGCCACGCTCAGCAACCGCTACATCGCCGACCGCTTCCTGCCCGACAAGGCGATCGACCTGGTCGACGAGGCCTCCAGCCGCGTCCGCATGGCGATCGACTCCAAGCCGGAAGAACTCGACGAGATCGATCGTCGCCTGGTGCAGCTGAAGATCGAGCGCGAGGCTCTGAGCAAGGAAACCGATCCCGCTTCCCGCCAGCGCCTGGAAAAGCTGGAAGACGAGATCGACGACCTGCAGGGCCAGTCCGACGACATGACCGCCCGCTGGAAGGCCGAGAAGGACAAGGTGGGCGGGGCCGCGCAAGCGCGTGAAGCCCTCGACCGTCTGCGCGCCGACCTGGCCGCCGCCCAGCGCGCCGGCGATTTCGCCCGCGCCGGCCAGATCCAGTACGGCGAGATCCCGGCCCTGGAAGCCCGTCTGGCGGCCGCCGAGTCCGTCGACGGCCAGACGCAGAAGTCGCTGACCCCCGAGGTTGTCGACGCCGAGCAGATCGCCGCCGTGGTCAGCCGCTGGACCGGGGTTCCGGTCGAGAAGATGCTGGAAGGCGAGCGCGAAAAGCTGCTGCAGATGGAGCTGGCCCTGCGCGCCCGCGTGGTCGGCCAGGACGAGGCCCTGGAAGCCGTCTCCGACGCGGTTCGCCGCGCGCGGGCCGGCCTGCAGGATCCCTCGCGCCCGATCGGCAGCTTCCTGTTCCTCGGTCCTACCGGTGTTGGCAAGACCGAGCTGACCAAGGCCCTGGCCGAGTTCATGTTCGCCGACGAGCACGCCATCACCCGGATGGACATGAGCGAGTACATGGAAAAGCACTCGGTCAGCCGCCTGATCGGGGCTCCTCCCGGCTATGTCGGCTATGACGAGGGCGGCGCGCTGACCGAGGCCGTGCGTCGGCGTCCCTACCAGGTGGTCCTGTTCGACGAGGTCGAGAAGGCCCATCCGGACGTCTTCAACGTGCTCTTGCAAGTGCTGGACGATGGTCGCCTGACCGACGGCCAGGGCCGCACGGTCGACTTCCGCAACACGCTGATCATCATGACCAGCAACCTCGGCTCCGAATTCCTGGCCAACCAGGAGGATGGGGAAGATGTCGACGCGGTGCGCCCGATGGTGATGAACGTGGTGCGCGGCCACTTCCGCCCCGAGTTCCTCAACCGGATCGACGAGATCATCCTGTTCAAGCGGCTGGGCCGCGCGAACATGGCCGACATCGTCCGCATCCAGCTGCAACGGGTGGAAAAGCTGCTGACCGACCGCCGCATGACCCTGGCGCTGGACGCCGAGGCCCTGAACTGGCTGGGCGACAAGGGCTACGACCCGGTCTACGGCGCGCGACCCCTGAAGCGCGTGATCCAGAAGGAACTGGTCGACCCGATCGCCCGTCGCCTTCTGGCCGGCGAACTGGAAGACGGCGGCGTGATCTCCGTCGGCGTCCAGGACGGGGCGCTCGCGATCGGCAAGGCGACGCTGCAGTAGGGCAAGTTGAGGCGGGCGTTCCGAACGGGACGCCCGCCCGGCGTCCGAAAGCTACGCCGAGGCGCAAGGTCACGGACTGGCGCGTTCGAGTGATAGGCGGCAGTCTTCGCGCCGCCTCGGAGACCACCCATGAACCGCACCTTCGCCACCCTGACCGCCGTCGCGGCCGTCGCCCTGAGCTCAGCGGCTCAAGCCGAGCCCGCGAAGATGTCCAAGCCGCCCAAGCCCGAGCGCGCCTGCTTCCACGCCCAGAGCGCCAACAACTTCGCCGCCGCCGACGACCACAACCTCTATGTCCGGGTCGGGGTGCGCGACGTCTATCAGCTCCAGATGTTCGGCAACTGCTTCGACCTGTCTTGGGTGCATTCCCTGGGCTTGGCCTCGCGCGGCCAGTCCTTCATCTGCGAGGGCCCGACCGCCGGCCTCGACATCGTGACCCGCAACGCCGGCCCAGGCCTGCAAACCTGCCCGGTCTCCTCTGTGCGCAAGCTGACCACCGAAGAGGTCGCGGCCCTGCCCAAGAAAGCGCGGCCTTAGGGGGACAGCGCTGCCCTGTGGATAACTTTCTGAATTGTCGAATCCCGGCTGCGCTTGCATCGGGACTCGAGGTCTACAACATGGGGTGAACGGGCGGCCGAAACGGTGTCGGCGGGTCTGTCGAGCGCCCGACAAACGCGAAAATCGCAGATATTTTTGTGGAACCCGATGGCGGCTCCTGCGCTTGCGCGCGGATATAGAAGTCGTTGATTCCAATGGTAAAGCTTGGCGCCAAAGCGGCCCAGAACACGCCCATTTTCGGCCAAGATGAGCTGGCGGCCTAGCTGCCTGGTCGCGTTCCGGCGCGGCCCCGGATCAACTTGCGAGACCTCCACCCATGATGATGCGAACCCTGAAGATGGCGGCCGTCACCGGCCTGGTCATGACCGGCCTGGCGGTCAGCGGCTGCGCCACCAAGAAGTACGTCAACACCCAGGTCGGCGCCGTCGACTCCCGGGTCACCCAGCACGACGCCCAGATCGGCGAACTAGACAAGACCTCCCGCGAGGCCCTGGAGCGCGCCACCGCCGCCGGCAAGCTGGCCGAGGGCAAGTTCATGTACTCGATGGTGCTGAGCGACGACTCGGTGAAGTTCCCGGTCAATGTCGCCAATCTCTCGCCCGAGGCCGAACAGCGCCTCAACGACTTCGCCGAGAAGCTGAAGGGCGAGAACAAGAACGTCTATCTGGAGATCCAGGGCCACACCGACAATTCGGGCGGCCCGGCCTATAACGAGGAACTGGGCGAGAAGCGCGCCGAGACGGTGCGCAAGTATCTCAGCCAGCACGGCATCGCCCTGAACCGCATGGCCACCATCTCGTACGGCGAGGAGGCCCCAGTGGTCCCCAACGACACCCGCGAGAACCGCGCCCAGAACCGCCGCGTGGTGGTGATGGTGCTGTCCTAACGGGGGATCGTCGGCGCGGGCGTGAGCTCCCGCGCCGACGGTGTTTTCCCTTATGCCGCGACCGACTTCCTGGTCCGGAGCCGGTCGGCCGGCAGGCGGCGCGAGAGGTTCGGGGCCAGCTTCAGGCGGGCGGCGTTGTAGGCGTCGAAATCGCCGGCGTTGGGCAGGGACGGGATTGTGATCAGCTCGCCCTGGTCGAAGCCCTCGAGGGCCGCGTCCACCAGGTCGGCGACGTCCATCACGGTTTCCGGGTCGATGGCGTCGATGTCCATGCCCGAGCGCTCCCAGATCTCGGTGCGCGTGGCGCCCGGCAGCACGGCCTGCAGGCGCACGTTCGAGGCGCCGAACTCCTCGCGCAGGCCCTGGGTGAGGTAGGTCACGAAGGCCTTGGTCGCGCCGTACACCGGCGACTTGAACTCCGGCAGCAGGCCGACCACCGACGAGATGTTGACGATCACGCCCTTGTCGCGCGGGACGAAGTTCGAGGCGGCGGCGGCGGCCAGGCGGGTCACGGCGGTGACGTTCAGCTGGATCATGGTGTCCAGGCCGTCGCGGTCGGCCGAAGCGAAGCCGCTGAAGCCGGCCATGCCGGCGTTGTTGATCAGCACCTCGATGGCGGTGTCGCTGGCCAGGCGCTCTTCAAGGGCCTTCAGGTCAGTCTTGCTGGTCAGGTCGGCGCGGATCACCTCGACCTTGACGCCGGTCTCGGCGCGGAGGCGCTCGGCCAGGGCGGTCAGGCGGGTTTCGTCGCGGGCGACCAGGATCAGGTCATGGCCGCGCTTGGCCAGGCGGTCGGCATAGACCGCGCCGATGCCGGTGGATGCGCCGGTGACGACAGCCGTGCCCTTGGCGTTGGAAGTGCTCATCTGGATAGTCCCTGAGAAGTTTGCCGAGGCCCTATCGGTCCGGCGTGAACGATAACTGGGAGGTAACTTGCTAATCGCAAGTGACTGCCCTATTTTTCTTTCATGGCCAGTTCGCAACGCCCGCCCACCCAATGTCCCGTCGGCCGCACGCTGGATCGCGTGGGCGACGGCTGGACGCTGCTGATCCTGCGTGACGCGTTTCATGGCCTGACCCGCTTCGACCAGTTCGAGAAAAGCCTGGGGGTCGCGCCCAATATCCTGACCAAGCGCCTGGCCGGTCTTGTCGAAAACGGGCTGATCGAGAAGCGCCGCTACCAGGAGCGGCCGCCCAGGTTCGAGTATCTGCTGACGCCGATGGGCCGCGACTTCCTGCCGGTGCTCAGCGCCATGCTGGCCTTCGGCAACCGCCACTTCTTCCCCGAGGGCGTGGCCAGCCAGCTGGTCGACGTGCAGACCGGCGCGGCGGCCGAGCCGATCCTGGTCGACAAGGTCAGCGGCAAGCCGATCGGGCCCGAGCACTTCACCCTGGCGGCGGGACCGTCGGCCAGACCGGACACGCTGGAGCGCATGGCGTTCCTGGCGGAGCGACGGAAGGTGGCGATCTAGCTAGGACTTGTCATCCCGGGCGCAGCGCAGCGGAGACCCGGGACCACGGCATACTCCGAGCTTCCGGCGGTCCCGGCTCTTCAGCCGGGATGACAAGGATTGTGCGGGGGCGTTGCGCGCAAGGCCCTTGCTCAATGCCCAAGCTGGCGGCAACGTCCGGCCCTCGGTTTTCCCGGAGTCGCCATGCGTCTGCCCCTCGTCCTCGCCGCCGGCCTGTTCCTGGCTTCTCCCGTGCTCGCCGCCGAGACGCCCGCGCCTTCGACCGATCAGCCGGTGCTGCGGGTGATCGCCGCCGATGTCGACGCCAAGGCGCTGGAGAGCACGATCCGCTCGCTGGTGGGCTTCGGCACCCGTCACACCCTGTCGGACACCAAGTCGGACACGCGCGGCATCGGCGCGGCCCGGCGATGGGTGAAGACCCGGTTCGAGACGATCAGCAAGGACTGCGGCGGCTGCCTGACCATCGAGACGCCGTCCGAGACGGTGACCGGTCGCCGCGTGCCGAACCCCACCGAAGTGATGGACGTCCTGGCCATCCAGAAAGGCACTAGCGATCCGGACCGGGTGATCATCATCGCCGGCCACCTGGACAGCCGCGTGACCGACGTCATGGACTTCACCAGCGACGCTCCAGGCGCCAATGACGACGCCTCGGGCGTGGCCGCCGTGATCGAGGCGGCGCGGATCCTCTCCAAGCACAAGTTCCCCGCCACCCTGGTGTTCGCGGCCCTGTCGGGCGAGGAGCAGGGCCTGCTGGGCGGCAAGGTCCTGGCCAACTATGCCAAGGCCAACGGCTGGAAGGTCGAGGCCGACCTCAACAACGACATCGTCGGCAACAGCCACGGTCAGAGCGGGGTGATCAACAACACCCAGGTGCGAGTGTTCTCCGAAGGCACGAAGGCGGTCGAGACGCCCGAGCAGGCCAACGGCCGGCGCTATAACGGCGGCGAGGTCGACAGCCCCTCGCGCAACCTGGCCCGCTACCTGGACGGCCTGGCAGACCGCTACCTGACCAATTTCGACGTGGTGATGGTCTATCGCACCGACCGCTACGGCCGGGGCGGCGACCAGGTGCCGCTGCTGGAAGCCGGCTATCCGGCGGTGCGGGTGACCGAAGCGGCCGAGAACTACGACCGCCAGCACCAGAATCTGCGCACCGAGAACGGCAAGCCCTATGGCGACGTGATCGAGGGTGTCGACTTCGCCTATCTGGCCCAGGTCACGCGGCTGAACGCGGTGGCCATGGCCTCGCTGGCCTCGGCCCCGACGCCGCCGCAGGGCGTCAAGATCGAGGGTGCGGTAAGCCCTGACACCAAGGTCTCGTGGACGGCGACGCCGGGCGCGGCGGGGCATCGGGTGTGGTGGCGCGGCACGACCGAGCCGACCTGGCGCTTCAGCCGCTGGGTTCCGACCGGAACCGCGACGACGCTGAAGGACGTGGTGATCGACGACTGGTTCTTCGGCGTCTCGTCGGTCACGGCCGACGGCTGGGAGAGCCCGGTGGTGTTCCCGGGACCGGCCGGATCGTTCGAGAGCCCGCCGCCGGCGCCCGCGCCGGCCCCGGCCAAATAGCTAGGCGACGAGGTCCGGATCGTTCCGCTTCAGCCAGGCGGCGGCGTAGGAGCAGAGCGGAGTGATCCGCATGCCTTCGCTGCGCGCCGTGCTGGCGACCTGCTCCATCAGTCGTCCCGCCGCGCCCTTGCCGCGCAGGGCGGGATCGGCCTCGACATGCGGGATCACCAGGCGGTGGCCGCTGCGCTGATAGTCGGCGAAGGCCAGCAGGCCGTCGACTTCGAGCTCATAGCGGCTCAGTTCGGGGTTGTGTCGGAAGGTGTCGGTCATGGTGAGGGAACGCCTGGATCGCTGAATATGATCCTCCCCCTTTGGGGAAGGTGGCCCAAAGGGCCGGAGGGGGTCCTCTCCGGCCTAGACTGTTGAGGACCCCCTCAGTCGCTCCGCGACAGCTCCCCCAAAGGGGGAGCATCTTTTGTGGCTAGACCAGCTCCACCGCCATCGCCGTGGCCTCGCCGCCGCCGATACACAGGCTGGCGACACCCTTCTTGCCGCCCCGGGCCTGTAGCGCCGAGATCAGGGTGCACAGGATCCGCGCGCCGGACGCGCCGATCGGATGGCCCAGCGCGCAGGCGCCGCCGTTGACGTTCAGTTTCTCCGGCGCGAAGCCCAGCTCCTGCTGGGCGATCATCGCCACCACGGCGAAGGCTTCGTTGACCTCCCACAGGTCGACCTCGGCGACGTCCCAGCCGGCCTTCTTCAGCGCCTTCTTCATGGCCGGCACGGGGGCGGTGGTGAAGAGGCCCGGCTCGTGGGCGTGGGCGGCGTGGCTGACCACGCGGGCGACGATCGGCAGGCCCAGGCGCTTGGCGACGCTCTCGCGGGTCATGACCAGGGCCGCCGCGCCGTCGCTGATCGAGGAGCTGTTGGCCGCCGTGATGCCGCCGTCGCGGCTGAAGGCCGGGCGCAGGGTCGGAATCTTGGCGGGATCGGCCTTCAGCGGCTGCTCGTCCTGCTCGACGACCTCGGTCCCCTTGCGGGTGACGACGGTGACGGGCGTGATCTCGGCCTTGAAGGCCCCGCCCTCGATGGCGGCCTTGGCCTTCATCAGGCCTTTGGTGGCGTAGTCATCCATGGCCTCGCGGCTGAACTGGTAGGTCGCCGCCGAATCCTCGGCGAAGGCCCCCATCAGCTTGCCGGGCGTATAGGCGTCCTCGAGACCGTCGAGGTACATGCTGTCCCACATCTGGTCGTGGCCGATGCGGGCCCCGCCCCGGTGCTTGGTCATCAGGTAGGGCGCGCCGGTCATGCTCTCCATGCCGCCGGCCACGATGATCTCGGCGCTGCCGGCCGCCAGGGCGTCATGGGCCATGATGGCGGCCTGCATGCCGCTGCCGCACATCTTGTTGACCGTCGTGGCCTCGACCGACTTGGGCAAGCCCGCGCCGATCGCCGCCTGACGCGCCGGGGCTTGGCCAAGGCCGGCGGGCAGCACGCAGCCCATGATGATCTGCTCCACCAGATCGCCCGAGACGCGGGCCCGTTCGATCGCCGCCTTTACGGCGGTCGCGCCCAGCTCGGTCGCCTTGACCCCGCCCAGCGCGCCCTGGAAGCCGCCCATCGGCGTGCGGGCGAACGAGACGATGACGACGGGATCGGCGGACATAGACGGTCTCCGGATTTGATGAATTCGGGGCGGAATAGGCCCTGACGGCGCATCGATGCGCAAGCGGTTTGCGCAAAGGGGAGGCGACGTGACGAGCGGATCGTCGGCCGCCGCCTTCCAAGTCGCAACCGAGAGAGTCAGTTGTGATAAAAAACCTAGTACCGTTCATCCTCAAACGCAACGCTCTCTTGCTTTCCCTCGCGGAACGCCTCAACCTCCGCAAATGGGCCGCACCGCCGACTATACGAACGAACGCTGCAGCATCGCCGCCACCCTCGAGGTCGTGGGCGATCCGTGGACCTTGCTGATCCTCCGCGACGCCTTCGTCGGGGTGAAGCGCTTCGAGCAGTGGCAGGAGCGCCTGGGCGTGGCCCGCAACGTCCTGGCCGCGCGACTCAAGAGCCTGGTGAGCCACGGCGTGATGGAGGCCCGGCGCTATTCGGAGCGTCCGCCGCGCCAGGAATATGTGCTGACCGCCAAGGGGCGGGCCCTTTCGCCGGTGCTGCTGACCATGGCCGAGTGGGGCGACCAGCACGTCTATGGCGTCGGCAAGGGTCCGGTGCACTTCGTGCACAAGGGCTGCGGCTGCGACTTCCACCCGCGCATCGCCTGCGAGGCCTGCGGTGAGGTGGTCGACGGCCGCGACCTCAGCCGCGTGGTCCACGACGATCCGCTGACGGTCGGCGAGGCCCTGGAAGCGGTGAAGATCGCCGCCGAATGAGCTACCGCTTCCACGTCCACCGCGCCCGGCCGGCCTTCCGGCTGGTGACGGCGGCGGGCGCGGCCTTTCCGGCGGAAGCCAAGGCCGAGGACTGGCGCTTCACGATCGCCCGCGAACGGGCCGACACCAACCCCGACGTGGCGCGCCTGGTCGACGAGACCGGCTACTGCCTGTTCAAGATCGGCATGACCTTCGACGAGATGGCGGACGGCCTCGATGAGGTGAAATCGGTCCCCTGACGGCCCCGTTTCTGCACACGACCAAGGTGGTCTAATTGAAAACCTTCGTTTTTCAGGTCCAGTTGAGCTTACCAAATATTTAGTTCTTGGCTCCCTACAGTAGCTCGATCTGGGGGACGCCATAGATGACCATGCTCAGAAGAATCGCGAACATGTTCGCGATCCAGCAGGAGCGGCCAGAGCTTCTGATCGCGCAGGCCACAGCCTTCTCGCGTCAGGTGCCGATGATGTACGTCGTGGTGCTGGTCAACGCCGTCGCCCTGGCCCTGACCCATTTCAACTCCGCGCCCAAGGCCCTGACCATCAGCGGGCCGCTGATCCTGACCTTGGCCAGCAGCTGGCGGATGCTGGGCTGGTGGAGCCTGCGCAACCAGGTCATGACCCTGGAGCGCGCCTCCAAGATGCTGGGCGGCACGCTCGGCTCGGCCGCCGTCATGGCCGTGGCCTTCACGGCCTGGTCGCTTTCGCTGTACGCCTATGGCGACGCCTACCAGAAGGCTCACGTGGCTTTCTACATGGCCATCACCGTGATCGCCTGCATCTTCTGCCTGATGCACATCCGGGCCGCCGCCCTGATCGTCACCCTGCTGGTGCTGGGCCCGATGACGGCCTTCTTCGCCCTGACCGGCCAGCCGGTGTTCCAGGCCATCGCGATGAACGTGGTGGTGGTGGCCGCGGTGATGATCGTCATCCTGCTGACCCACTACAAGGAATTCGCCGACCTGGTGGAGTCGCGCGGGGCCTTGATCGAGAAGGCCGTCCAGGCCCAGCAGCTGTCGGACGAGAACGACCGTCTGGCCAATCTGGACAGCCTGACGGGCTTGCCCAACCGCCGCCGCTTCTTCACCGAACTCGACGCCGAGATGACCCGGGTCAAGCGCGACAAGCGCAGCCTGGTGGTCGGCGTCATCGATCTGGACGGCTTCAAGCCGGTCAACGACGCCTTCGGCCACGCCACGGGCGATCGGCTGCTGGTCGAGGTGGGCCGCCGTCTGCAGAGCTTCGCCTCGCCGCCGCTGTTCGCCGCGCGCCTGGGCGGCGACGAGTTCGGCCTGATCATCGACGCGCCGATGTCGGCCGAGGGCATGCGACGCCTGGGCCGCGACCTGTGTGAGCTGCTGCGCGCGCCCTATCGCCTGCCGGGCGTCACCGCCCAGATCGGCGGCTCGATCGGTTTCTGCGCCTATCCCACTGGCGGCCAGACCAGCGAGCAGCTGTTCGAGCGCGCCGACTACGCCCTCTATCACGCCAAGCAGAGCCTGAAGGGCTCGGCGGTGGTGTTCGACGAGCGCCACGAGGCCGACATCCGCGAGCTGGGCCGGGTCGAGCAGGCCCTGCGCCGCGCCGACCTGGAGGCGGAGATGCACATCCACTTCCAGCCGATCATCGACACCGCCGCCAAGCGCACCGTGGCCTTCGAGGCCCTCGCCCGCTGGTCCAGTCCCGAGCTGGGCGAGGTGCCGCCCAGCGTGTTCATCAACGCCGCCGAGCGCTCGGGCCAGATCACCGAGATCACCTGCGTGCTGGTCGCCAAGGCCTTGGCCGCCGTGCGGACCTGGCCGATGGACATGCGGGTGTCGATCAACCTGTCGGCCCGCGACATCGCCTCGATGGAGACCGTCAGTCGCATCGTCGACATCGTGCTGGCCAGCCACGTCGCCCCGCACCGCATCGATTTCGAGATCACCGAGACGGCCATCGTCTGCGACTTTGACCAGGCCCGCGCCGCGCTGATGACCTTCCACGCCCTGGGTGTCCACACCGCCCTGGACGATTTCGGCACCGGCCATTCCAGCCTCAGCCACGTGCGGCTGCTGCCGCTGGACAAGCTGAAGATCGACGCCAGCTTCATCTCCGACATCGAGCACCACCGGGCCAGCGAGGACATCGTCAAGACGGTGCTGGAGCTGTGCCGCAACCTGCGCATCGACTGCATCGTCGAGGGCGTGGAGACCCAGGAGCAGCTCGACAAGGTGGCCTCGCTGGGCGGCGTCGTCATGCAGGGCTACCACTTCGCCCGCCCGATGCCGGCCAGCTTCGTGGCCGAATATCTGGGCGAGGAAACCAGCCGCGCCATCGCCCAGCGCGACGCCAAGCTCAGCGCCGCCCAACGCGCCGCCCGGATCTGGTTCGACGAGGACGGGTTGCAGGGGCTGGGGTAGGGGTGTTGCCGCTCGGTGACGCGGCCGCCGTCTTTCCGTCACGGCGCGGGGTCACTTTGCAGGTCCCGATCACAGACAGGACCTCCGTCATGCGTCTCTTCGTCCTCGCCCTGGCCGCCGTCTCGACCTTGGGCGCCGCCAGCGCCAGCCTGGCTGCGCCCGGCAAGTTCATCCACCCGGCCGACACCAACAAGGACCAGAAGATCGACAAGGCCGAATGGGTGAAGTTCGGCAACGCGCCAGCCGATTTCGCCAAGGCCGACACCAACAAGGACGGCTTCGTCAACGGACCGGAGATGGTGCTGTTCAGCCATCCCGAGATGGCCAAGCCCAAGCCGAACTGACGTCGGCGCTGACGATCCTTGTCCTTCGACAGGCTCAGGATGAGGTTCGACTGCGACGCTTGATCTGATCCTCACCCTGAGCCTGTCGAAGGGCGAGGATCATGCTCCGACGGAGCGCCTAGACCGCCAGCTCCGCCCGCACGGTCGAGGCGATGAAGCCGCCGCCCAGCACGCGGTCGGGGTCGGCGGGATCGTAGAGCACGCAGGCCTGGCCGGGCGCGACGCCTTCCTCGTGGGTGTCGAACACCACGCGCAGGTCGCCGTCGACCATCGCCAGACGCCCCGGCACGGGTTCGCGGGTCGAGCGGACGCGGGCCAGCACCGGCTGGCCGGCCTGCGCGGCCTCTTCCAGGCTGTCCTGGCCGCCCAGCCAGTTGCCTTCCTTCAGCACCAGCGAGGCCGTCAGCAGCGCCTCGCGCGGACCGACGATCACCTGGCGCTTGTCGGCGTCCAGGCGGGTGACGAACAGCGGATCGCCGACGGCGACGTTGAGGCCCCGACGCTGGCCGATCGTGTAGCGGGTGACGCCCTCGTGGTTGCCCAGCACCCGGCCGTCCATGTGGACGATCTCGCCGGGCAGGGCGCCTTGCGGGCGAATGCGGTCGATCACCGTGGTGTACTTGCCCTCGGGCACGAAGCAGATGTCCTGGCTGTCGGGCTTGTCGGCGATGGCCAGGCCCAGCTCGGCGGCGACGCGACGCACCTCGCTCTTGGGCATGTCGCCCAGCGGGAAGCGCAGGAAGTCCAGCTGGTCGCGCGTGGTGGCGAACAGGAAATAGCTCTGGTCCTTGGACGGATCGCCGGCCCGGCGCAGTTGCGGCCGGTTGCCCGACATGCCGCGCTGGACGTAGTGCCCCGTCGCCATCGCCTCGGCGCCCAGGTCGCGGGCGACGTCCAGAAGATCACGGAACTTGACGGTCTGGTTGCAGCGCACGCACGGGATCGGCGTCTCGCCGCGCAGATAGGCGTCGGCGAACTCCTCGATCACCTGCTCCTTGAAGCGGCTTTCGTAGTCCAGCACGTAGTGCGGGATGCCGATGCGCTCGGCGGCCATGCGGGCGTCCAGGATGTCCTGGCCCGCGCAGCAGGCGCCCTTCTTCGAGATCGCCGCGCCGTGGTCGTAGAGCTGCAGGGTGACGCCGACGACGTCGTAGCCGGCGCGATGCAGCAGGGCGGCGGTGACGGTGGAATCCACGCCGCCGGACATCGCCACCACCACCCGCGCGCCGGCAGGCAGGCCGACGGCCTGGCGCGCCGTCTCGACCGCGCGGTCGGACAGGGCGGCTTCGGCGGCGGGCGAAGAGAGGGCGAGATCGGCGTCCATCGCGGCCATATAGCCCCTCGGAGCCGGATTTGCGAGGTTTGGCCCTATTTCAGGACGTTCAGCAGCGAAGAAGCCTGCAGGGTCGAGAACACCTGGGCCGAAGCCTGCACGGCCAGCTGGGCGGCCTGCAGCTTGGTGACCGCCTCGGCCATGTCGACATCGACGATGCCGCCGACCATGCCGGTCAGGGTGTCGGCCTGGTCCTGCAGGTCGACCTGGGCGGACTCGAAGCGCTTCTGGACCAGGCCGTTCTTGCCCTGCTCGGTGACCACGCCGGTATAGGCGGTGTCGAACGTGCCCAGCATGCCCTTGAGGAACTGGGTCTGGGTGTCGGTCAGGTTGCCGGTGAACGGGCCGTTGGCGTCGACGAAGGCCTGGACCTGCTTGAACGCGTCGAAGACGCCGGTGCCCAGGTCGTCGGCCAGCACGCCGACCTTCACCGACGTCTGCTCGTCGATGCGGCTGGTCTGCACGTAGTCGTCGTTGTGGAACAGGTCCGAGGTGGCCGCCGCGGCGGTCAGGTCGGCCATGGTCGTGGCCGAGGTCGGCGGGATGTCCGTCTGGGCGCCGCCGAACACGTACTTGCCGTTGGACTTGGTGTTGAGCCCCTGCACAGCGTCGCCGAACGAGGCCTGCAACTGCTGCATCAGCGTCTGGGCGTTGCCGGCCGCCATGGCGTTGGCGATCGCCTCGCGCGCCGACTTGGCGGAGTCGGCCAGCTGGTTGATGCCGGTCTCCTGCATGTCCAGGCGGTTGGAGACCAGCTTGGTCTGGTCCAGCAGGCCGTCGATCTTGGCCTGCGCGCTGCGCATGCCGGTCAGGACCTCGGCGTTCTTGGCGTACCCCTTCAGATCGCTGGCGATCTTCTGGCTGGAGACCTGCTCGCCGATGGTGTTCTGGCGGATCTGCGCCCGCATCAGATTGCTGGTCATGACGTTGTAGTTGGAGCCGGTGGAGACACGGGTCATCGGATTAGCCCACGATATTGGTCAGGACGTCGAACATGTCCTTGGTGGCCTGGATCAGGCGGGCGGAGGCGTTGAACGCCTGTTGGTAGGTGGTGAGGTTGATCAGCTCTTCGTCGAGATTGACCCCCTCCTGCGCCTGGCGCTGGGTCTGGACCTCGAGGGCGACCGAGGCGGTGGAGTCCTTGGCGCTTTCGGCCGCGGCCGCCTTGCGGGCGATCAGGCCGCCGAAGTCCGCCGCGTAGCGCAGCAGGCTGGTGGTGGAGGCCGCCTGGCCGCCCGCCGCCGAGAACTTCAAGGTGGTGTCGCCGGCCTTGGCCAGGCCCAGGGCCCCGCGGCCGTCGCCGACCGACAGCGACGGCTTGCCGGCGGCGGCCGTCAGATCCAGCTTGGCGAACGGCAGCTTGGCGGGGTTCTGCTCCATCAGGGTGTTGACGGAGAACCGCTCGCCGCGCGTGCTGCGCTCGGTGGGGCCCACGCCGAACAGCTCGGTGATCGAAGGACCGCCCGTGCCCCGCTCGGTGTCGTCGGACACCACCGACAGGGTCACCGGCGAGCCGTTGTAAGAGGTGAAGTTCATCTGGCCCTTGGCGTCGAGCGCGAAGGTGCCATAGACGCCGACGCCGCCGTTGCGGGCGTTCAGCGAGTCCAGCAGGTCCTGCATCGTGCCGCCGGCCGGGACGGCGATGTTGACGTCGCGGATGCGGCCGCCTTCCACATCGGTCAGGCGCAGGCTGATGACGTCGCCGGGCGTGAAGCCGTGCGGGTCGCTGGCGGTCAGGCCGGTCTCGTACGGCGAGTAGCCGTTCGACTGGATGATGTCGTTGAGGCCGAAGAACTGGCTGAAGCCCTTGCCGGCCTTGCTGGACGGGTTGGTCGCGTCGTCGGCGATGGCCACGCCGTTGCCGGACGAGGCGTTCAGGGTCATCACGCCGTTGCTGAACGAGGCCGAGCCCTGGCCGCCCAGGGCCGTGTTCAGCTGGGCGATGAAGTCGGTGTTGCTGAAGGTCGGGCCGGCCGCGCCGTTCACGGTCATCGTGCCGGCGTCGAAGTCGATGTCGACCCGGCGCTGGATGACGCCCGAGGAGTCGGTGATGGCGATCGTCGTCTTGCCGGTGAAGTGGTCCAGCGCGGTCGCTTCGTCCAGGCCGGTGTTGCGGCCGGCCATGGTGTTGGGCGCGGGCACCGACGAGGCGGCGTTCGAGGCGCGGTTCAGCTCCTCGGCGGCGCGCGAGACGAACTCGCCCAGCTGGTCGGTCAGGGCTGGCAGCTCGGTGTTGCGCAGGTCCAGCAGGCCCTTCAGTTCGCCGCTGGAGATGTTCAGGGCCACGGGCGTGTCGGAGCCGTTGGCCTGGATGACCTGCAGGAAGCCGGTCGCCGTGCTGGACTTCTGGTAGGAGACCACGGCCGCGCCGTCGCCGGCCAGGGCCAGGCCCTCGGTCGAGCGCACCATGACGCCGCCGTTGCTGCGCTGGCTGACCTGGATGTTCATCAGCGTCGACAGCTCGTCGATCAGGCCGCTCTGGACGTTCTCCGAGCCTGTGGCGTCGGCGCCGGCCACCTTGGCGCGGGTGATGTCGGAGTTCAGCGTGTTGATCTGCTTGAGCAGGTCGTTGACGCGGTCGACATCGGTCGAGATGCGGTTGTCGGCGTCCTTGCCCATGCTCGAGAGCGAGGAGGTGATCCGGCTGGACTCGCTGAGGAAGTCGTCGACGCGGGTCAGGGCCTGGCTGCGCAGCAGGGTCGAGGACGGATCATCCGAGGCCGACGAGAAGGCCGACAGGATGCTGTCCAGGGTCGAGAAGTAGCTGTTGTCGCCGCTGGGGTCGCCGAACAGATCCTGGGCGTTGTCCATCGCCGTGGCCAGCGCGGAGGCGCGGCTGGAGTCGGACACGGCGTTCAGGCTGGCCGACTGCAGGAAGCGGTCGGTGGCGCGCTTGATTGCGTCGATATTGACGCCCACGCCCATCCCATTGGAGATCAGGTTGGACTGGCTGACCGTCTTGCGGACGTACCCCGGCGTATTGACGTTGGCGATGTTGTCGGAGACGACGCGGAGGCCCGTCTGGGCCGCCTGCATCCCCGAGTTCGCCGTACTCATGATGGCGTTCAATGACATGCGTCGTCTCCGGCGCGCTCGGCAATCCGCGAACCGCACAGGGCGCCCTTGCCCGGCGAAACTTGCCGGGCGGGGGAGGGGTTGTAACCCTCGAAATGTGCTAAGCCATTGAAATTCATGGCATTCGGTTCCGTTCGCCGGTTATTCGGCAAGAACCATTGCGCAAGGAGGGCGCCAAGTGGGGGCGCGGCGGGGCGACGCGGCAAGCAGAGCCCTTCGAACCCCGATCGACTCGGCAAAAAGCGCCACAAAGGGCGCGGATTCAACCCGTAAACAAGACATTAAACGCAATAAATACAGACACATATCGCAATAAATGCGAGTTGGCCCGACGGTTGCTGAAGGAGGTCCGAACCCAGACGTGTTCGTCATGAACCGTCGCCCTCGATGAGCTCGGACCACGAATGACCGTGATCGCCGCCACCACCGCTCCTTCTCCCGTCAGCCCGACCCCGGCTGCCGGCGGCCAGGGTGCGGACGGCTTCGACGCGCTGCTCTCCGTCGTGACGGCGGAGGATGACGCGCCGGCCGCTCCGGCCCGCAACGCCCCGGCCAAGAGCGCTCCTGTAAAGAGCGCGGCCAAGGACGCGACCGCCGCCGCCGCCGACAAAGCCGCCGATCGCGCCGACGCCGCCAAGAACGCTGACAAGGGCGATGCGGTCGACGCCGCCGCCGCCAAGGCGATCCTCGCCAAGGCCGCCGGCGCCAAAACCGACGCGACCAAGGCCGGCGACGCCGCTGCGGACGACGCCGATGACGCTGACGCCGCCGCCGCCGCTGGTCAGGCCGACGCCGCCGCCCTGGCCGCCGCCGCGCTGGTCGCGGCGATGATGCCGCAAGCCGAGCCGACCCCGGTCGCCGTCGGCGACGCCGCCCAGGACGTCGCCGTGCAAGTCGAGGTCCCCGCCACGGGCGACCTGGCCGCCGCGGCCGCCGCCGCCCTGGCCGACGCGACCGCCGACACCGCTCCGGTCCAAGCTTCCCCGGTCGACGCCAGCCTGCTGGCCGCGCCGACCGTCGCCGCCGACACCGCTCCGGCTCAGCCGGTCAAGACGCCGGCCGTCGTCGCCGCTCCGATCGCCCAGGCCAAGGTCGAGGCGCCCGTCGCCGCGCCGGTCGAGACCGCCGAGATCGAGATCCCGCAGGAAGCCCTGCTGGCGGTTCCCGAGGTCGTCGACATGGCCGCTCCGGCCGCCAAGCCGATCGTCCAGGCCCAGACCAAGACCGCCGAGCCCGTCGCCGCCCCGGTCGTCGATGCGCCCGTCGCCGCGCCGCTGGCCGCCGTCGTCGCCGAGGTCGCCGCCCCGGTCGCCGAGGCTCCGGTCGTGGTCGACTCCGCCGTCGTCGACAGCGCGCCGCTCGCCGCCGAGGCCGCCGCGCCCGTCGCCGCCCAGGCCGCCGCCGAAACTCCGGTCAAGATCGCTGTCTCGACCTCGACCCAGGCCGACCCCAAGGCCGCCGCCACCGGCGACGCCGTTCCGGTCAGCACCGTGGCCGTCCAGGCCGCCGCCCTGGCCGACCAGGCCGGTTCGGGCAAGGGCGACAGCGGCAAGGGCGATCAGGGCCAGGCGTCGGCCGAGCTGCTGGGCGCCTCGACCGATGTCGCGCCCAAGACCGACGCGCCGGTGATCTCGACCCCGTCGAACCCGATCGCCGCCAACGCCGCCGTCACGCCGCAAAGCCCCGCCGAGGTGCGCGGTTCGCCGGAAACGGTGGCCAAGCTGTCGGCCGACATCCTCAAGAAGCTAGACGCCAAGACCACCCGCTTCGACGTCGCCCTGACGCCGGAAGGCCTGGGCAAGGTCGACGTGCGCATCGAGATCGCGCGCGGCGCCCTGACCGCCCACCTGAACTTCGACACCGCCCAGGCGGCGGCCGAACTGCGCGGCAAGTCGGCCGAACTGCGCCAGGCGCTGTCGCAGGCCGGCTTCACGGTCGCCGACAACGCCCTGAGCTTCGACGTGTCGAGCCAGGGCGGCAATCAGAACGGCCAGAACGCCTTCTTCAACTTCGGCGAGGGCGGCGACAGCCGTCGCGCCTTCACGGGCAAGGCCTTCCAGGCCGCCCTGAACGACGAACCGATCATCCTTTCCCCCTCGGACCTGCTGCCGGGCCTTCGCATGGCCAACGACAGCGGTCTGGACATTCGCATCTAGAGGCTCGCGTCATGACCACCACGACCGCTACCTCGGGCACCTCGGTCCTCGACAAGATCAACAACTCGCGCACGTCGCTCGCCAACAATGAGCAGACGTTCCTGAAGCTGCTGACCACGCAGCTGAAGAACCAGGATCCGCTGTCCCCGACGGACACGACCCAGATGACCGCCCAGATCACTTCGATGACGGGCGTCGAGCAGCAGCTGGTCACCAACGACCTGCTGGCCGCCCTGGTCGGCATGAACACCGGCTCGGGCCTGTCCGAAGCCGTGGGCATGATGGACAAGCTGGTCACGGCCGAGACCACGACCTCGACCCTGAAGGATAAGTCGGCGACCTTCGTCTACAACCAGGCCGGCGCGGCGAGCACCGAGAAGCTCGAGATCACCAACGCCGCCGGCAAGGTCGTCCGCACGATCACCCCGGAAGACATGAAGAGCGGCGACCACACCTATGTGTGGGACGGCAAGGACGACAGCGGCGCCCAGCTCGCCGACGGCGGCGCCTACACGCTCAAGGTCACGGCCGCGGGCGCGGACGGCAAGGCGATCACCACGAAGTCCGCCGGCCGCATCCAGGGCATCGTCACCGCCATCGACAACTCCACCGGCAAGACCATGGTCACCATCAACGGCACCCAGGTCGCGCTCGACTCCGTGATCGGCGTCACCAACCCGCCGGCCGCCAACAACAACACCAATACCGCCACGAACACCGACACCTCGGCCGCAGCCTAGCGACCGCTCCACCCGATGAACCGGGCGTCAGAATGACGCCGACGCGGCTCTCCCCAGGAACGGTTCCTGCAGAGCCCAAACGCAAACCGCGCTGAACCCCTCAGTCATTTGACATTCAACGCAGGAATTTCGTCATGAGCATCAACAGCGCCATGCTTTCGGGCGTCTCGGGCCTCATCGCCAACTCGTCCGCCCTGGCCGCGATCTCGGACAACATCGCGAACGTCAACACGGTCGGCTACAAGCGCACCCAGGCCAACTTCTCGACCCTGGTCACCTCGCAGAGCAAGAACGCCACCTACAGCGCCGGCGGCGTCAAGTCGCTGACCCACCAGTTCGTGACCCAGCAGGGCCTGACCCAGTCGACGACGTCGAACCTGGATCTGTCGATCGCCGGCGCCGGCTTCTTCGTCGGCACCGAAAAGCCGGAAGGCCTGACGGCCACCGACACCCGCTCGTTCACCCGCGCCGGTTCGTTCCAGCTGGACAACCTGGGCTATCTGAAGAACGACGCCGGCCTCTATCTGCAAGGCTGGCTGGCCGATCCGGTGACCGGCGACATCACGCCCGACCCGTCGGACCTGACCCAGCTGTCCTCGATCAACGTCGGCACCGTCGGCGGCACGGCCGAGAAGACCACCCGCGCGGCCGTCAACGCCAACCTGCGCTCGGAGCAGCCGCTGTCGGCCCAGGTGAAGTTCGGCGTCAGCAAGCCGTCGGTCACCGACTCGGCCGCTGGCACCGCCGCCTACACCGTGTCGTACTCGCCGACGACGACCGCCAATGTCTATGACGTCGAGATCAAGAAGGGCAACGCCGTGGTCGGCACCGGCACGGCGACCTACGCCGCCGGCGCGGGCGGCGCGTTCGTCTCGGGCACCGGCATCATGGCCACCGCGCCGATCGACGTCTCCGGCACCGGCGCGGGCACGCCCACCGTCACCGCCGCGGCCCTGGGTCTGGACACCGCGACCGACCTGCAGACCGGCAACATGTACGACGTCGCCACCAACTCGATGTCGGACTACGCCCTGGACAACACCACGGGCGTGAAGCCGGACTTCGAGATCCAGGTTCCGGTCTCCGACTCCAAGGGCGGCCAGCGCACGGTCACCCTGTCGCTGCTGAAGAGCAACGTGCCCAACCAGTGGTACGCCGAACTGCGCGCCAAGCCGGGCGACCTGGACAACGTCGCCAACGGCCTGATCAGCTCGGGCCTGGTGACCTTCACCACGGACGGCAAGCTGTCCAGCGTCGGCAACCTGTTCGGCGGCACCAACCCCAGCTCGATCACCGTGGGCGCTTCGGATCCCAACGTGGTCACCGCGGCTCCCCGCTGGGCCGACGGCCTGGGCATCGACAGCCAGACCATCCAGATCGACCTGGCCAACGCCGCCGGCGGCCTGACCCAGTACAACAGCCAATCGGTCGTGCAGTCGGTCAACACCAACGGCACCGCCTTCGGCAACCTGACCAACATCGAAGTCGATGACGAAGGTTATGTCTCGGCGATCTTCGACAACGGCGTCACCCGCCGGATCGCCCAGGTCGCCGTCGCCACCTTCTCGAACGCCAACGGCCTGAAGGGCGTGAACGGCAACGCTTACCGCGTCACCAACGAAAGCGGCACCTACAGCCTGAAGACTCCAGGCCAAGGCGGCGCCGGTTCCATCGCGCCTTCGACGCTCGAAGCCTCGACTGTTGATCTGTCGACTGAGTTTACCGGCCTGATCACCACGCAACGGGCGTACTCCGCCTCGTCGAAGATCATCACGACCGCAGACCAAATGCTTGAAGAACTCCTGAGCATTAAGCGCTGATCATAGGTCTTAACTGGGTTTAATACACGTGTTCCACATCGGCACACTAAAGACTTACGGGAGAAGCCAGGTGTTTAGGCCTTTCTTTACTATTGGAATTAAGCCGATGTTATTGAGCGGCGCCTATAGTCACCTTCAACAGTGATGGTTGTGGGAAAGGCGTAAAGCCATGTTGCAGCAGCAGCGCACGAACAGCCGGGGTGAGAAGTACGTTATCGGTCCGACCGGTGCGCCCCTTACTCTCTCCGACTTGCCGCCTCCGGAAACCCAGCGTTGGGTGATCCGGCGCAAGGCCGAGGTGGTGGCCGCCGTTCGCGGTGGTCTCCTCTCGCTCGACGAGGCGTGTGATCGTTACAAGTTGACCAATGAGGAGTTCCTCAATTGGCAACAGTCGATCGACAAGCACGGACTGGCGGGTCTGCGGACCACCCGGCTCCAGCAGTACCGCTAAACCCTTAGCGGTGCTGGGTTTTCGGTCGCCCAGCGGCCGGAAAAGCTCTCGAAGACGTTCAGCGGCCGCGCTCCGAAAGGGGCGCGGCCGCGACGTTTTGGCGCTTTGGCGAGGCCTTCGGAGGCCGATTTGTAAACGTGTCGTTTACCTTGAACTGGGTAAATCCTGCCTAGCGACGGACGCCTCCCGGCAGCCGTTGCGTGTTCCCCCGATCGGGGTTCGCTTTCTGGGGGATTGGCCTTAGTGGATAGCTTTCTGAGCGCGATACAGAGGTTCGGCGTCGGCCGGCTCGCCGCTCTGGTGGGTGTCGGCGCCGGCGTTGTCGCCATTCTCGTCGCCCTGACCATGTACATGGGCAAGGAGCCGAGCGAGCTCCTGTATTCCAACCTCGACCTGAAGGAAGCCTCCTCGGTCACCCAGGCTCTGGATCAGGCCGGCGTGAAGTACGAGACCAAGGGCGATGGTTCGACCATCATGGTGCCGCGCGACAAGGTCGCCTCGGCCCGCCTGCTGATCGCCGGCAAGGGTCTCGTGACCTCCGGCTCGATCGGCTACGAGATCTTCGACAGCAACAACGCGCTGGGCCAGACCGATTTCGTTCAGCAGCTGAACCGCCAGCGCGCCCTGCAGGGCGAGCTGGAGCGCACCATCAAGGGCTGGCAGGGCGTCAACAGCGTCCGCGTCCACCTGGTGCTGCCCAAGCGCCAGATCTTCGAGGAAGACGCCGAGCAGCCGTCGGCCGCCGTCACCATCGCCACCGGCGGTCGCGAAGCGTCGTCGGACATGGTCCGCGCCGTCCAGAACCTGGTGGCCGGCTCGGTCGCCGGCATGAAGCCGGAAAAGGTCAGCGTCATCGACCAACACGGCAAGACCCTGTCGGCCTCGACCGACGAGAGCCTGGCCGGCCAACTGGCCCAGGACCGCAAGTCCGAGGTCGAAGCCCGCATCTCCAAGACCGTCAAGGACATGGTCGAAGGCGTGCTCGGCCCGGGCAAGGCCCGCGTCAACGTCACCGCCGAACTCGACCTGAACCGCGTCACCGTCCAGGAAGAAAAGTTCGATCCGGATGGCCAGGTGGTTCGCTCGGAAAGCACCAACGAGGCCAACAACAGCGAAACCAAGAACGACGACACCAGCACGGTCTCGGCGACCCAGAACGTCCCGGGCGGCGCGCCCGGCGGCTTCCAGGCGCTGGGCTCCAAGTCGGGCAGCAACGAGAGCGTCACCAACTACGAGATCTCGAAGTCAGTCCGCACCGAGGTCACCGAGCCGGGCACCATCAAGAAGCTGGCCGTGGCCGTGGCCATCGACGGCGTCACCGCCCCTCCGGGCAAGGACGGCAAGCCGGGCGCCTACACGCCGCGCACCGAGCAGGAGCGCGCCCAGCTGGAAGAGCTGGTCAAGACCGCCGTCGGCTTCGACGCCGCCCGCGGCGACCAGGTCAAGGTGACCAACATCCGCTTCCCGCAGCCCGAGGATCAGGCCCTAGGCAAGGCCGGCCTGCTGTCGGGCTTCGACAAGAACGACATCATGCGCATGGTCGAACTGGGCATCCTGGCGGTCGTCGCCATCATGATCCTGGTCTTCGCGGTCCGCCCGTTCCTGAAGAGCATGATGTCGCAAGGCGCCAATCAGAGCGCAGGCGTGCCGGCCGTGACCCGCATGGTCACCCTGTCGGACGGCTCGACCCAGGAAGTCATCATCGACCAGTCGGGCGAGCCGATCGCCATCGCCGGTCCTTCCGGCGGCGCCGACATCGACCAGCGTATCGACATCGCCAAGATCGAGGGGCAGGTTAAGGCCTCGTCGATCAAGCGGGTCTCCGAGTTCGTCGACAAGCATCCCGATGAATCGGTGGCCATCCTGCGCACCTGGCTGCACGAGTCGAACTGATGGCCATGAAAGCCGCCGTCAACGATGTCAGCAAACTCGCCGGTCCGGAAAAGGCCGCGATCGTCCTGCTGTCGCTTGGCGAAGACCATACCCGCATCTGGGAAGCCCTGGACGACGAGGAGATCAAGGAAGTCTCCCAGGCCATGGCCGGCCTCGGCACGGTCTCGGCGTCCGTCGTCGAGGAGCTGCTGGTCGAGTTCGTCTCGGGCATGAGCTCGACGGGCGCGATCATGGGGTCGTACGAGCAGACCCAGCGCCTGCTGGCCTCGTTCATGCCCCAGGACAAGGTCGACCAGCTGATGGAAGAGATCCGCGGTCCGGCGGGTCGAACCATGTGGGACAAGCTGGGCAACGTGAACGAGGCGGTGCTCGCCAACTACCTGAAGAACGAATACCCGCAGACCGTCGCCGTGGTGCTGTCCAAGGTGAAGTCCGACCACGCCGCGCGCGTGCTGGCCTCGCTGCCGGAGGACTTCGCCCTGGAATGCGTGACCCGCATGCTGCGGATGGAGCCGGTGCAGCGCGAGATCCTCGACAAGATCGAGCAGACCCTGCGCACCGAATTCATGTCGAATCTGGCGCGCACGTCCAAGCGCGACAGCCACGAGATGATGGCCGAGATCTTCAACAACTTCGACCGCCAGACCGAAGCCCGCTTCATCGCCGCGCTGGAAGAGCGCAACCGAGAGGCCGCCGAGCGGATCCGCGCCCTGATGTTCGTCTTCGAGGATCTCTCGAAGCTCGACCCGGGCGGCGTCCAGACCCTGCTGCGCGCCACCGGCAAGGAGCAGCTGGCCCTGGCCCTGAAGGGCGCCTCGGACAAGCTGCGCGAGATGTTCTTCTCCAACATGTCCGAACGCGCCTCGAAGATCATGCGCGAAGACATGGAGAGCATGGGCCCGGTGCGTCTGAAGGACGTCGACCAGGCCCAGGTCGCCATGGTCCAGGTCGCCAAGGACCTGGCCGCCAAGGGCGAGATCATGCTGGCCGGTTCGGGCAGCGACGACGAGCTGATCTACTAGGGGAGATGGCAGCATGAACGACATTCCCCACCGCCGCTTCGCCTTCGACACCGTGTTCGACGATCACGGCGGCATGCGCGAGCCTCCGCCGCGTCCGAAGCGCAGCTTCACCCCCGAAGAGGTCGAGGCCGCCAAGGCCGAGGCCTATTCGCAGGGCGAGCGCTCGGCTGTGGCCCGCGCCGAACAGCACGCGGCCAACGCCCTGGGCGATGTCGCCGGCGCGGTGCGCGAGGCCTTCTCGACCCTGATCGCCGTGGCCCACGAACATCGTTCGGGCTCGGCCATGCTGGCCCTGGCCGCCGGCCGCAAGATCGCCGACGCCGCCCTGGAGCGCTTCCCTGAAGCGCCGGCCTCTGCGGCCCTGGTGGCCCTGGCGCGCGAGGTCGAGGCCCAGCCGCGCATCACCGTGCGGGTCGCCCACGACCTGGTCGAGCGGGTCCAGGCCGCGCTGGAGGAGACCGCCCACGCGATCGGCTTCCCGGGTCAGATCGTCGCCCGCGGCGACGCCATGGCGCCCGCCGCCTTCACATTCGACTGGGGCGACGGCCGCGCGGCCTTCGACCCGGACCAGGCCACCCAACGGGTGGTCGAAGCCCTCGAGGCGGCGATCGCCGCCGAAGGACTACACGCCGAACCCCTGCTTCCCGCTAGCGAAGGCTGATCACCATGGCCGAAGACAATCTCACCCTCGACGAATTCAGCGGGCAGATGCTCGCCTCCGAAATGCCGGTGGAGCTGTCCGACAAGATCGCCTCCGACCTGGCGCCGGTGTTCGACGTTCCCGTCAATATCTCGGCCGTCCTCGGACGCGCCCACATGTCGGTCGCCCAGCTACTGCAGCTGGGCAACGGCAGCATCCTCGAGCTGGACCGCAAGGTCGGCGAGGCGATCGACATCTATGTGAACAACCGGCTGGTGGCCCGGGGCGAGGTGGTCGTCGTCGACGAGCGCCTGGGCGTGACCATGACGGAAATCATCAAGGACGGCGACGCGGCGGGCTGAGCCTGACGCGTCAAGGAGAACAAGAACATGCGGCTTCTCGTCGTTGGTAAACTGAACGGACAGCTCTCCGTCGCCGTGAAGATGGCGATGAACACGGGCGCCAAGGTCTCGCACGTTGAATCCATCGAGCAGGCGACCCACGCCCTGCGCGCTGGCCAGGGCGCGGACCTGCTGATGGTCGAGTACTCGCTCGACATCGGGGCCCTGATCGCGGCCAACGAGGCCGAGCGGATCCGGGTGCCGGTGGTGGCCTGCGGCGTCGACGCCGATCCGATGCGCGCGGCCGGCGCCATCAAGGCTGGGGCCAAGGAGTTCATCCCGCTGCCGCCGGACGCTGAGCTGATCGCCGCGGTGCTGGCCGCCGTCACCGACGACGAGCGCCCGATGATCGTCCGCGATCCGTCGATGGAAAGCGTCATCCGCTTGGCCGATCAGGTCGCGCCGTCCGACGCCTCGATCCTGATCACCGGCGAAAGCGGCTCGGGCAAGGAGGTGATGGCCCGTTACCTCCACGGCAAGTCGCGCCGCGCCAAGGCTCCGTTCATCAGCGTCAACTGCGCCGCCATCCCCGAGAACCTGCTGGAAAGCGAGCTGTTCGGTCACGAGAAGGGCGCCTTCACCGGCGCCATGGCCCGCCGCATCGGCAAGTTCGAGGAAGCCAACGGCGGCACCCTGCTTCTGGACGAAATCTCGGAAATGGACGTGCGCCTGCAGGCCAAGCTGCTGCGCGCCATCCAGGAGCGCGAGATCGACCGCGTCGGCGGCCAGAAGCCGGTCAAGGTCGACATCCGCATCCTGGCCACCTCCAACCGCGACCTGACCCAGGCGGTGAAGGACGGCACGTTCCGCGAAGACCTGCTCTATCGCCTGAACGTCGTGAACCTGCGCCTGCCGCCGCTGCGCGAGCGTCCGGCCGACGTGCTGAGCCTGTGCGAGTTCTTCGTGAAGAAGTACTCGGCCGCCAACGGCGTGCAGGAAAAGCCGATCTCGGCCGAGGCCAAGCGCCGCCTGGTCGGCCACCGCTGGCCGGGCAACGTCCGCGAGCTGGAGAACGCGATGCACCGCGCGGTGCTGCTGTCGAGCGGCGCGGAGATCGAGGAATTCGCCATCCGCCTGCCAGACGGCCAGCCGATGGCGCCCAACCCCGATGTCCAGGTCGCCCGCGGCGCCCAGATGGCCGCCGACGCCGCCACCCGCGCCTTTGTCGGCTCGACGGTGGCCGAGGTCGAGCAGCACCTGATCATCGACACCCTGGAGCACTGCCTGGGCAACCGCACCCACGCGGCCAACATCCTGGGCATTTCGATCCGCACCCTGCGCAACAAGCTCAAGGAATACGGCGACGCCGGCGTCTCCGTTCCGCCGCCGCAAGGCGGCGTGGGAGCCGCCGCCTAGGACTGCGACATCCTTGCTCGGCGCCGCGACCATCGGTCCGGCGCCGAACATGGATAATTTCCATTAAGGAACTGGCGACCACGCGCAAATCGCTTCATGCGCGAAGAACGCTTCTAGGGATCGACGCACTGAATGGCTGACGCCGCCCTGCCCAAGACCGCCTCGTCCGTCCCTAGCCCCAAGGCTATGTGGGAGGGGATCCTGCGCGGCGAAATGGGCCTGGCGCTGGGCGTCGTGGGCATCATCGTCCTGCTGATCCTGCCGGTTCCGCCGTTCCTGCTGGACCTGCTGCTGGCGATCTCGCTGACCGGCTCGGTGCTGATCCTGATGACCGCGGTTCTGATCAAGAAGCCGCTGGAATTCACCTCATTCCCGACCGTCCTGCTGGTCGCCACCCTCTATCGTCTGGGCCTGAACATCGCCTCGACGCGCCTGATCCTCGGCCACGGCCAGGAAGGCTCGCACGGGGCCGGCGCCGTCATCGAGGCGTTCGGCAACCTGATGATGCAGGGCAACTTCGTCATCGGCGTGATCGTGTTCATCATCCTGGTGGTGGTGAACTTCATGGTCGTCACCAAGGGTTCGGGCCGGATCGCGGAAGTCGCGGCCCGCTTCACCCTGGACGCCATGCCCGGCAAGCAGATGGCCATCGACGCCGACCTGTCGACCGGCCTGATCGACCAGGACATGGCCAAGCAGCGCCGCAAGGACCTGGAGCAGGAATCGACCTTCTTCGGGGCCATGGACGGCGCCAGCAAGTTCGTGAAGGGCGACGCCGTCGCCGGCCTGATCATCACCGGCATCAACATCGTCGGCGGCATCCTGATCGGCGTCGTGCAGCACAAGATGCCGATCGGCGCGGCCTCGGCCAGCTACACCATCATGACCATCGGCGACGGCCTGGTCAGCCAGATCCCGGCCCTAATCATATCGATCGCCGCCGGCATGGTCGTGTCGAAGGCCGGCGTCGAGGGCTCGGCCAACGCCGCCCTGACCAAGCAGCTGTCGATGAATCCGGTGGCCCTGGGCATGGTCTCGGCCTCGGCCGGCGTCATCGCCCTGATCCCGGGCATTCCGATCATCCCGTTCGCCGCCCTGTCGCTGGCCACGGGCTTCCTGGCCTATCGCCGCTCGATCGACGCCAAGAAGCCGGCGGTCGTGGATCCAGCGATCGCCGAGGCCGCCAACGCCTCGGCCGAGCCCGAGGAGGAGCCGATCAGCGCCTCGCTGGCCATCGACGACGTCAAGATCGAGCTGGGCTACGGTCTGCTGACCCTGATCAACGACCTGGACGGCCGCCGCCTGACCGACCAGATCCGCGCCCTGCGCAAGACCCTGGCCACCGAGTTCGGCTTCGTGATGCCGCCGGTGCGCATCCTCGACAACATGCGCCTGGCCAATCAGGGCTACGCGATCCGCATCAAGGAAATGGAAGCCGGCGCCGGCGAGGTGCGTCTGGGCATGCTGATGGCCATGGACCCGCGCGGCGGCCAGGTCGAGCTGCCCGGCGAGCACGTGCGCGAGCCGGCCTTCGGCCTGCCGGCCACCTGGGTGGCCGACGACCTGCGCGAGGAAGCCACCTTCCGCGGCTACACCATCGTCGATCCGGCCACGGTGCTGACCACGCACCTGACCGAGATCCTCAAGGAGAACATGGCCGACCTGCTGTCCTATTCCGAAGTGCAGAAGCTTCTGAAGGAACTGCCGGAAGGCCAGAAGAAGCTGGTCGACGACCTGATCCCGTCGGTGGCCACCGCCACGACGGTGCAGCGCGTTCTGCAGGCCCTTCTCAAGGAGCGGGTCTCGATCCGCGACCTGCCGCAGATCCTGGAAGGCATCGGCGAGGCCGCCCCGCACACCAGCTCGGTCACCCAGCTGGTCGAGCAGGTCCGCGCCCGCCTGGCCCGCCAGCTGTGCTGGGCCAATCGCGGCGACGACGGCGCCCTGCCGATCATCACCCTGTCGGCCGACTGGGAGCACGCCTTTGCCGAGAGCCTGATCGGTCCCGGCGACGACAAGCAACTGGCCCTGGCCCCCTCGCGCCTGCAGGAATTCATCCGCGGCGTGCGCGAGGCGTTCGAGCGCGCCGCCCTACAGGGCGAGGCCGCCGTGCTGCTGACCAGCCCCGGCGTCCGCCCCTATGTCCGCTCGATCATCGAGCGCTTCCGGGGGCAGACCGTGGTGATGAGCCAGAACGAGATCCACCCCCGCGCGCGGCTCAAGACCGTCGGGATGGTGTAGCCTTTCTCGGAACTCTCAAGTTGCGGCGACGTTAGCTTTTGTGGGCTGGGGCTTACGAAACCGACGGAGCGTTCACATGAAGAGCAACAAACTCGCCTTTTTCGCCGCCGCCGCGACCCTGACTTTCTCGGGCGCCGCCCTGGCTCAGACCACCGCGCCGACCCCGGCGGCTCCCGCGATCGCGCCGGCCGCCACCCCTCCTGCCCAGACCGCGCCGACGCCGCCCGCGTCGCTGACGCCGTCGGCTCCGGCCACCACCAGCACCACGACGACCACCACGACCGCGCCGGCCTCTGATCCGGCCGCCGCCCAGCCCAGCGCCGACACGGCCGCGGCTCCGACCTCGGCCACCGTGGCCACCGACTTCAAGGTCGGCACCGAGGTCAAGGATGCAGGCGGCGTCAGCATCGGCACGATTTCGGGCACCAGCGCCGCCGCTGACGGCTCGACCAATGTCGTCATCACCAATGGCGGCGTGAAGTTCGCCCTGCCGGGCAACAGCCTGTCGACCAACGCCGGCGTGACCAGCACCACGGCCACGAAGGCGCAGATCGACGCCACCCTGGCGGGCGCCAAGCCCAAGTAACCTTTATACGTCTCAAAGCTATGGCCCGCCCGGCATTGCCGAGCGGGCCTAGCGCTGCTAGCGATGCGCCCAAGGTGGCGATTTCTCTCGCCGATTTCGGGTGTGTCGTATGCCTCCGGCCAAGCAAGCCAAGTCCAGCGGTTCCCTGTTCTGGGACCTTCTGACCTTCGACCGGCTCGTGACCGGTCCGGTGATTCACCTGATCTATTGGGCCGGCCTGGGCGTCGTGGCCCTTTTCGCGTTTTCCGTGGTCGGCGCCGCCGTCGGCCTGGCCCTGAAGGAGCCCGGCGTCGGTTCGCTGCTGCTGGCCTTCCCGGTGCTGATCGCGGGCCTGCTGGTCGCCGGCGCCATGGTGCTGCTGTGGCGCGCCTTCTGCGAATTCTACGTCGCCATCTTCCGGATCAGCGAAGACCTGCGCGCCCTGCGCCAGACCAGCGACGCCGATCACGCCGCGTTCCGCCAGCGCGCCTCAACGCCGCCGCCCGCGCCGCGTCAGGGGTGATAGCGGGCGCCTAGGCGCCGTGCGTGCCGGTGCGGCGCAGGCCCAGCTCGTCCAGCTGAGCGGCTTCGAACTTGCCCATCTTCTTGGCCTGGGCGACCTTGGCCGCCTCGGCGACGTGCTCATATTTTTTCAGCGCCTCGAAGGCCTGGGACAGCGCGTCACGGGCGCCCTGTTCCTCGATCTGGCATTGCTCGATCTGTAGCAGCATCTCGCTGCGACGGCGCTTGGAGCCCTCGCGGTAGCCGATCATGTACCAGCCGGCGCTGGCGTCGCCCTCGGCCTGCTTGGCTTCCGCCTCGGCCTCGGCGTCCAGCATGGCCACGCGCAGCTCGGCGGCCATGCGCTTTTCCACGATGTCGGCGAGGCGCTTTTGCAGCGTCTCGACCTCGTGGGTCGAGATGCGGATCAGCGAGGCGGCCCACTTGGTCATCCGTGGTCACTTTCAAGGATACTGCCCAGGTGGCCGAAGGAGTCGTCGAGGCTGGTGGCCTCCTCCTTGTCCTGGCTGAGGAACTCTTCGATCGCCGGGTTCAGGCGAATGGCGCGGTCGACGATCGGATCGGCCCCGGCGCGGTAGGCGCCGATGCGGATCAGCTCTTCCATGTTGGCGTAGGCCGCCATCACCTGGCGGGCGCCCTTCACGATGGCGCGCTCATGATCGTACTGGCAGCCCGGCATGGTCCGACTAATGGACTTGAGCACGTTAATGGCGGGGAAACGGCCACGCTCGGCGATGGCGCGTTCCATGACGATGTGGCCGTCCAGGATGCCGCGCGTGGCGTCGGCGATCGGCTCGTTGTGGTCGTCGCCGTCCACCAGCACGGTGAAGAGCGCGGTGATCGGGGCGGCCGTGGTGCCGTCGGGACGGATCGGGCCGGGACCGGCGCGCTCGAGCAGCTTGGGCAGCTCGGTGAAGACGGTGGGCGTATAGCCCTTGGTGGTCGGCGGCTCGCCGGCGGCCAGGCCGATCTCGCGCTGCGCCATGGCGAAGCGGGTGACCGAGTCCATCAGGCACAGCACTTCCTGGTCCTGATCGCGCAGATATTCGCAGATCGCCAGGGTCATGTAGGCGGCCTGGCGGCGGGTCAGGGCCGGCTCGTCCGAGGTGGCGACCACCACGACGGCGCGGCGCAGGCCTTCCTCGCCCAAGGTCTCTTCCACGAACTCCCGGACCTCGCGGCCGCGCTCGCCGATCAGCCCCACCACGACCGCGTCGCAGGTGGCTTCCTTGGCCAGCATCGACAGCAGCACCGACTTGCCCACGCCCGAACCGGCGAAGATGCCCAGGCGCTGGCCGCGGCAGGTGGTGGTGAAGACGTTCATCGACCGCACGCCCAGGTCCAGGCGCTCGCCGACGCGACCGCGCGCGTGGGCGGGCGGCGGCGGGGTCTTCAGGGGATAGGGGACCTCGCCCTGGGGCAACGGGCCCAGGCCGTCGATGGGTTCGCCGAAGGCGTTGATGATGCGGCCCAGCCAGGCCTTGGTCGGGCGCACGGTGGCGCCTTCGGGCATGATGCGGATCTCGGCGCCGGGGGCCACGCCCTCGACGGGGCCGAAGGGCATCAGCAGGGCGCGGGTCTCGCGGAAGCCGACCACCTCGGCGGGCAGCACGGGCAGGCCCAGCCGATCGATCTCGACCCGGGCCCCGACCGCCAGTCGCGTCAGACCGCCGCGCGCCTCGATCAGGAGGCCGTTCACGGCGGCGACGCGACCGGAAATGGTCAGCGGATCGATACGTTCGATAGCGGCGATCAGGCTACGCAAATCGGCTCCTAAAACAGAGCCGTCAGACTCGGCCAACAGGGTTAACCGGGTGTGAAACTAGCCCTTGGGTGCGACCAAATGGGCCGTGAAAAAACCGACGACCGCGGCGTTGAAATCCCGGTGAAACGCGGCGCGATCGAAGCCTGGATTGCTGTCGCAGATGGTCTTGGTCTCGGGGGCGTCCTTATTGACGCAGGGCTGCAGGAAATCGAAATGCCCGGCGTTGTCGACGACATGGTAGTCGGGCCGCTTGGGCAGGGCCTTCAGCACCGCCGTGGCGTAGTAGGGATCGGGCAGGATCTTGTCGTCGCCCGCGCGCCACAGCTGGATCGGCATGGTCAGCTTGCTGAGGTCGCTGAACGCATAGCCCATGGCCGGCGCGGCCGAGACCACGGCCTTGATCCGCGGATCGACGACCCAGGCGGCGCTCAGCGCGCCGGTCGACGGCGGCCGGCTGGCGGTGAGCTTGCAGTCGAAGAAGGCGGGGTGGGCCAGGCAGTGGAGTGGGACGCGGGCCAGGCTGGGCTTGCCGCCCGCCGCCGCCAGCACCGTGAAGCCGCCCGACGAGAAGCCGAACGCTCCGACCTTGGCCGGATCGAGGGCCGCGTGCAGGGACGAATCCTTGAGCATGTAGTCGATCAGCACTGACAGCTGGCGGGGTCGGTTGGCCATGTCGGTGGCGCGGCTCTGGTCTTGGTAGTTGTCGCCGGTGTGGGTCAGGGCGGCGACCACGAAGCCGGCTTCGGCCAGAGCCTGGGCGGTGTCGGCGTGGCCGGCGAAGACGCCGCCATTGCCGTGCGACATGACGATCAGCGGCAGATGGCCGCCGACCAGCGGCGCGCCATAGGCGGCGGTCTGCTGACCCAGGCCCATCGGCATCGTCTTGCCCGGGGTGTTGGTGGGATACCAGATGCCGACCGTGATCGGCGGGCCTTGCGGGTCCGGCGCCTGGACCACGATGAAGCCGGCGGTCGCCGCCAGGGACGGCGAGGCCAGGGCCAGGGCCGCCAGAAGGGCGAGCAGGAGAGAGCGAAGCGACATGGACATCCTCGACTGTTGAAGCGATGTCGACGGGATGGGCCGCCTTGCCGACCTTCGCCACGGCCGCTTCGCGAATGGGCGAACGGGTTCGCGATCCGGCGACCTGCGCTATAGAACGACATGGCTTCGCAACCGCCGTCATTGGGAACCGCCCGCGAATGGGCGATCGAGCTGGCCGTCGGCGCCGGGCTGGGCGTCTTCCTGGGCGTGATCGGCCCCTTCGGCAGCTTCACGAACGGCGGCGCCTCACCGCGCATCCTGCACTTCGTGGCCTGCTTCCTGGTGGGGACGGCAATCTTCGGTCTGCTGCGGCGGCTGGTCGCCGCTTGGGCTCGGCGAGCGGGCGTGCCGGTATGGCTGGCCTTGATCGCGGCCGTGGTGATCGGCTGCGCGCCGCTGTCGCTCTTCGTGGGTTGGATGGTGACGAGGATATGGCCGTTCCTGACCGGCCGACTGTCGCCGTTGGACATGTATGGCCAGTGCCTGATGCTCTCGGCCCCGGTGCTGCTCTACATGTTCTTTCGCGAAGGCGTCTTCAAACGACCCCCGCCGTTGCCCGAGGTCGTCGAGGTCGCGTCGGATGTGCGGCCCCTGACGGGCGAGGTGATCTGCCTGCGGATGGAGGATCACTATGTCCGCGTCCACACCGCCGGCGGCTCGCGCCTGGTGCCTGGTCCGTTCGAGCGGGTGATCGCCGGGCTGGGCGACGGGCAGGGCATGAAGGTTCACCGTTCCTGGTGGGTGTCGCGCGCCGCCGTCGAGGCCGTCGAGGTCGATGGCCGCAACCTCAAGCTTCGCCTTTCGAACGGTCTGCGGGCGCCGGTTTCGCGCGCCTCGGTGGCCAAGCTTCGGCAAGTCGGCTGGCTGCCGGCCGAGACCTAGGTTTTTTCTGTTGCGACGCGCTGTCGCGGTCCAGGACCGCGTTCGACGCCTCCGGTCGCGAGCCGCCGGAAAGCGCCCTGAAATCTTAGCGACAGAACGCCGCAATCGCGCCGCAATGGCTAACGGCGCGCACCCTGGCGGCGAAGAGAAGCTTTACCGCGCTAACCTTGAATGCGCTGGGTTTTGAGCTGTTCGCGGCCTGGGAGAATCCATTTTCGGGGCTCCAAAATCCGTCCCCTGCGTTTTCTGGTTGCGACTCAGCGACCGCTTGCACCCGATTCGCAAATCATATTAACCATTCGGCCATCGAGATCATTCACCATTAACCAGTCTTAAATTAACTCACCTGCAAAGTGCAGGACGGGTTTAACGGGCGGCTTCCGCCAAGACGTCGAATAACGCCACCGAGTGGCGTGGAGGGGCTCATGCGCGTACTGTTGATCGAGGATGACAGCGCAACGGCGCAGACCATCGAATTGATGCTGAAGTCTGAAGGCTTCAACGTCTATACGACGGATCTCGGCGAAGAAGGCGTCGATCTCGGCAAGATCTACGACTACGATCTGATCCTGCTCGACCTCAATCTTCCTGACATGAGCGGCATCGATGTCCTGCGCACCCTGCGGGTCGCGAAGGTCAATACGCCGATCATGATCCTGTCGGGTTCGTCGGAAATCGACACGAAGGTGAAGACCTTCTCGGGCGGCGCCGACGACTACATGACCAAGCCGTTCCACAAGGACGAGATGATCGCCCGCATCCACGCGGTGGTCCGTCGTTCGAAGGGTCATGCCCAGTCGGTCATCAAGACCGGCGACATCATCGTGAACCTGGACGCCAAGACGGTCGAAGTGAACGGCAACCGCGTTCACCTGACCGGCAAGGAATACCAGATGCTGGAGCTGCTCTCCCTGCGCAAGGGCACGACCCTGACCAAGGAGATGTTCCTGAACCACCTGTACGGCGGCATGGACGAGCCGGAACTGAAGATCATCGACGTCTTCATCTGCAAGCTCCGCAAGAAGCTGGCGGCCTCGGCCCAGGGCAAGCACCACATTGAGACGGTCTGGGGCCGCGGCTACGTGCTGCGCGATCCCAACGAGCAGATCGCCGCCGCCTAAAAAGCGCCGCGAAAGCTTCGCACACAGACAGGCGCCCGCCCCACAAAGGCGGGCGCTTTTCTTTTGTCTTTCATGGGCTTGGCGCCAGCCGGGCCGTCCGCGTTAACCGTACCCGTGACAAAAAGACCGAAGCACCGAATAGTGCTTGTCGCTTCGAGAGGCTCCGGCCATCTTCCGGCGCGACGATTGCTGGGGGGCTACCCAGCCGTGTCATTTTGACCTTTGCGCGGCATCGCAACCGATGGGGGAACGATGCAGGAATTTGATCCGCGACGCCCGACCTTGCGTCTGGCGCCCCGGCTGTTCACAGCCGTCGCCGGCCTGGCTGCTCTGGGCCTGGGCTGGAAGCTGACGGCGGCCGACGTCGATGCGCCGATCGCCAAGGCTCCCCTCGACCCCGCCGCCCTGGTCGCCCTGCAGCACGTGGCCTTCGCCAGCGCCGAGGCCCAGCCGGGCTTCGACCGCCCGCAAAGCATTCCGGTTAAGGTCCGTCCCGGCGAAACCCTCGAAAACGCCGTGCAGCGCGCCGGCGTCGCCCCCGAGGAGGCCCGCCAGGTGGTCGCCACGCTCCAAGGCGCGATCGACACCGTCAACATCAAGGCCGGCATGGCCTTCGAGGCCGCCATCGCCCAGCGCCGCAGCGAGCGCGGTCCGGCCCGCCTGATCGGCCTGTCGATGCGCACCGGCCCGTCCTCGACCCTGACCGTCTCGCGCACCTTCGACGGCGCCCTGCGCCTGCGCGAGCTCGAGGAAAAGGTCACCGACGAGACCAAGGTGGCCTGCGGCGAGATGAACGGCTCGTTCTACGAGAGCGTCGCTAATGTCGGCGGCACCCCGGCCGTGATCAGCGAGGCGGCCAAGCTGTTCTCGCACAAGATCGACTTCTCGCGGGACATCCACGAAGGCGACAAGTTCTGTTTGGTGTTCGACCGCAAGGTCACCGAGAGCGGCCGCACGGTCGAGGCCGGCGACCTGGAGTACGCTGAGGTCAAGGGCCAGCGCTTTTACGCCTTCGACCGCGACGGCAAAACCCAGTTCTTCGACGAGCTGGGCAAGAACATCAAAGGCTTCCTGCTGCGCACGCCGGTCGACGGCGCCCGCATCACCTCCACCTTCGGGGCCCGCAAGCACCCGGTGCTGGGCTATACCCGCGCCCACAAGGGCGTCGACTTCGGAGCCGGCACCGGCACCCCGATCCTGGCCGCCGGCGACGGCGTGGTCCTGGAAGCCCGCCGCTGGAGCGGCTACGGCAACTGGCTGCGCATCCGCCATTCGGGCCAGTGGGACACCGGCTACGGCCACATCTCGCGCTACGCTCCGGGCATCAAGGCCGGAACCCGCGTCCATCAGGGCCAGGTCGTGGCCTATGTCGGCTCGACGGGCCTGGCGACCGGTCCGCACCTTCACTACGAAGTCTGGCTGAACGGCGAGCGGGTCAATCCGATCGGGGCCAAGGTGCCGCAAGGCACCATCCTGGCGGGCGGCGAACTGGCCTCGTTCAAGTCCAAGAAGTCGCGCATCGACCGCATGCTGGCCGACGGCGGCTCGGTGTCGATGGCCAGCAGCGACGAGACGCCCAAGCTGACCCTGGCCAAGCTGGACAAGGCCGAGCCGAAGCTGCGGTAGTCAAAAAGGCTGTCATCCCGGGCGAAGCGCAGCGCAGACCCGGGACCACGGCAGGCGCCGCGTTTCCGGCGGTCCCGGGTCTTCGCCCGGGATGACACCGCGGGGTGTTTCGGCCTAGAAAGACCGCCTTCGAGATCATCAATCGCCGCCCCGCATCCGTGGGGCGGCGATGTCTTTTTCAGCCAAGGCTCCCCGTGTCCCAGCGCGCCGCCCTCTATCAAGACCGCCGCTTCGTCGTCGGCATGGCCGTGCTGTGCTGCGTGCTGTGGGGCAGCGCGTTTCCGGCGGTGAAGGCCGGCTACGCCCTGCTGCACGTGGCCAAGACCGACACCGCCGCCCAGATGCTGTTCGCCGGCTGGCGCTTCCTGGCGGCGGGGCTGATCCTGCTGGTGCTGGCGGCGGTGGGGCGCAAGAGCCTGGTTCCGCCGCGCGACCAGATCGGCCGGGTGGTCGCCCTGGGCTTTGTCCAGACCACCGTGCAGTACGTCTTCTTCTATATCGGCCTGGCCCACGCCACGGGCGTCAAGTCGTCGATCATGAACGCCACCGGGGCCTTCTTCGGCGTGATCCTGGCGCACTTCCTCTATCGCAACGACCGCCTGACCCCGCGCAAGATCGCCGGCTGCCTGCTGGGCTTCGCCGGGGTGCTGGCGGTCAATCTGGGCGGCAAGGGGCTGGACTTCGAGTTCACCCTGCTGGGCGAAGGTTTCGTGGTCATCGCCGCCTTCGTGCTGGCCGCCGCCTCGATCTGGGGCAAGACCATCTCGCAGAAGGTCGACCCGATGGTGATGACCGGCTGGCAGCTGGCTATCGGCGGTGCGGCCCTTCTGGCCATCGGCCTGGTCGCCGGCGGCCATCTGGGACATTTCGACGTCCGCGCCCTGGCCCTGCTGGCCTATATGGCCGGGCTGTCGGCCACCGCCTTCGCCGTGTGGAGCCTGCTGATGAAGCACAATCCGGTCGGGATGCTGGCGGTGTTCAACTTCCTGATCCCGGTGTTCGGGGTGCTGCTGTCGGCGCTGTTCCTGCACGAGCCGGTGCTGGCCTGGAAGAACGCCGCCGCCCTGGCGCTGGTGTGCGGCGGCATCTGGCTGGTGACGCGCAAGCCCTAGAGAGATGCTCCCCTTTTGGGGGAGCTGTCGCGGAGCGACTGAGGGGGTCCTCAGCGGAGTAGGCCGGAGAGGACCCCCTCCGGCCCTCTGGGCCACCTCCCCCAAAGGGGGAGGATCGATCTGAACCTAGTCCACCCCCGCCACGGCCAGCAGCGCCGCCAGACCGACCTGCATGCCCTTCAGGCTCTCGCCCTTCTCGACATCGATCCATTCGTCCAGCGCGTGGGCGCGGCCCGCCTTGCCGCCCGAGCCGATGGTGACGGCCGGGATGCCCAGGCTCATCGGTAGGTTGCTGTCGGTCGACGAGGCGTCATGCTCGGGCTTGAAGCCCAGGGCCGAGATCGCCGCGTCGGTCAGGCCGACGATCGCCGCGTTGGGATCGGTCCCGCCGGCCGGACGCTCGCCGATCACCTTGGGATCGACGGTGATCTTGCCGAAACGGGTCGAGCGCGCGGCGTTCTCGCCCGCGACCGCGGCGTCGAGAATGCCCAGCAGGGTCTTATCCAGCTTGGCCAGTTCCTCGGCGCTCTCCGAGCGCATGTCGAACTCCATGAACACCTCGTTCGGGATCGAATTGACCGAGGTGCCGCCGCCGGTGACGCTGGCCGAATAGGTGGTCTTGGGATCCTTGGGCGTCTGCACCGCGTAGAGGTCGACCACCGACTTGGCCATCGCCGCCATCGGATTGACCGTGCCGAACGCGCCGTAGCTGTGGCCGCCCGGCCCCTTGAACGTCACGCGATAGCGCTTGGAGCCGACGCCGCGATCGACCACCCGCGACGGGTCCGAGCCGTCCATCGAGAAGAAGGCGCTGATCCGGCCCTTATAGGCGCTCTTGTTGAAGAGATAGCGCACGCCGCGCAGGTCGCCCGGGCCTTCCTCGCCCACATTGCCGACGAACAGGATGTCGCTCTTGGTCTTGATGCCCGCCGCGTCCATGGCCCGCAGATAGGCCAGCAGGGTGGCCAGCGAGCGGGTGTCGTCGCCGATGCCGGGGGCCGACAGCTTGGTTCCCTCGCGCTTGACCTTGGTGTCGGTGCCTTCGGGGAAGACGGTGTCCAGGTGGGCGGCGATGACCACGAACGGGCCCTTGCCCTTGGTCGCCGTCCCGGCCCTCACGCCCGAGACATTGCCCTCGGCGTCCATCGCGACGTCCGACAGGCCGTGGGCCTTCAGCATCTCCAGATAGGCCTTGGCCCGCTTTTCCTCCTTGAAGGGCGGGGCGGGGATCTCGGTCAGGGTGACGATGTCGGCGACCGTGCGGTCGAAGTCGGCGTCCAGCTTGGCGGCCGCCGCCTTGAACGCCGGCGAGGCCACCAGCTTGCGCACCGTCCCGGCGTGGTCGGTCTTGGGCGCGGCCTGGGCCTGGGAGGCGACCAAGGCCGCCGCGAAGGCGATCAGCGAGGCGGAGCGGCGAAGGGTGCTGGTCATCTGGAGAATCCCCGAAACTGTGCGCGGCAGCCTAGGGGGCGCGCCCAGCGGTGTCATCCCGAGGACGCCACGAGGACACAGGTTCGCATCCTCGCCGGCTTTTCCGGCAAGTGTGGGGAGGCGGCGGAGCGTCCGGGCCAGGCCCGGATGAGTGTGTAGTGGAGTACCGTTTCGGCCGTGGCCGGAGCGCTCCGCGCGATCGTTATCCCTCTGGCCGGGGCGCGCGGGTCTTGTTCAACCCTTTGCCCCACCCGGATTTGTCCTCCTCGCGACGGACCCAGCCCTTAAGCTGCAAGCCACGCCGATTCCGCAGGGACCCGGAGCGAACCTTCGGACGGGCGGGGTTTTGGCCATCCCCGATGGACAGGTTTACGTCCCCTGTCCTCTGAACCCGCACAACCGCCCCCGCCACCCGTCAGGTCGCCAGCTGGACGGCCTCCCCAGTGGCGGGGCGAGAGTGATTATGTGGCGGGTTTGGCGGATGATGCGTCGATTTTGGATCGTGACGCTGGGTCGGGCGGTTAGGGCGTTGAATTTGTTGGGGCGGAGTGGCGGTTATGCTCGTGAGGGAGCGGGGATAAGTGGCGATGCCTGGCTGAAATGCGCCACTTGTTGATGTTGGCTCGCCTCCAAGAAGTGGACATTCAGTGCGCGAGGCGCAGGTGCTAGATCATCCCCCTGGGCGAGCCAAAGCTTCCCTTGCTGCCCTAGCCGGGGAATATGGCGCTTCACGATCTGCCATCCACCAAGCCTAACGACAGCGTCCCACTCTCTAGAAGCCCTTCAAATCGACGGATTCAAGGTAAACGCTTTCTTGCGAAATGATCACCAATCTCGCGTAGTTGCTGGATATGGGAAAGGCGCGAAATTGAACGAGCGGAATACGGAAACCATGCCTCGAAGTGGCGAAGCCCACATGAAGGCTGCCGTGCTCCAACGGCTGCGATCGACCGGGGTTATCAATCGCCACTCGGTTATCGCGAACGAATTTACCATAGGCAAAACATCGGTGCGCGCTGACTTGGCCCTGCTCAGCAATGAGTTCATTGGTGTCGAGATCAAAAGCGAGCGCGACAGTCTGCGCCGGCTACCGCGTCAGCTTGAGGCGTACAAAGCGCACTTCCAGAGAACCATTGTGGTGCTCGCGGCAAAGCACGCCGGAATAGCCGCCGAGCAATCTATGGCAAACACCGAGATTTGGCGCTTTGACAACGATGGCACCCTCACGATCATCGCCGAGCCAGAGAATGCACTCTCGATAGACGAGGCATCGTTCGCAAAGTTGCTTACGCAAGCTGAGCTAAAGAAGGCTGGCGAATCGCCTGCCGACGAAGCTTTCCGCACAGCATTTCGCCAACGCTTCGGGCAAACCAGTTCCGCGTTTTGGTTGAGTCTGGGCCGCAGGCGGATCGTTGAGGGCGACCTCTCCACGCTCAGCCGTTTCCGTGCGGAGCGAGAAGAACTTCGCCTATGGAAAGAGAACCGGGATTTGGAATGGCTTCGCTGGGAGCAACAGGCCCTCGCGATCCTACCCGAACTTGCCGCCTAGTCGGTCCACTCCTCATCGGTTTCGTACAGACCGTCAGGATCATCGAAAAACAACTGGCGATGTAGATGCAAGTTGATCCGGACAGCTGTCGAGCTTGAGGGAGACTTTATTGCGTTCAAATCGCCTCCGGCCGTCCGCTCAATCATCTGGGCACCCCACAGCCTGAGCGCGCCATCCCAGTCAGCGGACTTCATCGCATTGTCCGCTTGGTTCAAGTAGCCGGTAGAGCGAGGCAGTGTGTCATCATTCTCGCGAAAGAACGTCCACCGTCCACCACTAGCCAAGTCAACACGAGGCGCAGGTGTTCCTCCCCCACCCATTTGCTTTTCGGCTCGGGCGCTACCTCGGTCGCTGTAGATAAGCCCCGCGGGTCCAAGTTGCCAGGTAACACCATTGAAGTGGGCTCGTTCATAAATCGCTTGTTCATCCAAGTTCACAAACCCAGAAGGAAAAGATGAAGCTGAAATAGCTATCACTGCACGCGGCATCGTTTCTCTCAGTGTGCGAACGTAGGCTGTTGCCGTAGCTTGGTCCAACAGGAGACCGGCGCTCTGTTGGCCCAGATCAACTATCAGACATGCGTCCTCGCCTCCGTTAGTTTGCGCTCCAATCGCTTCACTGAGTTCTCGTAAAATCCGAAGCGCTGGCCCCTGAAAATGCACAGCGATTCCACGTCCCAGCGCCCTTAGCCGCGCAATTTGGGCCGTTAGTTGGGCTAGGTCGCCCAGTTGCACGGTAGGAATTATGTTGGCCCGCTCTTCGACAAACGAGCACCAATTAGCATAGCCGCGCTCTGGTAATCTAAGTTGTTGGAGTTCGCCGTGAACCGGACGCGGATCACCCTTTGGCTTTTCCGGGGGGCATAGATCGCCGATATACGGGCGCTCGCCGTAGGCTTGAGCGATGCGGTCCATCGTGTTCTCAAGAGCGTACGACACGCCCCAAGACCTGATCTGAAAGAACGGTAGTAGCGCGTCTTTATCGCGCTCGGGTAGCTCTTCAAGAGCACGCATTTCAGAAACGCTAACAGCAAGCATGGGCAGATATGGAACGCGCGAGAAATCTCTTAACGCCATTACATTCCCCCCAGGACTACTTCGTTTGGAACATCTCCAAACGTATGTTCATAGCCGCTTCTGACACATCAAATAGCTCGGCAAGATAGAAGGCAATATCTGAAACGCCTTTTGCGCGAGCCTCCTCCAATAGCGGGACCAAGAGATGGTCGGGCATTAGTAGGTCAGAGGCGAGCCTGTTAGCTTCAGCCTCTCTCCAATCAGTTAGCGACGAACGGTACAACACGTCGTCTGTGATGCCTTCCCTGATATGATCTCGGTGCAGAAGATAGTGCCCAATCTCGTGCGCCACTGTGAAGCGCTGACGCTTACTCGGATCATGGCGATTGACACGAATAATGTAGCCCGCTGCCGTTGTGTCGTCAGGCCGGATTTCGCCTGAAATGCCGGCGGCTAACGTCGAAGCCGCAACCTTCAAACCTAGGGATTTAGCTAGAGCACCGAGCTTAACTGGAATTTCGGCCTGATGTGCTTTGAGTTGCATGCGAACCTCTTCGTTCAGGCTTCGCCATTCACGACTCATCACGATGTGCGCTCCTGTGCTTGGGTGTCATTACTCACGTTTTGCACCCTCCGCCGCTCCTGCGACATTTTCGGTCGCACTTTCCTCTTCAAACTCGTCATCGGCAGAGCCCCCCGCCCGCTCACCGGCTCCAGAATAGATGACCGCATCAACCCGTCTCTCAACCAACTTGCGCAAGTTTCCATCCGCAAACTCCTTGGTCAAAAACTCGGTGACGCTCGCTTCTAGATGGGTTCGCAGATCGCCTTCGCGAAGCTGAGCTCCAACGTGTGCCTTCGCGGCGCTTTTCGCGCTGCCCTTTAGGGCGGTAAAGCCCCAGACTGCAAGGACAGCTAAGAACACACCGAGCACGGTGGTTAGGACAGCCACGCCCGCGAGAATCGTCGCAGCTAGGTCGGCGTAGGTCATCCCTACAGGCCTTATGTGAAGCTCGAAGCCCTGCCCCACAAAGATGAGTAAGGTGCCTAGTAGGCCCGCTACGAAACCGATGAGCGCTGTTCTAGCCATTCCCGCCTCCCCCGAGTCGTTCATTGCTAACACGACGCGTCGTTGTTTGCTGATTCGACTTCGCCAAAAGCGTGCAGCAGCGACCTCAAAGGGAGAAGAAAAGTCACGCTCGACCGATCACCCCCCTCTAATCAAACACGATCACCGACCGCGCCAGCTCCCCGCGCTTGAGCTCGTCAAACGCCGAGTTGACCTCCTCCAACCTGATCCGCCGCGAGATCAGCTCGTCCAGTTTCAGCTTGCCGGCCATGTAGGCGTCGACCAGGCGGGGCATGTCGACCGGGAAGCGGTTGGAGCCCATGTAGCTGCCCTGGATGCGCTTCTCGCCCAGGAAGTCGGAGCCGGTCAGTTCGATCTTCACGCCCTGGGGGATCATGCCGATGATGTTGGCCGTGCCGCCCCGGCGCAGCATCTTGAACGCCTGCTCGGCGGTGGCCTTCAGGCCGATGGCCTCGAAGCTGTGGTGGACGCCGCCGCCGGTCAGCTCCTGCACCTGCTTGACCGTGTCGCCCTCGCTGGCGTTGATCACGTCGGTGGCGCCGAAGGTCTTGGCCAGCGCCAGCTTGCCCGGCACGCGGTCGATGGCGATGATCCGGCCGGCCCCGGCCATGGCCGCGCCGTTGATGGTGGCCAGGCCCACGCCGCCGCAGCCGATCACGGCCACGGTCTCGCCCGGGCGGACGCTGGAGGTGTGGATCACCGCGCCGACGCCGGTCATCACCGAGCAGCCGATCAGGGCGGCGCGGTCGAACGGCATGTCCTTGCGGATGGCCACGCACGCGTGCTCGTGCACCAGCATCATCTCGGCGAAGGACGACAGGTTCAGGAACTGCGCCATCTTGGTTTCGCCGGCGCCCGACAGGTCCTCGCGGAACAGGCGCGGCTCGTCGGTCTTGGCGCGGCGGGTCTCCGGGCTGATGCAGAGGTTCATGTGCCCGGTCAGGCAGACCTCGCAGTGGCCGCAATAGGGGTTGAGGCAGGTGATGACGTGGTCGCCGACCTTGACGGTGCGCACTTCGGAGCCGACCGCCTCGACGATCCCGGCGCTCTCGTGGCCCAGCACGGCGGGCAGGGGATGGGCGTAGGAGCCCTCGATGAAGTGCAGGTCCGAATGGCAGACGCCGGCGGCCTTGGTGCGGATCAGCACCTCGCGCGGGCCCGGCTTGCCGATGGACACGGTCTCGATCTGGAGGGGCTTGCCCACCTCGCGCAGCACGGCCGCCTTCATTCGCTGTCTCTCCCTGGTTTGGGCGGAGACTAGCGTCGCGTCAGGGGCGAGCGGAAGGGCTTATTCGAACAATCGTTCGAATTTAGTCCGGGCGCTTAAGCGGCGATGGGCGCGCGGCGCTCGGGGATGATCTGGTCGACGGCCAGCAGCACGGTCATACCGGTGTCCGAGGTGATCACGGCCGAGACCAGGGGCGAGTTCTCCTCGCCCATCGACGGCGGCGGATTGATCTGGTCGGCGTTGACGGTGAAGCTGTCGCAGACGGCGTCCACCAGTAGGCCGGCGACGTCGTCGCCGCTCTCGATGACGATGATGACCTGGCGCGGGCCGTCCTGGGCCACGCCCTTGCCGAGGCGGGCCGACAGGTCGATGACCGGCATGACCTGGCCGCGCAGGTTGATGACGCCGCGCACATAGGGCGGCGCGTCGGGCAGCTGGGTCGGCGGGGTGACGCCGCGGATCTCGCGAACCGAGTTGACCTGCACGCAGTAGGTCTGGGTCCCGACTTCGAACGACAGGACTTGAAGGGCTTCGCCCGTCTTGTACGCCACGTTGCTGGTCATGGAAGCCTCCGCTGGTCGACCGGTCCGGCGGCGAGTGTGGTCGCCGGGCAATCCGACCTTGCCGAGAAATAGTGAACAAACCGGTTGCGACGACCGCCCGGATTTTCCGTTCAGGTGCGGTTCAGCCAGCAAGGACGATGCTGTCTTCACGATATCAGAACGGCCTGCCGACGGCGGGTCGTAACGAAAGGGAGAGCTTCATGACCCGCAAGATCAGCACCGTCATCGGCCGTGTCGCGGCGGGTCTCGCCGCGCTGTCGATGGTGGCCGCGACGAGCGCCGCCTCGGCCCAGTCGCGCTACTACCGCGACCATCACCGCGACAACGGCGGCAAGACCGAGGCGGCCATCGTGGCCGGCGTGCTCGGCCTGGCCGTGGGCGCGGCGATCGCCGGCAACAACAACGACCGCTACGACAGCCGTTACGACCGTCGCGGCTACGACTATGCGCCGCCGCCCCCGCCGCCGCGTTATGGCTACGGCTACGGCCCGCGCCACTACGACCGCTATCGCAGCGACTGCTGGGTGACCCGCGACTACGACCGTCGCAGCGGCGCCGTCTATGAGCGGACCGTTTGCCGCTAAGATATTGACCTAAAAAAGATTCCTCGAATTCCAATTCATGGGGGTTCGGGGGGCAGGTTCGGATGCCCACCAATCCGACCTAACGGGCCAGGCCTCGCGCCTGACCCGGAAAGGACCCCGGAGCCCCAAGCCCGGGGTCTTTTCACGTCTGGCCGACAGGACGCTTGTCGTCGGAACAAAAAAGGAACATTGTGGTTTCCGCACCCAGGAGATCCGCGATGTCCGCCGCCTCGTTCCATGCCGCCGCGCCCGACACGGCCCTGTCCGGCGCTCTTTCGGGACTGGGCGTGACGGGCGGGGAGACCCATGACCGGATGGAGATCGCCGAGGCCGTGCTGGCCGGCGCCTGGCGCACGCTGAGGGCGGCCGGGTTCCGCGAGGCCGAGGTCCAGGCCCTGTTCGACCAGATCGCCGACCGGCCCGAAGACCTGGCCCGGCGGCTGCGCAAGATGGCCAACGCGGCCGGCTGAACGCCTTCTCGAGCGCACCGGAAAAAACGCGACAATTCAGCGCATCCGGCCTGCATCCGAGCTTTATCGCGCCGCGTAGCTGTTGGGACGCCGTCGCCTGGCCGTGATTTGTCATCCGTCACGGACAGGCCCGACCGCGGCCCGCCGCTCCGTCCCCCCACAACGGCGGGCTTGCCGCGGGGTCTCTCCGCCGTGTCCCCCAGATCGCGCGGAGGGACCCCGATCGTGGGGTTTCGAAATCAGAAGGTGCGGCTGACCAGCGAACGGAGGCCCTGGGCCTTTTGCGGCAGGTCGGCGGCGAGGCGCGAGGCCAGCTCGCGGACGCCGGCGGGATAGGCCTCGCCGCCGGCGGCGATTTCGGCGGCGATCGCCGCCATGTCGGACAGGCCGCGATCCAGGCGCTCGACCTCTTCGCGGGCCAGCATGCGGGCCTCGGTCTGCAGGCGCTTGACGCGCTGGGCGGTGGTTTCGGGGCCCCGTCCGAGGTCATAGAGCTCGGCGACGTGGGCGGAGGAAGACGCGGACGGCGGGACCAGGGAAAGGGGCTTGCCAGCCATGGATCAGGTTCCTCGAAGCCGGTCGGAATAGACCGACCACTGACCTAACTAAGCCGCGACAAGCGTCAGCGTTCCGGCCCTGAACGCCAAAGGCGGCGGGCCGTGGCGCTTGCGCCACAGCTCCGCCGCCCCGAGACGTCGGGCGCCTGAAATCAGTGCGGCGCGTAGGTTTGCGGCGCGCCTTGCGGCATCGGCGGAACGTGCGACGGCGCGGTCGCCTGCGGGGCCGGACGCTGGAACTTCAGGCTGCGGCCCTGGAACTGCGCGCCGGTTTCCATGGCCAGCTGCTCGTGGGTGATGTCGCCGTCGACGTGGCACGTCCCATAAAGACGCACGGCCTGGGCGGTGACATTGCCGACCACGGCGCCGTGGATCTCGACCACCTGGGCGGTGACGCCGCCCTCGACCCGGGCGTTGGGGCCCAGGATCAGCTTGCCGACCCGGATGTCGCCCAGGACCACGCAGTCCAGGTGCAGCTCGCCGTCGCCGACCACGTCGCCCTTGATGGTGACGCCCTGGGCGATCATCGAGGCGGGCTTGGGGCGCGGCGCAGGCGCCGGTGCGGCGGCGGGAGCCGGCGCACGTGGAGCGTCCAGCGGCGCCAGGGCGACCGGGGCGGGGGTGTCTTTCTTCTTGGCGAACATGGGCGGCGACCTTGTCTCGAAATGGCTCGTCGAGCTTCCGAGGAGCAAGACGGAGGCCAGCCGCCCAACGCCGTTATTTGGTGTCGACCACGTGGGTGGTGGGACGGTCGTCGCCGGACGACACCTCGTCGTGCCAACGGCCGTTGGCGTCCTCGTAGCTGATGCCTTCGGTCTCGCCGGGCACGCGCTGCTCGGCGGCGGCGCGCTTGGCCGCGTTCAGGGCCGCGTCGTGGGTCTTGAAGGTCTCGGAGAACACGTCGCCCAGCTTGTAGGCCCAGCCGCCATCGTGCTCGACGATGGTGTAGGTGATGTCGGTCATGGTCTGGTCTCCAGAGGCTTCAGGCAACAACAACAGCAGGGATCAAGCACGGTTCCAGGCGCGGAGTCTTGTACGGTCCCGCGCCGCGCGCGGGAAAACCGAACGCAAGCGTCGCCGCCGCTTTATCAGGCGACCAGCCGCTGGAGCCGCCATGTCCCCGATCCCGTTTCGCGTCGCCCTGCTGCTCGGCGGCTTGCTGACGATCAGCGCCTGCTCCGACCAGAAGACGCCCGCCGGCCCCAAGGGCCCCGCGCCGGAGCCTTCGCCCGCCGCCGCGCCGGCCGCCGGCAACGGCGCCGGTTCCGAGGTGCTGGTCTATCGCTGCGACGATGGCCAGGCGGTGCGGGCCAGCTATCCCGACCGCGACACCGCTATCGTCGAGTATCAGGGCCGCTCGCGCGTGCTGAAGACCGCCGTCTCGGCCAGCGGCGCGCGCTATGTCGGCGAGGGCCTGCAGTGGTGGACCAAGGGCCTGACGCAAGGCGCGATCGCGCCCCTGGCCCCGGGCGAGGACGTCGCCTCGGCGACGGGCGTCAGCTGCGCCGTGGCGCCGCCGCCCGCGGCCGCCGCGCCGCCGCCGGTCGTCGCGCCGCCGCCCAAGCCGGAGACGTCGCTGATCGAGCCTTCACGCGACCTGGGCGGGGTGCTGCCGCTCAAGCACGGCGTCTTCGTCGAGGCCAGCCAGGATTGTGGAAGTCCGCCCAACGCCGCCCTGCGCCGCTATGACGGCCAGGGCCTCAGCGGCGCCCATACCCGCGACTGCCGCGCCAAGGTGCTGTCGCGCGCGGGGGCGACCTATCGGGTCGAGCAGTCCTGCATCGACGCCGGCGCCGGCCCGGCTCCGCGCTCGACCGATCAGCAGACGATCATCATCGTCAACAACCTGGAATTCACCCAGCCGGGCCGGGGCGGCGAACAGCGCTTTCGCTACTGCGCCGCGTCACTGCTGCCGCCAGACCTGAGGTAGAGACGCGCATCAAGCTTGGCCGCGACGCCGCCGAGAACCCGCCTCCACATGCGGCATTCCGTCAGATTGTTAACGACCCGTGTTCAGCCACACAGTTTGGGTATCAAACAGGCGTTGGCGAGGAGCCGCCGGCGGCCGGTGCAATCGTTTTCCGCTTAGTGTTCAGAGTGCGCGTATGGCAAAGGCTGTTTCACCTTCAACGCTGGGGTCCCGCTGGTGGCAGCGCGACCCGATCACCGGAATCGTCGTCGGCTGGGCCGTGATCATCGCCGGCGCCGCAATCGGCTTCGAGATGCTCCAGGTCGTGGTGCGGGGGCTTTAGGCCGAAATCCCTCTCTCATAGAGAGAGGGAGGGGCCCATGCGCAGCATGGGAGGGTGAGAGGTTACACCCTCTCCGAATGAGGCGCTGACAAGACTGGGCGCGCGCATAGACAGCGGGCGCACCTGCGCGCGGATAAGCTCAAGAAGATGGACGAGGGTTCGCCGGCTACGGTGAAACCTCTTGTGTCTTGGATCTGAGGTTAAAGTGGTGATGCGGGCGGCTGTTAGCAGCAGCCGCCCGCCGCGACCTTGAGCCCGTGAACCCCTTGGCGTTGAAGGCCGTGGGTGAGTTTGGGCCGGTCGTGATCTTCCAAACCCGAACAGTTGCACGAGGCCTGTTGGACCTCGCACTGGCAAGGGATAGAGGATGCCACAGGATCGCGTGTTTGTGGGAGTCGATGTCTCCAAGGATCGCCTGGACGTGGCGGTGCTGGAGGGGGAGAGCTTCGCGGTGTCCAATGACGCGGCGGGCCTGCGGGATCTGGTCCGACGGCTGAAGGCGGCCAAGGCCGGTCCGATCGGATTGGAGGCGACTGGCGGCTATGAGAAGCCCGCGCTGGAAGCTCTGGCGGCGGCGGGTCTGGACGCGCGGCTTCTGGACCCTCGCAAGGTTCGGCGCTTCGCCCAGGCCTGCGGTGTGCTGGCCAAGAACGACCGGATCGACGCGGCGCTGATCGCCCGCTTCGTGGCGTTGATGCCCAGCCGTTCGGCGCGGGTCGACCCGGCGGCCGCCCGGCTGGCTGAGTTGGTTGACGCCCGGCGCCGACTGGTCGAGGAGCAGGCGCGGCTGGACAACGCCGCCCGCCTGGTGCGTGAGCCCGTGCTGGCCCGCCTGGCCCAGCGGCGACGGATGCGAACCCGTCTGGATCTGATCCTGATCGAGAAGCGCCTGGCGCTGCTGGTCGCCGAGGATCCTGACCTGGCGCGCAAGGACGCGCTGCTGCGTTCCGTGCCCGGCGTGGGTCCCGTCCTGGCCTGGACCCTGCTGGCCCGGCTGCCGGAACTGGGCGATCTGGACGCCCGGCAAGTGGCGGCCCTGGTCGGGGTCGCGCCCTACGACCACGACAGCGGAGCGCGACGGGGACGACGCGCCATACGCGGCGGCCGCCCCGTCGTTCGCAACGTCCTCTACATGGCCGCCCTGGTCGGAGCCCGCTTCAACCCCGCCCTGGCCGCCATGAAGGACCGTCTCGCCAAGGCCGGCAAACCCGCCAAGGTCATCCTCGTGGCCCTGATGCGAAAGCTCATCACCATCCTCAACGCCATGCTCCGCGACAACGCCCCATGGCGTTCCGCAATCGCATAACCTCAAGACAGTTGCTCACCCTCCCACCGCCTGCGGCGGCGGGCCCCTCCCTCTCTCTATGAGAGAGGGAAAGTAAGGCCTCAGGCCACCTTCACCCGCGCCGCGCTCTCCGGAAGATCCGTCCCGAACGCGCGCTGGAAGAACTCGGCCACCGTGGCGCGTTCGAGTTCGTCGCACTTGTTCAGGAAGGTCAGGCGGAAGGCCAGGGCCACGTCGTGATCGAAGATCTCGGCGTTCTGGGCCCAGGTGATCACCGTGCGCGGGCTCATGACGGTCGAGATGTCGCCGTTCATGAAGGCGTTGCGGGTCATGTCGGCCACGCGGACCATGGCCGAGATCGTGCGCTTGCCCTCGACCGTGTCGTAGGCCGGGTTCTTGGCCAGGACGATGGCGGCCTCGACGTCGTGCTCGAGGTAGTTCAGCGTCGTGACGATCGACCAGCGGTCCATCTGACCTTGGTTGATCTGCTGGGTGCCGTGATAGAGTCCGGTGGTGTCGCCCAGACCGATGGTGTTGGTGGTCGAGAACAGCCGGAAATACGGGTTGGCGCGGATCACGCGATTCTGGTCGAGCAGGGTCAGCTTGCCGCCCGCTTCCAGGACGCGCTGGATCACGAACATCACGTCCGGACGACCGGCGTCGTATTCGTCGAACACCAGGGCCACGGGGCGCTGCAGGGTCCAGGGCAGGATGCCTTCCCGGAACTCGGTGATCTGCTTGCCGTCCTTCAGGACGATGGCGTCCTTGCCGACCAGGTCGATGCGGCTGACGTGGCTGTCCAGGTTCACGCGAACCAGCGGCCAGTTGAGGCGCGCGGCCACCTGCTCGATGTGCGTCGACTTGCCAGTGCCGTGATAGCCCTGGACCATCACGCGACGGTCGTTGGCGAAGCCGGCGCAGATGGCCTTGGTCGTCTGCGGGTCGAACTTGTAGGCCGGATCGATGTCCGGCACGTGGCTGTCGCGATGGCTGAAGGCCGGAACCTTCATGTCGCTGTCCACCCCGAAGGCTTCACGAAGCGTCACCCACTTGTCGGGGACCAGGGTGATCAGCGGATCGGCGGCGGAGCTGGTTTCGGCGAACTCGGGCATGTCTATCCGATTAGCCTTTTGACCTAGGGGAGGGAAAGAGGTCACGCCGCTGGAAGGGCAAAAAAGCGAACGCCCCGGACGGCTGAGCCGTTCGGGGCGCGCTTGGCTAGTCAGATCCCGAGGGCGGGAAGACTAGTGGTTGGCGATGATCACCGAGGCGATCAGGCCGGTGGCGACGGCCGCCAGGATGTAGCGGTCGTCCACGCGCTGCCAGCGATAACCGCGGGGCGGCTGACGCAGGCCATAGCGGCGGTAGTCGCTCACATAATAGCTGTTGGAGCGATAGCGGCTGTCGAGGCGTTGGCCCTTGCGCCAGTCGCGACGGTCGTGGCGATCCGCGCGGCGGTCGTCCCGACGGTCATCGCGACGATCGTAACGGCTTTGCTCGTAGCGATGGTCGTCGCGGCGGTCGTCGTAGCGTTGGCCCGCGGCGTTGGCGGCGGTGCCCGCCAGCAGGGACAGGGCGAGGGCGGAAATGACAAGGCGCTTCATGGCGGTCTCCTTTTCGATGACACCAACCTAGCGAAGTCGATGTGGCTCCGACATGAACGGCCATCGACAGCAATTGTTCATGTTTCAATTCTGAAATGTTGCGCCGGGCGGAGAATGATTGTCGAATACTGCTCCGGGGGCGGTTCTGGATTTTGCGTGTTGGAGACGCCATGAAGTTGATGTTCGCCCTCGATCCCCGTCGCGATGTTATGGGCCTGCTGCGCGCCGCACGGCGGGAGATCGCCGCCACCGCCGCCCTGCTGGTGACCGGCCTGGGCGTGCTGGCCTTCCTGCACATCGCCGAGGAGGTCGGGGAGGGCGATACGCGGGCCGTCGATCTGGCGATCCTCCACGCCCTGCGCGAGCCGGGACGGCCCGACGATCTGATCGGGCCCAACTGGCTGCACAACGCGGCGATCGACGTCACCTCGCTGGGCTCGCTGACGGTGCTGGGCCTGCTGATCCTGCTGGTCTTCGCCACCCTGCTGTGCCTGAAGCGCTGGGGCGAGGGGCTGCTGCTGCTGGTCTGCGCCTTTGGCGGCGTGGGCATCAGCCAGGGCCTGAAGGCGCTGTTCGGACGCGAGCGCCCGGACATGGCCTATCGCGCGGTCGAGGCCGTCAATGCCAGCTTCCCGTCCGGTCACGCCATGATGTCGGCCGTGGTGTTCCTGACCCTGGGCGCGCTGGCCGCGCGATTCGTCGAGAAGAAGCGCCTCAAGGCCCTGGCCCTGGGCGCGGGGGTGTTCATGTCGCTGCTGGTCGGGCTCAGCCGGATTTATCTCGGCGTCCACTGGGCCAGCGACGTGCTGGCCGGTTGGAGCGTCGGCGCGGCCTGGGCCATGCTGTGCTGGCTGGCGGCTTTCGCCTGGACGCGCTGGCGCGGGCGGGTCGGGGCCGCGGGTTAGGGCTCAGCTAGGGGAGCTTCGGCCCCGACCCGATTTCTACAACACCGTCATCCCGGGCCTTGTGCCCGGGACCCCTGTTTCAGCGTGCACGTGAGGCGCAAGCGGATCACCAGCGGTCCACCCCCTCCGCACCTGCGGCGGATAGAGGGGGCCCGGGCACAAGGCCCGGGATGACGGTTTTCACGGGTGCGAAGGGGCGACCAACTGTCGAGCCGCTAGGCCGTCTTAGCCTTGGGCCGCCAGGCCAGCTCGACCGCTGTCCAGATCGCGCTGGCCAGGTCCAAGAGGCCGATGACCATCCACGGGCGCGGCAGGTTTCCCGTCAGCACCAGGATCCCGATCGCCACCGGCGAGCACAGACGCAGCACTACAGAGGCCCGCATATAGGTGCGCGCGCCGGTCCAGCCGGCTACGTGATAGGCCAGGGAATAGGCGATCAGCATCAGGCCGACCATCCGCGCCCAGGGCTCGGCGACCGGATCCAGCTCCGAACCCAGGATGCGGACGATGTGAAAGGGAGCCACGGCGAAGACCGCGCCGCTGGCCGACAGCACCGACGCCCAGAACCAGATGCTCCACGGGATGCCGAACGGAGTCGGCGTCACCGGCGTCGGAGCCAAAGGCGGCGTTCCGGCCAGACTGGCGTCCGGTTCGCGATCGGTCATGGCGTGCCAGGTCCCTCACGCCCTCCCCGTGGGCGCGGGCGGAGCATGGCGTCAGCCGCGCCTCGTCGCAAGAGACGGGCGCGACGTGACCGCGTCAGGTGGTCATTCCGGCCTTCTGCAGGGTCTTGTAGGCCTTGATCACGCGCTGAAGCTTGTGTTCGGCGCTGCGATCGCCGCCGTTCATGTCCGGGTGGCAGCGCTTGAGCAGGTCCTTGTACTTGGCGCGAATCGTCGCCGGATCGGCGGCGCCGTCCAGGTCGAGATCGGCCAGGGCCGCGCGCTCCAGCTTGCCCAGGTGGCGGTCGGCGGCGGCGCGGTCGGCCTCGGCCTTGCGCTGCTGGGCCCGGAACAGGCCGAACGGGTCGGCGATGTGGCGCGCGTCGCGGGCGGCCATGGCGGCGGCTTCGCGCGAGCGGCTGTCGGCCTTCATGCTCCAGGTCGGGCGGCCGCCGGTGACCTTCTCGGTCTCCTGCTCGGCGCGGATCTGGGCTTCGTTCATGCCGGCGAAGAAGTTCCAGTTCTTGTTATATTCGGCCGCGTGCTTCTGGCAGAACCAGTAGTGCTCGTTGGGCAGGTTGCGCGCCTTGGGCGCCTTGGCCGAACCGGGCAGGCGGCACTCGGGATGATCGCAGCGTTTCTCGCCGGGCTTGAGGCCCAGAACGTCCTTGGCGACGTCGTCCTCGCCCGCCTTCGGGGGACGGACGCGGATGTCGAAAAACTTGGGGCGATATTCAAACTCACGGCTCATGGTCCCTAGAGTAAGCCGGAGCTATTTCCGTTCAAGGATTGACATGCGAGAGAGGGGCATGGGCGCCGTATCCGACACGATCAAAAGCAAGCTCGAAGCCGCTTTCCAGCCTTCGAAGCTGGACCTCAAGGACGACAGCGACCGTCACCACGGTCACGCGGGTCACACCGGCGCGGGCGAGAGCCACTTCAACCTGGTGATCGAGGCGCAAGCCTTTGCGGGCAAGGCCCGGGTGATGCGCCAGCGCATGGTCCACAAGGTGCTGGCCGACGAGCTGGCGGGCCCCGTCCACGCCCTTTCGATCATCGCCACGGCGCCCGGCGAAAGCTGAGCCTTTCGACGTCGATGGGGCTTGCAAGCCGGCCCCGCGACTGATTGCCTCTCTCCCCGGCGCGATCTCGTCGGCGGGGCCTTTCTGGCCCTGAAGCAGCGAGGATGGCATGAGCGCCGACACCACCACCACCCATGAACTGGTCGAATCCCTGGCGGCCGCCGATCTGCCGGCGCTGCTGAAGCGCTCCTATGCGCGCTATTCGAACTTCACCGTCGCCGCCGCCGTGATCGACGAGAACGGAACCGTGCACCTGGGCGTCAATGTCGAGAACGCCGCCTATCCGTCGGGCACCTGCGCCGAGCAGACGGCGATCGGGGCCATGGTCACGGCCGGCTCGCGGCGCATCGACAAGGTGCTGATCGCGGCCGGCTCCAACGCCGTGGTCCAGCCCTGCGGCGCCTGCCGCCAGCGCATCGCCGAATTCGCCTCCGACGCCTGCGAGATCGTCTCTGTGCAGGACGGCGTCGCCACTCGCCGCACGCCGTTCTGGAGCCTGCTGCCGGAAAGCTTCGGGCCCCGGGACCTGGACTAGCCGGTCGCTTTTCCTTCAGCGCTGAACCCAAAGAAAAAGGGGCGGTCCGAAGACCGCCCCTTTCCCATATCTGACGCTCTGCGTCGGCTTACATCTTATAGTTGAAGCCGATGAAGAAGCGGCGACCGAACAGGTCGAAGTTGTCCGAGCTGGTGTTGCCCAGCCACGGAGCCGGGGTCGCGTCGAACGCATTCACGACGCCGCCACGCAGGGTGATGTCTTCGCGCGGGCTGTACTTCACGGTGAAGTCGTGCTGCGTGAAGGAACCCGTCGTGTAGTACTTCGGATCGTAGATGTCGTTGTTGCCGCCCAGGGTGTCCGGGTCGACGATTTCTTGCGACGACTGCCAGTCCACCGCCCACTGCAGCGAGAGCTTGTCGTTGACCGTCCAGTTCAGCTTGGAGCTGAAGCGGAGGCGCGGCAGGCCTTGCGTGGTTTCGTAGTCGGTGTGCTCGTTCGGGTTCGAGATGTTCGTGAAGTCGTGTTGCTCGAACAGGTACGTGCCGCCCAGGTGGTAGTCCAGGCGACCCCAGTCCAGGCCCGTCAGGGTCTCGAAGTCGGTCTTGTAGATGTACTGGAAGTCGATGCCGCGGTTCATCGTGCGGGCGTAGTTCACCGAGCCCTGGATGAAGTCGACGATGCCGTAGCCGGGCGTGGTGCCTTGGCCGGCGGCGCCGGTGCGGGTCAGGGTGGCGCAGATGGCGGTGTTCAGCGTGTCGCCAGCGACGCACTGGTTCGCCGCGACCTGGGCGGAAACCGCCGCGATCACGTCCTTGATGTCGATTTCATAGTAGTCGACGACGAAGGTCGAGTTCGGCCAGAAGCGCGGGGTCAGGATCATCGAGAAGGTCGAGCTGAACGAACGCTCGGGCTTCAGGAAGGGGTTGCCCGAGTTCTTGCCGGCGACCGTGCTGGTGTAGGTGATCACGGTGCCGGTCGGGATGCCCAGAGCCTGGCAGTTCTTGATCCGGTTCGCCTTGATCTTGCTGTCGGTCGTGGCCTGGATGACCGTGTCCGAGCAGGGATCGGTGATCGACACGAAGGTCTGCGACGCCGGGTTGAAGTTCTCGGCCAGCGACGGAACGCGGACGGCCTTACCCGCGGTGGCGCGGAACAGGATGTCCTGGATCGGACGCCACGAGGCGTTGAAGTTGTACGTGTCGGTCTTGCCGACGGTCGTGTAGTCCGAGCTGCGGAACGCAGCGCCGACTTCCAGCGACTTGGCCAGGAACACGTTCTTCAGCAGCGGCAGGCGGGCTTCGCCGAAGTATTCCTTGGTCTCGTACGACGCGCCCGGGAGGTCGCCGCCGGTGTTCAGGAACAGGTAGCGGTCGCCCGTCGAGGCCGAGCGGCCGATGGTCGAGGTTTCTTCACGACGCCATTCCGCGCCGACGGCCAGGCCGATGCGGCCGGCGCCCCAGAAGTCCCACAGTTCGCCGGAGACGTAGCCGAGGGCGTCTTCCTGCTTGTTGTGGTTCTTCACGTTGATTTCGGCGCCGAAGTACTTGGAGGCGGCCGCGTTGAAGCCGCCTTCACCGAACACGCGCGAGGGGGCGCATTCGCTGACTTCCTTGTAGGCCGCGGTGCCCGGGGTGTAGTTGCCGCCGCGATACTGGTCGGCGATCGGGGTGCCGTTGGCGGCCAGCAGCTTCACGCGGCAGACGACTTCGCCCGGCTTGCCGTTGACGATGCCCGCGGTGTCGACGACGGCGTCGACCGAGTGCTTGAAGCGGATGACGTCGACGCCACGCTCGTAGTTGACGTTGTCGTATTCGCCTTGGGTGTAGCTCAGCTCGTAGCTCAGGTTCTTGACGAACGCAAACTCGTCCAGGCCGCCACGGGCGCCGACCACGAAGCGGGTCAGCTCCTTCTTGTTCAGCTGGCTGCGGCTCGGGCCGAAGATGCTGATGCGGGCGCGTTGGTCCAGCACGCTGCCGGTCTGAACGCCGGCGGCGTTGTAGATCGGACGCATGTTGGTGAGGATGGCGTTGCGGACGGTCGAGTCGAGATAGGCGTTGTCCAGGCCGATGTTGAAGGCCGAGGTGCTGGTCAGCACGCCGTTCTGGGTCGGCGATAGGTTGACGATGCCGATGTCGAAGAACGTCTGCTGGCTTTCGTCGTAGGTGGTTTCCTTGATGAACTTGCCTTCACCGAACAGCTGCAGGTTTTCGGTGAGGTTGAAGTTCACGCCGCCTTGGAAGCGCTTGTTCTCGGATTCCGGCAGACGGCTGAACTGGCTGAACTCGGTGTTGATGTTCAGGCCGTCGCCGCCGACGTTGTTGACGCGCGAGCGGCCAACGTTGTTGCGGACGGTGCCGAAGTTGGCCAGGCGCGCCTTGCCGTTCTCGTCGAACTGGTAGGTGAAACCCGGTTCCGGCGTGATGCAGTTGGCGTTGATCGCGACGTTGGCGCCGGCGACGCAGGCGGCCAGCGGGATGTTGCGGCTGGCGTCCGGACGGATGTCGCTGGACAGGGTCAGGGTGCCGCCGCGCGAACGCGAGATGTTGCGGACGTCCTTGTAGAGCACGCTGTCGTAGACGCCGTCGTTGTTGGCGGCCGCGGGATCGTAGTCGACGGCCAGCAGCGCGTAGGCGTCACGACGCCAGTGCATCTCGCTGTCGAGGACTTCGTCGTTCTTTTCGTACTCGGCCGAACCGTAGACGTTCAGCTTGCCGTCGAAGAAGTTCTTGCCGGCCAGGACCGACAGGCGGCGGTTCAGGTCGCCGCCGACCTTGGCGCTCTTGTTGATCTGGGCGACGGTGCCGTCGATTTCCAGACCGTCGAAGTCGCGACGCAGGATGAAGTTGACCACGCCCGAGACGGCGTCGGCGCCGTACTGGGCCGAGTTGGCGCCGGTGATGACTTCAACGTTCTGGATCAGCAGGCGCGGGATGGTGTCGACGTCGACCGACAGGCCGCCCGAGGACGAACCGACGTGGCGACGGCCGTCGACCAGGGTCAGGGTGCGGGCGGTGCCCAGGTCGCGCAGGTTCAGCAGCGACAGGCCGCCGTCGTTCAGGCCCGAGCCGGTGGTGTCTTCCGGGACGATCGAACCCGACAGGGCGGGGATGTCGGCCAGGACGTCGATGACGCTGGCTTGACCGGTCGACACGACGTCGTCGCGCGAAACCTGGATCAGCGGGGTGGGGGCATTGGTGGGGTCGCGGCGGATGCGCGAACCGGTGACGACGACTTCTTCGACAGTCGCGTCGTCGGTAGCCGCGGCCGGAGCCGTTTGCGCCAGGGTTACAGTCGGGGCGAGCAGGGCGATGCTCCCCAGCATCGTCGTCGCGAGCAGAACCTTGGTTTTCAACGCCATGTGTCCGTTGTCCTCAAAACTAAAGACGCCCCAGGGCGCGAATTGCACTGGGGCGGAGGTCTTGTTCCTCGGATGCAACGTTAGCGATTTCGGCTGTCACAAAAACCGAACAAGGCGGAAATGTGCCGTGATGGTGGCTGAGAGTTACAAAAAAGTCACGATTTGGGCCGCTCTCCGGCCGTGGGGCAAGATCATGCCTCAATTGGGCCGCCACGCCGCCCCCTATGGCCGGCGTTTTGGGGGAGATTCTTGCCTGACGCCGAACGTCGCTCGCCGAACGGGAGCCCCTAGCGCGGGAAAATTGGCGAATTTTCTCGGGATTAAGGCCCGTTTAATGTGTCTCCGGATTGCGGTCGGCAATCCGGCGGCGCCTGAAAACGGGCAGGCGGCGCCTAGCTTGCGAGCGACTTCTGGCGCGCCAGCTCTTCGAGCACCCGGCGCAAGTCCGCCTCGCGGAAGGGTTTCTGCAGGACCAGGGCCCCGCGATGGCTTTCCGACAGGCCCGCTTCGCCATAGCCGCTGGCGAAGGCGAAGGGCACGCCCCGGGCCTTCAGCGAGTCGGCGACCGGGAAGATCGGGCGGCCGCCCAGATTGACGTCCAGCAGGGCCGCGTCGATCTCGGCGTCGTGAGCCAGCCGCAGGGCTTCCTCGATCTCGGCGGCGGGACCGACGACGACACAGCCCAGATCGCTGAGCATGTCCTCGACGAGCATGGAGACCAGGGCTTCGTCTTCGACGACCAGGACTTTCAGATTGGAGAGGCTGCTCATGTTCAAGGCTCCAGGGCTCGCATCGGAAGCCCCATGCGGCAGATCAGTCCGAGGCTATCATAAGTTAAGACGACGTCTCCCGACAGTTCGCCGGCGAGACCTTTCTCCAACAATCTGGCGCCGAAGCCCAGGTGGGTGGGAGGAGAGACCGGCGGGCCGCCGCTTTCCGTCCAGACGAGGCGCAGCATCGGTGTCGGGGCGTGCTCGACGCGCCATTCGACCTTCAGCTGGCCCTCGGGAACGGAAAAGGCGCCGTACTTGGCGGCGTTGGTGGCCAGTTCGTGGATCGCCATGCCGATGGCGACCACCGCCTTGGGGCTGAGACGGAGATCCTGGACGTAATCGAAGCGCACCCGGTCGTCGCCGCCCAGGGCCATCAGCTCGACGTCGAGCACCTCGCGCAGGCCGGCGCTCTCCCAGTTTTCCTTGGTCAGCAGGTCGTGGGTCTTGGACAGGGCCATGATCCGCGACTCGAAGGCTTCCTGGAACTGTTCCGGCGACAGGCTGGTGCGCAGGGTCTGGGCGGCGATCGACTGCACGGCCGCCAGGCTGTTCTTGACCCTGTGGTTCAGCTCGTTGAGCAGCAGGCGCTGGCGCTCCTCGGCCACCTTGCGCTCGGTGACGTCCAGCGAGACGCCGGCCATGCGCCGCACGCCGCCCTCGTCGCTGGTCTGGGCGGCGCGGCCGCGGGCGTGGACCCAGCGCGTCTCGCCGGCCGGCGTGGTCGTGCGGTATTCGATGTCGTAGTTGGAGCCGTCGCGGATCGCCGTCTCGATGGCGTCGATCATCCGCGGCCGGTCCTCGGCGTGGATCGAGCCGACCAGGTCGTCGAAGCCGAAACTCTCGTCCGGCCGCCGGCCGTAGTTGGACTTGCAGATGTCCGAGGCGTCGTAGGCGCGGCTGGCGACGTCGAGCTCCCAGGAGCCCAGCCGGCCGCTGTCGAGCGCGAACTTCAGGCGTTCCTCGGTCTGGCGGCGATAGGCCAGCTCGCGCAGGGCGTCCTCCTTGGCGCGCAGCGACTCGATGGTCACGGCCACCTGGGCCGCCAGGCCCACCAGCACGGTCTCGGCGCGGGCCGAGAAGCGTCCGGGTTCGGGATGGCCCAGGAACAGCCCGCCCATCACCTCGCCCTGGCGGGTGACCACCGGCGTGGCCAGGTAGCTGCGCACGGGCAGGTGACCGCTGGGCATGCCGTGATGGGGCGCGCTGCCGCCATAGCGCGGATCGTTGGTGATGTCGTCCGACCGCACCGGCCCCACGCCGTCGAAGGTGGGCGCGAAGATCGCGGTCTTGCGGGGCATGGGATAGTTGGCGAAGGCCGAGGTCGGCGCGCCCGACAGGGTGTAGAGCGAATAGCTTTCGCCGTCGGGATCGACCTGGTTGTAGAAAAAGGCTCCGAACGCCGCGCCCGTCAGTTCGCGCGCGCCGTCCACCACCACCTGCACCACCTCGTCGATGCCGCCGGCGGCCGCCACGGCCTCGGCGATACGGCTGAGGGTCTTGGACCGGTTGATCTCGTCGCACAGCTCGGCCTGGATCCTGGCGAGCCGGCGTTCAAGTGCGTCCTCTTCGGCGCGAACCTCGGTCTCTGCAAGGTTGCCCAACAAGCCCTCCCGACCGGCCCCCCGTGGCCGGCAAGCGCGTTTAACGAAGCTTGGGCGCTTTGGTTCCCAAGCGTTTCAGGAACGATTCTACAAACTTGTCCCTTCATCCAACTTGGCGCTGATCCGCAACGCCGTCACCTGGTTCCTCTGCCGACGGAGCACTTGGAAGCGGTGTTGGTGGAAGATGAAGGTCTGGCCCGGCTCGGGAATGGTCTGGGCTTCGTGGATCACCAGGCCGGCGATGGTCACCGCCTCGTCTTCCGGCAGGTCCCAGTCCATGGCGCGGTTGAGGTCGCGCACGGTCACGTCGCCGTCGACATTGACCGAGCCGTCGGTCTGGCGGCGCACGCCGTCGACACTGGTGTCGTGCTCGTCGTCGATCTCGCCGACGATCTCCTCGAGGATGTCCTCCAGGGTCACCAGCCCCTGCAGGGCGCCGTACTCGTCGACGACCAGGGCGAAGTGGCTCTTGCGCTTGAGGAAGGCGTTGAGCTGGTCCTTGAGATTGGTGGTGTCGGGGATGAACCACGGCTCGCGCAGGATGGCGGCGACGTCCAGGGCCTCGATGCCGCCCTCCGACTCCGCCAGGGCCCGCAGCAGGTCGCGAGCGTGCAGCACGCCGATGATGTTGTCGGGCTCGTCGCGATAGAGCGGGATGCGGGTGTGCTGGGCCTCCAGCGCCTCGGCCACCAGGTCGCGGGGCGGCAGGTCGACGTCCAGCACCACCATCGACTTGCGGTGGACCATGATGTCCGAGACGTCCATGTCCGACAGGTCCAGCACGCCGCCCAGCATCCGCCGGTCGCCGCTTTCGACCAGGCCTTCGGAGTGGTGGTACTCGACCGCGCCGCGGATCTCCTCGTGGGCGGCCAGCACGTCGACGGCCATGTCCAGCTTGACGCCGAACAGCCGCAGGGTGCGCCGGACGATCCACTGGATGGCGTAGATGATCGGACCGAAGAGGCGCACCACCAGCAGGGTGGGGCCCGACAGGAACCGCGCCACGTCGTCGGACTTCAGGATCGCCAGGGTCTTGGGCAGCACCTCGGCGAAGACCAGCACCAGCACGGTCATCACCGCCGTGGCGACGGCGACGCCCCAGGGGCCGGGGATGGCGGCGGTCAGCACCTGGGTCGTCAGGGCGGAGGCCAGGATGTTGATCAGGTTGTTGCCCAGCAGCACCGCCCCGATCATCGTCTCCTGGTCGGACAGCAGCTGGTTGACCCGCTTGGCCGGCTTGTCGCCGTCGCGCTCCAGCTGGTGCATCCGCGCGCGGCTGGCCCCGGTCAACGAGGTCTCGGCGGCCGAGAACAGCGCCGACAGGGTCAGCAGGGCGATGACGATGGGGGCAAGGCCTAGGAGGGCGGCGATCATGCCCCCGTTCTAGACCCTAGGCTTGCAGGGACAAGACCCGCACGCCGCGGGCGCGGCCGTCATTGTCGGTCCAGTGGAAGGTCTCGCCGGCGGTCATGCCGATCAGGGCCGCGCCGACGGGCGTCAGCACCGAGATGCGGGCGTCGTCGATGCTGGCGTCGCGCGGCAGGCTCAGGCGCACGGTGCGGGTCTGGCCGCTGGTCAGGTCCTGGAACCGGACAGTCGAGCCGACGCCCGCGAACGGGCAGGGCGCCTCGCCGGGTTCGACGATCACGGCGCGGGCCATCTCGCCGGCCAGCACGCGGCTGCCCGCGGCGCGGTCGGCGACCGCCTCGGCCAGGTTGGACAGGATCTCGTGGTCGGCCTCGGTCACATAGATGGTGGGCAGGGTCTGGGTATGGGTAGTCATGGATAGCTTTCTTGGGGGAATTTGAGCCTCTTCCGGCGGCCTTAGATAACGAGGCGGCATGCGGGGGCTCGATGGGACGCGCCTTGGGGCGCGAGCGTCGTCGGACGCGGATCTCTTGGGGAAGGCCCTGGAGGACTGTCTTGGAAAAGAGCTGTTCCGGGGATTTTCAACGTCGCCCCAGGCTTGATCGGCGCGGGGTCTAGAGGCCTGCGTTCAGGCGTCCAGCGGCGTCTTGTGCGCCTCTGGTGAAGCGTAGATGGGGAAGCGGTTGGCGAATGTCAAATGGCGGGCCTGCGGAAGCTTCGTCCTTCGACAAGCTCAAGATGAGGTTTCCGACTGAAAGGCTAGTGTTGGACCTCACCCTGAGCCTGTCGAAGGGCGAGGTCGGCGTCTCGGACGGTTGCTCTAGACCGCCCCTTCCTCGACCAGGAACGCCCGCAGCGCCGCGCGATCCACGTCCTTGGCCACGAAGGCGTCGCCGATGCCGCGCACCAGCACGAAGGTCAGGGTCCCGCCCTGCGCCTTCTTGTCCTGGCCGCAGTGGGCGACCAGGGCGTCGGCGGCGAAGGGTTCGAGGCGCACGTCGCTCAGACGGGTCGGCAGGCCGGCGGCCTTGATGGCGGCTTCGGCGCGGACGGCGTCCTGGCTGGAGCACAGGCCCTGGCAGGCCGAGAACCGGAAAGCCTGCGCCATGCCGACCCCGACGGCCTCGCCGTGCTTGAGCGCGTCGCCAAAGCCCATCTCGGCCTCGATGGCGTGGCCGAACGTGTGGCCCAGGTTCAGCAGGGCCCGGCGACCGGCTTCCTTCTCGTCCTCGGCGACGATCTCGGCCTTCATCTCGACGCTGCGACCGACGGCGCGGACCAGGGCGTCGGTGTCGCGCTCGAGCACGGCGCCGACGTTGGCCTCCAGCCATTCGAAGAAGGCGAAGTCGCCCAGCAGGCCGTACTTGACGATCTCGGCATAGCCACAGGCCAGCTCGCGGGCGGGCAGGGTGGCCAGCACGTCGAGGTCTGCCAGCACCAGGCGTGGCTGGTGGAAGGCGCCGATCAGGTTTTTGCCGCGCGGGGTGTCGATGGCGGTCTTGCCGCCGACCGAGCTGTCGACCTGAGCCAGCAGGGTGGTCGGGATCTGGATGAAGTCGATGCCGCGCTTGTAGATCGAGGCCGCAAAGCCCGCGAGATCGCCCACGACGCCGCCGCCGAACGCCACGATCATGTCGCCGCGCTCCAGGCCCAGGGCCAGCAGGCGGTCGGACAGGTCGGCCAGGCCCTCGAAGCTCTTGGTTTCCTCGCCGGGCGGCATGACGATCATGTCGACCGCGATCCCGGCCTTTTCCAGCGACACCGACAGGCGCTCGCCATGGTGCTCGCCGACATTGGCGTCGGTGACGATGGCGGTGCGCTTGCGCTTGAGCAGCGGGGCGATGGCCTCGCCGGCGCGGTCGATCAGCCCCGTGCCGATGACGACGTCGTAGGCGCGATCGCCCAGGCCCACAGGGACGGTCTTGGTCACGGGATGCCCGGTCATGGTGTGAAGGACTCCTGGTCCGCCCGGGCGCGCAGGGCCGCGATGATCGCGTCCATGGCCACCGCGTGCGGCGTGTCGCCCGTCTGAACGTGCAGATGGGCCTGGGAATAGGCCGGATAGCGCAGCTCGGCCAGCTGGGTCAGGACCTCGAACGGGTCCTTGTTCTTCAGCAGCGGCCGGTTGTCCTTGCGGCCCACGCGGCGGGCCAGAAGCTCGATGTCGGCCTTCAGCCACACCGAGACGGCGTGCTGGTTGATCAGGAACCGGGTCTCGTCGTTGACGAAAGCCCCGCCGCCGGTGGCCAGCACGTGCGGCGGCTCCTCCAGCAGGCGGGCGATCACCCGGCGCTCGCCGTCGCGGAAGGCGGCCTCGCCCAGTTCGGCGAAGATTTCGGGGATCGAGCGGCCGGCGGCGCTCTCGACCTCGTTGTCGGCGTCGCGGAACGGCATGTCCAGGGCCTGGGCCAGGCGCCGCCCGACGCTGGACTTGCCGACGCCCATAAGCCCCACCAGCACGATCGTGCGGTTGCGCAGGGGCTGAAGCAGGGAAGCGGACAGGTCGGTCATGATGCGGACGCGGGTTTACATCAGGCTTGGCTCTAGCGCCAAGTTTCACTGACCCGCGCGCGGACGACTTAATCTCCAAGCCTTTCAAGCCCCGCTCATGCTCGCGGGGCGGGCGGTTTGGGCAGGATCGTCCCGCCCGAGTTTTCCGGAACGGGGTCTTGCGTCATAACCGAAGGATGATGTCCCGCATGCGTTCCCGCCGCCGCGTCGCCGCGCCGATCCTCGCCGCCCTGCTGACCACCGTCGCGTCCTCGGCCCTGGCCCAGGTGCAGGTGCAATCCCTGGCCCCGCCGGACCTGTTCTCGACCCCGGCCGGCCAGAGCGACCTGGGCCCTAACCTGTGGAAGGACACCGCCCCCGACATCTTCCGCGACGCCCTGCCCAGGCTCGCGGCCAAGCCGCTCACGCCGGCCTTCGCCGCGCTGGCGCGCAAGGTGCTGGCCACCGGCGCCAACGCTCCGACGGGCGTGGGGAACGATCCCGACCTCGGCGCGGCCCGGGCCCTGGGGCTGCTGGCCCTGGGCGAGGCGGCGGGCGCCGACCTGGTGCTGGATCGCGCGCCGGGCCTGGCGGGCAACGCCTCGTTGTCGCTGGCGGCGGCCGAGGCGGCGCTGATCAAGGGCGACGACGACAAGGCCTGCCGCATCGGCGAGGCCCTGACCGTGGATCGTGGGGCCGGCTATTGGCTGCGCCTGCGGGCCTTCTGCCAGGTCCGCGCCGGCCAGGACGACGCCGCGCACCTGACCTTCACCCTGGCCCAGCAGCAGACGAAGGACGCCGACTACGCCCGGCTGATGACGGCGGTGCTGAACGCAACGCCGCCCGGCGCGGCCAACCTGCGCAACGGGATCAACTACGCCCTGTCGCGCAAGCTGAACCTGGACCTGTCGGCCGCCGCGTCGACGGCTTCGCCGGCGGTGAAGGCGGCGATCACCCCGCCCGGTCCGCCGCCGCCGCCCCTGGCCGGCGCCGACCTGACGGCGGTGCAGGCCTCGGACCTGGCCTTCCTGCGCCAGGCCAAGGGGCTGGCCGGCTTCCTCGACGCGGCCAAGACCTCGGCCGGCTCGATCGCCAACCTGGCCAAGGCCGACGCGCCGCTGACCGATCCGGTGCTGTTCGCCCGAGCGGCTGCGGCGGCCGGCGACTTGCCGACCGCCCAGCTGATCCGCTCGCGCCTGGTGCAGGATCAGATCCCCGGCGCGACCACCACCGACCTGGCCCTGCTGGACGCCCTGATCGCCGCCGCCTCGGGCAAGGTCGACAACCAGGTGCTGGGCCTTCTGATCGATCGCGGCGCGCAGGGCGGCGCCAAGTCGCCGGCCCAACCTGCGGCCCTGCTGCTGGCGTCACTGGGCGGCGCCTTGGGGCCTGAGGAACGCGGACAGTTCGCCAGCTTCGACCTGGGAAAGTCGACGGCCTCGGCCGCCCGGCTGACGCTGTTGGACGACGCCGCTCTGGCCGGCCGCAAGGGCGAGGCGGCGCTGCTGGTCCTGTCGGCGGCGTCTGAGTCCGGTGCGGCAGGCCCTACCGTCGTCGATCGCGCGCGCCTGGCCCAGGGCCTCCATCGCGTGGGCCTGACATCCGACGCGCGGGCGGTGGTGATCGAGGGGCTGCTGGCCCTGACCCTGCCCGTGACCGCGCCCGCCAAATGAGCGCCGCTGGCTGGGTCGACGCCTTCCTGGAGATGATGGCGGTCGAGCGCGCCTCGGCCCGCAACACCCTGACCGCCTATGGCAAGGACCTGGAGGACGCCCGAGGCTTCCTGGTCGGTTCCGGCGAGGATCTCGACACCGCCCCCGCCGAGAGCATCGAGGCCTATTTCCAGGACCTCGGCGCGCGCGGCCTGTCGCCGGCCACCGCCGCCCGCCGGCGTTCGGCCGTGCGGCAGTTCTACAAGTTCGTGCTGGGCGAGGGCTGGCGGCAGGACGATCCCTCCCGCCGCGTGGTCGCGCCCAAGGCCGGCCGGCCGTTGCCGAAGGTGCTGTCGCGCGATGAGGTCGACCGGCTGATCGCGGCGGCGGCCCATAAGGACGGCGGCCAGGGCCTGCGCCTGGCGTGTATGATCGAGCTGCTCTACGCCTCGGGCCTGCGGATCTCCGAGCTTCTGGCCCTGCCGCTGGCGGCGGTGGCCCGCGACCCGGCCTTCGTCATCGTCAAGGGCAAGGGCGGCAAGGAGCGGCTGGCCCCGATGAACAACGCCGCCCGCGCGGCGGTGACGGCCTATCTGGCGGCGAGGCCTCAGTTCCTGCCAAAGGGCGTCAAGGAGAGCCCCTGGCTCTTCCCCTCGCGTTCGGCCTCCGGACGCCTGACCGCCCGCCGGGTCTCGCAGTTGCTGGAAGACGCCGCCATCGCGGCCGGCATCGACCGCGAGAAGGTCAGCCCCCACGTCCTGCGCCACGCCTTCGCCACCCACCTGTTGGAGGGCGGCGCCGACCTGCGGGTCATCCAGACCCTGCTGGGTCACGCCGACATCGCCACCACCCAGATCTACACCCATGTGGCGGGGGATCATCTGGCCCAGGTGGTGAAGACCAAGCATCCGCTGGGGCGGAAGTGATTTCGCTGTCATCCCGGCCAAGCGCGGAGCGCGCCGAGCCGGGATCGCCGGAAGCGCGGCGCCTTTTGCGGTCCCGGGTCTCCGCTTCGCTGCGCCCGGGATGACAGAGAACGACGGGGATTGTGTCCGCGGGCGGCGCTCTCTAGGAAGCCCCTAGAAAATGTAAGGACTTCCCCATGGCCGACGAAACCCGCGACAGCAACGGCACGATCCTGGCCGATGGCGACAACGTCACCCTGATCAAGGACCTGAAGGTCAAGGGCTCGGGCGGGGTCACGCTCAAGCGCGGCACGCTGGTCAAGAACATCCGCCTCACCGACGACACCGACGAGATCGAGGCCAATGTCGAGAAGGTGCGCGGCCTGGTCCTGCGGGTGGAGTTCGTCAAGAAGGCTTGAGGGCGTAGGGCGCCGCGCGCCCCCTCCGTCACGATGCGTATCCGCATCGCGCCACCTCCCCCGTTTCACAGGGGAGGAGGAAACAGAACTCTCCTGCCCCGCTTGCGGGGAGGTGGCGCGGCGCCGATAGGCGACGTGACGGAGGGGGCGTGCTGAGCCCGACTTGTCGCCGCGCTCCCCCTCAGGCCAGCGTCAGGATCTGCGGCCCCGAGCGGGTGGCGGCCAGATCGCGCGTCGTTCTAGACCTTAGTCTAGTTTTGGCCGGCCATTAAGCAGTTGGCCCGGCGGGGTTGCTAGGTCTGGGCCATGGTTTCCGTCTCCTGCCCGCGCCTGATCGCCGTGCTCGCCGCCGTCCTGTGCCTGGCGGTCTTCGGCAAGGCGCAGGCCTGCACCGTCAGCACCACCGTCAGCACGACCCTGGGAACCTATTCGCCGCCGGCGGTGAAGGCCGGCGCCGTCCCGGCCCTGCAGAGCCGGGCGGGACTGATGTGCGACAGCGCCCTGCTGGTGCTGCTGAGCAACAACGCCATCAAGGGCAAGTTCCACAGCCAGAACGGCCTGAAGCTCAAGCCGTCCAGCGGCGCGACCACCATCGCCTATGTCGCCTCGGCGGACCCCGGCGGCACGGTCCCCTTCGCCGAAGGGGCCAGCGTCGACTACATGCAGAACAACCTGCTCAACCTGTTGGGCCTGCTGGGGTCGAGCAACGCCGACCTGCCGATCTACGTCAAACCCTCGGGCGTGGCGCCGCCGATCGGGACCTATACCGACAAGATCACCATCGACTGGACCTGGAACCTCTGTCCGGGCATCGGCCTGCTGGGCGCCTGCATCGGCACGCCCGACAGCGGCACGGCCACGTCGGTGATCACCGTCAGCCTGATCGTCTCGCCGCAGAACATCATCGTGGTCATGAGCGGCGCCACCACCTGGGATCCGGTCAACGCCGCCAGTTCGCCCAAGGCCATTCCCGGGGCCCGCCGCCGGCTGTCGCTGAGCGTGACCAATCCCGACATCGTGCCGCTGGACGCCGGCGCCCTGGCCCTGGTGCTGCCCACGCCCTCGGGGGCGGTGCTGGCCCTGGACGGCGACGGCGCGACCGGCGGGGCGGCGATCAAGCTGACCGAAGGCTCACCGGTCTCCAACACCACGCTGAACTATGTCGGCCCGAGCTCCACCACCGACGACGTCGACTTCTCGTCGGACGGCGGCGCGACCTGGACCTATGTCCCGACCGCCGGAAACCTGGCCTCCCAGGCGGCCATCACTCATCTGCGCATCCGGCCCCAGGGCGCGATGGCCAAGCAGTCCTCCTTCTCGGTCTCGGCGCCGTTCCTGGTGAAGTGAGGCCATGGATGCTCCCTCAATGGGGGAGCACCTGTTTCAGCGTCCCTCGGCCGCCGCCTGCAACGCGGCGACGTCGATCTTGACCATCTTCATCATCGCCGCGAACACGCGGGCCGCCTTGGCCTTGTCGGGGCCGGTGGTCAGTTCGGTCAGCTGCTTGGGCGTGACCTGCCAGGACAGGCCGAAGCGGTCCTTCAGCCAGCCGCAGACGCTTTCCTGACCGCCGCCGGCCAGCAGGGCGTCCCAATAGCGGTCGACCTCGGCCTGGCCGTCGCAGTCGATGACGAACGAGATCGCCTCGTCGAACTTGAAGACCGGGCCGCCGTTCAGGCCCATGAACGGCCGGCCGTCCAGCTCGAACACGACGGTCATCACCTCGCCGGCCTTCTTGCCGCCGCCCTCCTGGATATCCATCGGATAGCGCTCGACCGAGGTGATCTTCGAGTTGGGAAAGATCGAGACGTAGAACTCGGCGGCCTCTTGCGCCTGATCGTCGAACCACAGGCACGAGGTGATCCTGGGCATGTCGCATCCTCCTTGGCGGCCGCGCGGGCCTTTGTCCAAGGACGGACCGGCGGGCGGGGTTCCGACATCCGCCGTCAAATTCAGGTCTTCATCCAGTCGACGAAGGCCCGCAGCGCCGGCGAGAGTTGTCGGCGGCTGGGATAGTAGAGGAAGAACCCCGGATAGGGCTCGCACCAGTCCTCCATCAGCGACACCAGCCGGCCGGCGGCGATGTCGTCGGCCACCAGGGGCAGGAACAGGAAGGCCAGGCCCGCGCCGTCGACGGCGGCCTGGCGCAGCACCTCGTTGTCGTCGGCGATCAGCACGCCGGGCGGGTTGACCACGATCAGCCGGCCCTGCCGCTCGAACTCCCAGGGCCAGGGCTGGCCGGTCGGGCGGCGGCTGAGCAGGCAGCGGTGGCCGGCGATATCCTCGGGATCCGTCGGCGCGCCGTGCTCGGCCACGTAGTCGGGCGAGCCGACCAGGGCCTGGCGGGCCTGTCCGCCCAGCGGCGCGGCGATCATGTCGGGCGCCAGGCGCTCGCCCAGCCGCACGCCGCAGTCGAAGCCGCCGGCGACGATGTCTGAAAGGCCGTCGTCGCAGGTGATCTCCAGCCGCACCTCGGGATAGGCCCGCAGGAAGCCGCCCAGCCGGGGCCCCAGCAGCATCCGCGCGGCGGTGCGGGCGATGTTGATGCGCAGCCGGCCGGAGGGCCGATCGCGGAACACCGCCACCTCGGCCAGGGCGTCGTCGATGTCGCTGAGCGCCGGCCGCAGCCGGGCCAGCAGCCGCTCGCCGGCCTCGGTGGGGGCGACGCTGCGGGTGGTGCGGTTCAGCAGCCGCACGCCCAGCCGGGTCTCCAGGTTGCGGATCGTGTGGCTGAGCGCCGAGGCCGAGACGCCCAGCTCCTGGGCCGAGGCGCGAAAGCTGCGGCGCTCGGCCACGACGGCGAAGGCGACGAGGTCGGGCAGGGGGCGTGAATCCATTGCTGAATTTAGCTCAGCAGTGCGTTGAGACTGCAAGCGCTTATCCCGGGCCGGCTTCGCGCCCATCTTCGCCGTGTCGCCAGGCCAGGGGCTCGCGCGACCCTTCGATGACGATACAGGAGCTGACCCATGAAGACGCGGAAACTCGGCGACGGTCTGGAGATCTCGGCCATCGGCCTGGGCTGCATGGGAATGAGCTGGGCCTACGGTCCCGCCCCCGACAAGGCCGAGACCTTCAAGGTGCTGGCCCGCGCGGTCGAGCTGGGCGTGACCTTCTTCGACACCGCCGAGGTCTATGGTCCCTATGTCAACGAGGAGCTGGTCGGCGAGGGTCTGAGGCCCTTCCGCGACAAGGTGGTGATCGCCACCAAGTTCGGCTTCAAGATCGCTCCGCCCGAGGAGGCCGGCGGCACGGCCCGCATGGTCGGCGTCGACAGCCGTCCCGAGCACATCCGCGACGTGGCCGAGGCGTCGCTCAAGCGCCTGGGCGTCGAGGTCATCGATCTCTTCTACCAGCACCGCGTCGACCCCAACGTGCCGATCGAGGACGTGGCCGGGACGGTCAAGGACCTGATCGCCGAGGGCAAGGTCAAGCATTTCGGCCTCTCCGAAGCCGGCGCCGAGACCATCCGCAAGGCCCACGCGGTGCAGCCGGTCGCCGCCCTGCAGAGCGAATATTCGCTGTGGACGCGGGGGATCGAGGACAAGGTCCTGCCGACCATCCGCGAGCTGGGCGTCGGCCTGGTGCCCTACAGCCCGCTGGGCCGGGGCTTCCTGACCGGGGCCCTGACCTCCAACGACGGCCTGGCCAAGGACGATTTCCGCCGCGGCCTGCCGCGGTTCCAGGGCGAGGCCCTGACCAAGAACCTGTCGCTGGTCGAGGCCCTGACGCAGATCGCCCGCGAGAAGGGGATCACCCCGGCCCAGCTGGCCCTGGCCTGGATCCTCCACCAGGGTCCGGACATCGCCCCGATCCCCGGCACGACCAAGATCTCGCGCCTGGAGGAGAACGTCGGCTCGGTCGAGGTGTCGCTGTCGGCCGATGATCTGGCCAAGATCGCCGCCGCCGTGCCCGAGACGGCCGTCGAGGGCGCGCGCTACAGCGAGGCCGGCCTGGCGATGGTGGGGCGGTAGGCGCCAGATCCTCTCCTTCTGGGGAGGCCCCGGAGCGTCGGAGGGGGCGGCTCGGCGCTAGCCCAGGTCGCGTCAAGCACGGCCTGGGCAGGCGCTGCCCCCTCAGTCGCTCCGCGACAGCTCCCCCGAAAGGGGAGCATCGCCCAGCGCCGTCGTCTTCACATCCACCACCCCGTCGCACGCCTGGCACCGCACCACCGGAACCAGCCGCGCGCCGCACGAATGGGTGAGGATCTCCGGCGGTCCGGCCTCGCCGGCCAGCCAGCGATCGCCCCAGGCCATCAGGGCGGCGATCAGCGGGAAGAAGTCGCGGCCTTCCTTCGTCAGCCGGTATTCCCAGCGTTCGGGGCGGGTCTGGTAGAGGCGCTTTTCCAGCATGCCGCGCTCGACCAGCCGGGCCAGGCGGTCGGTCAGGATGTTGCTGGCCACCTTCAGCTCGTCCTGCAGGTCCTTGAACCGCGTCAGGCCGTAGAAGCTGGCGGCCACCAGGTGGGCCGTCCAGCGGTCGCCCAGCACCTCGATCGAGCGCTCCAGCATCGGATGCAGCGGCGCCGCGCCCACGTTTTCGTCGCTGGCCCGGCGCGAGTGGCGGGCGCGGGGCGCGGGCTCCAGGCCGGCCCCGGGACCGGGCGTCAGGGTGATGTCGCGCACCTTCACCGGCGCGGCGCAGGCCTCGCAGACCAGCACCGGCCGCAGAGGCTTTCCGCATGTCGCGTGGAGGATGCGGTGCGACGGGCAGTCGGGATCCAGGCGCCAGCGCATCTCCCAGCCCAGCAGCATCAACGCCGAGTCGTAGAGGTCTCGGCCCATGGCGGTCAGGCAGTATTCGTGGCGGACGGGGCGGTCCTGATAGGCCCGCTTCTCCAGCACACCGGCCGCTTCCAGCCGGCCCAGCCGGTCGACCAGCAGCGAGCGGGCCATGCCGGTCATGGCGATGAAGCCGTCGAACCGCTTGACCCCCATGAAGGCCGAATACAGCAGCAGCAGCGTCCAGCGGTCGCCGATCAGGTTCAGCGCGCGGGCGGCCGAACTGATGCGGACAAGCGCCGGGGTCCTGGCTGGGTCCGTGGAGGGTTCGACCATGGGGCTTGGTGCGGCGCTTCGCGGCGGACTGTCAATGACGGCCATGGACAGCCGACAAGTCACTTGTATAGTTGGACTGACTGAGGAGCGGCGGGGAGATCGCCATGGTCTATGTCCTGGGAGGCTGGCAGAGCGGCTTCTCGGCCAACTGGAGCCGGCAGGGTCGCGACCTGGCCGACGCCTTCGGTGAGGCGATCGGCGAGGGACTGGCGGCCGCGCAGCTTGATCCCGAGGAGATCCAGACCGGCCATGTCGGCAACTTCGCCGGCGAGCTGTTCGCCGGGCAGGGCCTGCTGGGCGGGATGTTCGGTCAGGTCCACCCCGCCTTTGACGGCCTGCCGACCGCCCGCCACGAAGCCGCCTGCGCCTCGGGCAGCGTCGCCATCCTGGCGGCCACCGCCGAGATCGAGGCCGGGCGCTACGACCTGGCCTGCGTGGTCGGCATCGAGCAGATGCGCAACGTCCCTGGCCAGAAGGCGGCCGAGAACCTGGGCAGCGCCGCCTGGGCCGGACACGAATTCCAGGACGCCAAGTTCCTGTGGCCCAGGGCCTTCTCCGATCTCGCCGACGAATATGACCGCCGCTATGGCCTGGACTATCAGCACCTGATGGCCATCGCCGAGATCAACTTCGCCAACGGCCGGCGCAATCCCAACGCCCAGACCCGCGACTGGCGGTTTGGCCCGGACGCCTTCACCGACAGCGACGAGGCCAATCCGGTGGTCGAAGGCCGCACCCGCAAGCAGGACTGCGGCCAGGTCACCGACGGAACGGCGGTGGTGTTCCTGGCCTCGACCGAGCGCGCGAAAGCCTATGCCGACAAGCGCGGGATCGCGCTGGACAGCCTGCCGCGCATCCAGGGCTGGGGCCATCGCTCGGCCCCGATCAGCTATGCCCGCAAGATCGAGGACAGCCGCGACCAGCCCTACGTCTTCCCGCAGGTGCGCCGCGCGATCCTGGACGCCCGCGCCCGGGCCGGGATCGACAACCTGACGCAGATCCACACCGTCGAGACCCACGACTGCTTCACCGCCACCGAATACATGGCCATCGACCATCTGGGCCTGACCGCGCCCGGCGAGAGCTGGAAGGCGATCGAGGCCGGCGACATCGCCATGGGAGGACGCCTGCCGATCAATCCGTCAGGCGGCCTGATCGGTTCGGGCCACCCCGTGGGGGCCACCGGTGTGCGCATGACCCTGGACGCCTTCAAGCAGGTCACCGGAACGGCTGGCGACTATCAGGTCGAGGGGGCCAAGACGGTGCAGACGCTGAACATCGGCGGCTCGACGACCACGACGGTGAGCCTGGTGGTGGGGATCTAGATCGAATCCTCTCCCTTCAGAGAGAAGATCTTTTTTCCACCTTCCCTCGTAGCTGAACCATAACAACCCCTCGGACCGCCCATGCCGCCTCTCGTCCAGCTCCTCCTCGTCAACGCCGCCGTTTCGGCCGCCGTCTTCGTCGTGCTGTGGCGGATCGGCCTGAAGCTGAAGGACGTCAGCTTCATCGACGCCTGGTGGGCGCTGGGCATGGTGCTGGTCGGCTGGCTGTCGCTGCTGCAGGCGGGACCGACGCCGCACGGCCTGCTGCTGATCGGGCTGTGTACCCTGTGGGGGCTGAGGCTGGGCGTCCACCTGCTGATCCGCTGGCGCAAGCATGGCGCGGACCGGCGCTATGTCACCATGCTCAACCACGCCAAGGAGACGCGCGGCTGGAGCCTGGCCAAGTCGACCTTCCTGCTGGTGTTCTCGTTGCAATATGGGCTGCAGTTGATCGTCGCCCTGCCGGTGCAGCTGGGCCACGGCTCTGCCGCGCCGCTGGGAGCCCTGGCCTTCGCCGGCGCGGGGCTGGCGGTGATCGGCGTGCTGTTCGAGACCATCGGCGACGCCCAGCTGGCGGCCTTCAAGGCCAACCGCGACAACGCCGGCGTGGTGCTGGACACCGGCCTGTGGCGCTACACCCGCCACCCCAACTATTTCGGCGACGCCTGCGTGTGGTGGGGCCTCTATCTGATCGCCGTCGAGACCGGCCTGGGCGCCTGGGCGCTGCCGGGCCCGGTGCTGCTGACCGTCCTGCTGACCAAGTGGAGCGGCGTGCCGACCGTCGAGGGCCGCATGCGCCGCAAGCGCAAGGGCTACGAGGACTATGTCGCCCGCACCCCGGCCTTCGTGCCGTGGTTCCCGAAGAAGGGTTAGGTCTTCAACCGCTCCCGCCCCGCCCACACAGAATGCGTCCCGCTGCTGATCTTGTGCGGCAGGGCCACGCGGCAGACGGTCTCGAAGCGCTGGGCGTCGACGATCAGGCACTCCGACGTCCCGCGGACCTCGTCAATGATGAAGCTGACCAGATAGCCGTCGTCCTCGGACGTGGCCCCCACGCGCGGCGCGAACGGGGCCTCGCTGGCGTAGCGGCCCTCGGGCAGCTGGATCGACCAGCTCTGGCCGGTCTCCAGGTCGTGCTTGACGAAGCCGTTGAACAGGAACCAGCCGGGCTTTGACGTCGTCGAATAGGCGTAGCGATAGGGCTTGCCGGCATAGGCCTGGTTGAACATCCCGAACTCCAGGATGCGCTCGTCCAGATGGCTTTCGGTGGTCTCGCCGGTCGCCAGGTTGAAGCGCCAGCGATGCAGTTTCGGCCGGAAGCTGTGCTCGTCCAGATAGGCCATCAGGTGGCCGTGGCCTTCGGGCGCGTCCTCCAGCGGGCGCGGGATGGGGTTCTCCTGGAAGTAGCCGTCCAGCACGATCTCGTCGCCGTCCTCGTACGCATTGAGCCAATGCAGGACGTAGGTCGGCGCCGCCTCGAACCAGCGCACCGCGCCGCCGTGGCGCGGCACGATCCCGAACCGCGAGGGCACGCCCTCGTGCAGGCGCACGGCGTGGATGTTGCGCTCCAGCAGGCGCTGGTCCCAGAACACCGGCAGGTCATTGAGGATCGAATAGGTCTTCGTGAAGGCCATGTCGTGCGGCAGGCGCGGGCCCGGCAGGTCGATAGCCTGGTAGACGGTGCGCTTCCCCGACGCGTCGACCACGCCGTAGTGCATGTAGGGCGCGGACTTGGAGTAGTTGAAGAAGAGCAACTCCCCGGTTTCCTCGTCGACCTTGGGATGGGCCGAGACGCCGTCCAGCGGCGCCCAGGACGCCACGCCGAGGTTCTCCAGGGTCAGCGGGTCCAGCCGATAGGCCTCGCCGCACTGATAGAAGGTGGCGATCGCCTCGCCGGCGTGGACGACGATGTCGGTGCTGGCGGTGTCCTTCAGGCTTCCATGCGCGCCAAAGCCCGGGCGCTTGGACGTGCCGGGACCGTCGGCCAGCCCGCCCCACAGGCTTTCCCCGGCCTCCTGCTCGGCCTCGAAACCGCGCGTGCGGATAAAGCGGTTGCGATAGGTCGCCCGGCCGTTGCGGAAGTCGATCTGGTGAACCATGCCGTCGCCGTCGAACGGGTGGTAGCGGCCCAGCGGGTCGTGGACGGGGTTTTCGGTGTTGCGCAGATAGACGCCGTCCAGGTCGGCCGGGATCGCGCCTTCCAGCACGGTGAGGTCCCAGGCGTCGACCTCCTCGTGCAGCGGGGTCCAGGCCCCGGTCATGTAGGGGTGGTTGGTCGGCGAGAGCGAGGTGCGCACCGGCGGCAGGCGTTCGACTTTCATGGCGTCACCTCGTTGAGAGCGCGCCAGCTTACGGCTGGTCAGTCTTGTTGTGCAAGTTTCTGTCGATCCCGCCCCAGGGCCACCGGCAGGCACAGCAGCAGCAGGGCCGCGCCGATCACCCAGACCAGGCCCGGGAACGCGCCGCGCGAGGCGAAATAGATCTGGCTGATCGCAACCGGACCCAGGATCGAGGCCAGGCTCGCCATGCTGGCCATCACGCCCTGCAGCCGCCCTTGCTGGTCCTCGCCGACCTGGCCCGAGACCAGGGCCTGCAGGGCCGGCTGGCCGATGCCGCCCAGGCAGAACACCGGCAACAGCGCGAAGGCCATCCAGCCCCGGGTGGCCAGGGCGATGGCGACATAGGCGCTGGCGTCGGCGACCATGCCGATCAGCAGGGCCCGCCGCTCGCCGAACTTTTCGGCGGCGGGGCCGGCCACGAAGGCCTGGGCCAGGGCGTGGAACAGGCCAAACCCCGCCAGGGACAGGCCGATCGTCCAGCCGCTCCAGCCGAACCTGTCCTCGCCATACAGCACCCAGACCGTGCCGCCGACCTCGCCGACCAAGGCCAGCACCACGAAGGTCAGCAGCAGCGGGATCAGGGCGGGGAAGGCTGAAGCCCAGCGCAGCGAGCCGAACGGGTTGAAGGCCGTGCGGTCGATCGGGCCGCCCCGGCCCTCGTGCGACTCCGGCAGCACGAACAGCGCCATGGCGAAGTTGACGCCGTTCAGGGCGGCGGCGGCCAGGAACGGCGCGCGCACCCAGACCTCGCCCAGCAGGCCGCCGATCACCGGCCCGGCGATGAAGCCGACCCCGAACACGGCGCTGAACAGGCCATAGCGCCGGGCGCGCTGATCCTCGGGCGTGATGTCGGCGATATAGGCCGAGGCCACGGCCATGTTGGCCCCGGTGATCCCGGCGATGGCCCGGCCTACGAACAGCCAGGCCAGGGAAGGGGCCAGGGCCATGAACACATAGTCGATCGCCGCCCCGGCCAGCGACACCAGCAGCACGGGCCGACGCCCGACCTTGTCGCTGATCGCCCCCAGCAGCGGCGCGCACAGGAACTGCATCAGGGCGTAGAGGCCCAGGAACGCACCGAACCGCCAGCCCAGTTCGCCGGTGTGGCCCACCTCGCGCAGCAGGCGCGGAATGATCGGCATGACCAGGCCGATGCCCACCGCGTCCAGCGTCACGGTCGCCAGGATGATCCCGAAGGCCTTCTTCATCGCGTCGCTCTGAAATTTATTATCGATAAAGTTACTTATCGTCGATAAAGTCTTGTAGGCTCACGCCGTCAAGCCTGATTCAGTCCGGAGCGTCATGAAGGTCGACCGCCAGCGTATCGTCGAAGTCGCGTTGGACCTGCTCAACGAGGTCGGCGTCGACGCGTTGAGCACGCGGCTGCTGGCCGACCGGCTGGGCGTCAGGCAGCCGGCGCTCTACTGGCACTTCAGGAATCGCCGGGCCCTGCTGGACGCCCTGAACTTCGAGATCCTGGCCCGGGGCCACACCCGCTCGCGGCCGCTGCTGGGCGAGGACTGGCGCGACTTCCTGCGCGAGAACGCCCGCAGTTTCCGGCGCGCGCTGCTGGCCTACCGCGACGCGGCCCGGGTGCATGCGGGCACCGAGGCCGATCCGCAGAACCTCGACGATGTCGAGGCCCAGGTCGCCTTCGTGGTCGCGGCGGGTTTCCCGGTGACGCACGCCATGGAGACGCTGGTGGCGATCAGCCGCTATGTCGTCGGCTGCGTGCTGGAGGAGCAGGCCTCACCGCCCGAAGCCGGCGAGGAGACCATCGAGGCCGAAGCCCTCGACGAGGCGGCCCAGGCCTATCCGCTGTTGTCCCAGGCGCTCAGCCACTATCGCGACAGCGGCTTCGCGCCGATGTTCGAGGCGGGCCTGGATCTGCTGATCCTGGGCGCCGAGGCGCGGTTGTCGCGCGCCTGACTTCCAATACCGGCGCTGTCGAACCTCGCCCTTCGACAGGCTCAGGGTGAGGTTCGATCTGGCGCCGAATTCGCCAAAACCTCATCCTGAGCTTGTCGAAGGACGAGGTTTCGCACCAGCAGGGCTGGACGCTATTTCGCCGCCGTGACCCGCCAGATCACATTGCCCACGTCGTCGGCCACCAGCAGCGCGCCGGCCCTGTCGACCGTGACGCCGACGGGACGGCCTTGCGCCTCGCCCTTGGCGTTGAGGAAGCCGGTCAGGACGTCCTGGGTCGGGCCGGCGGGCTTGCCGCCCGCGAACGGGATGAACACCACCTTGTAGCCGGCCGGCGGCTTGCGGTTCCACGAGCCGTGCTGACCGATGAAGACGCCGCCGTTGTACTGGGCCGGCAGGCCGGCGCCTTCGTAGAAGGTCAGGCCCAGCGAGGCGGTGTGGGCGCCAAGGGCGTAGTCGGGGACGATGGCCTTGGCCACCAGGTCCGGCCGCTGGGGCTTCACCCGCGTGTCGACGTGCTGGCCGTAATAGCTGTAGGGCCAGCCATAGAAGCCGCCGTCCTTCACCGAGGTCATGTAGTCGGGCACCAGGTCGTTGCCCAGTTCGTCGCGCTCGTTGACCGTGGTCCACAGCTCGCCGGTCACCGGGTTCCAACCCATGCCGTTGGGATTGCGGATGCCCGAGGCGAAGACGCGGCTGGAGCCGGTGGCCAGCTCGACCTCCAGGATCGCGGCCCGGCGCTCTTCAGCCTCGATGCCGTTCTCGCCGACGTTCGAGTTGGAGCCGACGGTCGCGTAGAGCTTGGAGCCGTCCTGGCTGGCGATGATGTTCTTGGTCCAGTGGTGGTTGATCGGCCCGCCCGGCAGGTCGGCGATCTTGCGCGGCGCAGCGGTAATGCTGGTCGCGCCGGTCTGGTAGGGGAAGGCGACGATGGAGTCGGCGTTGGCCACGTAGAGGGTGTCGCCGACCAGGGCCATGCCGAACGGCGAATAGAGGCCCGTCAGGAAAGCGGTCTTGGTCTCGGCCACGCCGTCGCCGTCGGCGTCGCGCAGCAGGCTGATGCGGTTGGCGCTGGGCGTCTTGGCGCCGGCCTTGGCCATCAGCTTGCCCTGGATCCAATCCTTGAGATTGAAGCCCTTCTTCTTTTCGCCGGGGCCGTTGCTCTCGGCCACCAGCACGTCGCCGTTGGGCAGGACCAGCAGCCAGCGCGGATGGTCCAGGCCCGAGGCGAAGGCCTTGACCTGCAGGCCGGCGGCGGCCGTGGGCGTGACGCCGGCGGGCCAGCGGTTGACCGGCGCCACCTTGACGGTCGGCAGCAGCGTCTTGGTCGGCGACGGCAGGGCGGGGTTGAAGCCGTAGCCCACCGAGCTGTTGGTCTGGGACTCGCTCTTGCCGCAGGCGGCCAGCGCCAGAACGGCGACGGCGGTCATGGCGAGGGGATGGTGACGACGCGGCATTTTGAGCTTCTCCCTGAAGGTGCGCCTCTAACGCTCCAAACCGCTCCTTGTTCTGTGGCGGATGCGGTTTGGAGGCCAAGGTAGAGCTTTCGAGCGCGGCCGCACCTCCCATTTGTCATCCCGGGCGTAGCGCAGCGGAGACCCGGGACCGCGACAAGCGCCGCGTTTCCGGCGGTCCCGGGTCTTCGCCCGGGATGACAATGGGATCTAGTCCGCCCTAAGCACCGGCGCCGGCCGCCGCGACAGCGCCTGGGCCGCCGCCAGCAGGCCGCCGACCGCCGACAGGCCCGCCGCCCCGGCCAGCAGGGCCAGGACGCCCGCCCAGTCGATGCTCCATTGGGCCTTGAACACCAGCACCACGACAGGCCAGGCCGCCGCCAGGCCCAGCAGCACTCCGGCCGCGCCGGCGATCAGGCCGACCGCGCCGTACTCGACCACATAGGCCGACAGGATCTGGGCCCGCGTGCCGCCCAGCACCTTCAGCGTCGCCGCCTCGCGCGCCCGGGCCCGGGCCCCGGCCGCGATGGCCCCAGCCAGCACCAGCAGCCCCGCCAGGCCCGCCACCGCCGCCGCGCCGCGAATGGCCAGGGCCAGGCGGTCGAAGAGGCCGGCGGCGGACTCCAGCTGCTCGCGCACGCTGATCACGTTCACCGCCGGGAAGCTCTGGCCCAGGGCGCGGGTCAGGCGGCTTTCGGCGGCGCGGTCCATCTTGGCGATGGCGATGTTGCGCAGCACCGCGCCCTCCAGGCTCTTGGGGTCCAGGATGATCGCGAAGTTGGGGCCAAAGCCGCCGAACTCGACCTTGCGCAGCACGGCGACCTTGGCCTCCAGGTCGCGGCCGAGCACCGAAATGGTGATGCTGTCGCCGGCCTTCAGGCCCGCGCCCTCGGCCAGGGTCTGTTCCAGCGCCACCTGCGGCGGACCCGCATAGCCGGCGGGCCACCAGTGGCCGTCGACGATGTTGGAGCCCTTGGGCTCGGCGTCGAGCACCGACAGATTGACGTCGCTGTCGAAGGCCCAGCGCTCGGACGGCTTGATGGCCTTCACGTCGACCGGCTGGCCTTTCAGGGCGATGATCCGGCCTGTGGCGAAGGGGACGCGCAGATAGGTGTCCGCGGTCATCGGGCCGGCGGCCTTGGCGACCTCGGCGTCGAAGGCCGCGACCTGGTCGCCGGGGATCTCGGTGAAGACCATGGCCGGGGCGCTCTTGGGGGCGACCTCGCGGACCTGGGCCAGCAGGGCCGACTGGATCAGCACCACGCAGGCCAGCAGGGCCACGCCCAGGCCGATGGCCGGGGTCGCCGTCCGCGCCGCCGAGCGGGGGCCGGCCAGGTTGGCCAGGCCGATCCGCACCGCGCCGCGCGCCAGGCCCCGGACCTTGCCCGCCAGCCAGGCGGCCAGTAGGCCCAGCGCCCACAGAGCCACGAAGGCCACGGCGACGCCGGCGATCATGATCCCGGCCGCGATCGGTGTGGGGGCGGTGACGATGGCCAGGGCGGCCAGGCCCAGGCCCGCGACGGCGGCCAGGATCGTCTCCAGCCCGAACGGCGCGCGCACGCCCAGGGCGCGGCGGAACAGGGCCGAGGGCGGGGTGGCCCGCGCTCTCGCCAACGGAACAAGCGAGAACGCCGCCGCCGCCAGCAGGCCGAAGGCTCCGGCCTTGACCAGGGGCAGAGGATAGACCGCGAACAGAGCCGGGATCGGCAGGGCGTTTCCGGCGATCTGGCCCAGGATCAGCGGCACGATCGCGCCGATGATCAGGCCGATGGCCACGCCCAGCCCGGCCAGCAGGCCGATCTGGATCAGGTAGGTGTTGCGGATCAGCGCGCCGTCCGCGCCCAGCGCCTTCAACACCGCGATCGAGGGCTCGCGCGTCGCCAGATAGGCCGACACCGCGCCGGCCACGCCCAGGCCGCCGGCCACCAGCGAGGCCAGGCCGATGAAGCCCAGGAAGTATTCCAGCTGGTCGATCAGCTTGCGCGCGCCGGGCGCGGCGTCGGAGCGGTCGCGGACATAGAGCTCGCCGAAGCGCGTCTTGAGCGCCTTGCCGGCCGCGGCCGGGTCCTGGCCCGGGGGCAGGGCGATGCGGGCGGTCTGGGCCGAAGGCAGGCCGTGCGTCAGAAGTCCCGCTTGATCCAACAACTCGCGACGCACCAGCACGCGCGGACCCAGCACGAAGCCGCGCGCCACGCTGTCAGGCTGGCGGATCATGGCGGCGCGAACGACCAGGGTCAGGGGCCCGGCCTCGATGCGGTCGCCGATCTTCAGGCCCAGGCGGTCCAGCAGGGCCGGCTCGACCGCCGCGCCGGGCAGGCCGTCGCGCGTAGCCAGGGCGTCAGCGAGGGAGGCCGCGCCCTGCAGCTCGACCTTGCCGGCCAGGGGATAGAGCGCGTCGGCGCCGCGCAGGTCCACCAGCCGTCGGTCGCCCGACGGCGCCTGGGCCATCACCCGCACGCGGGCGGTGTAGGACACCTGGCCCAGCTTGGCGAAGGCGGCGCGCTCCTCGGGGCTGAAGGCGCGGTTCTCGATCGAGACCGACAGGTCGCCGCCCAGGATCTCGCGGGCCTGCGAGGCCAGGCCCCGGCGGAAGGCTTCCGCCGTCGAGCTGGCCGCCGCAATGGCCGCGACGCCCAGGGCCAGACAGGCCAGGAAGATGCCGAAGCCCCGGATGCCCGAGCGCAGCTCGCGGGCGGCCAGGCGGAAGGAAAGCGCGCTCACGCCCCCACCACGCTTTCGACCACCTTGCCGTCGGCCATGCGCACGATGCGGTCGGCGCGTTCGGCCAGGATGGGATCGTGGGTGACCATCACCAGGGCCGCGCCGCACTCGGCCAGCAGGTCGAACATCAGGTCGACGACGGAGCCGGCGTTGCGGCTGTCGAGATTACCGGTGGGTTCGTCGGCGAACAGCAGGGTGGGCCGCGCGGCCAGAGCGCGCGCAAGCGCCACCCGTTGCTGCTCGCCGCCCGACAGCTGGTGCGGATAGTGGGTCAGGCGAGCCGACAGCCCCACCTTGCCCAGCCAGTCGCGAGCGGTCGGCAGGGCGTTGGGCGCGCGGGCGATCTCCAGCGGGGCCGAGACGTTCTCTTCCGCCGTCATGTTGGGCAGCAGGTGGAAGCTCTGGAACACCAGCGCCGCGCGGCCTCGGCGCAGGCGGGCCCGGCCGTCCTCGTCCAGCTTGGAAAGGTCTTGGCCAAACAGGCTGACCACGCCCGAGGTCGGCCGCTCCAGCCCGGCGGCGACCGAGATCAGCGACGACTTGCCCGAGCCCGACGGGCCGATGATCGCCACGCGCTCACCGGCGGAAACCTCCAGGTCGACCCCGCGCAGGATGTTCACGGGACCTGCCGTTGACGGCAGCGTCAGGGTCACCGACGACAGGGCGAGCGGCGCGATGGCGTCGGACATGAAGTTTCCTTGTTTCGTGCGTTAAGCTTGCAGCCCCAATCCCTAGATAGAGACCCATGACGGCGATCAAAGAACGGCGACCGCACAGACGCGGTCTTATTCTCGGATTTTGCGCGGGCGCGTTCGCCTCCAGCGCGTGGTCGGCCCAAAAGCCGCCGCCGCCGCTGGCAAAGCCGCCGGTCGTCACGGTGCTGGGCGACTCGATCACCGCCGGCCTCGGCCTGCCGGCGCGCGACGCCCTGCCCGCCCAACTTCAGGCGGCGCTCGAGCGTCTGGGCGTCAAGGCGAGCGTGCGCGGGGCGGGCGTCTCGGGCGACACCACCGGCGGCGGCCTGGCCCGCGTCGACTTCAGCGTCTCGCCCGACACCACCGTCTGCGTGGTGGCCCTGGGCGGCAACGACTTGCTGCAGGGCGCCGATCCGAAGACCACCAAGGCCAATCTGCGCCGGATCATCGACAAGCTGAAGGCCCGCAAGATCCGCGTGGTCCTGGCCGGCGTACGGGCTCCGCCGCTGATCGGCGCGTCCTATGCACGCGAATTCACCAACCTTTATCCGGACCTGGCCCGCGAGATGGGCGTGACCTATCACCCCGACTTCGTCACCGGCGTGGTCGGCGTGGCGCGGCTGATGCAGCGCGACGGCATCCACCCCAACGCGGCCGGGGCCAGGATCGTCGCCGAGCGCCTGGCGCCCACCGTGGTCACGGCGTTGCGGACGATGGCCTGAGCGCGGAAAGCTGTCATCCCGGGCGTAGCGAAGCGAAGACCCGGGACCGCGGCAAGCGCTGAGCGTCCTGCGGTCCCGGGTCTTCGCCCGGGATGACAGCTTTTGGATGGCCTTACCCGTCGATCAGCGGCGCGGAGGTCGCCGGCGTCGGCGTGGCGTGGCCATGCTCGGGCTTGCGGCCCATCCGCTTGTGCAGGCGGGTGCGCAGGCCGTCCATCAGCACGAACACCACCGGGATGTAGAGCAGCGACAGCAGGGTCGAGGTGATCAGGCCGCCGATGACGGCGATGGCCATCGGTCCCCGGAACTCGACGTCGCCGCCGAACCCGACCGCGACGGGGAGCATCCCCGCGCCCATGGCGACGGTGGTCATCAGGATGGGCCGCGCCCGCTTGTGGGCGGCGTCCAGGATCGCCTCGCGCTTGGTCATGCCGTTCTTCATGGCCATGATCGCGTACTCGACCAGCAGGATCGAGTTCTTGGCCGCGATGCCCATCAGCATCAGGATGCCGATCAAGGTCGAGATCGAGAAGCTGGACTTGGCCAGCACCAGCAGGGCGAACGCCCCGCCGATGGCCAGCGGCAAGGCCACCATGATGGTGATCGGGTGGGCGAAGCTGCGGAACAGCAGCACCAGCACCATGTACATCAGCAGGATGCCGGTGATCAGGGCGCCCGCGAAACCGCTGACCATCTCCTTGATGAACTCGGCGTCGCCGGCCGGCACTTCCTTGACGCCGGCGGGCAGGTTCTTGACCGACGGCAGGGCGTGGACGCGCTTGCTGGCCTCGCCCACCACGATGCCGTCGAGCTCGGCGGTGATGGTGGCGACGCGCGAGCGTTCCTGGCGGCTGATCTGCGAGGGACCGGCGCCGAAGCGCACGTCGGCCACGGCGTTCAGCGGCACGGCCCCGCTGGCGCTGGGCACCTTCAGGGTCTGCAGCACGGCCATGTCCTGGCGCGCGTCCTGGGTCAGGCGCAGGCGGATCGGCACCTGGCGGTCGCCCAGATTGTACTTGGGCAGGGATTGGTCGACGTCGCCGATGGTGGCCACGCGGACCGCCTGCGAGATAGCGCCGGCCGAGACGCCCGCGCGGGCGGCCTGGTCGGGACGCGGCGAGACCACGATCTCCGGCCGGGCGATGGCGGCGGTGTTGACCACGTGCGCCAAGCCCGGGACGTTGCGCATCTCGGCTTCCACCTTGCGGGCGGCGGCCTCGAGGGCGGGGCCGTTGTCGCTGAGCAGGCGCAGGGTGTAGCTGCTGCCGTCGCTGGGACCGCCGCCGCCGTTCGAACCCGCGCCGATACGCGCGCCGGGAATGGCCGAGAACTGGTCGACCATCATGCGGCTGAAGGCTTGCTGGCCCATGCGCTCGCGCTTGTCGATCAGGTCGGCCGTGAGGCTGGCGGTATTGACCGCGCCGCCGCTGCCCACCGACGCGTAGACGCCGACCACTTCCTTGCGGGCAAGCAGGGTCTTGGTCATGCGTTGGACGATGGCGTCGGTCTCGTCCAGCGTCGCGCCGGGCGGCAACGACACCGAGAACGGCGCCTGGCCGCGATCGGCCGCGGGCTGGAACTCGAACGGAATGGCGCGGGCCAGCAGGATGGAGACGACGAACAGCGGCAGGCCCAGCCACAGGACCTTCCAGCGATTGTTCAGCGCCCAGTTCAGGCTGCGCAGATAGGGCGGCATCCAGGCCGGATCCTTGTCCTCCACGCCGTGCGACTTGAGCATGTAGGCGCCCATCAGCGGCGTCAGCAGGCGGGCCACGACCAGCGAGAACAGCACCGAGACGCAGGCGGCCAGGGCGAAGGCCTTGAAGAACTGGCCGATGATGCCGGGCATGAAGCCGACGGGCGCGAACACCGCCACGATGGTGAAGGTGGTGGCCACCACGGCCAGGCCGATCTCGTCGGCGGCCTCCATGGCGGCGGCGTAGGGCGTCTTGCCGCCGCGCATGTGGCGCACGATGTTCTCGATCTCGACGATGGCGTCGTCGACCAGGATGCCGACGGTCAGCGACAGGGCCAGCAAGGTGATGCCGTTCAGCGACTGGCCCAACGGCGCCATGACGGCGAAGGTCGGGAACAGCGACAGCGGGATGGCCACCGCCGCCAGCAGGGTGGCGCGCCAGTCGCGCAGGAACAGCAGCACCACCAGCACCGCCAGCACCGCGCCCAGCACCAGGGCCTCCATCGAGGCCACGTAGCTGTCCTCGACATAGCGGACGCTGGAGGTGATTTCCTCGATGGTCACCTCGGGGTGGGCCTTGTCGAGGGCCTCGACGGCCTTGCGCACCTTCTCGGCGGTCTTGACCTCGCTGGCCCCGCGCGAACGGACCATGCTGAAGGTCACGACTTCCTGGCCGTCGTAGCGGGCCCGTGAGCGCGGCTCGGCCCAGCGATCCGTCACGGCGCCCAGGTCGCCCAGGCGTACGCTCTGGCCCGAACCCAGGGGGATGCGGGTCTCGCGCAACTGTTCGATCGAGCCGGCCGCGCCCAGGGTGCGGATGGCGCGCTCGGAGCCGGAAATGGTCACGCGGCCGCCGGGCAGGTCGGCGTTGGACGACACCAGGGCCTGGCTGACGGCGGCGGCGGTGACGCCGCGCGCGGCCAGGCGATCGGGGTCGAGCGCGACCTCGATCTCGCGATTGACGCCGCCTCGGCGATTGACCTCGCCGACGCCCTTGAGGGCCAGCAGCGCGCGGCTGACGTCGTTGTCGACGAACCAGCTGCGCTGCTCCGGCGTCAGGGTCGGCGCGCGGACGACATAGGTGATCAGCGGATCGCCCGAGATGTCGATGCGCTGGACGTTGGGCTCCTGCATGTCCTGGGGCAGCGAGCCGCGCAGGCCGGACATGGCGTTGCGAACGTCGTTGGTCACCTGCTCCAGGTCGACGCCCAGCTCGAATTCGATCAGGGTCGTGGAGACGCCGTCGGTGACGGTGGAGTTGATGTGGCGCACCTGGCCCAGGCCCGCGACCGAGTCCTCGATCAGGCGGGTGACCTGGGTCTCAAGCTCGCTGGGCGCGGCGCCGGGGCGCGCGGCCGACACCACCACCAGGGGAAGATCGACGTCCGGTCGGTTGTTGATCCGCATGCTGGCGAAGCCCTGCAGACCCGCGATGGTCAGCAGGACGAACAGCAGGATGACGGGGATCGGGTTCTTGATCGCCCAGGAAGACATGCCGTTCATTGGGCGGCGCCTTGGCGGGCGGCGGCGCCGATCCGCACGGCGTCGCCTTCGCCCAGGAAGCCGGCCCCCTCGACCACCACGCGCTCGCCGGCGGTCAGGCCGCTGGCGGCGATGCTGTCGGCGGTGTTGGCCAGGATGGCGATGCGGCGGAAGTGGACGTGGTTCTTGGCGTCGACCACGAACACGCCGGGGCGGTTCTCGCGGTACAGCACCGAGGCGGCGGGCACGGTCAGGGCGGGCTGGTCGCCGGCCTGGATGGTGGCGCGGGCGAACATCCCCGGGCGGAAGCCTCCCATGGTCGACAGGGCCACGCGGGCCACGCCCAGGCGGGTCTGGCCATTGACCTCGGGGGTGACGATGCGGACGCGGCCCTGAGCCTGGCCCACCTTGTCGGAGACGATCGTGGCCGGCATGCCCGGCTTGACCAGCAGCAGGTCGGTCTCGGGGATCTCTGCGTCCAGCTCCAGACGGCTGTCGCGGACGATGCGGAAGACCTCCGCGCCGGTGCTGACGATCTGGCCCTTGGTGACGTTGCGACGGCTGATCAGCCCGCCGACGGGCGCGCGGATGGCGGTCTGGGCCAGGCGGGCTGCGGTCTCGCCGCGGGCGGCCTGAGCGGCGGCCACCTGGGCCGAGGCGGTCTGTTGGCGCGCCAGGCTGGTGTCGAGCGAGGCTTGCGACAGATAGCCCTTGGCTTGCAGCTCGCGCGAACGGCGCAGGGCGGCCTCGGCCTCGGCCAGGGTGGCCTTGGCGCTGGCGACGCTGGCGTCCTGCTGGCGCAGCTGGGCCGAGAGCAGGGTGTCGTTGAGCTTGACCAGAACCTGGCCGGCCTGGACGGTCTGGCCTTCCTCGGCGCTGACGCCCACGGCGGTCAGGCCGCCGGTCTCGGCGCCGACCACGACCTCTTCCCAGGGCGAGATGGTGCCGGTGGCGTTGATCTGACGGGGCACGGCCTGGGAGGCGACCACGGCGACGCCGACCGTCTGGGCGGCCACGGCGCCGGCGGGCTTCTTGGCCTTCTTGGCCTTCTTCGCGCCGCCCTGGCAGCCGGCGAGGGCGATCGCGCCGACGCTCAGAACCACCAATACCGCGCTCGAACGCAAGATGCGCTTCTTGATGATCCCGTTGTTCACGACTGTCCCCGTTGTCCCTGAAAGCCCTATTGGGCCTTCTAGACGACAAACCCGCGGTCGCTGAGTTAAATCATCGTAAGACGATAAAGCGCCGCCTTATCAGAGCGATGGCTGACCATCGGCCTGGGCGGCCTGGGCGCGCTGGAAGCCCTCGCGCTCGCGCATCCGCGCCCAGTAGGCGGCGACGGCGGGCGGGAAGTCGCTGGCCAGGCCCAGCGAGGTGGCCAGCAGCAGGGCGTAGGCGATCGAGATGTCGGCGCCGGTGAAGCGGTCGGCGGCGGCGAAGTCGTGGTCGCGCAGGATCAGGTCCAGGCCCTTCAGCCGCGACAGGAACCAGCGGGCGTAGTCGGCGGCCACTTGCGGCTGGCGGCGTTCCTCGGGCTCGAGCCGCGCATAGCGCAGCACCAGGGTCTGGGGAAAGGTCAGGGTGGCCTCGCCGAACAGCAGGCCGTTCAGATAGGCGCCGTAGCCGGGCTCGTCGGGCCGCACAGACAGCGCGCCGCCGCCATGGCGCATCGACAGATATTCGATCATCGCCGCGGACTCGGTCATCCGCGTGTCGCCGTCGACCAGCAGCGGGATGGTGCCCAGCGGGTTCTCGTCCAGGAACTCGCGGGCCAGGAAGCGCGGCGGGAACGGCAGCAGCTTCAGCTCGTAGGCCAGGCCCAGCTCCTCCAGCGCCCACAGCGGGCGAAACGAGCGGGCGTCGCGGCAGTGATGGAGGGTCAGCATGCCCCGAGCGGACCAGAAATCCCGCGGCCTGTCTGCCGTGACGCGGCGTCAGGCGGGGCGAGGCGCGCGGCGGGCGCTCATCGCCCCCACGAACAGGGCGGCCATGGTCATGTAGCTGAAGGTGTTGCCGGCGATGAAATAGGCCCGGGTCCAGATCTCCGGATCGGCCACCATGGCGACGTTGAGGATCACGCTGAGGGCGTGGAAGCCGCAGGCCCACATCGGCCACCAGCGGTCGGAGGTCAGGGCGATGGTCAGCAGGGTCAGCAGCAGCAGGGTGTCGATGATCAGGACGCCGGTCTGCACGCCCAGCAGCTGCATGCCGTTCAGGAACAGGGCCGTGGCCATCCACGCGACGATCATGGCCACGGCGGCGGCGCGCTCGGGCCAGCGGCCGCGCCAGAGGCCGGCGCCGGTCGCCAGCACCAGGGCGATCAGGCTGGCCCATTGGTAGAGCGAGTGGAAGATCATCGCGCCCAAGGTGACGCCACCGATCTCCAAAAGCAAAGGGTCTCCGCCGGAGCGTCGGCGGAGACCCGTCCGGTCAGGCCGCGTCGCGGGCCACGGCGGCGATCGAGAAGCCGCGCGTGACTTCCTCGGGGCTCGGGGGCTTGTCGCCGCCGCCGCCGAACGAGACCGTCGACAGGCCGATGTCGCGCTGGGCGACGGTCAGGCGCTTGTGGGTGTCGACGATGCCCTCGCGGGCCTGGCCCAGGGCGTGCATCGTCTGGATCGCGGCCATCAGGGCGTCCTGGCCGATCATCGCCGAGAGCTTGGCGTCCTGGCGGGTCGAGGGCATCAGGCCGGCCAGGTTGGCGGTGGTGGAGATGGCGGCGTCGATCGCCTTTTCGGCGGCGAACAGGGCTTCGGCCACGGTGTCGGCGGCTTGGCGGCGTTGCTTGAGCATGAGCGGTCTCCTCGCGCCGACGGAGTCGGGGCGTTGCTGTGTTCGGATTGTCGGGTGAGAGGCCCTGAACGGGCCTAGGGTCTTGAGGGGAAGAGGTCTTCCAGGGCTTGCAGCCCGGCCAGGATCGAACCGAACGCGAAGGCGGTCAGCAGCATCACGGCCACGATGAAGACCAGACGTTGGAGGGGGCTTAGCGCATTGGGCCCTCCTCCGAATCCGAACAGGAGGATTCCTCGGGATCCGAGGTCCCCGGGAAGGTCTCGTCCATCACCGCGCTGGCGATGCACAGGATCTCCCGCAGCAGCATCTCCGTCGGCTTGAACGGCGCCTGCTTGCGGGTCGCGCTCACCAGGTCGCGGACGAGCGCCGCCGCCGCCGGCGTCGCCGACAGGCTGATCAGCTGGCGCTCCACCTGGCTCCAGGTGAACTGGGGAAGCTGGTCGTGGATCGAGCTCAGCGTCGGCCAGTCGCGCTGGAACCTCTGGACGTCCTCCTGCAGGGAGGCCGCCCGGCCGATCGCGTCCTTCTGGCTTGGGTTCAACTCGGTCACCAAACGCTCCTTCATCAACACGGTCAGGTGACCGCGAGGATGAGGGCGCGCCTAGCCGGGCCGCGTCGGACCCCGATCCGATCGGAGGGGGGGAGAGGCCCCTGTCGTCGGAGGGGGCCAGGGCGTCGGCGCGGTCGAAGGCCAGCCGCGCGGCGGCGTAGCGATCAGGCGCGCCCAGCCGCTTGCGGGCCTTGTCGAGGTGCCAGTCGACGGTGTGCTTGGAGAGGCCCAGCTCACGGGCGATCTCCTTGGAGCTGAGGTGACGATCGACAAGGCGGAGGCATTCGCGCTCACGCTCGGTGAGACGATCAAGGCCGGTGGACGTCTTGGCCGGATGGCCCGCCTGATTGTCCATGGTTACGATCTTAGGCGAGGCGAGAAGCTGAGCAAGAGAAGTGACCGAACGGTCCGTCGATTAGCCGACGGACTCCAAACCCGAAGACACCTTCCACAGATCCACGCCGCCTTCGGAGGCATGGCGGTCGATCTGGGCCAGCTCCTCGGCCGAGAAGGCCAGATTGTCCAGCGCCGCCAGCGAGTCTTCCAGCTGGGCCACGGTGCGCGCGCCGATCAGGGCGGACGTCACGCGCGGATCGCGCAACACCCAGGCGATCGCCATCTGGGCCAGGGTCTGGCCGCGGGCCTGGGCGATGGCGTTCAGGGCCTTGATGCGCTCCAGGTTGTCGGCGCTCAGCAGGTGGCCGCCGAACGAGCCTTCCTTGGCCACCCGAGAGTCGCTGGGCACGCCGTTCAGGTACTTGTTGCTCAGCAGGCCCTGGGCCAGGGGCGAGAAGGCGATGCAGCCGACGCCCAGGGTCTCCAGCTCGGCCAGCAGGGCGTCCTCGATCCAGCGGTTGAGCATCGAATAGGACGGCTGGTGGATCAGCAGCGGCACGCCCTCGCTCTTGAGGATCGCGTGGGCCTGGCGGGTCAGCTCGGGCGAGTAGGACGAGATGCCGACGTACAGCGCCTTGCCCTGCCGATGCAGCCGGGCCAGCGCGCCCATGGTCTCTTCCAGCGGCGTCTTGGGATCGACGCGGTGCGAGTAGAAGATGTCGACATAGTCCAGGCCCATGCGCTTGAGGCTCTGGTCGCAGCTGGCGATCAGGTACTTCCGCGAGCCGCCGACGCCGCCATAGGGGCCCGGCCACATGTCCCAGCCGGCCTTGGTGGAGATCACCAGCTCGTCGCGATGGGCCTTGAAGTCGCCAGCCATCACCTTGCCGAAGTTCTCCTCCGCCGAGCCGTAGGGCGGGCCGTAATTGTTGGCCAGGTCGAAGTGGGTGACGCCCAGGTCGAAGGCCCGGCGCAGGATGGCGCGCCCGGTCTCGAACACGTCCTCGCCCCCGAAGTTCTGCCACAGGCCCAGCGAGATCGCCGGCAGGTCCAGCCCGCTGCGGCCGCTGCGGCGGTAGGGCATGGCGGCGTAGCGATCGGCGGCGGCGACGTAGGGCGGCTGCATGGAGGGGGCTCCTGGCTGTGCAAAGCGGACCGCCCTCGTCCTTCGACAAGCTCAGGATGAGGGCTATTTCGGCGTCTAGTCGAGATCCTCATCCTGAGCTTGTCGAAGGACGAGGGTCTCGGACCACGGATCACGCCTCGCGGCGGGCCGCTTCGCTCTCCGTCGACGGCGAGGCGGCGCGGATCAGTTCCAGCACGTCGACGATGATCTCGCGCATGGCCTTGGAGGCCTTGTCGGCGTCGCGAGCGATGATCGCCTCGGCCACGTCCTCGTGCGAGGGGATGGACGCCGTGCGGCCCTTGATGCGGTTGGTGAAGCGGATCGAGATGCGCAGGGCGGTGTTCACCAGCTCGTGCAGCTCGCGATAGAACGGGTTCTTGGTCGCGTTGAGGATGGCGATGTGGAAGGCGATGTCGGCCGACAGGGCGTCGTCCTCGCCCTGGGCGGCGGCCTTCATCCGGCGCAGGCCCTTGCGGATCTCCTCCAGCCCGGCCTCGTCGGCGTTGCGGGCGGCGAGAGCCGCGGCGGCGGGCTCGATCCCCAGCCGCATCTCGGTGAACTCGGCCAGCAGGCGTAAGGAGAACTTGCGCTCCAGCAGCCAGCGCAGGACGTCGGGGTCCAGCAGGTTCCACTCGGCCTCGGGCTCGACCACGGTGCCGTGGCGGGGGCGAGCGCTGAGCAGGCCCTTGGCGGTCAGCATCTTGACCGCCTCGCGGGTGACGGTGCGGCTGGCGCCGAACTGCTTGGAAAGCTCACCCTCGGTGGGGAAGCCGATCTGGACGTACTCGCCGGTGACAATGGCCTGACCCAGCGCCTCGACAAGCCCGTAGGTCAAACTGAGGCCGGGCTGGGTGCGCATCCGCAAGTCTTCTTTCCTCGGCAATCGGCGCAGCTTGAATCGCTCTTGTCGTCTTGTGTAGCGCGGTTCGCCTTGACCCGGAACCGCTGGCGCATATTCGGCCGTCGCGGAAAAGGCGGCTGACCAGACGGCCGGCCGCGAGCTTCGCGACCGGCCTTCGGCTTGATCACCACCAGACGGCGTAGAGGGCGACCAGGATCACGATCACGCCGAGACCGGCGATGTTGAAGCCGCCCGTGGTCTTGTAGCTGACCCCCTCCAGGCTCACGACATTGACCTCTTTCTTCTGCGGCGCGACCAGCGAGACCAGGACCGCGGCGGCCAGGGTCAGCAGGAACACCAGGCCCACGCGGTTCATGAACGGGATCACGAACACGCCCAGCTTGTCGGCCACGAAGAAGGCGCCCGACAGGGCCGCGCCGCCGATGGCCGCGACCAGGGCCGAGGCGGTGGTGGCGCGCTTCCAGAACAGGCCCAGCATGAAGATCACCACGATGCCCGGGGTGAAGAAGCCGGTGAAGTCCTGGATGAACTGGAAGGCCTGCTCGGCCTTGCCCAGCAGCGGCTTGGCCATCAGGATGCCGATGATCACGGCGACCACGGCGGTGATGCGGCCGACGGTGACCAGGTGCTGCTCGGTCGAGCCGGTCTTGACCTTGGCGTAGATGTCGAGCGTGAAGATGGTGGCGATCGAGTTGATCTTGGCGGCCAGCGACGCGACGATCGCGGCCACCAGGGCGGCGAACACCAGGCCCAGCAGGCCGGGCGGCAGGAGCTTCATCATCTCCGGATAGGCTTGGTCAGGCTTGGCCAGGCCAGGGACCAGCACCAGGGCGGCGATGCCCGGCAGCACAACGATCACCGGCATCAACAGCTTGAGATAAGCGGCGAGCGCGATGCCCTTCTGGGCCTCGGCGATGTCCTTGGCGCCGAGGGCGCGCTGGATGATGTACTGGTTGAAGCCCCAGTAGCTGACGTTCATCACCCACAGGCCGCCGAACAGCACGGACAGGCCGGGCAGGTCCTTGTAGTGCGGATTGTCGCGCGACAGGATCATGTCGAACTTGTCGGGGAACTGGGTGGTCAGCTGGTGGAAGCCGGCCATCAGGTCGCCGTGGCCGATCTTGGTCAGCGACAGGAAGACGATGATCAGGCCGCCGGTGATCAGCAGGGCCACCTGGACGATGTCGGTCAGGGCCACGGCCTTCAGACCGCCCCACAGCTGATAGGCCAGGGCGAAGACGCCGATGATCACCAGGGCGGTCATCTGGTCGATGCCGGCCACGGTGTGGATGGCGATCGAGCCCAGCCACAGGATCGAGGTCAGGTTCACGAACACGTAGAGGATCAGCCAGAACACCGCCATCACGTTGCGGACGCTGGGCCCGTACCGCTGCTCCAGGAACTGCGGCATGGTGCTGATGTTGTTCTTCAGGAAGATCGGCAGGAAGAACTTGCCGACGATCAACAGGGTCAGCGCCGCCATCCACTCATAGGACGCGATGGCCAGGCCCAGGGCGTAGCCCGAGCCGCTCATGCCGATGATCTGCTCGGCCGAGATGTTGGCGGCGATCAGCGAGGCGCCGATCGCCCACCAGGGCAGGGCCTTGCCGGCCAGGAAGTAGTCGTTGGAATCCTTCTGCTTGCCGCCCTTGTCGCGGGAAACCCACTGGGCCAGGCCGAAGATGGCGACGGCGTAGATCGCCAGGATGACGAAATCGATGGTCTGCACGTGTTTCCCCCCGAGGGACTGTTGTTGTTCGGACCTCGCCCTTCGACAGGCTCAGGGTGAGGTCCGCTGAAAGACCGCGTCAGTCGAAAACCTCAGCCTGAGCTTGTCGAGGACGAGGTTTTCGCATCGCGATCAGGTCTGCGAAGTCCAGGCGGCGATCAGGGCGGCGGCCTTCTCGCCGACCTGCTCGGCGGTGTAGCCCGGACGATAGAGTTCGCCGCCCACGCCGATCCCGGCCACGCCGGCCTTCAGCCAGGGCTCCAGATTGGCCGCGCCCACGCCGCCGACGGCGTAGACCAGGATGTCCTTGGGCAGCACGTCCTTGACCGCCTTGATGTGGCTGGGGCCAAAGCTGCTGGCCGGATAGAGTTTCAGCGCCTTGGCGCCGGCCTTCACGGCGGCGAAGGCCTCCGACGGCGTAGCGAAGCCGGGCATGACGGTCAGGCCCAATTCCACGGCGCGGGCGATCACTTCCGGGTCGGTGTTGGGGGTGACGATCAGCTTGCCGCCGGCCGCGGCGACGTCGTCGACCGCCTGGGGCGTCAGCACGGTGCCGGCCCCGCACAGGGCCGTGTCGCCGAACGCCTCGCACAGGCGGCGGATGCTCTCCAGCGGCTCGGGCGAGTTCAGCGGCACCTCGATGGCGCGGATCCCGGCGTCGACCAGGGCCTGGGCGATGGCGACGATCTCGTCGGGCTTCACGCCCCGCAGGATGGCCACGATGGGAGGAGGGGCGGCGTGGGTCATAAGCTACTGTTCCTGGGATCTGGAGATCGCCGAAAGTCCGGCGAGAACGGCCGCGTCGCCATCGACGACGGACGCGCCGACGCCGATCTTGGCCAGGGCCTCGACATAGAGATCGCTGAGGGCCCCCGCGCCGATCACGGTGACGGCGTCCATCGGGCCGAACCAGTCGCGGGCCGAGGCGACGTCCGCGCCGATCAGCAGGCCCGACAGATAGCCCATGGCGTCGGCGGGGCTGAGGCCGTCGAGCAGCTGTCGCGACCGGGTCTCGAACATCAGGTGGGGCAGGCGCGCCGCGCCGTGCTCGGCGATGCGCGACAGGCCCGTCGCGAAGCCTTCCGGCGAGCCGTCGGCCTGAGCGCCGCCGCCCGCCGCGAGGGTGGAGTGCTGCTTGAGCAGGGCGAAGGTCTCGCCGACCGGCGCGGTGACGAAACCCATGATCCGGCCGTCCTCGACCACCGTCCACTTGTTGTGGGTGCCGGGCAGGACCAGCAGGTGGCGGCCGACGCGCAAGGTCCCGTCCAAGGCCAGGGCGCCGAAGATCTGGGTCTCCTCGCCGCGCATCACGTCCGGGCCGCCCAGCGGGTTCACGCAGGACAGGCCCGGGACCAGGGTCACCGGCAGGCCCACGGCGTCAAAGCGCAGGGCCTTGTCGGCCACGTCGGCGGGGCCGGCCGGACAGGCGGCGTAGGGCGCTTCGCGCCAGCCGATCCGCGAGCCGACCATGCCGCACAGCAGCGCGCCGGCCGGCTTGGCCTCGCGCCAGTCGCCGATCAGGTCCAGGAAGGTCTTCTCCGGCGTGTCGGCTAGGGCCGAGACTCCCGGGCCGTCGCGGCGATGGATGACGCTCTTGCCCTGGCGCAGCCACAGGCGCAGGCGCGAGGTGCCCCAGTCCCCGACGATGACGACGTCCTGGTCCATCAGTGGCTTTCGCGGGTGACGACCGAGCCGGACGACCCGACCAGGAAGTCCAGGTCCGCGCCCTTGTCGGCGCCCAGCACGTGATCGATGTAGAGCTTGGCATAGCCGCGCGTGGCCTTGGGCGCCGGCGGATCGGCGCGCCAGGCGGCCAGGCGGGTCTCCATCTCTTCGTCGGAGATGGCGAGGCTCAGGGAACGGGTCGGGCCGTCCAGCGTGATCAGGTCGCCGTTGCGCACGATGGCCAGCGGACCGCCAGCGTCAGACTCGGGCGAGACGTGCAGGATGACGGTGCCGAACGCCGTGCCGCTCATCCGCGCGTCGCTGATGCGGACCATGTCTTTCACGCCCTTCTCCAGGATCTTGCGGGGAAGCGGCATGTTGCCGACTTCGGGCATGCCCGGATAGCCCTTGGGACCGCAGCCCTTGAGGACCAGGATCGAGGTCTCGTCGACGTCGAGTTCGGGGTCGTCGATGCGGGCGCGGAAGTCCTCGATGGTCTCGAACACCACGGCCTTGCCGGTGTGCGAGCAGAGTTCGGGGCTGGCCGCGCTGGGCTTCATCACCGCGCCGCCGGGCGCGAGGTTGCCGCGCAGCACCCAGATGCCGCTGTCGGGCTTCACGGGGTTTTCCAGGGTGCGGATCACCTCGGCGTTCCAGACTTCCGCCTTGTCGTACTGTTCGCCGATCGGGACGCCGCTGACGGTCAGGGCCGAGGGGGTCAGGAAGGCTTCCATCGACTTCATCACCGCCGGCAGCCCGCCGGCATAGTGCAGGTCTTCCATCAGGAAGCGGCCCGAAGGCTGCAGGTCGACCAGCAGCGGGACGTCGCGCGACAGGTGGTCGAAATCTTCCAGGGACAGCTCGACGCCCAGGCGACCGGCCAGGGCCAGCAGGTGGACGACGGCGTTGGTCGACCCGCCGATGGCGGCGTGGACGCGCAGGGCGTTCTCGAAGGCGGCGCGGGTGGCGACCTTCGACATGACGAGGCCGTCGTGGACCATCTTGACGATCGTCCGGCCGGTCTGGTGGGCCATGGCCGCGCGGCGGGCGTCCACGGCGGGGATCGAGGCGTTGTAGGGCAGGCTCATGCCCATGGCTTCGACGATGGCGGCCATGGTCGAGGCGGTGCCCATGGTCATGCAGGTGCCGGGCGAACGGCTCATGCCGCTCTCGGCCGACATGAAGTCGGGCAGGCTCATCTCGCCGGCGCGGACGGCCTCGGAGAACTTCCACACGTCGGTGCCCGAGCCGATGTCCTTGCCCCGGAACTTGCCGTTCAGCATCGGACCCGACGAGACGACGATGGTGGGCAGGTCGACGCTGGCCGCGCCCATCATCTGGCCCGGCGTGGTCTTGTCGCAGCCGCCCAGCAGCACGACGCCGTCGATCGGATTGCCGCGAATGGACTCCTCGACGTCCATGGCCAGCAGGTTGCGGAACAGCATCGCCGTCGGCCGCATCTGGGTCTCGCCCAGCGAGATGGCCGGGAATTCCAGCGGCAGGCCGCCGGCTTCCCAGACGCCGCGCTTCACGTGCTCGGCGATGTCGCGCAGGCCGGCGTTGCAGGGGGTGATCTCGGACCAGGTGTTGCAGATGCCGATCACCGGGCGGCCGTCAAAGACGTCGTCGGGGAGGCCCTGGCTCTTCATCCAGCTGCGATGGATGAAGCCGTCACGATCCAGCTTGCCGTAGGTCCCGCCGCTGCGCAGGCGCTTGCCCGCGTTTCCGTCACTCATAACCATCCCTATCGCCGGCTGGATCCGGCCTTTGAACGCCTTGCCGGCCATTTATAATATTATTTGGATCAGCGCAAATCCGAGACAGGGCGGGGATTTGATCTCGGTCCGACCATGTGACCGGTCCCATTGGGTTTAGCGCCTGTGACATAGAAAGCTCGTTCACCCATGAAATGATAGCGCTATCAAGTTCCGCTTGAAGGCGCTAATTATACGATTATACACAACGACAGATCGTGCCTCCCCGAGCGGGAAGGGCACGTCACCGGCGCAATAGAAGGCCGGGGCGGATCGAGGAAACGGGGGAAGGAAACAGGCATGCAAAGCCACACTCAGTCGTATCGTAAGCTCATGCTGGCGGGCGCTTCGGCGCTGGTCGTCTGCGCGGCCGCGCCGTCGGCCTTCGCGCAAGAGGCGGTCAAGGACACCACCGTCGAGGAGGTGGTCGTCACGGGCCAGCGGGCCTCGATCCAGTCCTCGCAGAAGCTCAAGCAGAACGCCGAACAGCTGGTCGACTCGATCACCGCCACCGACATCGGCGCCCTGCCGGACCGGTCGGTGACGGAAGCCCTGCAGCGTGTCACCGGCGTGACCATCGGCCGGACCTCGGACGGCCGCGACGCCGACCGCCTGTCGGTCGAGGGCTCGGGCGTGCAGGTGCGCGGCTTGAGCTGGGTGCGCGGCGAACTGAACGGCCGCGACAACTTCTCGGCCAAGAGCGGTCGCTCGCTGTCCTTCGAAGACATCCCGCCCGAGCTGATGGCCGGCATCGACGTCTACAAGAACCCCTCGGCCGACATCGTCGAGGGCGGCCTGGGCGGCACGGTCAACCTGCGCACCCGCCTGCCGTTCGACAGCGCCAAGCGCATCCTGGCCTATTCGATCGACGGCTCGTACGGCGATCTCGCCAAGGAATGGAAGCCGAGCGGCTCGGTGCTCTACAGCGACCGCTGGGAGACCCCGATCGGCGAGCTGGGCTTCCTGGTCGACCTGTCGGACTCCAAGCTCAAGAGCCGCACCGACACCATCTCGGTCGATCCCTATTACGCCCGCACCGATCTCGTGCCCGGCAAGACGGTCTATGTCCCCGGCGGCTTCGGCTATCGCAGCCTGGACTTCGATCGCGAGCGCAAGGGCATCGCCGGCGCCGTGCAGTGGCGGGCCAATGACAAGCTGGAAGCCAGCTTGCAGTTCCTGCGCTCATCGGCCTCGCAGGCCTCGACCGAACACGCGGTGGGCTTCAATCCGGGCTCCAGTAACGGCCCGGCGGCGGGCACCACCTTCACCTATGACACCGGCGGCCACTTCCTGAAGGGCACGCTGGCGGGCTCGCCGGGCGGGACCAGCCTGGGCTCGTCGACGATCGACACCCGCTATGCCGAGCGCAGCTCGGTGACCTCGGACTACGCCTTCAATCTGAAGTACAATCCCAGCGACAAGTGGTCGTTCAGCGCCGACGTCCAGCACGTCTACGCCAAGACCAAGACCGTCGACTTCACCCTGTTCAACGCGCTGAGCGGCGACGCCTCGCCGGCCAGCCTGGACGTCACCGGCAGCACGCCGGTGATCACGATGAACAACGACAAGGCCTATACGTCCAACCCGGCCAGCTACTACCTGATCGCGGCCATGGACCACCACGACCGCAACGAGGCGCGCGAGTGGGCCGAGCGTCTGGACGGCGCCTACACCTTCGATGACGGAAGCTGGCTGAAGTCGTTCCGGTTCGGGGTGCGCAACACCTTCCGCGAGGCCACCACCCGCGAGACCAACTACAACTGGGCGGCCGTGGCCCCCAGCTGGTCGGCGCCGACGATCGACAAGCTGCCGGAATATTCAGGCCACTACGGCCTCTACACCTTCGACAATTTCTTCCGCGGCGACGTGCAGCTGCCGGCCACCTTCGTGATGCCGGGCGAGGAGCTGGTGCAGGACTACGGCAAGTGGGCCCCCACCATCGCCCAGATGGCCACGAAGTACGGCGGCTGGTGGGCGCAGTTCAACCAGAACTACGACGGCTTCACGGGCGGCGGCGGCAATGGCGGCATCAACCGCCAGAAGGAGAAGACCCAGGCGGTCTACGGTCTGCTGCGCTTCGGCCACGACGTGACGATCGGCGGCGAGGACCGCGAGCTGGACGGCAATATCGGCCTGCGCGTGGTCAAGACCAAGACCGAGGCCCGCGGCCTGCAGCTGTTCAACCCGGCGGGTTCGCCCAGCGTGCCGGCCGACGACCTGAAGTTCTCCAACGGCGCGCGCAGCGACTTCATCGGCGGGCGTGACTACACCAACGTCCTGCCCAGCCTGAACGTGCGCCTCAAGGTGACGCCGGATCTGTTCGTCCGCTTCGCGGCGGCCAAGTCGATCGTCCGTCCGGACCTGGTCCAGATGGAGCCGATCTTCGCCATCTCGCAGACGGTGGGTTATCAGACGAGCAGCACGGCGACCTGCGCCAACAGCGTGCCGACCGGCCTGCAGGCCAACTGCGTCTACAAGTACACGGCGACGTCCGGGAACCCGAACCTGAAGCCGGTGCGCTCGACCCAGTTCGACGCCTCGGTCGAGTGGTACTTCGCCCCGACCGGCAGCCTGACGGCGGCGGTGTTCCACAAGGACATCTACGACTTCGTCACCAACGGCACGCAGAACGTCCAGTTCACCAACAACGGCGTGACCCGCATGGTCGAGGTGACCCAGCCCTACAACGGCGGCCACGGCACGGTGAAGGGCTTCGAGGTCGGCTACAACCAGTACTACGACTTCCTGCCGGGCCTGTTCAAAGGCCTCGGGGCGCAAGCCAACTTCACCTATATCGACAGCAAGGGCGCGCGGAACGCGGCGGTCAATCCGTACGACACCACGCAACTGGCCAATGTCGCCACGGGGTCGCTGCCGCTCGAGGGCATGTCGAAGACCAGCTACAATGTCGCGGCGCTCTACGACCTGGGCAAGGTTTCGGCGCGCCTGGCCTACAACTGGCGTGAGCGCTACCTGCTGACCACCACGGCGGCCAATATCAACATCCCCGCCTGGTACGACGACTACGGCCAGCTGGACGCCTCGATCTTCTACAGCTTCTCCGAACAGCTGAAGGTGGGTCTGCAAGCGGTGAACCTGACCAACACCCGCACCAAGATCCTGGTCAGCTATCCCGGCAAGCCCGAGGAAGGCCTGACGGCCCACAACTGGGTCGACGCCGACCGGCGGTATTCGATCGTGCTGCGGGGGACGTTCTAAGCTGCGGGCGCGGACGCTCCCAACCTGTCATCCCGGCCGCAGCGAGGCGGAGAGCCGGGACCACGGCAAGCTCATGCGCTTCCGGCGGTCCCGGCTCGGCGCGCTGCGCGCTTGGCCGGGATGACAGGGATTTCTAAGGTTCGCTCTTGAACGACGAGACAGCCATGGCCGAGCAACCTCTCCGAAAATTCGTCGTGGTCGGCGGCGGCACGGCCGGCTGGATGGCGGCGGCGGTGCTGATCCAGGCGGTCAAGGGCAAGGTGGCCTCGGTCGAGCTGGTCGAGTCCGAGGCGATCGGCACGGTCGGGGTCGGCGAGGCCACGATCCCGCCGATCCAGTTCCTCAACAGCCTGCTGGGGATCGACGAGTTCGACTTCATCCGCAAGACCCAGGCGACCTTCAAGCTGGGCATCCAGTTCCGGGGCTGGACCCGCGAGGGCTCGGAATATCTCCACCCCTTCGGTCCGCACGGCACGTCGATCGACGGGGTGGCCTTCCACCACTACTGGATGCGGCTGCGCGAGCACGGGCAGGGCGGCCGGCTGGACGACTATTCGATGGCCGCCGTCGCCGCGCGCCTGGGCAAGTTCGCCGTGCCGCCCAAGGAGCTGCCGCCCGGTGTGCCAGGCCTGGGCTACGCCTACCACTTCGACGCCGCCCTCTACGCCCAGTACCTGCGGGCCTATTCCGAGGCGCGGGGCGTCACGCGCACCGAGGGCAAGATCGCCCAGGTCAGGCTGCGCGGCGAGGACGGCTTCGTCGAGGCGCTGGAGCTGGAGGACGGCCGGCGGATCGAGGGCGACGTCTTCATCGACTGCTCGGGCTTCCGGGGCCTGCTGATCGAGGGCGCGCTGAAGACCGGCTACGAGGACTGGTCACACTGGCTGCCGTGCGATCGCGCCCTGGCCGCGCCCTGCGACAGCGCCTCGCCCCTGACGCCCTTCACCCGCGCGACGGCCAGGGCGGCCGGCTGGCAGTGGCGCATCCCGCTGCAGCACCGCATCGGCAACGGCTATGTCTATTCCAGCGGCTTCATCGACGACGACGCGGCCGCCGAAACCCTGCTGGCCAATCTGGACGGCAAGCCCCAGGCCGATCCGCGCCCGCTGCGCTTCACCACCGGCCGCCGCAAGAAGGCCTGGAACAAGAACGTCATCGCCCTGGGCCTGGCCGGCGGCTTCATGGAGCCGCTGGAGAGCACCAGCATCCACATGGTCCAGACCGGCGCCTTCCGTCTGCTGTCGCTGCTGCCGCTGACCGACTGCGACCCGGCCTCGATCGACGAATACAACCGCCTGACCCACATCGAATACGAGCAGATCCGCGACTTCCTGGTGCTTCACTACCACGCCAACCAGCGCGACGAACCGCTGTGGGCCTACTGCCGCAACATGGCCATCCCTGACAGCCTGGCCCACAAGATCGAGCTCTTCCGCAGCCGCGCCAAGATCGCCCGCTTCGACGACCAGCTGTTCGCCGAGCCTAGCTGGCTGTCGGTGTTCCTGGGGCAGGGGATCGAGCCGCGCGACTACGACCACCTCGCCGACGTCGCGCCCCTGGCCGACGTCGCCGCCAAGGTGCGGGGCATCGGCGAGGTGATCCACCGTCTGGCCTCGCGTCTGCCGACCCACGAGGCCTTCATCGCGGCCACCTGCCAGGCCGCTCAGGATGCGGCCTGAGATGGTTTCGATAGCGCTGTCAATTTCGCTTGGCGGCTCCATTCATATGATTATAAATGGACAGGCCTCGGCGGCGTTCGCGCCGGTTTCAGGTTCGGCTCGCGTGGGCTCACTCTCCCCGAGAATACGCGATAGTCTCCCCGCGCATCGTCACCTGCGGCGATGCGCGGATTTTTTGAGCCACCGGACAAGGCCCCTTCGATCCGCGCCGTCGACCTGCGGCGAGCGATCGTTGAATCATCATACAAATAAAACTGGTAGCGATAACAATGGCGTGGCGTTCGACCGACCGTGTCGGGCGACCTCCAGGCCTTTAGGGACGAGACGATGACCCGGTTGATCTCCCTCGGCTGCGCGCTCGCGGCCGCCCTGCTGGTGGGCGGTGTGGCCCAGGCCGCCGAGCTTCCGAAGCTGGTCGAGAAGGACGGTCGCCACGCCCTGCTGGTCGACGGCGCGCCGTTCCTGATCCTGGGCGGCCAGGTCAACAATTCCAGCGCCTGGCCCTCGCAGATGGACAAGGTCTGGCCGGCCATCCAGCAGCTGGGCGCCAACACCGTGCAGGTCCCGATCGCCTGGGAGCAGATCGAGCCCACTGAGGGCAAGTTCGACTTTTCCTATCTCGACCTGCTGCTGAAGCAGGCCCGCGACAACAGGGTGCGGCTGGTGCTGCTGTGGTTCGGCACGTGGAAGAATTCGTCGCCGTCCTACGCGCCCGAATGGGTCAAGCTGGACGACAAGCGCTTCCCGCGCCTGTGGAAGAAGGACGGGACGCGCTCCTATTCGATGTCGCCGCTGGCGACCTCGACGCTGGAGGCCGACAAGAAGGCCTTCGTCGCCCTGATGACCCACCTGAGGTCGGCCGATCCCGACAACACCGTCATCATGATCCAGGTCGAGAACGAGACCGGCACCTACGGCTCGGTGCGCGACTACTCGCCCGCCGCCCAGAAGGTGTTCGACAGCCCCGCGCCCGCCACCCTGGTCAAGGCCGTGAAGGCCAGGCCCGGCACGTGGAGCCAGGCCTTCGGCAAGGACGCCGACGAGTACTTCCACGCCTGGTATATCTCGCGCTTCGTCGACCAGGTGACGGCGGCCGGCAAGGCGATCAAGCCCCTGCCGATGTACGTCAACGCCGCCCTGCGCGATCCGCTGAAGGACCAGGACCCGGTGACCTATTCGGCCGGTGGTCCCACCCACAATGTGCTCGACGTCTGGAAGGCCGGCGCGCCGTCGATCGACCTGATCGCGCCGGACATCTACATGCCGGAGTCGGTCAAGTACGACGCCGTGCTGGACCACTATCGCCGCCCCGACAACGCGCTGTTCGTGGCCGAGACCGGCAACGCCATCCCCTATGCCCGCTACCTGTTCTCGACCCTGGGCAAGGGCGGGATCGGCTTCTCGCCGTTCGGCATGGATTTCACCGGCTACGCCAACTACCCGCTGGGCGCGCTGAAGCTGGACCCGGCCACGGTCGAGGCCTTCGCCGCCAACTATCGGATCTTCGCGCCCATGGCTCGCGAGTGGGCCAGGATCGCCTTCGACAAGCCCGTCTGGGGCGGAGCCGAGCCGGACGATCGCGCGCCCCAGTCGACGACGATGGGCGCCTGGTCGGTCACCCTGCGCTACGGCAAGTGGCAGTTCGGCGGCTCGGACTGGACCTTCCTGAAAGACCGCCCGGTCGACCCCACGGGTCCCAGCGGCGGGGCGGTGGTGGCCCAGCTGTCGGCCGACGAGTTCCTGGTCACCGGCCACAACGCCCGCGTCGAGTTCGGCCGGGCCGCGCCCAATGGAAAGGGGGACGGCAGGCCGATGTTGCTGGCCCGGGTCGAGGAAGGCCATTTCGACGACGGCAAGTGGGTCTTCGAGCGCCTCTGGAACGGCGACCAGATCGACTACGGCCTGAACTTCGCCGGCGGCCCGCAGGTCCTGCGGGTCAAGCTGGCGACCTACTGAACACAACGACAAGAACACGGGAAACCCAGTGATGCGCGCATTCCGACTGACGACGGCCCTTGGGCTGGCGCTGGCCCTGACCGCCTCGACCTCGGCCCTGGCGCTGGAGACGGGGTTCGAGAAGACCGCCGACGGCGTCGTCGTCGCCCCCGCCTCGGGACCCGCCAAGAAGGTGCGGGTGCAGGTGATGAGCGACCGCGCCTTTCACGTCACCGCCACGCCCACCGACAGCCTCGACACGCCCGCCAGCCTGATGGTGGTGGCCCAGCCGCGCGCGGCCGGCTTCACGGTCGAGCAGGCCGGCGGCAAGGTGGTGCTGAAGGCCGGCAAGGCGAGCGCGGAAGTGGTGCTGGCCACCGGCGCGGTGTCGTTCAAGGATGCGGCGGGCAAGACCGTGCTGGCCGAACAGCCCCGCCAGGCCTTCAAGCCGCTGACCCTGGACGGCAAGGGCTTCTACGGGATCAGCCAGCGCTTCAATCCGAACACGGACGAGGCCTTCTACGGCCTGGGCCAACACCAGAACGGCCAGATGAACTACAATGGCCAGGACGTCGAGCTGGCGCAGTACAATCGCGACATCGCCATCCCCTTCCTGCTGTCCAGCCGCAACTACGGCGTCCTGTGGGACAACAACGGCATCACCCGCTTCGGCGACCCCACGCCCTATGACGTCGCCTCGCGCGACCTGAAGATCTTCGACGCTGCGGGCAAGCCCGGCGGCTTCACCGCCAGATACTACGTCAAGGGCGAGCTGAAGCTGACCCGCGTCGAGAAGGACATCGACTACCGCTACCTGAAGGACCTGGCCAACTGGCCGGCCGAGCTGACGGGACCGGACAAGAAGCCGCTGCGCGGCGCCACCGTGGTGTGGGAAGGCGCGGTCGAGCCGTCGGTCTCGGGCGTGCAGAAGTTCAAGCTCTACTCGTCCAGCTACGCCAAGCTCTCTGTCGACGGAAAGCTGAAGATCGACCGCTGGCGGCAGAACTGGAACCCGTGGTTCCACAACTTCACCGCCCCGATGACCGCCGGGACGCGCCACAAGATCCGCGTCGAGTGGGATCCCAACGACGGCTATATCGGCCTGCTGCACAACAACCCGCTGCCGGCCGCCCAGCAGAAGTCGCTGACCCTGACCTCCGAGGTCGCCCACGCGGTCGACTACTATTTCGTGGCCGGCGACAATCTGGACCAGGTGGTCGGCGGCTATCGCGAGCTGACCGGCAAGGCCCTGGCCATGCCCTCGTGGGTCTACGGCTTCTGGCAGTCGCGCCAGCGCTACGAGACCCAGGACCAGATCGTCGGGGTGCTCAAGGAGTACCGGGCTCGCAAGCTGCCGATCGACAACGTCGTGATGGACTGGCGCTACTGGAAGGACGACAGCTGGGGCAGCCACGTCTTCGACGACACCCGCTTCTCCGACCCCAAGAAGATGCTGGCCGACATCCATGCGATGGACGGCCACTTCATGATCTCGATCTGGCCCAAGTTCTATCCGACCACGGACAACTACAAGGAGCTCGACGCCAAGGGCTACATGTACAGGCGCAATGTCGAGCAGGGCGCGCTGGACTGGGTGGGTCCGGGCTATCTGAACTCGTTCTACGACCCCTATTCCAAGGGCGCGCGCGACATCTACTGGCGCCAGGTCAAGGACAAGCTGGGCGGCATCGGCGTCGACGCCTGGTGGATGGATAGCGACGAGCCGGACATGCACTCCAACCTCGACATCCCCGAGCGCACCCTGCGCATGGGGCCGACGGCGCAGGGACCGGGCGCGGCGTTCTTCAACTCATATCCGCTGCTGCACACTCAGAGCGTCTTCGACGGCGAGCGGGAGCAGCATCCGGACAAGCGCTCGTTCATCTTCTCGCGCTCGGCCTTCGGCGGCATCCAGCGCCAGGGCGTGGGCGTGTGGTCGGGCGACGTCGTGGCGCGCTGGGACGACTTCCGCGACCAGATCTCGGCCGGCGTGAACCTCTCCATGTCGGGCCTGCCCAACTGGACCACCGACATCGGCGGCTTCTCGGTCGAGGACCGCTACACCAACAAGGATCCCGCCCACTGGGCCGAGTGGCAGGAGCTGAACCTGCGCTGGTTCCAGTTCGGCGCCTTCAGCCCGGTGTTCCGCAGCCACGGCGAGTTCCCGTACCGCGAGATCTGGAACCTCGCCGACGAGGGGACCGAGGTCTACAAGGCCCTGGCCTGGTACGACGAGCTTCGCTACCGGCTGATGCCTTACACCCTGACCCTGGCCGGCGACGTCTATCACCGCGACGCCAGCATCATGCGCGGCCTGGTCATGGACTTTCCCGGCGACCTGAAGGCCCGCAACGTCGACGACGAGTATCTCTACGGCTCGGCCTTCCTCGTGGCCCCGGTCACCGAGTTCAAGGCGCGCTCGCGCTCGGTCTACCTGCCGGCCGGCGCCACTTGGTACGACTTCGAGACCGGCAAGGCCCACGCCGGCGGCCAGACGATCAAGGCCGAGGCTCCGCTGTCGCGCATGCCGCTCTATGTGAAGGCCGGCTCGATCGTGCCGACGACGGAGGTGCAGCAGCACATCGGCGAAAGGCCCGACGCGCCGATCACCCTGGTCATCTACACGGGCAAGGACGGCAAGTTCGAGCTCTATGAGGACGACGGCCTGACCTACGGCTACCAGCGCGGCGCCTACAGCCGCATCCCGATCGCCTATGACGACGCGACGGGCCGGGTGACGATCGGGGCGCGCTCGGGGTCGTTCAACGGCATGGTCGACAAGCGGGTGTTCAAGGTGCGGTTCATCGGCGGCGGCGCGAAGCCGGTCGACTTCGACGTCGCCGACGCCAGCGTGGAATACGCCGGCCAGCCGGTGGTGGTGCCGCGCAAGCGGTAGGGGCGGCGCGCACGGAACCCCTCTCTCATAGAGAGAGGGAGGGGCCCGCCGCGAAGCGGTGGGAGGGTGAGAGGTTTCACCTTTGGCCGTCGAGCCCCGGGTCTTGTCCGCTAAGGGTCTGCACGAACGAATTGACGACCACAGCGCCTTATTCTGAGAGCGTGTAACCTCTTACCCTCCCACACTTCGTGTGGGCCCCTCCCTCTCTCTATGAGAGAGGGAAACTAGACAGCCGCCTGCCCCCGAAACCGCTCGATCAAAAACGTCGTCGCCGGTCCCGGCGGGGTGTCCATCCGGTACACCGCCTGCATCGGATAGGTCGCGCCGACGAGGTCCGGCATGTCCAGTCGCACCAGCCGACCGGCGGCGAGGTCCTCGCGGACCATGGGCTCGGGCATGTTGCCCCAGCCGATGCCTTCCTTCAGCAGCATGTGCTTGGCGCCCAGGTCGGCCAGCCGCCAGGTGTGGGCGCTGAGCACCGCGAAGTCGTGGCCCTCGGTCAGGCGCGAGCGGTCGGTGAGCACCAGCTGGGTGTGGCCGCGGCCGGCGCCGGGCAGGTTGCGGCCGGCCAGGGCCAGGGGATGGCTGGCGGCGGCGACGGGGATCAGCTCGGTGGAGCCGATGGCGATCCGGTCCAGCGCGTCGCCGCCGCCCACCACGTCCAGCGGACCGCTGACCCCCAGGGTGGCGCTGCCGTCCAACACCATCTGGGTCACCGCCCCCAGCGCCTCGACGTTCAGCCGCAGGGTGACCGTGGGATAGGTCTCGCGGAAGGCCTTCAGGGCGTCGACCACCCGGGCGGCGGGCAGCATGACGTCCAGCACCAGGTTGACCTGCGCCTCCAGCCCCTGCAGCAGGCCCTTGACCTTGGCGCGCAGGGCCCCGACGCCGCCGGCGATGGTGCGAGCCTCGGCCAGCACCGTGCGGCCGGCCTCGGTCAGTCGCGGGGTCTTGCTGGTCTCGCGGTCGAACAGCGACACGCCCAGCTGGGCTTCCAGATTGGCGATCGTATAGCTGATCACCGACCCGGCCCGGCCCAGCCGTCGGGCGGCCGCCGCGAAGCTGCCGGCCTCGACGATGGTCACGAAGACATTCAGCTGATCCAGGGTGGGCGTGCCGGGCTCGGACATCGTGCTCTCGATCGTTCGAATTTATCGAACATAACGATACATTTTATTCGTCTATCTTGCGAGGTCGGTCGGTGAGAAAACCCGCGCCATCGAACGCGGCGAGGCCGCGACACGCACTTCCAAGGAGGCCATCGTGGCCAAGGTTCTGGTTCTTTATTACTCCTCGTACGGCCACATCGAGACGATGGCCCAGGCCGTCGCCCAGGGCGCCCGCGACGCCGGCGCGACCGTCGACATCAAGCGCGTTCCCGAGACCGCGCCCGAAGCCGTCGCCAAGGCCGCCCACTTCAAGCTGGATCAAGCCGCGCCCGTCGCCACGGTCGAGGACCTGGCCAACTACGACGCCGTGATCATCGGCGCCGGCACCCGCTTTGGCCGCCTGCCGTCGCAGATGGCCGCGTTCCTCGACCAGGCCGGCGGCCTGTGGGCCCGTGGCGCGCTGAACGGCAAGGTCGGCGGCGCCTTCACCTCGACCGCCACCCAGCACGGCGGCCAGGAGACCACGCTGTTCTCGCTGATCACCAACCTGCTGCACTTCGGCATGGTCATCGTCGGTCTGGACTACGGTCACGCCGACCAGATGAAGATCGACGAAGTCACCGGCGGCAGCCCGTACGGCGCCACCACCATCGCCGGCGGCGACGGCTCGCGTCAGCCGTCGGAAGGCGAACTGGCCGGCGCCCGCTACCAAGGCCGCAAGATCGCCGAAACCGCGACCAAGCTGCACGGCTAAGCCTTTACGGCCGGGTCTCCCCCTCCCACCGGCCGCTCGGGGCCGACCGGCGTCTCCTCCCAGGGCGCCGGTCGGCCCTTTCTCATTCATCCTGTCCCAAAGGAGCGCGTCATGCGCCGCCGCCATCATCCCTTCGCCCAACTCTGGCAGTTCCTGGTCTTCGCCTTCACCCTGCGCCTGATCGCCAAGCACTTCGGTTCGCGCCGCCCGCACCTGCTGCGCTACTAGCCTCTTGCCAGCCCCCGTCCTCCGCCCCCTGATGGCCGCGGGGATCAGAGGGGGAATCGGATGGGCCAGGACGCGCCGCGTCGCGTGGTGATCGTGGGCGGCGGCACGGCCGGCTGGATGGCCGCCGCCGCCTTCGCCACGTTGCTGAAGGGCTCCTACGGCCCCATCACGCTGGTCGAGTCCGAGGAGATCGGCACGGTCGGCGTGGGCGAGGCCACCGTGCCGCCGATCCGCTTCTTCAACCAGCTCCTGGGTCTCGACGAGAACGCCTTCCTGAAGGCCACGCAAGGCAGCTTCAAGCTGGGCATCCAGTTCGACGGCTGGGCGGGCGAGGGCAGGCGCTACCTGCACCCGTTCGGAACCTATGGCGCGTCGATCGACGGCCTGTCGTTCCATCAGCACTGGCTCAGCCAGAGGGCGCGGGGCGACACGAGCGATCTGGACGACTACTGCGTGGCCGCCGTCGCGGCGCGCGAGGGGCGGTTCAGCCGGGGCGACGGCGATCCGCGCTCGGTGTTCTCCACCTTCGGCTACGCCTTCCATTTCGACGCCGGCCTCTATGCTCGCCATCTGCGCGGCCACGCCGAGGCGCGGGGCGTCATCCGCGTCGAGGGCAAGATCGCCTCGGTCCAGCAGCACGCGACGAGCGGCGACGTCACGGGCGTCACCCTGGAGAGCGGCCAAGGCGTCGAGGGCGACCTCTTCATCGACTGCTCGGGCTTTCGGGGCCTGTTGATCGAGGGCGCGCTTAAGACCGGTTACGACGACTGGACCCACTGGCTGCCCTGCGACCGCGCCGTGGCCGTGCCCTGCGCCAACGGCGGGGACTTCACGCCCTACACCCGCTCGACCGCCGACGCGGCCGGCTGGCGCTGGCGGATCCCGCTGCAGCACCGCATCGGCAACGGCTATGTCTATTCCAGCCGTCATATCGACGACGAGGCCGCCGCCGCGCGGCTGCTGGCCAATCTGGACGGCGAGGCCCAGGCCGATCCGCGCTTCCTGCGCTTCACCACCGGACGGCGCAAGCAGCCCTGGAACCGCAACGTCGTGGCCCTGGGCCTGGCCAGCGGTTTCCTGGAGCCGCTGGAGAGCACCAGCATCCACCTGATCCAGACGGCGATCATCCGTCTGCTCAATCTTCTGCCGCTGGACCAGAACGACGTCGTCGCGCGCGATGAGTACAACCGCCTGACTGTTCAGGAGATGGAGCACATCCGCGACTTCATCATCCTGCACTACTTCATCAACGGCCGTTCAGGGCCGTTGTGGGAGGCCTGCCGGGCGATGTCGGTCCCCGAAAGCCTGCACCGCAAGCTGGCCGTCTTCCGGTCGCGCGGGCGGGTGGTGCAGCTGCCCGACGAGCTCTTCGCCGAGGCCAGCTGGATCGCCGTGCTGCTGGGGCAGGGGGTGACGCCGACGGGCTACGAGCCCCTGGCCGACGCCCGCGATCCGGCCGACGTGGCGCGCCGCATGGCCGGAATGAAAAATCACATCGCCCGCGTGGTTTCTCAAATGCCGACCCACGCGGCGTTCATCTCTGAACATTGCCGCGCGCCAAGTTGAGCCGTCGATTCTGGTGAATCTATTCCTAATGCCGTCGACAGAGTCCCCGCAGTTCGGGGCTTTGCGATGAGTCTAATTAGACTCATATCGCCCCTTCGAGGGACAGGTTTTCGACTTGTTAGCATTAACGAATATCTTGCATGTATTAAGCATGCGACACTATGTCTTAAACGAAATAGAAATCCTGCTGCTTGATACTGTTCGGTAGGCAAAACGCCTGCCGGTAGTCAAAACGACGCCGGGGACCTCCTAGAAGGAATCTTCGTAATGGCGCTGAACAGCATCAACACGAACCAGGGCGCCCTGATCGCTCTGCAGAACCTCAACACCACCAATCAAGAAACTGCCGCCGTCCAACAACGCATCTCCACCGGCAAGAAGGTGGGCAGCGCCAAGGACAACGGCGCGATCTGGGCCACGGCCAAGAACCAGTCGGCGACCGCCAACAGCATCAACGCCGTCAAGGATTCGCTGCAACGCGGTCAATCGACCATCGACGTGGCTCTCGCCGCGGGCGACACGATCACCGATCTGCTGGGCAAGATGAAGGAAAAGGCCCTGGCCGCTTCCGACACCTCGCTGAACACCGCCAGCTTCAACGCTCTGAAGGCCGACTTTGAATCCCTGCGCGATCAGGTGACCAAGGCCGCCGACAACGCCAAGTTCAACGGCGTGAGCATCGCTGACGGCAAGACCGCCAAGCTGACCTTCCTGGCCAACTCGGACGGTTCGGGCTTCACGGTCAACGCTCAGACCCTGACGCTGGCCGGCATCGGCCTGTCGTCGTCGTCGACCTTCGCCGACGCCGCCGCCGCCAAGACCATGATCACCACGGTCTCGACCGCGCTGGGCACCGCGACCAACAAGCTGGCCTCGCTGGGCACCAACTCGACCGGCCTGGACACCCACCTGACCTTCGTCGGCAAGCTGCAAGACAGCCTCGACGCCGGCGTGGGCAACCTGGTGGACGCCGACCTGGCCAAGGAAAGCGCCAAGCTGCAGTCGCTGCAAACCAAGCAACAGCTGGGCATCCAGGCCCTGTCGATCGCGAACTCCTCGAGCTCGTCGATCCTGAGCCTGTTCCGCTAAACCAAGACGACAGCCGGACCGGCGGAACGCTTCGAGTTCCGCACGCGCCAACGGCTGCGACCTGAGAGGGGACGGACCTTGTGTCCGTCCCCTTTTTCTTTGGGCGATTGGCGCTGGGACGCCCCCTCCGTCACGTCGCCTATCGGCGCCGCGCCACCTCCCCCGCTGCGCAGGGGAGGAGGAAAGCCTCTCTTCTCCTCACCCGTGAAACGGGGGAGGTGGCGCGATGCGAATACGCATCGCGACGGAGGGGGCGTTCGGCCTTGTCTAAACCAGCCCCCGCCCGCTGATCTTCAGCACCGGGGTGAACGCCGGCCGCCGCTCCGGCAGGTCCACCTGCAGCCCGTCAGCGGTCCGCGTGAAGGGCAGGGGATCGCCGCCGCCCAGCAGCTCTACCCGCGCCACCTCGCCCGCCACGCCGCTCGCCAGGCTCGTGATCGTCAGCGGTCCCGACGGCCAGGCCATCGGCAGGGCGTAGAGGTCGCCCGCCTTCGTCGTGAAGCGGATGTCGGCCGCCTCGAACGGCTTGGCGCCGCCCTCGTTCTGCATGCCCTCGACCAGCCGGGTCGGGCCCTCGCCGAACACCCGCCAGGGCCGGCTGGCGTAGATCGCCGCGCCATTGACCGCGATCCAGCCGGCCATGTCGGCCAGCACGGCCTCTTCCTTGTCGTCGATCGAGCCGTCGCCGCGCTGGGGAATGGACAGCAGCAGGCAGCCGTTCTTGCTGACCACGTCGATCAGCCGCTGAATCACCTCACGCCCGCTCTTGTAGCCGCCGCGCTCGTACAGCGGCCGGTCGTAGTGCCAGCTGCCGATGCAGGTGTCGGTCTGCCAGGGCTGGTCGCGCAGGCGGTCCGAGAAGCCGCGCTCGACGTCCTCGACGATGGCCTGGCGTTGCAGGGCCGACAGCTTCTTGCCGGTCACCACCACGTCGGTCGCGCCGCCGCGCCGGACGGCGGCGTTGTAGTAGTGGGCCGTGGCGTCGAGCCCGGCCTGGCCCAGCGGCAGGCCGTAATTGTCGAAATAGACGAGGTCGGGCCTGTAGCGGTCTACGAGGTCGTTCTGGCGCAGCAGCCAATTTCTGGTGAAAGCCGGGTTGTTGGGCGGCGGTGTCTCCAGCCATTCGCCGTCATGGGCGTCGTGCCAGGCGTTGGCGGCCTTGATAGTGTCGATACCGTCGGGAATGACCATGTTGCGGCCGGCATAGAGCTGCTGTGGATCCAGGCCCTGCCACCACTGGCCCTTGCCGTCGGCCTTGGTCAGCCGGAAGGCGTCGTAGCGCTGGCCCTTGCGCGGGCCCTCGGCGTCATAGCCATAGGCCGTCTGCCACCAGTGCCAGGCGTGGGCGGCATGGTTGGAGACCCCGAACCTCAGGCCATGGGCGCGGGCGACCTTCTCCCAGGTCCCGACGATGTCGCGCCGGGGCCCCACGCGCGTGGTGTTCCAGGCGTGGTGGCGGCTGTCGAACATGTCGAGATTGTCGTGGTGGTTGGCCATCGACACGAAGTACTTTGCCCCGGCCGCCACATAGCGCTTCATCAGCGCCTCGGGGTCCCAGCGATCGGCCTTCCAGCGCGGGATGAACTGCATGAAGCCGAAGTCGGCCGGGTGGCCCCAGGTCTTCAGGTGGTGTTCGTAGAAGGGGTTGCCCTGCTGGTACATCTGCCGGCCGTACCAGTCGCCGAACTCAGGCACGCATTGCGGCCCCCAGTGCGACCAGATCCCGAGCTTGGCGTCGCGGAACCAGTCGGGCGTCTGGTAGGCGGTCAGGGAGTTCCAGGTTGGCTGGAAGCGTTGGGCGGCCAGGGCAGGCGAGGCGGCCAGGGCGGCGCCCGTGGCGATCAGGTCGCGTCGGGTGAAGGTCATAGGAAGCGTTTCCCGGGTCTGAGCCCAACTTCATGAGTACGCAATTTGCTTGTCATCCCGGCCGCAGCGCAGCGGAGAGCCGGGACCCAGGGGCAACCGCACTGCGCCGACCCCTGGGTCCCGGACAAGCCCTTCGGGCTTTCCGGGATGACAAGGTTGGAGGGCTATTTCGGACTGATCCGCACGACCGCGCCACCGCTCGGCGCCAGCTTCAGCGTGATCGCGTCCTTGGCCGACACCACACGCGACGTCGCCACCAGCCCTGTCGGTTCCGTTCCGTCCTGCCGAATGTCCGCGCTGAACGCCCCCGCGCCCAGGAAGCCCAGTGGGACCTTCACGGTCCGCCCGGCCTCGTTGGTCATCGCCCCCACCCACCAGTCCGCGCCCTTGCGGCGCGCCATGACGATCGACTGGCCGATCTCGCCGGACAGCACCCGGGTCTCGTCCCAGCTGGTCGGGACGGCGCTGATGAAGTCCAGCCCCGCCGGCGAGGCGGCATAGGTCACCGGGCTGTCGGAGACCATGCTGAGCGGGCTGTCATAGACCACGTACATCGCCAGGGCCTGGCCGCGCGTAGTCTGCACCGTGGGCAGGATGAACTGGTGCTCGAAGTCCGCCGGCCGCACGTTCCTGAACCCGCCCGGCGTGTAGTCCATCGGCCCCAGCAGCATGCGCGTGAAGGGCAGGGTGACGTTGTGGGTGGCGGTGATCCGCGCGCTCCACTTGTTGTACTCCGCTCCCAGCACGCCCTCCTGGGTGACGAAGTGTGGATAGGGACGCACCAGGCCCGTGGGCCGATAGGCGCCGTGCAGATCGACCATCAGGCGGTGCTGCCCGGCCTTCTCCAGCAGGCGATGGTAATAGTCGACGATCTGCTGGTCGTCGCGGTCCATGAAGTCGACCTTGATCCCCTTCACGCCCCACTTTTCATAGGCCGCCAGGGCCGCGTCCATCTGGTCGTCCAGCGCCTTCCAGTGCACCCAGATCAGGATGCCCACGCCCCGCTCGCGGCCATAGGCGATCAGGGCGGGCAGGTCGATCGCGGGGATCGGGCGGGTGACGTCCGTGCCCGGCAGCACCTGCGGGGCCTGGCCCGAGCCGACATACCAGCCGTCGTCGATCAGCATGTATTGCAGCTTCTGGGCGGCGGCGAAGTCGATGAAGGCCTTCATCGTCGCCGTGTCCATGCCGGGCTTGTCGACCCCCGCCGCGACCGAGCCGTTCCACCAGTCCCACGCCGCCTTGCCGGGCTTGATCCAGCTGGTGTCGGCCAGGGCCGTGGGCGGGTTGAGGCTGGTCATCAGGTTTGACGAGACCAGATCGCCGGGGCTGTCGCCGACCATCACCACCCGCCAGGACGAGACGGTGTCGGTCCCGATCCGGGTCTTCACGGCGATCTTCGGATCATCCAGCCGAGGCGACAGCTGGGCCTGCAGGCCCAGGCCCCCGTCGCCGCGTCCCGTCAGGTAGAGGCCGGCAAAGTCCTTAAGGTCCGCCTCGGCCAAGGCGAAGGCCGCGCCGCCCGCCGTCTGGCACACCACCGGCAGTTCGTAGAGCGCCGAGGCGCGGAATTTCGAGGCCTGGACGGGGTCGTACTCCCCCTCGTGCGAGGTGCCGAACCGGCCGAGATTGAGCGCCCAGCAGGCGTCGTCGCCCGCGAAGTCGAAGCGGGTCTCCTCGCCGCGAATGGCCACGCCCGCCAGGCCCGGCTGGTCGGGCAGCACGTAGCGGAAGGCCACGCCGTCGTCATAGGCCCGGGCAATCACCCGCAGCCTGCGCCCGGTCGGCCCGGCCTCGGCGAAGTCGACGGTCAGTTCGTTGTAGCGGTCGCGGACGGTGCGGGTCTTGCCGACCACTAGGTCATAGGTCTGGTCGACGCTGGCGGTCTTCGAGCCGGCGATCGTCAGGCCCCGCGACAGGGCCCCGCCCTTGTCGAGCGCGAGACCCAGGGGCGAGGGCTTCAGCAGGGCCTTGCCCTTGTAGGTCACCGCGTAGCGCGCCTGGCCGCCGGCGTCCGACAGGGTGATGGAAAGATCCGCGTCGGGCGAGGCCAGGACCAGGTCCGCGGCCAGGGCGTGACCGCCGGCCAGGCTCGCCAGCGCCGCGCCGGCCAGCAGGATCCGCCTGAAACGCCCCATCGATTCCTCCCATGAAACCATTTTCATTTTATTTGTCGCACTAATTAGACCGTGTATGGATCGGCGTCGAGCTTTGCGATACCGCTACCATCAACACGGCGGCACAACCGTCGAAAGAAGAGAAACGGGAGCATGAACACCAGGACCCTCCGTGTCGCCCTGATGGCGACCGCCCTTTCGACCAGTTTCGCCGCCGCCCAGCCGGTCCTGGCTCCCAGCGGAGCGGCCACCGCCCACCCCGCCGCCTGGCCCGTCGCCAAGAGCCAGGGGCTGGTCGATCCGGCGACCGAGGCCTTCGTGGACGGTTTGCTCGCCAGGATGACCCTGGAGGAGAAGGTCGGCCAGATGATCCAGGCCGACACCGCCTCGATCAAGCCCGAAGACGTCAAGACCTATCCGCTGGGCTCGATCCTGGCCGGGGGCAGTTCGCCGCCGCTGGGCGCGCCCGACCGCTCGCCCAAGGAACCGTGGGTGGCCACGGTGCGGGCCTTCCGCGAGGCCGCCGCGACGCGGGGCGGGACCAACATCCCGCTGATGTTCGGAATCGACGCCGTGCACGGCAACGGCAACGTGGTGGGCGCGACCCTCTTCCCGCACAACAGCGCCCTGGGCGCGACGCGGGACCCTGATCTGATCCGCCGGATCGGTATCGCCACGGCCCAAGAGACAGCGGTGTCAGGTTTCGACTGGGCCTTCGGACCCACCCTCACCGTGCCCCGCGACGACCGCTGGGGCCGGGCCTACGAGGGCTATTCGGAAGATCCCGAGATCGTCCGCCAATATGCCGGCCAGATGATCCTGGGCCTGCAGGGCGCGGTCAGCCAGGGCGGGGTGCTGCAGCAAGGCCATGTCGCGGCCAGCGCCAAGCACTTCCTGGGCGACGGCGGCACCCATGAGGGCCACGACCAGGGCGACACGCGGGTGTCCGAGGGCGAGCTCGTGCGCCTGCACGCCCAGGGCTATGTGCCGGCCATCAACGCCGGGACCCTGACCATCATGGCCTCGTTCAACAGCTGGAACGGCGTCAAGATGCACGGCAACCAGAGCCTGCTGACCGACGTGCTGAAGGGGCGGATGGGCTTCGACGGCTTCGTGGTCGGCGACTGGAACGGCCACGGCCAGGTGGCCGGCTGCGTGCCGACCAACTGCCCGCAGGCCGCCAATGCGGGTCTGGACATGTATATGGCCCCCGATAGCTGGAAGGGCCTGTTCGACAACACCGTGGCCCAGGTGAAGGCCGGCCAGATCCCGCAGGCCCGGGTCGACGACGCGGTGCGCCGCATCCTGCGGGTCAAGGCCAGGCTGGGCCTCTTCAAGACCGCCCGGCCGTGGGAAGACCGCGACGGCGTGCTGGGCAGCCCCGAGCACCGCGCCCTGGCCCGCGAGGCGGTGCGCAAGTCGCTGGTGCTGCTGAAGAACGACGGCGTGCTGCCGATCAAGAGCAGCGCCAACGTGCTGGTGGCCGGCTCGGGCGCCGACGACATCGGCCGCCAGTCGGGCGGCTGGACCCTGTCGTGGCAGGGCACCGACAACAAGAATTCGGACTTCCCCAACGCCCAGTCGATCTGGTCGGGCCTGAAGGAGGCGGTCGAGACCGGCGGCGGCAAGGCGACCCTGAACCTCGACGGCAGGTTCGAGACCAGGCCCGACGTCGCCATCGTGGTCATCGGCGAGACTCCCTATGCCGAGGGCGTCGGCGACCTGAAGACCCTGGAATACCAGGCCGGCGACAAGACCGACCTGGCCCTGCTCAAGCGCCTTAGGGCCGCCGGCGTGCCGGTGGTGACGGTGTTCCTGACCGGCCGGCCGCTGTGGGTGAACCCCGAACTCAACGCCTCCAACGCCTTCGTCGACGCCTGGCTGCCGGGCTCGGAAGGGGGCGGGATCGCCGACGTCATCATCGGCGACAAGACCGGCAAGCCGCGCACCGACTTCCACGGCAAGCTGTCGTTCAGTTGGCCCAGGTCGGCGGCCCAGACCTCGCTCAATCGCGGCGACAAGGTCTACGCCCCGCTGTTCGCCTATGGCTACGGCCTGACCTATCGCGACAAGGTCCGACTGCCAAAGCTGTCGGAAGTCTCGGGCGTGACGGCCGCGTCGCTGAACGTCTCGAACTACTTCGTGGCCGGCAAGACGCCCGCGCCGTTCACCTTCAAGGCCTCGGCCGGGGTGCAGATCCGCCCCGTCGACGCCGGGGGCGTGCAGGAGGCCGGACGCCAGATCGTGTTCCCGGGCGGCGGGCCGGCCACGGCCGCCATCGCCGGCGACGAGACCCTCGACCTGTCGTTCCAGACCAATGCCGACATCGCCCTCTTGGTCGACTACCGCCTCGACGCCAAGCCCAGCGCGCCGGTCAGCCTGTCGATCGGCTGGGGCAAGCTGGACGTCACCCCGGTCCTGACCGCCGCGCCGGTCGGGGCGTGGACCAGCCTGAAGGTCCCGCTCAAGTGCTTCCAGGCGGCCGGGACCGACGTCACCAAGGTCGCCGAGCCGTTCCTGCTGGGCACGGCGGGGGCGCTGACGGTGACCGTGCAGGGCGTGAAGCTGACCACCGATCCGGCTGGGGCCGTATGTCCGGCGAAGGGTCAATAGCGAAGCTCAAAACACGTTGTCATCCCGGAAGCCTCGCAGAGGCTGTCCGGGACCCAGGGGCCAAGGCGGTGCGGTGGCCCCTGGGTCCCGGCTCTCCGCTTCGCTGCGGCCGGGATGACAAGCAAAGGGATGCTGGAATAATGCTGCGCCTCCTCCTCGCCGCCGCCCTGTCGACCCTGGCCGCCACCGCCAGCGCCGCCCCGCTGCTGGCCCCGGTGTTCACCGACCACGCCGTCCTGCAACGCGGCCAGCCGATCCGCGTCTGGGGCCAGGCCCAGCCCAACGCCGCCGTCGTCCTCGACCTCTCCGGCCAGGGCGCGAGCGCCGTCGCCGACGCCCAGGGCCGCTGGTCCGCCGCCCTGCCGGCCCGCGAGCCCGGCCCGCCGCTGAGCCTGACCGCCCGCTCGGGCGACGAGACCCAGACCCTGACCGACCTCGTCATGGGCGACGTCTGGCTGTGCTCGGGCCAGTCGAACATGGAGCTGCCGCTGCGCCGGACCATGGGCGGCGAGTACGAGGTGGCCGCCGCCAGCGACCCGAACATCCGCCTGCTGCAGACCGGCAAGGTCAGCCGGCCGTCGCCGATCTCGACCCTGGCCGACGCCGCGGTCTGGCGCGTGGCCACCCAGCAGACGGCCGGCAATTTCAGCGCCGCCTGCTACTTCATGGGCCGCGACATCAAGAAGACCACCGGCGTCCCCGTCGGCCTGATCGACGCCACCTGGGGCGGCTCGGTGATCCAGGACTGGATCAGCCGCGAGGGCCTGACCGCCCTGAAGACCTATGACGAGGGCCTGTCGGTGCTGGCCGACTACGCGCGCTCGCCCGAGGCCGGCGCGGCCCGCTGGGGCGCGATGCTGGATCGCTGGGCGGCGCGGGTCGAGCCCCACGCCAGGGGCTGGGCCAGCCCCGGCCTCGACGATCGCGCCTGGGCCATCCTGCCGGCGGAGAACTTCTGGGAAGCCGCGCCGGGCCTTGCGACCTTCGACGGTGTGATCTGGCTGCGCGCCGAGATCACCCTCACCGCCCAGCAGGCGACGCAGGGCGCGACCCTGGCCCTGGGCCCGGTGGACGACATCGACACCACCTTCGTCAACGGCAAGGCCGTGGGCTCGACAGAGGGCTGGGACGCGCCGCGCGCCTACCGCCTGGGCAGGGGCGCGCTGAAGGCCGGCCGCAATGTCGTGGCGGTGCGGGTCATCGACACCGGCGGCGGCGGCGGGGCCTGGGGTCCGGCGGCGCAGAAGGGGCTGAAGCTGGACGACGGATCGTTCGTCCCGCTGGGCGCGAGCTGGCGCTACAAGGTCTCGACCGATCTGGCCGCCACCGGCCTGCCGCCGCATGCGCCATGGCTGGGAGCCAGCGGCCTTTCCACTCTGCACAACGGCATGATCGCCCCGCTGGCGCCGTATGGCGTCAAGGGTTTCGCCTGGTACCAGGGCGAGGCCAATGTCACCGAGGCGCCCGAATATGCTCGCCTCATGCCGACCCTGATCGCCGACTGGCGGCGCGCGTTCGCCGCGCCCGACGCGCCGTTCCTGCTGGTGCAACTGGCCAGTTTCGGAGCCTACAAGTCCATGCCGGCCGAGTCCGGCTGGGCGGCCCTGCGCGACGTCCAGCGCCGCACGGCGGCGGCCGATCCCAAGGTCGGCATGGCTTCGGCGGTCGATCTTGGCGACATCTACGACATCCACCCGACCAACAAGCAGCAGGTCGGCGCGCGCCTGGCCCTGCTGGCCCGCAAGCTGGCCTATGGCGAGACGAGCCTGAACGCCGCCGGCCCCGCGCCGCTGTCGGCCCGTCGCCAGGGCGGGACGGTGAGCGTGACCTTCGACCAGCCCCTGACGGTGTTCGGCGCGGCGCGACCGGTCGGGTTCGAGCTGTGCGACGCGGCGGCCTGCCGGTTCGTCGAGGCGTTGGTCGAGGGGGCGACGGTGCGGATCGCAGTTCCGGCGGGGCTGTCGCCGACGCGGGTGCGCTTCGCCTGGGCCGAGAGCCCGATCCTCAATCTCTACGGTCAGAACCGCCTGCCGGCGACGCCGTTCGAGCTGGTGGTGGAGTAGGGGGAGGCTCGTCCGCCCTCTAAACCGCCCCGCCCAGCTCCGCCGAGATCTCCCGCGCGGTCGCCTGGATCGCGGCGACCGTCTGGTCCATCGGGATGGCGGCGGGGTTCTCGAGGTAGGGGCTGGTCAGTGCCGCGGCGACGCCGTCGGGGGCCATGACCGGGGCCGACAGGTCGACGATCAGCTTGGTCACGGCGCTGTCGGCGCTGAAGTGGCCGGCGGCCCGGGCCTGCTTGGCGCGGGCCTCGAAAGCGTTCCAGCGCTCGGCGCCGACCAGGGGCTTTAGCCGGGCCTTCCACTCGGCGCGGATGGCTTCGGGTTGGAAGGCGTAGAGCACCAGGCCCGAGGTCGCCTCGACCAGCGGCCGGCGATAGCCGACACGGACCGAGAAGCCCAGGTCGGCCGGAGCCTCGATGCGGGCCACCACCACCATCTGGTCGCCGCTGGCCACGGCCAGATGGCACGACTGGCCGATGGCGGCGCTGAGCTGGCGCATCCGGGGGATCGCCGCCTCCATCAGGGCCTTGGCCGGGGCGCGGCTGATGCCCAGGGCGAACAGCTTGTTGGTCAGCACCAGGCCGTCGCCGGCCGTGGCCGGGCCGACATAGCCCCGGAACTCCAGCACCTGGACCATGCGGAACAGCTCGCTGACCGAGCGGTCCAGCGCCGCCGAAATCTGCGACAGGGTCAGGGGCTCGCCGCTGGAGGCCAGCAGCTCCAGCACGTCCAGGCCCTTTTCCAGGGCGGGCGCGCGATATTTGCGATCGTCTTCGGACTCGGCCATGGGCGTTTATAACCGATAGAATCGCCGCGCCGTCTCGCTGAACAGTGCGTCCAGGTCTTCGGCGCGCGAAAGGTTGCTCAAGGTCTCCGCCAGGCGACGCCACGACGCGTAGTCGCCGGCCAGATTCAGCACCGGCCAGTCGCTGCCCCACATCAGCCGCGAGGGTCCGAAGACCGTGACCAGATGGGCGACGACGGGCTCCAGGGCGGCCGGCGACTGCCCTGGCGCGGCCTCGGTCAGCAGACCCGACAGCTTGCAGAACACGTTGGGACATTCGGCGACGGCGGCGATGTCGGCGCGCCAGGGCTCCAGCGCCCCCGCCGCGATCGGCGGCTTGGCGCCGTGGTCGACGACGATCGCCAGGCCCGGCCAGCGTTGGGCCAGGATCCGCAGGGCGGGCAGGTGGCGCGGCTGGACCAGGGCGTCCAGGCTCAGGCCGTGGGCGACCATGGCCGTGAGCGCCGGCGTCAGCGCGTCGCGCAGAATCCAGGCCTCGTCGTCCAGGTCCTGCAGCATCGGGCGCAGGCCCTTCAGCTTGGGACGGGCGGCCAGGGCGGCGATGCGGGCGGGGGCGTCCGGCGCGGCCAGATCGGCCCAGCCGACGACGCCCAGCACCCGGGGCGAGGTCTCGGCCAGGGCCAAGAGCCAGTCGGTGTCGGCGTCGCTGGGCTGGGACTGCACCAGCACCGAGCCGGTCAGCCCCACGGGCGCGGCGGCGGCCTCCAGGTCGTCCAGGTCGAAGTCGCGATGAATGGCCGCCAGGTCCGGCGTGGGCCAGCGGCAGTCGTTGCGGCCGAGACGCCAGACATGCTGATGAGCGTCGATCAGCATCGGCTAGTGTGCGGTCGCGGCGACGGGGCGGGCCAGGGCCGTGCGGCCGGCCGACAGCGCATAGAGCCCGACCACCGCGAAGCAGGCGCCCGGCACGATCATCGCCATCCGCATCGACGACAGGTGCGACACCCAGCCGATTAGCGGCGTCATCACCGCTCCGCCGATGATGGCCATGACCACGAACGACGAGCCGGTCTTGGTCAGCGGCCCCAGGTCCTTGACCGCGATGGCGAAGATGGTCGGGAACATGATCGACATGAAGAAGCTGGTCGCCGCCAGGGCGTAGAGGCCGGTGGTCCCGCCGACGGCGACGCCGACGCCGACCAGGATGACGTTGGTCGCCGCATAGAGCGCCATCAGCTTCCACGGCGCGACCGCGCTCATCAGGGCCGCGCCGATGAAGCGGCCGGCCAGCAGGGCCCATAGCGAGCCCATCAGCACGGCGGCGGCGGCCTTCTCGCCCATGCCGGGGATTTCCGCCTGGGCGTAGCGGATCATGTAGCTCCACACCCCCACCTGGGCCCCGACATAGAAGAACTGGGCGACCACCCCGAGCACGAAGCGCGGGCGGGCCAGCAACCGGGGAAAGTCGCCCAGCACCGAGCCCTGGTCGGCGTCGGCCGGCGGCTTGCCGGCCTGGACGGGAAAGCGGACGAGGGCGACGATCGCGGCCAGGGCCAGCACCACCGCGGCCAGCGCCAGGTAGGGTCCCTGCACGGCCAGGGCCTCGCGGCTCAGGAATTCCTCGCGGCCCCAGTCGGACATCGCCGCCAGGTCGGCGGCGGTGGGCTCATGCCCCGACAGGATGAACTGCCGGCCGATGAACACGCCGACGATCGAGCCGGCCGGGTTGAAGGCCTGGGCGAAGTTCAGCCGCTGCTCGGCGCGATCCGGATCGCCCAGCACCGTCATCAGCGGGTTGGCCGAGGTCTCCAGGAAGGCCAGGCCGCTGGCGATCACGAACAGGGCCGCCAGGAACCAGGAATACTCCCGCGCCTGGGCGGCCGGCCAGAACAGCAGCGCCCCGGCGCCGTAGAGGACCAGGCCCAACACGACGGCGCGCTTGTAGCCGTACCGCCGCATCACCATCCCGGCCGGCAGGGCCAGCACGAAATAGCCCATGTAGAAGGCCGACTGCACCAGGCCCGATTGCCAGTCGTTGAGGATGAAGGTCTTCTTGAACTGCGGAATCAGCACGTCGTTGAGGTTGTTGGCCACGCCCCACAGGAAGAACAGCGTCGTGATCAGCACCAGGGGCAGAAGCGCCGTTTTCGGCTGTCGGCCGCTTTGCATGGGTGTTTCCCTCACCGTCGCGCCCGTTGGCCGGGCCGTATTTGTGTTCGCAGCCCATCATATGTGAATGTCGTCGTCAAATATGAAAACGACACCGAGTAGGAAGCCGTTATGCGCCGTCTGTGCTTCGCCCTGGACCTGAAAGACGAGCCCGAGACCATCGCCGCCTATCGCGCCTGGCACGCTCCCGGCCGGACGCCGCCGGCGATCAACGCCTCGATCCGCTCGGCGGGAATCCAGGCGCTGGAGATCTATAACACCGGCGACCGGCTTTTCATGATCATGGAGGTCGACGAGACCTTCTCCGCCGAGGCCAAGGCGGCGGCCGACGCGACCGATCCCGAGGTCCAGGCCTGGGAGGCCCTGATGTGGACCTTCCAGAAGGCGTTGCCCTGGGCGGCGCCGGGCGAGAAGTGGACGGCCTGCGAGCGGATCTACGACCTGGCCCGGCAGCCCTGACAAGAAAGCTTGGTTACCGCGCCGTTTACCAGCAACGCCTTGACGGGATTACACATTTGACTCGGCGAAGGAGCCGAGTCGTGAGCGATCGTGAGGACCGGGAATGGGCCGCCCTGTGGGAAGCGGTGTTCGGCGAGCCGCCGCCGATCGCGGCCGAGGTCGACCTGACGGCGCGCGTGCTGATCGACCACCTGCCGCCGGCCGCGCCCTATCGGCCGTGGCACTGGCCGTGGCCGCCTAAGCCGCCACGGTCTTGAGCTTGTCGCGCAGGGCGATCAGTTCGTCGAACGGCAGGCCGACCTGGCAGAAGATCTGCTCGGGGATCGACAGGGCCTTGTCACGGAGGGCCAGGCCTTCGTCGGTCAGGGTCACCATCACCCGGCGCTCGTCGCGCGGGTCGCGGGTGCGGGCCAGCAGGCCGCCGGCCTCCAGCCGCTTGAGCAGCGGGGTCAGGGTGCTGGAATCCAGGTCCAGCGCGTCGCCCATCTCGCCCACGGTGCGCGGGCTGCGCTCCCACAGGGCCAGCATGGCCAGGTACTGCGGGTAGGTCAGGCCCAGGGCGTCGAGCAGGGGACGGTACAGGCGCTGGACGCGCTGGGCCGCCCCGTAGAGCGCGAAGCACAGTTGCCGGTCGAGGCGGAGAACCTCGACCGGCGCCGAAACGGGAATGTCCTTGGACTGGCTCATTTGGCCTTTACGGTGATGGCGACATCGACGTTGCCGCGCGTGGCGTTCGAATAGGGACAGACCTGGTGCGCCGTCGCAACCAGGGCTTCGGCGTCGGCCTGCGAGAGACCCTCGGTTTCGACCTCGAGCGCCACTTCCAGCTTGAAGCCGACCTCTTGCGGGGCAAGGCCGACTACGCCGGTCACCTGCGAGCCCGTCAGGCCGATCTTCTGCTTGCCGGCCACGAAGGCCAGGGCGCTCTGGAAGCAGGCGGCGTAGCCGGCCGCGAACAGCTGCTCGGGATTGGAGCCGGTCTCCTTGCCGCCCAGCGCCTTGGGCATCGACAGCTGCAGGTCCAGCAGGCCGTCGTCGCTGCGCACATGGCCTTCACGGCCGCCAACGACGGTGGCGCGGGCTTCGTAGAGGATGGTCATCGGGGTCGCTCCATTGCGAAAGAATGATGGAAACGATTTAATCGTGCACGATATGATTTCAAGGCGCAGCTCGGAAAATAAATCGCGCGCGATATGTTTTTGATTGCGACGGTTGGCGGTCAAAGCCCTCAATGGCTCCGTCATTCCCGCCCTTGTGTCGGGAACCCCTCTTTCAGCTGTCACGTGAACCGCAAGCGGCGTGCTGAGCACGCCGCCACTCCCGCACCTGCGGCGGATAAAGAGGTTCCCGCCACAAGGGCGGGAATGACGAAATAAAGAGAAATGCTGGACGTCGGTAAGCCTTGGCGTCGGCCCTCACCCATACCGATACAGCTTCACTCGCTGCGCCTGGAACCGCCCCGGCTCCAGCCGTACGTGACGACCCTGGTGGGTCTGGTCGCCGTTGAGCCAGCGGTCCTCGATCCACTTCCCGTCGACGTAATGGCCCTCGACGACCTTCTCCAGGCCCACGCCCTCGCCGAAGGTCAGGGTGACGCCGGAGCCGGCGACCAGGAACTCGTCGGGCGACAGCTGGATCAGCAGGCCGCCGTGGGCGGCGAAGGTCTGCTGGTCCTTCGGGGTCCAGGGATCGACGAAGGTCACCTTCACCGACCAGTCGCCCACCGCCAGGGTCTGGGGCTTCTCGTCGACGGCGCCGTCGAACGACACCGGCGGGCGGAAGCCGCGCATCCTGCCCTGGCCCTGGTGGGCCAGGATCACGGGCGCCAAGTCGCGCAGCAGGGCGTAGGCGCCCGAGAGCGGGTTGCGGGCCGGGTCGTCGACGTTCTCGATCGAGAAGGGCGAGAAGCCGATGGCGTCGTGCTCGCCGAACGCCCAGAAGGCGTTGGCCGGGGCCTCGACCTTGCCGGCGCGGTCGGCTTCGGGAATGAACAGCGGATTGCCCGGCCGCTCATACTGCGCCGCCCAGTGGGTGAAGTCGGGATAGTAGATGTCCGGGGCCTGGAACACCGACGGCGCGGCCGCTTTCCAGACCTCGTAGAGATGGGGCAGGGGCCCGGCGCTGGGGTAGCCGCCGGGCGCGGCGCCGGGCTTGTTCAGCGCGGCGTTGACGTACATCGGCAGCGGATAGGCCTTTTGTCCGGCCGACGCGACGGCCTCGACGAAGCGGCCGAACGCCCAGGCCTGCCAGAGTTCGTCGGTGGCCTCGCCCTTGCCGAACACCTGCTCCCAGGTTCCCGAACCGGTGTTGCCGGTCGCCTTCAGCACCGCCGCCGGCACGGGCTTGCGGAACTCCGCCTCGGCCAGGGGCGAGTGGTCGCGGGCCGAGGGCAGCATGCCGATCTCGTTTTCGACCTGGATCATCAGGACGGTCCGCTGCTCGCCGTCGACGGCCTTCAGGTGGGCCATCAGGGCGGCGAAGGCCTTGGCGTCGGCGGCGATGGTGGCCGGGGCGACGGGCGACAGGATCTCCTGGACCTTGCCGTCGGCCGAGCGCGCCAGCGGGAAGCGCTTGCCGTCGCGCTTCACCCAGGCCGGGACATAGGTCGACATGCTGTTCTTCCAGCTGCCGAACCACAGCAGCACTAGCCGGGTGTCGTGGGCGCGGGCCTGCTGGATCACCCCGTCGATGACCGAGAAGTCGAACTGGCCCTCGACCGGCTCGATCTGGTCCCATTCCACCGGGGCCAGCACGGTGTTGAGATTCAGGGCCTTCAGGACCTGCCAATGCTTTTGCAGATAGGGCGGGCTCGAGGCGGTGGAATTGCCCAGCTCGCCGCCCAGGATCAGGAACGGCTTGCCGTCGACCAGCAGCTGAGTGGCCTCGCCGTGGCGGGTCAGGCGGGGGATCTCCTCGGCGGCGGCGGGCAGCGCGCACAGTAAGACGGCCGACAGGGCGGCGAGAAAGGTGCGGGCGGGGGTCTGGATCAGGGTGCGCATCGGTGGTCAGATGACCGCATGAAAATTGTAAGATCAATCGCCAAGATCGCCCTGGCCACCGCTTTGCTGTCGGCGACGCCCGCGCTGGCCCAGGTCAGCCCGGCGACGGCGGCCGATCACCAGCGGATGCTGGACGCCCTGCACTTGAAGACGCTGCGGTCCGGCGTCGACGGCATGAACCCCGCCGCGCCCAACGCGGTGAACTATGACGAGGCCAGGGCCGGGCCCTACAGCCTGCTGCCCGACCCGCTGGTCCTGCCCGACGGCAAGCCGGTGACCAGGGCCGAGGAGTGGTGGACCGTGCAACGCCCGCGCCTGGTCGACCTCTTCGCCCACGAGGTCCACGGCGATGTCCCGGCCCGCACGCCGGCCATCGCCTGGACGGTGGTCAGCCAGACCCGCGCTGTCCGCGCCGGCGTGGCGGTGGTCGAGAAGCGCCTGTCGGGTGTGGTCGACAACGCTCGGGCGCCGTCGATCCCGGTGACGCTGGACCTGCTGCTGGTGACGCCGGAAAACGCCGCCAAGGTCCCGGTGGTGCTGGAGCTGGGCTTCCCCGACGGCGCGCCGTGGCTGCGCGGGCGTTCGGCTCCGCCTGGACCAGCCCCCACCGTGCAGGATTGGCGCGACCTGGTGATCGCCAGGGGCTGGGCCTACGCCATCCTCGATCCGACCAGCATCCAGGCCGACAAGGGCGAGGGCCTGACCGGCGGGATCATCGGCCTGATGAACCGGGGCAAGCCCCGCTCGCCCGAGGACTGGGGCGCCCTGCGCGCCTGGGCCTGGGGCGTGTCGCGGGTGATCGACCGCTTTGAGACGGATCCCTCCGTCGATCCCAGGCGCGTGGCGATCGAGGGCATGTCGCGCTACGGCAAGGCCGCCTTGCTGGCCATGGCCTACGAGCCGCGCCTGGCGGTCGGCTTCATCGCCTCGTCCGGCGAGGGCGGAGCCAAGCTGTTCCGGCGCAAGCGCGGCGAGCAGCTGGAGAACCTGGCGGCCTCGGGCGAGTACCATTGGATGGCCGGAAACTTCCTGCGCTACGCCGGCCCGCTGACCGCCGACGATCTGCCGGTCGACGCCCACGAGCTGATCGCCCTGGCCGCGCCCCGGCCGCTGTTTATCAGCGCCGGCAACGACAAGGACGACGCCTGGGTCGATGCCCGGGGGATGTTCATGGCTGCGGTGGCGGCTGGTCCGGTCTATCGGCTTCTGGGGGCCAAGGACCTGGGCGTGACGGCCTTCCCGCCGCAGGGGACGCTGGTCGCGACCGGGGATCTCGCCTTCCGCCAGCACGAGGGCGGCCACACGGCGGGTCCGAACTGGCCGGACTTCCTGGATTTCGCGGCGCGGTATCTCGAGCCGGCGACGGTAAAATAGCTTGTCATCCCGGCCGCAGCGCAGCGGAGAGCCGGGACCCAGGGCCACCGCATTGCCTTGGCCCCTGGGTCCCGGACAGCGCTACGCGCTTCCGGGATGACAAGGTAGTAGATGAGTTCAATGACCCCCAGCTTCCCTCCCATCCCCGAACGCGCCGATGTCACGCCGGAGATCTTCCACGGCGAGATCGTCCCCGCCTACGCGCCTATCGTCCTGCGCGACTTCGCGGCCGATTGGCCGGCGGTGGCGGCGGGACGGGCGGGGGAGGTCGCCGCCTATCTGAAGGGTCTCGACAGCGGCGCGCCCGTGCAGGCCTTCGTCGGGCCGCCGCAGATCGCGGGGAAGTTCTTCTACGCCCCGCAGGGCCGGGCGGTGAACTTCGCGCGCCAGCAGACCCGGCTGTCGGCGGCCATCGACCAGATCCTGGCGACGACGGATGGCGCGGCGATCTATGTCGGCTCCACCCCCGCCGCCCAGGCGCTGCCGGGCTTCCAGACCGCCAACCGCAACCCCCTGCTGGCGCCCGACATCGAGGCCCGCGTCTGGGTGGGCGGCGAGACGACCATCGCCCCGCACTACGACCTGTCGGACAATATCGCCGTGGTCTGCGCCGGCCGCCGGCGCTTCACGCTGTTCCCGCCCGACCAGACCCGGAACCTCTATGTCGGCCCGCTGGACTTCACGCCCGCCGGCCAGCCGGTCAGCTTCGTCGATCTCGACGCGCCGGACCTCGAGAAGCATCCGAAGTTCGCCGACGCCATCCCGCACGGGATCAGCGCCGAGCTGGAGCCCGGCGACGCGATCTACATCCCGACCCTGTGGTGGCACCATGTGCGCTCGACCGGGCCGCTGAACGTGCTGGTGAACTACTGGTGGAACGACCTGGCCGGCAAGGCCGGCTCGCCGTTCGAGGTGCTGATCCACGCCATGATGAGCCTGCGGCACCTGCCCGAGCCCCAGCGCCAGGCCTGGCGGGCGATCTTCGACCACTACGTGTTCGACGGCGCCGAGGCCGGCGACCATCTGCCGCCGGAGATGCAGGGCGTGCTGGGTCCGCTGTCGCTGATCCTGACCCGCAACGTGCGGGCGTTCCTGCTGCACGCGCTGGGCGGGGGGCGGTAGGGGCGAAAACCTCGTCCTTCGACAGGCTCAGGATGAGGTTTTCGACTGATGCGTCGGCAATGGACCTCACCCTGAGCTCGTCGAAGGGCGAGGTCCAAACGCGAGACGCCTAGGTTCTCGGCTGCCCCTCCTGGCGAGGCGCGTTCGGAACCGACCCCGGCGCCACCGCTGGAGGATTGCCCGTCCGCACCGGCGGGGGCGGGAAGAACACCTTGCGGAAGCTGATCCGCAGCACCCGACCGCGCGGATCCAGATAGTCTTCCTGATAGGTGATCGGCGTCGTGCCGTCGGGCGCGCGCACCTTCTGCTTGGCGTCGAACAGGTTGTCGATCGAGGCGCTGACCCGGGCGCCGCGGAAGAACGGCTTGCTCCGCAGGGCCTGCTGCAGGCCAAGGTCCGCGAACAGGCGCAGGTTGACCGTAGTCAGCGACGAGAAGTCCAGGTCCTGCGAGCCGGCCGAGCCGGAGCCGCGCACGGTGGTGCCTTCCTTCCAGGTGGCGTTCAGGCTGGCGCCCAGGCCGTTGCGCGACAGGTTGGACTGCAGGTCGATCTGGTTCTTGGGCGTGCCGCCGCCCGAGCCCAGCGAGGCGCCGTCCAGCAGGTCCAGCGGGGCCAGGCCCGGACGGATGACGATCTCGTCGGTGAACTTGACGGTGTGATAGAGGCCGATCTGGAACGTCGTGCCGCCGGCCGGCGGGCCGCCGAAGCCGCCGCGACCGCCGCCGAAGCCGCCGCCGCCAAACCCGCCGCCGCCAGGACCCCCGAAAGCGCCGCCCCCGCCGGGGCCGCCGAAGCCGCCGCCCG